>JBLMZC010000015.1:0-25319 GCA_050258615.1 Deltaproteobacteria bacterium | reverse complement strand
AGTCTCCTGACTTCGATCCTGTATTCCTATCCGGCCAGAACTCAACATTGTATGTACCTGCCGGATAGCCAGAAATATCTATGTGCTCATCTTTGATGATATTGCTCACATCACGCTCATACACCACCTGTCCTTCTATATTCATCACCACAATCTTCCCTGCTCCTACATCCGGCAACTCCACATTGAACACACCCGACGAGGGATTAGGCCATACCTCCATATCCCTCCGATACCACACTGCATCTCCGAATATAGAGGTGATGGTCGGGTCGCATATCTCTGCCTCATCGATGCGGAAGTGAGGATAATTTGTTATTGAATTTTGTCCTATCAAATTTGGAAATTCAATTGAATGTTGTCTGAAATCACATGCCATGCCTTTTTCATTTGGTTTATTTATCAAGCCCATGTGGCGGACAGTTTGGGAAGCAGCTACGTATATTCTGCAATCCGGAGCTAATTGCATAGCACCAATTGTTACTGGGAATCCAAAGTCACGAAAACCATCCCATTTATCTATATGAACTATTTCGATGTCAGCATTGCCTTTTGATAAATCTGCCTGATATAAATCATAACCTGTAGAAATGTAAGCAAATCTGGAATCGGGTGAAAATGCCACTCCACTTGCAAAGGCACTATCATTAGTCTCTATCATTCTCATATTGTATAAATAACCTGTTTCCCTGTCAAAATCATATATCAATACTCCACCTTGACCTGGTTGAGAACCATTTATATCACCATACATCATCCATTTGCTTCCATCGGGTGAAAAAGCAGACTGACCAATACCTGTCCAATCATCAAAGAATGGTCCTATTTGTTGAAAATGGTTGAAGTGAATACCTTCCTTGTTTAACAAAAATTTATAATATTCATTTGAAAAATTTTTAATCTGAATTATCCACCAATCCTTTCCATTAATATGTCTGCAAGCCGACATATAACTTGTTACAAAATTAGTATCTTTCAAAATCGCTATGTTTTTCTTTTTCACTTTTCCAAGATCATTATTCAAACTCATATCAACATAAGAGTACCTAAGCTCACCGTAAAAATGAACTTTTGGCTCTTTGATCAGCTCGTCAGTTTTATGGATAAGATAATATCCGTTTTCATTTCCCGGATCTGGCAAAATTATCGAATTTTGAGAACCTGGATAGTCTCCATATCCTTTTTCGCAAAATCTGATCCACGATTCACCATAATTTATACTATCACCATTTTCCATAATTTTATGTGTGCTGTCTATGATAGCGCAACCTCCGGTATAAAACAACAATTTTCCGTCTTTGTCGCAAATTGCAGAATTATTACCAAATAAAATATCACCAATTGTTATTGAATCTATTTTCCTATGATAGTTAAAATTAATAATATTACCCTGAGTCCTGCTTGGGTCATTTCCATGAACATAACCAGACAAATAAATATAATCTCTTTTATCCTGAGCATTTGCATAAATATGAAAAAATAATACTAAAAATAATATTAGAGCATATCCTTCTTTTGTCATAAAAAAAAATTAAAAGCCCCTAAGTAAAATACTTAAGGGCTTAATTATAATTAAATTATTTGATAATCATCAACTTTTGCAATTCTTTTTTAGCTCCTTTTTCGGAAGAATATTCTACAATATATATTCCATTCTTCAATGATGAAGCAATATAAACGATACTGTTTTTCCCATTATTGATTTCAAATTGTGCCACTATTTGTCCATTTGTGTCCATTATTTTCAATATTCCTTTTTCTTCGATATCTGTATTAACACTGAATGTAACTTCTCTTCCAACAGGATTTGGAAAAACTGATAATTTTTCTTCTGTTTTTATTATACCAGCATCATTTCTCGGTATCAAACTTCCGTCAATACAATCCTCCATCCTCATGTATCTTCTGTTTTCGTACAGGCTCATTATACTTCGGGCAAGGAAGACTCCCTCTCCAAGTTCAGTAGGGCAGGCATCAGCTATATGAGCTATCAACGTCAGATCTCTCTGGTTGAGAGTATCAGCCTGCATCAGACGCAGCTTTACCCCAAATACTTTGAGTAGAGTTGCCAGGCAAGTATCACTTAAATATACTCCGTTTATTGCAGTATGCAGGCTATCTGTCATGGTGCTGTCTCTCATTTCATCTCTTTGCTTCAAGGTAATATATTGATTAATAGTGCTATTATACTGATCTACAGTACGCTGCCATAGCTGAGTACCTGTTTGCCCTATGTTCTCGAGGCTGTCGAGTGCCATAGTGAGTGTAAATACTGTATTCAGAGCGGTAGCAGTGCTTAGTGACAGATTGCCAATGCTATCCACACCCATATTGATTTTGGCTATTTTGACCAGTACATTGTTGGATTGAGCATTGAGAAATCCGAGGCATTGATCTGATAGCTGCCCTGCTTTTTTCATCTTCAGCAGTTGCAGATAGTATTTGTACTGCCACATCAGCTTCCTGCATGGATCTATTCTACGCATAGTATCGATGGTCTTTATCTTGGTGATCAGATAATTGCATGGCAATATCAAATCTGCACCAGGTACTCCAGAACATGGATTTAAATTGGAAAAACTATCATCATTCCTGAACCACTGATCAGCAGCTTCTATGATATCCGGTATGTAATCAGTATTCACAGGAGCATTCACAAAGAAAGGTGACCAGAGAACAATATTACCTAATGATGAATTGTGGGCATAGCTATTTTGAGTGGGCCAGAGGTTTCCATTACCTTCCTTAGTTTGAATGTTTCCCTGAGGTCCTATCCATGTGGAGCTTGCAGCATCTCCGATTGCATTCGGAGAACCAAGGACGAGGTCTTTGCTGTTCGCATAATACTTGTTGGCAATTAGAGAGCTATTATCGCAGTTGTCCCAGAATTGAATGCCTTTTTCAGAATATATATTATTGCATTCATAATGGTTCAACAGTGAATTCATCACATTGAAACCGCTATTTGATTGTGTCAGATATGGATCCAGTAATAAATTATTTACGAATTTTAAATGGTAGCAATCATCAATATTAACACAATTAGTATTATCAATTGAATTTTCCGTAATCCAAACATCATTATCTAAGAATTCAATATCTTTGCAATTTATTAAACTTATACCTGCTTCATTATCATTTATCTCAAAAATATTATTATCAATATTTATATCTGCACAATTTACAAACTGAATAGCTTTGCCACTTTCATCATTTCCAGTCAATTTAATATTTTGATTATGAGAAATATTCATTGAATACTGTTGTTCAAAGATGCTATGAGGGCTACTGTAAGCTATATAAATACCCCTGTCTGATGCTTCAATCTGATTGCCTGAAATATCAAAATGGTCAGCATCATAAATAATTATGCCATTATTTACATCATCAATAGTATTACTTATGATATTTGAATTAGTTTTATATAGTCCTATCCCATATTTACAATTTTCTATTGTCGAATTTTCAACATTTGAGATAGCAGGGCCTCCTTTAAAATTTATTGCGTATCCCTGATCAAATATTATTGATCCATTGAAAAAATTATAGCCACCCGGGTAAATATCTTCAAATTGACTATTGGTCACGTTTATTTTTGAATTGAAAGCAATAATCCCATTAGACAATCTTTTATAAATATTTTTATTATTTTCAGGTGTAGTCAGATCTATATAATTATGACCATAAATCGCAATCCCAGCCATAGGTCTCTCATAGTTATGACCCAAATAAGAATAATTAAATGTTTCATCTGAATAGAATTTAACATTTTTAGCTGATAAATTTGCAGTTTCGCCCTCTCCTTTTATATTTAAAACAATGGAGTAAAAATTGTTTTTGAAGATACAGTCAGAAATATCTACTGTAGCACCCTTTTCAACTTCTATTGCAGATTTTGCATTTTCGATTAAGCAATTATTCTTAACAATCAAAGTTGAGCCAGATTCTACATATATTTTATCCCAAAATCCATCACAATTGAAAATATGAGTATTATCAAGTATAACGGTTGTGTTGTTAGAAATTGAAATTTTAGCATTATTGCTCATATTAAAACTAAAATTTTTCAGGCAAATTGTTTCATCTGGACCTGAATCTATTACTAGATTTCCCCCAAGTTTTATGAAGTTTCTAATCTTTAAATTGCAAAATTCATTAATTCTTGTTCCTGTTTTATTTAATAATTCATAAATTTGATGATTTGTATTTTCAGAAAAATCAATAAAAACATTATCTTCATTTAAGAAAGGTCTATTGCCTTCCAGATTATTAATCATTCGTCTATACTGACCATCAGTAAAATTAGTCATGCAATTCCATTGATAAGTCATAAAATTGTCTGCAGGATATTGGTATATAGCTCCGTTACCATACTGATTATACCAGCTATCGCATAAAACATCATTGAACTCAATATTTTGTTCATCATTAAATCCAATGATCCATTCTGAACACATATTGGCAGGAATCAAGTAATCTTGATCATTACAGCGCTTATTATCTCCATCATTTATTGTGAGCTGATCAACAACTGGTTCTGTATCAACAACTTGATCTCCCTCTTGACAATCATACCATTTAAAACATTCTCCCTGCCAAATTTCATTGAGTCCCAAGTAATGCCCTAATTCGTGAATTAGTACATACAAATAATCATCATCTAAAACAATTCCATCTCGCGAATAATAGTCTGACAAATCATCATCTCCAATTGTATATCCATTTATTTGGACCATTTGCTCCTCGTCACATTTATTTATAAGTTTAGCTTCAATGGAACGTACTAAAAAAATATTAAGACAAAATAAGGGATTCCATATTAAGTTTTCTTTTATTCTTAAATCTTCACTCAAAAAACCATCAAGCGTGTCTGAATAAATCCATGGTTTTTGAGAATAATATCTTTTAAAACCTGGAGTTGGATTAACACACTCATCTTGTTCGATTAATTTAAGCCTTATATTTACATTGTATTTTTTTATATTTACGAAAGGATCATGATCCTTATAAGTCACTGGGTCAGTAACTAATTGTTGATTGACTCTTTCAATCATTTCTACAACTTCAGCATAACTTACATTTTCAAATTCATCGTTAAAAAGGGCATGAACTATTACTGGAATTTCGATATCAATATCATGGTAAAATTCAGGGCAATAAGGAACTGTATAATTCAAATTGTTACCATTTTGCTGATAAATATTTAATAAATCATACCCACAAATCTGGGGGAACAATTTATAATTAAAAATAAATAATAAAACCAATACAATATAAATTTTTAAAATGACGTATCTCAAGTTCGTACATATTGCTAAGATGAATTGGATGTAATTCAAAATATTAGCTTGTTTTTTCATTTGAAATAATTAAAATTACTGATAAAAAATAACACATTACTATCATTTCCAAATACCATGCCAACAATTGAAATATAAATACTTAACGAAATAATATAGCGCATTGTGATCGTTATTTATTGATCTTGCTCCGTACAAACATCGCTTTATTTTGAATTATTCTAAATTTTGAAAAAGATCAAAAATCCACAAATAAAGCAAAATACAATTTTAAATAGGTCTTTTGTGCTAAATTTGTATCTCCTGATAATACCTGTTGAAAATCAAGACAATTACCTGCATTGTAAAGTCGAGATTTTTCCACATTCTAATTTTTGTCCCAATATTTAAACAATAATTATAGAAGCATCTAAATTTTCTATTGCAACAAAAACAGCATATAAAGCGTTTTAAATTATTTATATGAGGATAAAATTTACTATGATTTTCACTCCTGAAAAATATTCTATACCGGACGAACCGATGGTTCCGTTCATAGATGCTGATGAAATATGGGATATCCTGAACAATACTATTTCAACGAAAGAAAAAGTAAAAGAAGTGATCTCCCTTGCCCTGTCCAAAAAACGTCTGAGCCTTGAAGAAGTGGCAGTCCTTATCAACGCAGATGATCCGGAGCTTATAGAAGAGATCAAAAATGGAGCTAAAACGCTAAAAAATACTATTTACGGCAACCGTATTGTCCTTTTTGCACCATTGTACATTGGAAATAAATGTGCAAATAACTGTACTTACTGCGGTTTCAGAGCATCAAATAAGGATGCTCAGAGAAAAACGCTCAACGATGAGGAAATAATCAGAGAAATAGAAGCACTGGAGGACAATGGACAGAAAAGACTGATACTGGTATATGGAGAACATGCACAGTATAGCCCTGAATACATCGCCCATACTGTAAAACTGGCTTATGAAGTAAAAAAAGGAAATGGTGAAATACGAAGAGTCAATATAAATGCAGCACCTCTTGATATTGATGGTTTCAGCATTGTAAAAGAAGCTGGAATTGGAACTTATCAGGTATTTCAGGAGACTTATCATCCTGAAGCATATAAAACATATCATATCAGGGGCAAAAAAGCAGATTTCAATTACAGGCTGACATCGCTTGACAGAGCACAGGAAGCGGGTCTAGATGATGTTGGTATTGGTGCGCTTTTTGGTCTTTATGACTGGAGATTTGAAGTGATGGGCCTGGTAAGGCATACAAATCATCTTGAGGCATGCTATAATGTCGGACCTCATACTATTTCATTTCCAAGGATCAAGGATGCCTCAACACTGAATCTTGGAACAAAATATTTTGTGAGTGATCAGGATTTTGCCAGATTAATTGCTATCCTTCGTCTTGCAGTACCTTATACTGGCATGATTTTAACAGCAAGGGAACCGGCATTCCTCAGAAATGAAATTATACAGTATGGAGTTTCACAGATAGACGGGGGCACTAAGATCGAACTTGGAAGTTATACCAAAACCCTCAATTCAGAACAAAATCTTAATAAGGGCCAGTTTCGTATTAACGATGAACGCTCACTTAATGAAATAATTGATGAATTGCTGCATAATAATATGTTGCCATCATTTTGTACCTCATGTTACAGGATGGGCAGGACAGGAGAACATTTTATGGAATTTTCGGTACCCGGCTTTATTAAAAAATTCTGCACACCAAATGCAATCCTTACCCTTGCAGAATATCTGATGGATTATGCACCAGAAAGCACTTACGTTAAAGGCTGGGAAGTGATCTGGCAAAACCTGAAACCACTCGAAAATGAAAAAATATATCCTCATCTTATTGACAGAATAGAAAAAATAAAACAGGGAGAAAGAGACCTTTATTTTTAAAAATCTATAATATGAAGAAAGGAAGGGACCTCAAGCCGCATATAGGCATATTTGGTAAAAGGAATGTCGGGAAAAGCTCATTTATCAATGCAATCACTGCATCGCAGGTAGCAATAGTTTCCGATGTACCCGGAACAACTACCGATCCGGTAAAAAAATCAATAGAGATCTTTGGAATAGGACCGGCTATTATTGTTGACACAGCAGGAATTGATGATTCGGGATCCCTTGGCAAACAAAGGGTTGAGAAGACCCTGCAAACCATAAAAAACATGGATTGTGCCATCCTGCTCATTGCAGCCAATGAATTTGGTGATTTTGAAAATCAGCTCATTTATCAGTTCAACAGATTTGACATACCTTATCTGATTGTGCATAATAAAACAGACCTTACTGATCTGAAAAATGATACGATCAAAAAAATCAGGTCTTATACAGATGCACCTATTACAGAATTCAGTTCAAAGACTTTGATGAATCTGGATTCAGTGATTGATTCTTTGAAAGCTACCATACCTGAAACTGCATATCAGAAAGCATCTTTATTCAGAGGACTAATAAGCAAAGGTGATATTGTCATGCTGATCACACCAGTGGACAGTGAAGCTCCTGATGGAAGAATGATACTTCCCCAGGTAATGGCTATCAGGGATGTACTCGATCAGGATGCTGTTAATATTGTGGTTAAGGAAACTGAGGTTGAACATTTTTTAAAGACTACCGGTATAAAGCCCAAATTAGTTGTAACTGACAGCCAGGCTTTCGGATTTGTAAGTAAAATAATACCCGAAGATATTCCCCTGACCGGATTCAGTGTAGCTTATGCCCGTATGAGGGGACCATTTGAACAATACATCAAAGGAGTGGTAAAACTCTCAGACCTTTCTGACAATGACAGGATTCTGATTTTAGAATCTTGTACCCATCAGGTCAGTTGTGATGATATAGGAAGATTTAAAATACCCAGGTGGGTTAGGGAATTCAGCGGTAAAAAACTGGAATTTGACATCACTTCAGGGTTAAATGAAATTTCAAGACCAATAACTGATTATGCCCTGGTAATACAATGCGGTGGATGTATGATAACAAGAAAACAATTGGGAAACCGGCTTTTACAGGCCATAGAAGCAGGTATTCCTGTCACTAATTACGGCATTGCTATAGCATATATGAATGGAATATTTGAGCGCGCAATCCGGCCATTTATTGTCAGTATTGATTAATTATGAGATGATGGGTACAAATCTGACTATAAATAATTTGAATTCAAAATCTAAAAATGAGATAATTGAATTATTATCATTAAAGGGAAAAGAACAGCAAGAACTGATCCATGCTGCACGAAAAATAGCAGATGAAAAAATCGGTAATAAAGTCTTTTTCAGAGGACTTATAGAATACTCCAATATTTGTGCCAAGAACTGCTACTATTGTGGTATCAGAAAAGACAACAGGGAACAGAACAGGTACACAATGCAGGATGACGAAGTTCTGGATTGTGCCAGATTTGCTCATGAAATGAATTATGGAAGTATAGTTATACAGACAGGAGAGAGAAGTGACGAAAAATTTGTCAGCAAAATTGAGTTCCTGATCCGTGAGATAAAAAAACTTTCAGATGGAAAACTTGGCATAACCCTTTCGTTGGGAGAGCAGTCCAGTGATACATACACTAGATGGTTTGAGGCTGGAGCTCACAGGTATCTGCTTCGAATAGAGACATCCAATCCAGACCTCTATACCAGATATCATCCTGATAATGAGCTACATAGTTTCAAAAGAAGACTGGAAACACTTGAAACCATCAAAAAAACAGGTTATCAGGTTGGAACGGGGGTAATGATAGGTTTACCCGGACAAAAAATTGAAGATCTTGCTGATGATATTATTTTTTTCAGGGATTTTGATGTCGATATGGTAGGTATGGGGCCTTATATTGAACACGATCAGACACCCATGTACGAACAAAAAGACCAATTATTACCGATACTGGACAGGTTCAGCCTCTCACTTAATATGATAGCAACATTGCGACTTGTGATGCCCGATGTAAATATGGCAGCAACTACAGCCATGCAGGCAATAGACCCCGAAGGCAGAGAAAAAGCAATCAAAGCAGGAGCAAATATCGTGATGCCCAACCTTACCCCGGTAAAATATCGGGGCAAGTACATGCTTTATGATGGCAAACCCTGTCTGGATGAAGATGCTTCCCGCTGTACAGGATGCCTGATACTAAGAATCAAATCGACAGGATCGGAAGTAGCCCTGGGTGAATGGGGAGACTCATTACACTTTCTGAACAAACAATTTGAACAGTAGGCAGTCAGCAGTAGGCAGTCGGCAGACTGAAGACTGTAGACTGTAGATTGAAGACTGTAGACTGAAGACTGTAGACTGAATAAATTAAGATTGATATAAATAACCACAGTTTTGAGCTGAAATTGAAAATATGTTTTCTTTTGACCCTAATTTTGTTTTTTTGATTTAAATAATATGATTTTTTATTTTACCATAATTCTCTCGCTTATCATATCGGTATTCACCGTATTCTCTCTTTTGCAGATTTTGAAGTTTACAAAAATGAGAAGATCATGGATGATAATCGGTATCGCAGTTTTGTTTCTGATATTAGCTCAGCTGGTCGAATTGTACAACTTAAGGTATAATGAAAACAATTTATTATTGTTGTATTTTTATTTTATAATCAATGGTGTTGTGGCAATTGTCATTAATCTCACAATATTGAGAATGAGTAAGCTGTTGAAAAAAATAAGACAGACAGAACTCGACAAAGCTGAATCAGAAAACCGGTTTAAACTGCTTTTCGATAATTCCGGAGATGAGATATACCTTGAAGATTTCAATGCAAATATTATTGAAGTCAACAATGAGGCAACAAGAAAATTGGGATACAGCAGGGAAGAATTGCTGAAAATGAATTTTGCAGACCTTAAAACTGAGAAGTATGTTCCTATGGTTAAAAAAAATCTGAATAAAGTAATAACAACCGGAAAGCACGTATTTGAAACTGAACAGCTCACTAAAGAAGGAAAAACAATCTTTCTCGAAATGAGCAGCAGGGTTATAGAATATATGGGCAAAAAAGCTATATTAAGCATTGCCAGGGATATTACTGAAAGAAAAGACATAGAGCGAAAGATAGCTTCAGCCATAATTGAAACTGAAGAAAAAGAAAGAAAAAGATTTGCGGCCGACCTGCATGATGATCTTGCTCCACTGCTTTCTACTATAAAATTGTACGTTGATCTGCTCAAGAAAGGCAATTTCAATAAGATAAGTCCTGAGGAAACCATTCAGTCAATTGATGAACTGATCGAAAAGGCTATTGTTTCAACCCGGGAGATATCAAATAATATAATGCCGAGCATCCTGCAGGATTTTGGCCTTATAGCAGCAGTAAAGGATTTTTGCAGCTATATCATAAATACAAAATCAGTTAATATCTCACTCGATACTGATCAGTATAATCTTGCCGGTGCACGGATAGAAGAAACAGTCCTCTACCAGAGTATAAAAGAACTGGTTCATAATACTCTGAAACATTCCAATGCCCAAAATATAGAAATCTTCCTCGAAAGCAATGATGACAACATTAATCTGCTGTATAAGGACAATGGAACAGGTTTTGATGTCAATGAAAAAACAAACAACCCCGGAGGCCTTGGTCTGAATAATATTATCAACAAAGTAAAAACAATCAATGGTCTGACCATGATAAAAAGTTCACCGGGCCAGGGAATGACCATGCTCATAACCTTGAAAATAAAATAACATGAAAATAATCAGTCTTGCAATAGCCGATGATCATGAGATATTCAGAAAAGGCCTGAGAATAATTCTGAATGAAATAGATCGGGTGAAGGTGGTCGGAGAAGCACCTAACGGGCTAAAACTAATGGATATACTTAAGCACCACGACATAGACCTTGTGCTTATGGATATAAGAATGCCGGTCATGGACGGTATTGAGGCTACAAGAAAAATAGTAGAAAAATATCCCGGCACAAAAATCATAGCACTCACAATGTTTGAAGAGATCAGCTATTTCAATCAAATGATCGAAGCTGGAGCTGATGGCTTTCTTCTGAAAAAAACAAACAAAGATGAATTGGAAACAGCTATTTTAACAGTAATGGAAGGTGATAATTATTTTTCAGAGGAATTCATAAACAAGGTAAACCGGTCACAAAGACCTGGCAAAAAACTAGTTGATGTTGAACTGACCGACCGCGAGCAGGAGGTTCTGGAACTGATATGCAAAGGAATGTCGAATGCCGAAATCTCAAAATATCTCGGTGTCAGTGCCCGGACTGTTGATGGACACAGGGCACATCTGCTCGAAAAAACCGGAGCAAAAAATTCTCCCCACCTCGTAATGTTTGCAATAAAGAATGGGCTGATAAAAGCATGAGTTTATATTGTAAAGAATAATAAATCTTCCCGACTTTTAGAGAAATTTATAGTTTAATTGTATCGCAGTTTCATAATTCGAAAATCTAGGGATGTTTTTGACATAAGCAATGAAGGCATTATAATCAAAAGTCACTGTCTGAGTTAAATGAATGAAAATTTGACAGAATAAAAAATCGACTTTTGTCATACTATTTCATTACCGGTAAATTACTTTGATAGTAACAACACCATCAAAGGCAAAATTCAAAAGGTTAACAAATAATATTTTGTAATTTTGTTATTTGGTAATATTAATCGAGTTTATTCAAGAGCTGAATTTTAGCTCTTCTTCCTAACAAGGACTTTTGTTCGGAAATTGATTATATTTATTAAAATTTAAAAAAACATTGTTTGTTAAAAATATATTCTATTATGTCAAAAAAAACTTTTTACATTATTTTATTATTCTTTATAGCAAAGTTATCAAACGCACAATGTGGACATTATTCAGAAGTCATATCCCAAAATATCCAAAAAGTCAAATTTTGGGATGAAAAAAATGGTTATGGAATTGGTGGAGCAAAATTAATGACAACACATGATGGAGGGAATTCCTGGAAAGATTTTCAATTGCCTGACTTTGAAACTATATTTAATTATCCTTTAGTTGAAACTGAAATTATTGATGACAATTCTGCAATTATTGTTGGTTACAATGGACATATACTTTTAACTGATAATAAAAGTATGACCTGGAATTATAAAAGCATTATGTATGATGGAAGAGAAAAACTTACAACGGTTGATTTTATAAATAGCGATACCGGATATATTGGTGGATTTGACTATGAAGAATCATTATTACTTTTTTATAAAACAGTCGACGGAGGACATCATTGGGAAAAAATCAATTCAACTTTGAACATCGAAGATTTAGAATTTTCAATCAATGAAAAAAAGATTTTCAATTTTCATTTTATAAATGCAAAAATAGGCTTCCTTTGGAAAAGAAATATGCTTTTTAAAACAATTGATGGGGGTTTAACATGGTTTCAGATAATAAATCCCGCAAAAGGAACTTATATAGAAGATCAAATAAAAATGATCAAAAGCACTCCAGATAATGAAATATTTGTTTCAGTTGGTGGTAATTCAGGAAGTGGTCGTATATATTCTTCAATAGATTTTGGACAAAGTTGGAATATCGTTAATGAAATTGATTGCTTACTTTCTCAATCCGTTTGCCTTTCAACAGGTCTATTTGAAATAAAAAATAATTTTTTATATGCCCAGATTTCAATAGGTGGACCTGCTACAGAAAAATTAGCAAAATTAGATTTAAAAACAAGAATAATCTCTATGATCAATTTAGAAAAAGATATAGGATATTTGACTGATATTTGTTATTATGATTCAAATAATGGGGTATTGGTGGGATCTGGATTTAATTTTTCACAATACGGCAGAAAAATTGTCAAAATCAATGATTTGGAAAATAGCCATAAAATATTAGATTCTTTTAATGCTAAAACAAATGTCAAAGGACTTACAATTATCAGAAACAATGGTAGCTCATTAACAGCCAGTATTTTTGATGGTTATTCAACTTCTTTTGATACTTATGCATTCTATATTCATATTTCAAAAGATAATGGTAATTCCTGGAAACAAATAGTTAAAGAAGAAAATAATTCAGGAAAAGTTTTATATGCGGTTGATTCAATTATTACTTATGTTAAATATGCATATGGCCAAAATTGTTCTGATTGCTTTGTTTTAATGGAAACAAATGATTTTGGAGAGACGTGGAATCAAAGTATTATAAACTTTCCTATTAACAAACAACCAGAAGACATTTTGGAATTAACTGCACTTGATAATAACACATTAATATTTAGAGATAATGTCGATTTTTTTTATTCAGTTGATAAAGGGCAAAACTGGATAAAAAATGGATTGCCTGTAATTCAGAATGGCACTTTTTATTTTTATAGATTTAAGTCATTAAATGAAATTTATGCATGGGGTTCTAAAAATAATTGGCCTACCGAATATGATTATTTTATGTATAAGAGTACTGATATCGGAAAAACATGGAGCAAAGTTGTAAATATTCCAGATAATAATGGAATTGATTTGGGTTCATTCGGAGTTTCCACTTTTTTTGGAAGTGATTTTGCAATAGTTTCAACAGGGGGTAACAGCTTTTATAAAATAGATTTGGCAAATAATAATTATACTAAATTTCCTTTTAATCATCCGGATAAACATGCTTTTATAAATGAAGATAGATTATTTTTCCTTGATGATGATTCATGGATAATAGTGAGTGAATGTGGTGGTTATCCTTGTTTTAAAATAACACATGATCAAGGTCAAAATTGGGAAAGCCGTTTTTGTCAGATTTGTGGAAACAACTTTTTATATAATGAAGAAAATCAAGAAATAATCGCCTTTAGCAGGGAAAATTTAAAAATAGAAAGGTTAGCAAATTTTATTCCTAAAATACCAACGGTTTTTGGAAATACAAATACAACTATTGATAGCATTGAAAATTATTTTATTCCTGTAGATATTTTTTCAAAAACACATTGGGAATTGTCATCTGGAGGAGAATTAATTCTCGATCCATATACATCTTTTTATAAAGCCCAAGTTAAATGGAATCAAAATGGGCAACATATTTTAAAGGTACAGCGAAAAAATCTCTGTGGAGAATCAGAGATATTTAATTTGACGATACAAGTAAATAATAGAATCCCGGGAAATTCATTAATTGTATTTCCCAATCCTTTTAACGATGAATTGAATATTGAAATAGGAAAAGAAATTGACGTTTCAAATATTGTTTTATACAATTCTCTTGGCCAATTAATTAAAGCAAACTATACAAATAAATATGAAAAAATTGTAACTTTAAATAATTTCAACAATTTTCCAACTGGCATTTATTTCTTAAAAATTTCAGATGCCAATAAAAACACAATTTCCATATATAAATTAGTTAAAAAATAAACCCTGATAGTATCAGATACAATCTTAAAAAATCAGATTTGATTTTCAAAATTGTCAATAAAATCTAATAATTACAAAGATCAAGATAAAAATCTGTGTAAACAATTAATTTAAAATGTTCAAATTTTAGTTTTTTCTCACATTTGCATTTCCTACCCACGTAAAAATACCTGCTAATAAAAAGTTTTTGATTTGATCCACTTTTTTTTCAATTAATTCCATTGAAAATCACCTGCTTATAATATTAAGGCAAATTTTTTTTACATACTCATAATTTCAAATCTACTTTTTAATTAATTCAATATCAATCCTTTATAATCATAATACAGGTATTTTCACCTGATTTTCACGAAAAGTTTTACGTATTGTCTCAAATATGTATAAGATATAATTTTGCATCATCAAAAAGAAAAAATGAATAAATTAATCATAGTTGACAATGAAAATAACTTCAGAAAGGGACTTAAAACTATTCTCCAGAACATTGGAAATGTGGATCTGATCGATGAAGCTTCAAATGGCGAAGAGTTTTTGCAAAAACTAACTGAAAATGAATATGATCTGGTCTTCATGGACATAAAAATGCCCGTAATGGATGGTATTGAAGCTACACGAAAAGCAAAGCAATCACATCCCGATCTGATCATTATTGGGTTTTCATCCTATGAAAGTGAGTATTACAGAAAGATCATGATCGATGCAGGTGCCTCCACATTCTTATCAAAACTTAAGAATAATTATGATATACTGACTGAGATACTTTATCATCCGGAAGCCTTTTTTAATAATAAATTATTTACCAATATTTAAATTTATCAATATGGAAACTAAAAAAATCGTAATTGTTGATGATGACATGGATGTAATCACAATAATACAGACTATCCTGAAGCAGGAAGGTTATCAGGTTAATTATGCAAACGATAAAACAGCAGGCATAAAACTGATCAGGGAATTGAAACCCGATATGGTGATCCTCGATGTAATGATGAACACCATCTATGAAGGTTTTGAACTTGCAAAAGAGATCGTAGATGATAAAGAACTGAATCATACAGGCATTCTTATGCAAACATCGATTGATGTACTGACAACAACAAAACCTGATGTCCAGGCTATGGCCCGCGAATTCAGAAAATCACCCGGATTCAAGGATCTCCATGTTATTCTGGTCAAAGATATCAATACAGACAAAGCAGGAGTTGACTATCTGGCAGAAGATGGTACTTCTGTCTGGTTTCCGGTTGACGGATTTATCAAGAAGCCGGTAGAAGCAAAAAAAGTCATACCAGAAGTGAAAAGAATTCTTGAGTTAAAAAAATAATATATCAATTATTAATATGGAATCATCAATTGATCAAATCTTAGAAACATACAAAGGGCATGGCAGGGACTCATTGATTCCAATTCTACAGGAAATACAGGATAAACAGGGATACCTTTCTGAAACTGCTATAGTAAAAACGGGTGAGATACTTAAAATACCTACCAGTAAAATCTTTGGAGTTGCTACTTTTTACAACCAGTTCAGATTTGAGCCAAAAGGCAAATATCATGTCCAGATTTGCAGGGGTACTGCCTGCCATGTTCTGGGGTCCTCGACTGTTCTCAACGAAATTGAGAAACATTTAAGGATCAAAGCCGGACAAACTACCCGTGATGGCATGTTCAGTATAGAGGTAGTAGCTTGCATCGGAGCATGCGGTTTAGCTCCTGTTGTCACTGTAAATGGTGAGTTTCATGCAAAAGTTACTGCTGCATCATTGAAAAACATTTTAGATTCATATAAAGTACAGGAAGAAGTATGATGGAAACAATAAATTATCTGAAAGAAAATTTGCTTAGCAAACCCTCAGGGATGAAACCTGATGGTGAAATGCAATTGTTCCTTGCAGGCCTGAGAAGAGAAACTGTCAGTAAACCAGTAATTTTCGTAGGTGCCGGAACATGCGGCCTGGGAGCTGGAGCTGGCAAAACCCTTGTAGCTATAAAGGAATATTTATCATCAAGAGAAATCGATGCCCAGGTGCTTGAAGTAGGTTGTATAGGTCTTTGTTCATCCGAACCAATGATGGATGTCCAGCTACCGGGTTATAACAGGGTATCGTTTCAAAATGTTGAGGAAAATAAAGTTGAAAGCATACTTGATAAAATATTTCAGCTTGAAATTGATCATGATAATGTGCTCTGTCAGTTTCCTTCCGAAAAAAATAAAGTTTGGAATGATGTTATCAGTATCAGAGAACATCCATTTTTCAAACCACAAAGCCGTTTGGTTCTTAAAAATTGTGGCATAGTTGATCCGGTAAGTATCGAAGAATATATAGCAACAGGTGGATACCAGGGTTTTCTGGATATTATCAGGACAAAACAAGCCATTGAAGTATGCGATATGATAGAGAGGTCAGGTCTGAGAGGCAGAGGTGGCGGAGGTTTTCCTACAGGCAGAAAATGGAAGTTCGCATTCAATACAGAGGCTGACCAGAAATACCTTATCTGCAATGCCGATGAAGGTGACCCGGGAGCATTTATGGACCGGGCTGTTATAGAAGGTGATCCTCACAGACTTATCGAAGGTATGGCAATCGCAGCATTTGGAATCGGAGCTACAAAAGCTTACGTGTATATCCGGGCTGAATATCCGCTTGCAATCCAAAGGCTAAATATAGCTTTGGCCCAGGCTAAGGAATATGGCCTTCTCGGAGAGGATATTTTCGGAACGGGTGTAAATTTCACTATAAAAGTCAAAATGGGTGCCGGAGCTTTCGTCTGCGGTGAAGAGACTGCACTTATCCACAGTATTGAAGGTGACAGGGGAATGCCCCGTCCAAGGCCTCCATTCCCGGCTGTAAACGGACTATTCAATAAACCCACTATTATAAATAATGTTGAGACCCTGGCCAATATTCCTGAGATCATACTCAGAGGCGTTGATAGCTTCGCAGCAATGGGAACCAAAACGAGCAAGGGCACAAAAGTATTTGCTCTTTCAGGAAAAATTGAGCTTACAGGACTCGTCGAAGTTCCTATGGGAACTACAGTAAGGGAAGTGCTTTTTACTATCGGTGGAGGAATAAAAAATGGCAAAAAATTCAAATCTGTCCAGATAGGTGGCCCTTCTGGAGGATGTATCACCGAACAAAATCTTGACATCCAGATAGATTATGAATCATTGCTTGGAGCAGGAGCAATGATGGGTTCAGGTGGTCTAGTCGTGATGGATGAAGATACCTGCATGGTCGATGTGGCAAAATTCTTTATGGATTTTATACAGAGAGAAAGCTGTGGCAAATGCATACCATGCCGTGAAGGTACAAGGCGAATGCTTGAAATCCTCCACACTATCACTCATAAACCCACAAATGAAGCAAAATATGAGCCACTGGAAAGAATAAAAAGTGTAATGCAACTTGAAAAACTGGGAAATGTCATAAAAGAGACTTCTCTTTGTGGCCTTGGTCAGACAGCACCAAATCCGGTGCTCAGCACACTCAAATGGTTCAGACATGAATATGAGGACCATATCTTTGATAAAAAATGCCCGGCAGGAGTTTGTACAGAATTGAGGACATTCACCATTACAGTAGATAAATGCACAGGATGTACTGTTTGTGCAAAAAAATGTCCTACAGATGCTATAATCGGTGCAAAGAAAACCCCTCATTTTATAATTGAAGATAAATGCATTTCCTGCGGAACCTGTTTTGATGTATGCAAATTTGATGCAATAGAAATTTTTTAAGTGATAATGCTAAGAAAAATGGAAATAAATCTCGAAATAAACAATAAGAAAGTAACTGCAAACCACGGAGAAACCATCCTTGATGTTTGTAAAAAAATGGGCATAAATATCCCAACTCTGTGTCATATTAAAGAAACTTTTCCTACAGGTGCCTGCAGGATGTGTGTTGTTGAAAATGTTAATACAGGTAAACTGATAACATCCTGTTCATATCCTGCTGAAGATGGCATGAAGATACTTACACATTCTAACAGGGTGGCAGAAAGCAGAAAAGTACTTGTTGAGCTATTGCTTAGCAACCATCCTGATGATTGTCTCTATTGTGTGAGGAATATGAATTGCGAACTCCAAACTCTTTCAGGAGACCTGGGAGTAAGAGAGAGAAGGATCATGGGAGTTAAGAATTTAAAAAATCTTGACCATACCGGAGCAAGTCTGGTTCGTGACCCTGCAAAATGTATACTTTGCGGCAGATGTGTGGATGCCTGCGATAGAATTATGGGTGTCAATGCCATCGATTTTATCAACAGGGGTAGCAAATCTGAAATAGCTGTTGCTTTTAATAAAGGCTTGAACACCTCCTCTTGTATAAATTGTGGCAGGTGTATAATGGTATGTCCAACCGGGGCTCTGTACGAAAAAAATCATTTCAGCCAGATAATGGAAGCTCTTGATAATCCTAAAAAACATGTGGTTGTGCAATATGCTCCTTCTATTTCAGTGACAATGGCTGAAGAAATAGGCCTTCCCGCAGGAACTGATGTTTATGGAATCCTAAATTCCACACTAAGAAAAATGGGTTTTGATACAGTATTTGACGGGGCATTCTCCGCAGATCTTACTATTATGGAGGAAGGATCAGAACTAATTCACAGGATTCAGAATGGAGGAAAACTGCCTATGTTTACAAGCTGTTGTCCTGCCTGGGTAAAATACATGGAGGAATTTGCACCCGATCTGCTGGAAAATCTTTCATCAGCCAAATCACCAATGCAGATGATGGGAGCTATGATCAAAACATACTGGGCTGAAAAGAACGGTATTGATCCCGAAAATATTTACAGCGTAGGTATAATGCCTTGTATTGCTAAAAAATTCGAAGCTCAGAGAGTTGAGATGACCCACAGGGGAGTAACAGATGTTGATGCTGTTCTTACAACAAGAGAACTTGTGGCACTTATGAAAATCTATGGCATTGACATTCATTCTTTAGAACCGGAAACATCTGATTCCACAATGGGTACAAGAAGTACTGCAGGAAAGATTTTCGGAGCCGCAGGAGGAGTGATGGAAGCTGCAGTCAGAACTGCTCATAAACTTATCACTGGTGAAGAAATGGCAAATCTTAAAATTGAAGCTCTCAGGGGTTTTGATCCTGTAAAACGTACCACTGTAAAAATTGGCGAACTCGAATTGAATATAGCTGCAGTAAATGGCCTTGCCGGAATTAAACAGATAATTGATGATATAAGAAACGGTAAAAACGATCTTCATTTTATTGAGGTTATGGCTTGTCCTGGTGGATGTATAAATGGAGGTGGGCAACCACTGGCAGTCAAAGAAGAAAATATCAGAAAAAGAATGGCTTCACTTTACACCATTGATTCTTCCGAAACACTAAGAACATCCCATAGTAATCCCGAAATTCAACAGGTTTACAAAGACTACCTGGGAGAGCCTTTGAGTGAAAAAAGCCATCATTTACTTCACACTCACTATATTCATAGGGAGGTAAATAAATAATAAATGGTGGAAAGGTGGAAAGGTGGAAAGGTAGAAAGGTAGAAAGGTGGAAAGGTAAAAAGGTAGGAGGGTTGAAGGGTTGAAAGGTAATTGTGCATTTCTAACTTGTTTGCTTAGTGTTAAATTGATTTTTTAAATTTTTAATATTTTTTTATTACTGAAATATGGGTTTTTGATATGGCTGTGTGTGATCATAATAAATTCAAATACATCTACACTTCATAACTTTATACTTTTAACTCTTAACTTTTAACTTTTAATTTTTAACTTAAAAATGCCACATTCAAAAAGAGAAAAACTTGTTTACACCGTTCCTGACCGTTGCAGGGTCTGTTACACCTGCGTAAGGGAATGCCCGGTAAAGGCAATAAAGATCATCAACGGTCAGGCAACGATTATGAGTTCGAGATGCATTGGATGCGGCAGCTGCTTTATGGTTTGCAGTCAGGGAGCAAAAGCTATCATTGACACAAAACCCGATGTTTTAAACCTTTTGGCAGCATATGATGATGTTATAGCATGTGTTGCTCCCAGCTTTGCAGCTGAATTCACTGAACTGGACGACCCTCTTCAAATTGTGGATATGATAAAAAGCCTTGGTTTCAGCAAAGTGGTTGAAGTTTCATTCGGTGCTGATATCGTTGCATTGAAGTACAAGGAACTTGGAGGCAAAAGAACTTATATTTCATCTGATTGCCCGGCAATAGTATTTTATATCGAACATTATATGCCGGAAATAGTCGATTCTCTTGCTCCTGTAGTCTCACCTATGGTAGCTACAGCACGGGTGTTGAAGAAAAAATACGGCAATGAGATTAAAATAGTATTCATAGGTCCTTGTGTTGCAAAAAAAGCTGAAAGTGATGAGATCGATGAAGCATTGACTTTCAAGGAATTAAGGGAATTGTTTCAGGAAAATGGAATCTACCCCGATAAAAAAATGAATTTCGACCCACCATATTCAGGAAAAGGATCAATATTTCCTGTTAGCCGCGGCCTATTGAATACTATGGGCCATGATGATGACATACTTAGCAGTAATGTGATAGTTGCAGCCGGAACAAAAAATTTCATGGAGGTGCTCAGGGAATACGATGAAGGTGTATTTAATGGGAAAAACCTTGAGTTATTGAGCTGTGAGGGTTGTATTATGGGGCCAGGAATGTCACCTAATGGAAAAATGTATTCAAGGAGAAATGCAGTTAGCAGTTATGTATGCAATAAATTAAATGGACTCGATGAGGCTGAGTTCAAAGCTCAGATCGAAGAATTCAGCGAACTGGATTTTAGTACATCGTTCCAGAATCTGGACAGAAGAATTCAGAAACCATCAAATTCAAAGATCGTAGATATCCTGCATGCTATGGGAAAATTCGAAGCTAAAGATCTGCTCAACTGCGGAGCCTGCGGTTATGAAACATGTTATTCTCATGCAGAAGCTATAATTCAGGGTTTTGCAGAAATTGACATGTGCCTTCCTCATTCTATTGAAAGGCTTCATAAATCAATTGACCAGCTGAATATTACAAACGAAAAGCTTTCTGATGCACGACAAGCCCTGATACAATCAGAAAAACTGGCAAATATGGGTCAGTTATCTGCCGGTATTGCTCATGAACTGAACAATCCTCTTGGGGTTATCACAATGTACAGCAACCTGCTGATGGAAGAAATACCTGTTGAAAGTGAGAATTACAAGGATTTGCAGCTTATAGTTGAACAAGCTGAAAGATGTAAGAAAATTGTAGGCGGACTACTAAATTTTGCAAGGAAAAACCAGGTGAAATCTTCAGAAGTAAATATGATCACCTTTTGCCGCAATAGCCTTGAAACCACGATTCATCCACCAGAAATATCTCTCGGGTTAAATTCAGAAATCGAAGACCCGGTAGCATACATAGATAAAGACCAGATGATGCAGGTTCTGACAAATCTTCTGAAAAATTCAGTAGAGGCTATTACAGGCACAGGGACAATCATGCTTAAACTCAGTGGAGATGAAAGAAATGTTTTTATAGAAGTAAAAGACAATGGGGCAGGTATAGCCGAAGAAAATATGGATAAAATATTTATGCCTTTTTTTACAACCAAGGGTCTTGGTAAAGGCACAGGACTAGGATTACCACTTATCTATGGTATAATCAAAATGCATAAAGGTGATATTTCAGTAAAATCAAATAATGATCCATTAAAGGGAGAAACAGGTACCAGCTTCAAAATAAGAATTCCAAGAATTAATTCAAATTAAAAAAAATAAATTATGATTGATAAAAAAACAATACTTATTGTTGATGATGATCCGGATTATATGTTCCAGATCGGATTACAGGTCGAAAGCTTTGGTTTCAATGTTATAAAAGCCGAAGGCAGAAAAAAAGGAGAAGAAATACTTAAAAAAACAAAACCGGATCTTTGTATTTTCGATCTGATGATGGAAACTCAGGACAGCGGATTCATACTGGCATACAAATGCAAACAAATGTATCCTGATGTACCTGTTATAATTGCTACTGCTGTTACGACAGAAACAGGAATGGTATTTAAAGTAGAAACCGATGAAGATAAAAGCTGGATCAAAGCTGATAAACTGCTGGAAAAAGGAATAAGAAAAGACCAGTTAGAGAGAGAAATAAACATCCTATTGAAAATCTAATTGAGAATTGAAAATTGAAAATTGAGAATTTGAAATTGTGCCAATTATCTAATTTGCTAATTTGCTAATTACTAATTCAAAATCATACTTTGTAATTAATTTCGGTTGTCAGTTGCCAGTTTGCCGGATAATATTCAAAAATCGTAATTCGTAATTCTTAATTCGTAATTTGTAATTCGTAATTTGTTTCAGTTGTCAGTTGTCGGTTTTTCGGTTGTCTGTCAAAAAATAAAAAATCGTAATTCGTAATTCGTAAATCGTAATTCGTAATTCTTAATTCGTAATTCTTAATTCGTAATTCATAATTCTTAATTCGTAATTTGTAATTCATAATTCGTAATTTGTTTCAGTTGTCAGTTGTCGGTTTTTCGGTTGTCAGTCAAAAAATAAAAAATCGTAATTCGTAATTCTTAATTCGTAATTCTTAATTCGTAATTCTTAATTCGTAATTCATACTTCGTAAATCGTACTTCGTAAATTAAAAAATATGGACCCTCTAAAAGTTTTGGTTGTTGATGATGAACCTGGAATACGGTCAGGAATCGAACGCGTATTGAGAGGTTTTTCAGTTAGCTTTCCCTTTCTTGAAACTGATTTCACCTACGAGCTTATTCCGGTTGAAACAGGTGAGGAAGCTGTGGAAATAATCGATAATCAGAAAATCGACATAGTGCTTCTTGACAATAAATTGCCTGGAATCCAGGGAATTGAAGTACTGGAATATATCAGCAAGAATCAGATCGAAGTCGAAGTAATGATGATTACATCCTATGCGAACCTGGATCTTGCTGTCAGGGCAACAAGCCAGGGTGCCTTCAATTTTGTACCAAAACCTTTTACACCACAGGAACTCCGCAACGCAATTGAAGCAATCACCAAACATCTTTACCTGAAAGGAATTGGTAAAAATCTGAATAAAACAGAAAAACAAAACAGGTTCCAGTTTCTGTCAGTATTATCGCACGAATTGAAATCGCCAATCAATGCAGTAGAAGGGTATCTTAATATTATGAATGACAGACAAATGGGTGAAGAACTTGACAGTTACAGCACAATGATAGAAA
Source organism: Deltaproteobacteria bacterium (assembly GCA_050258615.1). GTDB lineage: Bacteria > Bacteroidota > Bacteroidia > Chitinophagales > Saprospiraceae > JADJGA01. The sequence continues at coordinate 1,478 of JBLMZC010000015.1, read as the reverse complement.
GATCTCTGGCAAGAATCAAAGGTATGCGAAATCTTATAATGGATATGCTTGACATCACAAGACTGGAATCAGGTATTAAGAGAAGAGAGATCAGGCCGATTGATATGGCAGAAATAGCAAAAATATCGAAAGATACTGTCGAACCTCTGGCAATACAAAAAAACATAAAGATACTCCTCGATATACCTGAAGAACTGATCTTCAAGGCTGATTACAATGAGATGGAAATTGTTTTTAACAATCTGTTGTCAAATGCGGTAAAATACAACAAGGAGGGAGGCAAAGTATTTCTGAATCTGACCGGGTCAGGCAATCAGGTAACTATCACAGTTGAAGACACCGGTATAGGTATTGACCATAATGACCTGCCCAGGATTTTCGGTGAATTCGAAAGAATAAAGAATGAAAAAACAAGAGACATCACCGGCACAGGACTTGGACTCAATATTGTCAAAAAAATAATCGATATGTACCGGGGCACTATTGACGTTACAAGTGAACCCGATAAGGGTACCAGATTTACAATCAGACTGGGTATCTGACCATGAATGAAATTCACTAATTATATGTATTTTAAATTATACATTTTATCACATAAAATTCCTGATTTTGAAGTAGCTTAAGATTAATTTTGACATAGGAAAACTACCGTGTTTTCAATGATTTACTTTTAACTTTTATAAAATCAGATACAATGTCAAAATCACTCAAAGGAACCCAAACAGAACAGAACCTGCTTAAAGCATTTGCAGGAGAATCACAGGCAAGAAACCGTTATGAATTTTTTGCAAAAGTTGCCAGAAAAGAAGGCTACATACAGATATCAGATATTTTTATGGAGACTTCTCTCCAGGAAATGCAGCATGCAAAACGCTTTTTCAGCTTCCTCGAAGGAGGAATGGTAGAGATCACGGCATCATATCCTGCCGGGATTATCGGCACTACAATGGAAAACCTGAAAGCCGCAGCAGAAGGAGAAAATGAAGAATGGACGGATCTGTACCCGATGTTTGCCAGAATAGCCAAAGAAGAAGGATTTCCGGAAGTGGCCTCAGCATTTAAAACCATAGCCCAGGTGGAAAAAGAACACGAGCGGAGATACCTCAAACTCCTCCAGAATCTTTCCGAAGACAAAGTCTTCATGAAAGATGGCAAGGTATGGTGGAAATGCATCAAGTGCGGATATGTCTATCAGTCAGAAAAAGCACTCGAAGAATGCCCTGCATGCCAGCACGGCATAGAATACATGCAGATGCGCGAGGAGAACTATTAAGTAAAATCTATATTTCAAGATCATTGCTCACCAGGATATCATAATAAGGATAACCCTGATTTGTTATATGCAAAAATCATCAAATCGTTTTTTTGATTTGTAAAAAATTTGTATTTTTTTAAAAAATACAAAACAATAAAAACCGTACAAAGCCAACAGTATTTGTTAATAAAGAACGGATTTTTCGTACAGATAAGTAAGTTAG
>JBLMZC010000014.1:0-184548 GCA_050258615.1 Deltaproteobacteria bacterium | reverse complement strand
GGGTTAAATACATATTTCATTTGTACCACAAAGTGTCACAAAGTACTACACAAAGTGACACTAAGTTTGATTATACTGATAACAATATTACTCTTTTTATACCATTTTTGAAGCTTTGTACATTTTGAAATTGATCGAAAGGCTTATTTAAAGTCTAATTTTTATTTATATTTCTTCAAATTTCATTAATATGGGATTTTTATTCGTGATTCTTCGTGATTCTTCTTCGTGAACCTTCGTGGTTAAATTTAATTTTCAACCCTTGATTCGAATAATTAATTATTGTGATCATAATGCCTTCATATTTAAAATATGGAAGGTTATAATTTTTTTGCTGGAGTTATTATTATAACCAAAATCATCAAAACCTTACAATTATATATATATGTATAAATACCATTCAAAAATTCATAAAAACTGGGTGTAACCCAATTTTGCAAATTTATTTAAATTCTTTAGGTTTTGCCCTGACTCCCGCTTAGCGGGACAGGCTCTGAAGGGAATCACAAAGAATTTTAATTACCAATTGGTTACTTTAGTGCAAAAATTGGATACACCCTAAATCAAAGGGGTTCTTGCCAGGTCAGATTTTGTTATTATGTTAATTTTAAAACAACAAAATATTGTGCTAAAACTCATTATATTGTTCAGTATTAGTCAAAATTAAAATGTTGGTCATTATTTTGATGCTATTCCAGTTATTAGCTTAGTGCATTCGAATCAAATACTCTTTTTTCAAAACATTTCAATTCAATAAAAAAATCAGATAAGATTGGTCATTTCATTTGAATAATTTAGATAATTTTGTTTTTTTAAATATTTAAAGGCAAATGGAAAAATTTTATGAATCGCTAAAAATAAATTTTCTAGACAAAGCAATTACAGCTCTTACTGAATGGGGCCCAAACCTGGTATTGGCAATAGTCACGCTTTTAGGGGGGTTATGGCTTATAAAAATTGTGATGAGAAGTTTTGAAAAATTTCTTGAGAACAGATCGGTTGATAATACATTAAAGCCATTTCTGATCACGCTTATCACATTTTTGCTAAAAATGATGTTGTTTTTAGCAGTTGCCGGACAGATTGGAATAAAAACCACCTCATTTATAGCGGTTCTTGGAGCTGCCGGATTGGCTATTGGATTGGCAATGCAGGGAGCTCTTGGTAATTTTGCAGCAGGTGTTCTGATACTAGTGTTCAGGCCATTCAAAGTTGGAGACTTTATTGAATCTCAGGGTATCCTGGGTAAGGTGAAAGAGGTTTCGGTATTTGTTACAGTACTTGAAACCAATGATTTAAAAACTGTGATACTTCCAAATGGTCCTCTCCTGGGAGGCAATATTTCGAATTATTCTCAAACCGGTAATTTAAGGGCAGAAATAAAATTCCTGATTCACTATGGAGATGATTTTGTAAAGGCCAGGCAATTGGTAACCGGTATTATGAAAACATCAAATTATGCATTGAAAAATCCTGAGCCAATGGTAGTTGTATCGGAATTGTCGAACTACAATATTGAATGCACAGCTATGGTGTATGTTTTGCCTTCAGACTACTTCGATGCACAGTGGTATTTCAGGGGTGAAATAGTTAGAGTACTTGAAGAAGCAGGATTCAGGCATCCCCACTGTGAGGGCAATAATTGAAAAAAACATAATATAACTAATTTTCCGACCTCTATTTAACAGACCGTATTTTTTGAAGTGGATGCAGGAGATTTTCATAAGATTGCAGAATAACCTTCACTGATCCTACTGTAAGTGGAGATTCTATATATAAAGGTACTTTTGAATTATCATCAGAAATCCATATTGTCATACGTTGTTCCTGATCGAATACTCTGCCTTTTATCACCGTTGGAGATATTTTAATCGTATTGAAAACCCCGAGGCCATTAACATTCTTAGCGGATTCTTTACCCAAATACTCAAAACTCAGATCATAAATATCTTCATCCATCATCATTTTAAAATCAACCTTTTCTTTGGCTTTCAGTGATTTTGCATCGAGGTTTCTCAATTTATAAACCAGGGATACTATATCCATCATACAATTATCAAAAGTTTTTTTGACAGTACGCGGTTCTTGTTTATTAACCTTCAGATAAGATGAGGCTTTACCGGATTGCTGGTCAAAACTGATCTCATTTAATATTTTGAAACCATCCTCATCGATATCTCTTTTTGCATAGGATGGCAGCAGGGTATTTTTATCTACATGACTATAAAACTTATCATTTACCTTATAAAACCAGTTATAGGTTGAAAATGTCTTTCCATGTGCAGATAGAATAAACCTATCATTTTTTTCCGCCACTGAGAATGTAGCATTTCCTGCAGGCATCCACAAAATACCCCAATTATAATAGATCTTATATGTAAGTTTTTCTCCAGCTTTGAATGTTGTATTCTTCAGATTGCAAAGATCCTCACCTGAATTCTTTGAAACAGATGAATTGTTAATCTGATTCGGCAACAGTCCAATAGTCATTAAAATTGAAATCAAAAACTTAATCATCATAGCCTAAATTTTTAACGATATTTTCTTTCATCAGGATCAATAATCCAATCAATGATGGAATTACAAGATTTATAAACCAAAGGCTAAACGTAGAAGATAAAATCATTATTTCATTAGCACCATTTTGGCTGAAAATTAATATTGCTAATCCACCTCTGGCTATGAAATTGGCTGCAGGAGGTAATGGAATGCCTGTTTGAAGTAAAAAAACCGTTGAAACACCTGATATTAAGGCTATTATATTCATATCGAGTCCAAAAAAAATAAGCATCAGGCAGAACTGGGTAGTAAAAACAATGTATCTCAGGCATGAAAGGATTAACACTTTATTTAATAAAAAAGAATTATATTCAGGATGTATCCCACTTCGCTTTATTCTTGCAATGAGTTTTTTCATATTTAATTTTGATGCTAACTTTAGTGCAAAGCCCAAATTATAATATAAAACCAGCAAAAGGATCACACCGGCAATTCCGAGTAACAATGATGGTAATAAAATAAAATTATCAACATTATAAGAGTGCCTCAGAATATATAAAAAACCTGAAATCCCAGCAAAAACAGTAAATATATTTTGAGCTATACTTCCGGTTAGTGTTGCCCACAATGATCTCCATTTCTGTTCCTGATCAATGACAGCCACTCTTCCAAAATATTCGCCGAGCTGGAGAGGTGTAATGATCCCTGCAGCAATACCAGAAAAAATAGTTTTTACTGAAGTGAAAAAGTTATAATGTTTATAAGGAGACATTAAAAGTTTCCATTTTAATGCCTCAAGACTCCAGTTAATCAATGCAAGACAAAATGCAAGGAGAAAAAGCAAGAAGTTTTGTGATCCAAGGGATCTTAAAAACTCACTTAACAATACCTGTGGGTCATTTTTGAAAAAGACCTGTCTATAAAGAAAAACTAAAAACAGTAAAACCAAAAACAGTTTAAGTAAAAAATTTAAAATTTTATTTCTGTTTTTTTTTTGCATTACTCTTGCCTACGAAAGCAAAGCCTTATGAGCATCATTGAGTGTTTGCCTGACCTTTGATTTATTCTCTGCCTGGCAATAGACCCTGAACACGGGTTCTGTTCCTGAAGGACGTACCATAATCCATGTATCTTCATCGAGGAAATATTTCCAGCCATCTATTGTATCTGTCTTTATTATTGGTCTTCCGCCTATTTCCCTGATTGTATTGCATTTGCTTAGTACCTGCTGCATTTTTCCTTCATCAAGATGAAGGTCATCCCTGTCAAATTTGAACGCACCCACCTTGCTATAAATCACCTGAATTAATTCTTTCAGAGATTTTCCGGTTTTTGCCATTAATTCCATAATTATAAGACCCATCCAGACTCCGTCTCTTTCGGGGATGTGGCCTGCAACAGAAATTCCTCCTGATTCTTCACCACCAACAAGTACTGTTTCATTTATCATAATTTCAGCTATATACTTGAATCCGATTCCTGTAACCTGGTAATCAAGACCATATAGACTGGCAAGTTTCTCAACTTTATTTGAGACTGAAAATGACACAGCCACTTTGCCGGTCATCTTTTTGAATTCATACATGTAATATAATGCGAGAAGCAGAATGTGATGTGAATCAACAAATTCACCATCTTCATCGAAAAGACCTATTCTGTCGGCATCACCATCATTAGCAAGACCGAGATTTATTTTTTTATCGGACTTAACTAAACCGGCTAGTTCTGAGAGATTTCTCTCAATTGGTTCCGGTGCCTGCCCAAGGAATGACGGATTATAATCACAATGCAACAGCTTAGCTCCCGGGAAAAGTCTTCTGATAACATTCTGTCCTGCACCAAACATGCCATCATAAGCAAGATTTACATTTTTATTCATCGATTCAATATCAAAATAAGATATAACATGATCGATATACATTTGTTCCATATCGATGAAATGTATCTTTCCCTTGTCGACGAAATAATTAAAATCTGTAATGTGTTCGGGAATAAAATCGGGGATAAGAGCTTCAACTTCTGCAATTTCCTTTGGAATGGTGGGCCCCCCAAAACCAGACTTCAATTTGTAACCATTGTATGAGGGTGGATTATGACTCGCTGTAATGACTATTCCAAGATCTGCTTTCATTTTTACTACCGCAAGAGAAACCATTGGAGTACTTGAGAAATTTTTATCAAAATAAACTTCAATACCGGAATCAGCAAAAACACAGGCAGCAAATTCACTGAACATTCTTCCTCCAAACCGGCAATCGAAACCAATAACCACCTTTTTATAAGATCTGCTTTTCATCCACATTGCAGCTGCAGAACTTACTCTTATAACATTGTCAACTGTATATTCTTTAGCGATAATCGCTCTCCATCCGTCGGTGCCAAATTTTATGTTTATCATAGTTTTAATTTTTTGCAAATATCGTGAAAAAACATCAAATCTAATAATTTGGCAATAAATATATGAACAACTCACAATTGGAATTCCCCCCGGTTAGGCGTAGGCTCCTGCAAAGCGGGACAAGTTCTGCCTACGTCTTTCAATAATTAACTGCATATCTATTTATTACACATCAGCTAAATCTACCTCCAGTTTTGATTCTAACCCAATTTAATTCCTCTGACTACTGTACAACCAATCTTCTGCTTTTTCTATTAATCCAGACTATCAATAATGATCTCTCTATATTCTTGCCTTGTAGATACAACTACCCACTCAACTATCTGAAATGTAAAATAATAAGTCTTCGTTTGATCATATAATTTATAGCCCATACTCATATATCATTTTTCCTGAATTCAGATTCAAATATATCTATTATTTTTTATTTATGAATTATTCGTTTGGTTTTTATTATCGTCGTAGGTGCAACCTACACCGAATCAGGGGATACCGGGTAGAAAACTTTGCCAAAAAATACATCAATTCAAGAAACTATTTATCAAAACAATCAACTTCCCCATTTGATTTTGATTTATCAAGAGTACCATCATTTCTGGCCTGAACAGGGAAGAAACAGCCTTCTTTTTCCTTGAAGTAGTTCGCATCTTCATCGCAGGCTATAGCGCATGCTTTACTATTCACTGCAAATGCCATTCCTTTTGAAGTCACACACAAGGCAGTATATGTAAATGAACCTTTGAAAGTCTTACCATTTTGATCTTTTCCATTCCAACCAAGCTTCTGTAGGTCTTCCTTAGTAATAAGTAGAGTCTGGTATAATAATTCAGTTCCCTGATCAGTCTCATTTTGAATAACCAAATACTCTAAATGATCTACATCAGGAGATAAGACTGGTGCAAAAATGTCATTTATGCCATCACCATTTGGAGTGAATGCATTAGGCACAAAAATATATGTTTTGCTGCCATCAGGCAAATCAACATTGAACTCAAAGGGTTCTGCCCCACAGCACGATTCGTATTCTTTGATCGGGTCAATATTCTGATTACAAGAAGAAAATGACATTGAAAAGAATAATGCAGCAATCAGAATTTTAAATAGATTTTTCATCTTTGAACAATTTTATTTTGTGATTTAGCCGTTGTTGGTATTTTCACCAACAACAAATCAGGATTCAAAACCACCGTCATTGTAATAAATATAATGATTGTTGATTTGATATTTTATGACCATGCATATATTAAAGCATTGTCCTTTTTTCCTAATGCAAATTTAAACACTTTTAATGTTTTATATATAATTTTATGAATTATAATCATTGTATCGCAGTTACAAACTGCGACAATCCTGGGAATAAAAGTAAAAAAACATCAGGATCAGAGGAATCCTTTTTTAAAACTGTCTGAAATATTAAGTTATACCATTTACAATTATTCTTTAGTCCAATTGCTTTCGATATAAAATATAGAATTTTTTAGTTTTTATAGCTTTAGTTGTATATTTTTGCATTTACTAATGAATAAAATAATACCATATCCCATAGCCAAAAGAATAGTAAGGCTTCTTTTGAGCGTAGTTATTTTGCAAATGATTTTACCATTGATTTCAGTTGTATCTATCGGTATTGTTAAAGAGATTCAGAAAGAAAAAATATTGGATCAAAAGGGAAATGAGGAATTATTAAGTAAAATAACACTGACTAAAGATGAATATAAGGCACTTAATTTTATTGAAAAAAAAGAATTTATTTATCATAATGTTTTGTATGACTTAGCATTTATCAAACAAGAAGAAGGGCATTACACTTTATATGTAATTCCTGATAATCTTGAGTATTTTCTGCAAAATCTAAACAATGTATTTTTGCAAAAATTAGTACATTATATAAAAAATTCATTTTACATATTTTCAATAATATATTTTGAATACCAGGTAATACACAAACCACTTGATTTTATCTATGTCAAAATGAAGTATAATTATAAAAATTCATTACTTGAAAATCCTTTTTTAAAAATACCATATCCCCCACCAAAATACATTTCCCTGAAATTCTAAATTATTGTTTTATAGTTGCTTAACACAAAATTATTGATACGATTAGTAATATTAAGCAATTCTATTTATTAAATTTATAATATATTATATATGAAAAGTATATATATTTTATCGTTTATTACTATTTTATCGCAACAATTACTATTTTCACAAAATTCAACTACAGATAGTACAAAAAATATTACATTAAATGAAATAGTGGTTTCGGCAAATAAAATGTCTGAAACAAAAAAAAATGTGGCTCAACAGATCAAAGTGATTTCATCATCTGAAATCTCAACTGTCAATTCTCAGACCACTGCTGATCTTTTACAAAATACCGCAAATGTTTTCGTTCAGAAAAGTCAGCAAGGAGGAGGAAGTCCAGTACTCAGGGGTTTTGAGGCAAGCAGAATTCTACTGGTTGTGGATGGTGTCAGAATGAATAATATTATTTACAGATCTGGTCATCTTCAAAATATCATCACTCTTGACAATTCAAGTCTTGACCGTGTTGAGGTTTTACAGGGACCAGCTTCCACAATATATGGCAGTGATGCTCTTGGTGGTGTAATACATTTTATTACCAGGAAGCCGGAATTTGCTTATGATAAAAAAATATTCAAATTAAATTTTGCATCCCGTTTTGGTTCTGTTAACAATGAATTGAGTGGACATCTGGATTTCAATTATGGAACATCGAAACTCAGTGCGCTAACTTCTGTAACATACTCAAAATTTGGGGATTTAAAAGGAGGGGAAAACCAAAACCCGTTCTATACTAAATCTTATGGTGAGAGACCATTCTATGTTGAAAGAATTGATGGAAAAGATGTAATGGTAAAAAACGAGAATAAGTTTTTGCAGGTGCAAAGCGGATATAAGCAGTATGATATCATGCAAAAATTTGCCTTCAGGCAAAACGATCATATTGTTCATAGTTTGAACTTACAATTTTCAAATTCCTCAGATATACCCAGATACGACAGATTGACAGAATATTCTGGTTCAAACCTTTCGTCTGCACAATGGTATTATGGCCCACAGAAAAGACTGATGGGTTCATATAACTTCGATGTAAAAAATCCTGATGGGATGTTTCAGGATATCCATTTTGGTTTGAATTACCAAAATATTGAAGAAAGTCGTCATACCAGAAGATTTGGAAAATCAAATCTTTCGCACCGTATTGAAAATGTCAATGTAATCGGGGCCAATCTGGATCTTACTAAAGCATTCAATTTCAATACAATACATTTTGGCATTGATCTGCAGTACAATACACTAAAATCTAAAGCAACCAGTGAAAACATTGTAACAGGTGAATCTGCGAAGTTGGATACAAGATACCCGGATGGTGATAACAATTTAATTGACTTTTCTGCCTATTATTCCCATACATTAAAATTGAAAAATAATTTTACCCTGATTGATGGAATCAGAATAGGTTACAGCTCTTTACATTCTACTATAATAGACAATTCATTTTTTAAATTACCTGTAACCGAGATAAATCAAAATACACCTGTTTTTTCCGGCAACTTAGGTTTAATTAACGTTCCGACTGATGATTTAAAGGTTTCCTTATTATTTTCCACAGGTTACAGGGTTGCAAATATTGATGACCTTTCAAAGATTTTTGAAACTGTAAAAGGTAAAGTTATAGTCCCAAATACTGAGTTGAAACCTGAAAAAACCTTGAACTATGAAGTTGGATTGACCAAAATCTTCAGCGGAACTACAAAACTGGAAAGTTCAATATACTATACCCAATTTATTGATGCTATCGTAACCGAAAAATTTACACTCAACGGACAAGACTCTATTGTATATGACGGAGTAAAAAGTCAGGTTTATGCCAATCAAAATAAGAGAAAAGCATATATATACGGATTTTCTTCAGAATTGTCATCCCAACTTTCAGATTTTTTAAGAATTGGAGCTATGGTCAATTATACATATGGAAGAATTAAAACTGATACTACCGATTATCCTCTTGACCATGTTTCTCCATTTTTAGCAAGTATGAAATTATCTTATGACAATAAGAAATTTTCCTCTGAGTTTTTTATAAATTATAATGGCTGGAAAAGACTTAAGGACTATAATCCCGATGGTGAAGACAATATACAGTATGCTACTTCCGAAGGTATGCCTGCCTGGCTGACCGCCAATGTCAATTTCTCATATAAGGTACATAAAAATGTAAGATTGCAATTTGGCATATACAATATTTTTGATACTCAATACCGTGTTTTTGCCAGTGGAATAAATGCCCCCGGTAGAAATATATTTGGAACTTTAAGGATAAATATATGATTTATAATTACTTAAGTACAACAGATAATAATTGACCGGCATTTAAACCATACAAGGGAATACCTGAATATTTTCAATTGTAATCCCGGTATCGACTTTAATTGTCAGGTCGTATAAACATTTTTTCTTTTTAAGTGTATATAATTTTAAACAAGAAATAAAAAATGATAAATCATTGCGTATATTGTTGTAATTGTGGATTTTCATTCTTGAATGGATGTTGAGGGAAAAATTATATACTTAAAATAAAACTAACGGAAAGCCCTCAATTTTGCTTGGGGGCTTTTTTTTTAATTCTAAAACACATGAAAGAGCTGATTGAAAAAATATATAAAAGGAATTTTGGTTCGGATCCACATATTCCTGACAGATATATCGCTGAGGAGTTTATTAATAAACTTTTCTATACACTTTTCGGTAATCTATCGGGAAAGTTCAATTATAAGGCAGAACTCGAATCAGAATTCAAGCAACTCGAGGTGATATTCAGCAGATTGATATTATCTGAAAAGTATATAGAGTCCGACAGCAATGCATTATGGATAAAATTTACTGATGAGTTATCAAACATTTATGAAGACTGTTTGCTAGATGCTGAAGCAATTCTTGATTCCGATCCTGCAGCTGAATCAATCGAAGAAGTGATATTGGCATATCCAGGTTTTTATGCTATCTCAACTTACAGAGTAGCCAATTTTTTCTATAAACATGACGAGTCTCTGCTTGCAAGAATAATTTCAGAGATAATTCATGGTAAAACAGGCATTGATATCCATCCAGGTGCTGAAATAGGTAAGTCATTCGCAATAGATCATGGTACTGGTATTGTGATTGGAGAAACAACAATTATTGGTGACAGAGTAAAAATATATCAGGGTGTAACACTTGGGGCTTTGAGTGTGAGTAAAAAATCCGGTCATAATAAAAGGCATCCTACGATAGAAAATGATGTAATTATTTATGGAAATGCCACTATTCTTGGAGGCAAAACAGTGATTGGTGAAGGTAGTGTCATTGGTGGAAACGTCTGGCTTACCGAAAGTGTAGCTGCAAATTCCAAAATATTTAATAAAAGTAAAATTAGGATAAAGAAAAAACCTGACTGACGCACAAAATATATTCAATCAAAAACAAAAATTATGAAATACAATTCAATTCTTGAAACAATAGGTAATACTCCACACGTAAAAATTAACAGATTGTTTGGAGAAAACCATGAGGTCTGGATCAAACTTGAAAGGGCAAATCCCGGCAATAGTATTAAAGACCGGATCGCCCTGGCAATGATAGAAAATGCTGAAAAAAGAGGATTATTGAAGAATAATTCTGTGATAATTGAACCAACATCAGGAAATACCGGAATAGGTCTGGCAATGGTATCATCAGTTAAAGGATACAAACTGATTCTTGTAATGCCTGAATCCATGTCGGTTGAAAGAAGAAAAATAATGGAATCATTCGGGGCAACTTTTGTTCTGACTCCAAAAGAAATGGGTATGAAAGGTGCAATACAAAAAGCAAAAGAACTATTGGATGAAACCCCTGATTCATGGATGCCAATGCAATTTGAAAATCAGGCAAATGTTGAAGTACATAGAAAAACAACAGCACTGGAAATTTTAAAAGATTTTCCAAATGGCCTCGATTATATAATTACAGGGGTAGGTACCGGAGGGCACATCAGTGGTGTGGCAGAAGTAATTAAAGATATTTATCCAAAAACAAAAGTTTTTGCGGTAGAACCTGCCCTTTCACCGGTCATAAGCGGAGGAAACCCCGGACCTCATCCAATACAGGGTATCGGTGCAGGATTTATTCCACCTATTCTTAATAAAGAAATACTGGATGGAGTAATCACAATTGAAAAAGATGAAGCTTTTGAATATGCAAGGAAACTTGCCCTGGAAGAAGGAATTCTGGCTGGAATTTCGACTGGAGCATCATTGGCAGCAATAGCTAAAAAACTTCCTGAAATAAAAGCCGGCAGCCGTATACTTACTTTCAATTATGATACTGGCGAAAGATATTTATCCATAGGGGAACTATTTTAAGTAATTATTACAAACAACCTGACGACAAAAAAAAATATTATATAATAAAAAATAATATTTTTATAAACACGTATATATCACATAGTTAAATATATAACTAAATTAATATGTTAAAAAAATGCCTGAAAAGACTTGTTTTTAATATCAAAACAGCATAATTTTGTATTGCAGTTACTGGGAAACTGTTGGCAAAGTTGTCAGAGAAAGCGTATTTACAACCAATCTTATGAGATGTCAATATAGTTAGAACCTTATTGATCTCGACGCTGAGTATGATAAAGAACCTATAGATTACTCATCAATTTCTTCTGATGGCTTTGCTCTTTTTATCAGCGCATTTTTTCTCGATTCACGAAAATCAATTCTGTTTTTTGTCAGATTTACTGCAGCAAATATAGCATTTAGAAAAGACTGGTGATTTGCTATGTTTTTTCCTGCTATATCATAACCTGTACCATGGTCAGGTGAAGTTCTGATAAAATCCAGCCCACCTGTAAAATTGACACCATCAACAAATGCAAGTATTTTAAAAGGAATTAAAGCCTGATCGTGGTACATAGCCAGAACTACATCGTATTTTTTATATTCAAATGTTCCCCAGAAACTATCAGAAGGGAAAGGTCCGTTGACAAAAATACCTTTCTTTTTTGCTTCTTCAATAGCAGGTATGATAATTTCATTTTCTTCATTTCCTATTACACCATCATCGCCTGCATGAGGATTTAGTCCCAGAACTGCTATCAAAGGTTTTTCCTTGTCAAAATCCCTTATAAAAATTTCATAAAGAGATTCCAGGGATTCCATTATTTTCTCTTTTGAGAGATTTTTTGATACATCGGCAAGTGGCACATGATGAGTCTGAAGTGCCACTTTAATATCCTCATTGATCATTATCATCAATGATTTATTACACCCTGTCATTGCAGAAATATAATCTGTATGTCCCTTGTAACCGAAGTCAATTAGTGACATTGCTTTTTTATTTATGGGCGAAGTTACAATAGCATCTATTTTACCTTCTTTCAGGTCATATAATGCACTGTCAAGGCTTATTTTGGCATATTTACCACCTTCTTTTGTTACATTGCCTATACTGATTGAAACATTTTCGGTCCAGCAATTTATAAGATTTATCTTGCCTTCGGCTATCCTGTCGCTGGATGCTGCAATATTATAGAAGAAATTATCAACTTTGGCAATATTGCGATGGTAAGACAATACTTTGGCAGATGCATAAATTACAGGTGTACAAATATCTGTAATTCTTGGGTCTGAAACCGCTTTAATAAGTATTTCAGGCCCTATCCCATTCAAATCTCCAATTGTAATTCCTAGCTTTATCTTCATTTAATTATTTTTTCTTTTTTAAAATCAGGTTTATAAGTCAGAAGTTCACAACAATCCACCAAGATAAATTCAATCAGTTAAAATTCTTTTTCAAATGTCAGGTAATTTATTGCAATTACAATATCCAAAAAAATATATGACAAACTTTTGCGAGTTTATTATTGTGAATATTAAAATTAATTAATTTTACAAATTTATGTATATTTATGGAATTGATTGAAAAATACTTAAAATTAAATCAAATCCGGTGTTTTTGAATAAATGGATCATAGAAATCAGGAAAAGGGTAAGTGAGTAAGGAATGGCTATTTTTTGAGTTATTATAATTGAGTAGATTATTTATAAATCATTGTCAATTAACTAATTATAAAATTATTATTAATGTAATAATGGAAATTAGAGCAAAAAAATCATACGGGCAACACTTTTTGATTAATGAAAGTATTGCAGAAAGCATTGCCGGTGAAGCGATTGAAATCAGCAAAAAATATCCGGTACTTGAAATTGGGCCTGGCAAAGGTGTTTTGACAAAATATCTTTATGAGAGCATGATCAGATTTATTTCAGTTGAAGCTGATATTGAAATGATCGAATACCTTCATTCAAAATATCAGGGTATTGAATTGCATCTTTTATTCAGGGATTTTTTAAAACTTAATTTTAACGATGTCTTTCCTGATGAAGAATTTGTTCTCTTTGGCAATTTTCCCTACAATATTTCATCTCAGATAATTTTTAAAATGATTGAAAATCATGGCAGGATACCTGCTCTGATAGGGATGTTTCAGAAAGAAGTAGCTGAAAGAATAGTAGCAGGACCAGGAAGCAAGGATTATGGCATTCTGAGTGTATTGACGCAGGCACATTATTCAGGCAAAATAATACTTAGGGTCAAACCAGGTTCTTTCAGTCCTCCTCCCAAGGTAGATTCATCAGTGATCCGGCTGGAAAGAAAGGAGAATCCTGAACTGGACTGTAATGAAAAGCTTTTTAAAAGCATTGTAAAGATCACTTTCAATCAAAGAAGAAAAATGATCAGAAATACACTTAAATCTATTGTCAATGACAGTGATTTTCTACAGGATGAATTTTTTAATAATCGTCCGGAACAATTATCGCTTGAAGATTTCGTATATTTAACAAATATTATAGAACAAAAAACAAATAAATATGAGCTTGGAAGATAAAATCAACAATGACATCAAGGAAGCAATGAAAGCTAAAGATCAGGCACGTCTGCGAGGTGTCAGGGCTATAAAATCAGCAATTCTACTGATGAAAACCGATGGAACCGGCAATGTTATAGATGAAAGTGCAGAGATCAAAATGCTCCAAAAACTCATCAAACAGCGTCAGGATTCTTATGACATCTATGTAAAACAAAACAGAACTGACCTGGCAACCACAGAAAAAGAGGAAATAGATGTGATAATGCAATATCTACCTCAGCAAATGTCAGCAGAAGAACTCGAAGCAAAGATCAAAGCCATGATCAGCGATATGGGAGCTTCTGGAATGAAAGACATGGGCAGGGTAATGGGAGCAGCATCAAAAGCATTTGAAGGAAAAGCTGATGGAAAAACAATTTCAGGGATTGTTAAAACACTCTTGTCATAGTGTATGGATGAAGAACAAATCGGGATAACCGAGAAATTGCTTTTACTTAAGGATCAGTTAGTGCCCTATCTTGATATAGCAGCGAAAATATCTGATGAAATAAAAAGGGAAAATATCAGCAGGTATCCTATAATTGTTGTCCATCAGGATGAAATAGATATAGGAATACCTGTGGTGAAAGCCATAGAAAATGAAAATATTTGGTCAGTAAATGCATCAACATTGGAACAGTTCTATACTAATAAACTTATCAAAGAGGAAAAACTGGAAGAATTCAGGTCATTATACAAATCGCATGCTGATGATCTTTGCTTTTTTGTTCTGAGTGAGCTTGGTGGACAGTTTTTATTTTTACAGAGGGTATGAAAGTTGAATATGCCAGTTCACAGTCTCAATGTGAATAGATTAGCAAATTGAATATCATGCTCAATCATGGTAAAAGTGTCGTAAGGTTGATTTATCCAAAGAATATCAATATTCCCCTTACACAAACAAAAAATCATTTGAATGGATTAAAAGGAATAAAGCTAATACTATGCCTTTCATATACATATTTTTTAAAATTTTCATAAAAATGCAAGAATCTTTTTTCTTTTTTCCCTTATATATTTAAATTGAAGTATGTATTCAGCACCTGTTGAAATACCTAAAGTTTTAATGTTCGTATTTTGAATTTTTTCAAGTATTTCATCATTACCTAAATTGTAATTATAAAATGGGGCAACTCTTAAAACAAATCTATCAAAGATATTGTATTTCAACCCTAATTCTACCATTAAACCAAGATTATATTTTCTGTTATGAATAAGTGTTATATCATTATAAGGATGTGTTCCGATTACTCCATTATCTAATAGGAAATCAACATTTTGATTCTTTTTAACTATAGCTTCATTTATCAGTCCGAAAGTAGAAAAAATTGAAAAATTCTTTATTTTATAATGATATTCCAGATTTATTGGTATTACAATGGATTTCAGAATTACATGTCTAGTGGAGTTGATAATACTTTTTGCACCATAATACTCAGGTTCACAAGACCAAAACCCAAAATCATCTGTTTGTGTCATTTTAAATTTTTTAAAACCAATTCCGGCCAGTAATGCAAAGTTTTTCTTCAAAGCTATGCCATATTGAATATTGTAGATAGCAACAGAACCTTTTTCCCAATTTGAAGAGCCAATTACCTGAAATTTATTATATACCAGTTCAGATTGACCTAAACCATATTCAAAACGGATAAATTTAGAGGGGAAAGAAAGTTTGTTTACTTTATTGCGTTGGCAAAACAATAAATATGGAATAAAGCTAAATACCAATATAAATCCCAAGTTTTTCATGTTTGACTATTTTATTAGATAATTAATTGTAAAATAGTATTTATATTTAACCACCAAATTTTCAGTAGGATACATAAGTTCCTTATTAAAGAAATATTCAAAACCCGGTGCAATAACAAATCTCTTATATTTCATTGATACTTCAAATGAAGTAGATAAACCTTTTTTTAAAAAATCTCCCTTTTCTATTTTTTCATCTTTAAATTAAAAAACCGATATATTGATCTTTTTATTATCTCGCTGGCAAACAAGGTTAGCTGGGATTCAGTCTATTTTACTAAAACAGATTCAAAAGCTTCCGAAATTCTATTTTCCAAATCTGGGGGGAATCATTCCTGATGCCAGATTAATTTACCTGCTTCAGCTTTGAACAAAATAAAGCATGGATAAGCATTTATGTAAAAAGTTAAAAAACCGATGTGTTGAGCATATTTTCGACTCGGCTGCAAACCGAGTCGATCGGGTTTGATTTACAACTCTCAAAAAAATTATTATTTTATGCAGAACAATCATGTGGCTAAAGCACATCAGAATATTGAAAATTTTTATACTGAACATAAAGAAGTATATGAAAAATTGATTAAAAAGCAGGAAGAAGAAATAGCTTTTCTGCGTAAAATGCTGGATGTAAAATAACAAGGACTTCAAACTTTTCAAAAGATAACAATCTTCAATAAAAAAAATCACTACTTTTACATTTTTGTATATCAAACTGTACTCAAATGAAAGGAATAGTGCTAGCCGGTGGTCTTGGTACCAGACTTTACCCTCTCACAATAGCCGTGAGCAAACAGCTCATGCCCATCTATGATAAACCAATGATCTATTATCCTATCAGTACGCTGATGTGGGCAGGGATCAGAGACATACTCATAATTTCCACTCCGCAGGATCTTCCCAATTTTATTAAGCTTTTGGGTAATGGGCATGAGATTGGATGTAATTTCAGTTACATTGAACAGCACGTTCCAAATGGACTTGCACAGGCATTTGTTCTTGGCGAGCAATTTATTGGTAGTGATTCGGCTGCCCTGGTTCTTGGGGACAATATATTTTATGGGTCTGGTATGACTAAACAGTTGGCCGACAGCTCTGATCCCGATGGAGGAATAGTATTTGCGTACAGGGTCAATAACCCAATGGATTACGGAGTGGTCGAATTTGATGACAATTTCAATGCCTTGTCAATTGAGGAAAAACCCAAAAATCCAAAATCCAATTATGCGGTTCCAGGATTGTATTTTTATGATAATCAGGTCATTGAAATTGCAAAAAACCTTAAACCAAGTTACAGGGGAGAATATGAGATTACAGATGTCAATAAATACTATCTTGAAATGGGAAAACTAAGGGTAAATGTCCTCGACAGGGGGACTGCCTGGCTCGATACAGGATCATTTTCATCCCTGATGGCTGCGAGCCAGTTTATAGAAGTCATAGAACAAAGGCAGGGACTGAAAGTGGGATGCATAGAAGAAGTAGCTTACCTGAATGGATTTATAAATGATGAACAGATGCAGTTTCTTGCTGATAAATATTCCAAAAGTGGTTATGGGGAATATCTTGCAGAGCTAATAATGAACAAATAGTCTGATGCAATCTGTAAAAATATACGATGCCCGTGATTTGTCTAAGATGAAAAAGACTGCAGCCGGTATTCTTACTGATTATCCTGATCAACGTATTTTTTTTCTTAAAGGGAATCTTGGAGCCGGAAAAACTACCCTGATCCGGTTTTTTTGTGAAATTTTAGGTGTAACAGAACAAGTGGTCAGCCCCAGTTTTGCACTTGTAAATATTTATAAATCTCTAAAAGGTGATATTTATCATCTTGATCTGTACAGGCTCCATAAGCTTGAAGAAGCTATTGATCTGGGCATTGAAGAATATCTGTACAGTGGCAATTATTGTTTTATAGAATGGCCAGGATTGATAGAAGGAATTTATAATTCTGATTTACTTGAAATCGATATTGAACTGACTGAAAATCTGGGGAGAAAAATCGTGGTAGAGATGAGATGAGAAGGATTTATATTGTTTAGGGGGTTTTGAGAACTTAGCATTTATAGATTAAGTAATAAATCCTTAAATCTGTTAATCCTTTAATCCCGATGCATCGGGAAGTTCAGACAATTTAGGAAGTTAAGTTTGTTAGTTTAATGTTTTTTATATTTTCAAATTTGCTAATTATCACATTTGCTAATTTGCTAATTTTGACATTTGCTAATTGGATAATTTGCTAATTTTCAATTTAACTAATTGTGTGTAACATATTTTTTTTTACATAAAATGAATTAATAAAATGAGTAAACCTGAAGGAATTTTTATCAATGTATTTTCTAAAGAACATTTGCTTGTTAAGGAAAGTCCGATGACTATAAAATCAGGTAAAAAGAATTATATCATCGGAATTCCACGGGAGGTACAATCACAGGAGAACAGAGTTGCCCTTGTACCAAATTCAGTACACAACCTGGTATTGCACGGACACAAGGTGATAATTGAAGCAGGGGCCGGTGAAAAATCTTATTATTATGATAATGACTACAGCGAAGCAGGTGCTTTGATAAGCAGTAGTAAAAAGGAGGTATATGATTCCGATATTATCTTAAAAATTGCTCCACCTACTATAGAGGAGATCGATTTTTTCAGGCAGGGTCAATTATTGATCTCACCTTTGCAATTACCGCTGACAAGTAAGGAATATCTTCAGAAGCTCCTTGAAAAAAGAGTTATTGCGGTTGCCATGGAGTATCTCCAGGCAGAGGACAAATCATTTCCACTGGTTAAGATCATGAGCGAGATCACAGGAAGTGTTGCGGTGCTTACTGCTGCAGAATATCTTAGTGACAACAGTAAGGGTAAAAGAGTGCTTCTTGGAAGCATTTCGGGAGTTCCTCCGGTTAAAGTTGTTATTATAGGCGCAGGAATGGTTGGTGAATATGCCACAAGGACAGCGCTTTCACTTGGTGCATCGGTGAGGGTGTTTGATGATGATATATACAGGATTATGCAGTTGAAGTCAAGTATTGGTTCATATCTGCATACATCCGTTATGGATCCGGTTTATCTTCAATACCAGCTGCTAAGTGCCGATGTACTTATTACAGCGGTTCATTCTGATACCGGCAGGACACCAATGTTAGTTACAGAAGATATGGTCAGGAAAATGAAAAAAGGATCGGTAATAATCGACTGCAGCATCGACCAGGGAGGTAGTGTGGAAACATCAGAACTCACCACTCACGATAATCCTATTTTTATCAAGCATGGGGTTATTCACTATTGTGTGCCCAATATTCCATCTAAAGTTTCGAAAACAGCCTCCATGGCATTTTCAAATATTCTTACACCATTATTGTTAAAAACTGCAAATTCGATGTCATTCGAGGCATTTTTATTTGATAATCCTGGATTTCTTAATGGAGTTTACACTTATAAGGGCAATTTGACCAATCAGTTTCTGTCAAATCATTTTGGCATGAAATATACTTCTCTGGATCTGCTTTTGACATCAGGATTTTAAACCTGATATCTTAAAATAGTTTTAAAATCTTGTGTATTATTAGAGTGCCAATATTAACCAATCAGGATTTTTAGAAACCAAGTTTAGTCTTAACGAGTTGAATAACATTATCGGCATCGTTTGCAAAAAGCAACCCACCGGTACCGGAATCAAAAATAAAAGTATAATTGTACTCCTTTCCAACAGCATTGATGGCAGTCTGAATATTATCAAGAATTGGTTTATACAATTCCTCTCTTTTTTTGATCACTTTCTGCTGCATTTCAGTTTCATAATCCCTCAATTTATTTTGTTCCTGCGCCAGTTGATTTTCACGTTCCTGCATTTGAATTTTTGACAAATTGCCGGCATTGGCTTCCTTTACGTATTCTTCGTAATTTTTCTGAAATGAATCAACAAGTTTTTGTCCTTCAGACATCAGTTGATTCTGATAAATCACCAGAATGGAGTCTGCGCCTTTAACATATGGATGTAGTGACATCAACTCATTGGAATTGAGATAGCCAAATTTTTGTGCACTCAGGCCAATAGAAAAAGCCAAAAATAAACCAATTAAAAATGAAATTCTGTATATCATTTTACATATATTTTAAAATTTATCAATCAATTATTCAGTGATCTCTTCCCTTTTGACCTTTTCCTGTTCTTTAATTTCCATTTTGGGTTTTTCCAGCTCTCTCATTTCATTCTTGATTTCAGACTGAATATTATTTTTGGCATCATTGAATTCCCTGATACCCTTTCCAAGTCCTCTCATTAATTCCGGAATTTTTCTGCCACCAAATAAAAGTAAAACAATCAGGGCAATAAGCAAAATTTCCTGACCTCCTAAATTGAGAAATAAAACTAAATTCATTTTAAATTTTTTTTGAGTTGCAAAATTAATATTATTTTACAAATACCCTGTATAAAGTATCAATATATTAATAATGCTAAATTTTTATAAATATTTTTTTCCTGTACAATATTAACAAAATAAAATAAAAAAAGCCTATATGAGTAACTGCAAAAAGCAGGGATCCCAAATAATTACCTCCAATGGCCTGAAAAACATTGCTATATATCCAGGCATATGCATTTGTGGTTTCACCTTCAGCCACTTCCCATTTTATTATACTGCCTATTATTTTTACCCAAATAACATGCAGTGAAAAAGCAAAAAGGGGATTCACTCCAAAAACATTAAAAAATGTAAATAGCTTTTTGTAATTCAACATATCAATCAACCAGAACATAAGGGTCAAAACCAAAATAGCCAGCCCGGAAGTGTACAAAACATATGAACTGGTCCAAAGTGGTTTGTTGATTGGAAAAACAAGACCCCACAATTGGCCTGCCAATACAAGTAAAATGCCTGATAAAACAAGTTTTAACAACCATGGATTCTTACTGTTCATATTATCGAGAATGTATTTCCCGGTCAAAAAACCAATCAATACGGTTCCTATGGAAGAGATGGTGGAAAATAATCCTTCAGGATCAAAAGGAATTCCTTTGCCTGTCCATAAATGTGATTCGCCTAATAAAATAATATCTATTTGTCTGCCAATATTGGATTCGAGGCTATAAGGGTCGTTTCCTCCGAAATACCAGCTTAAAAACCAATACAAAAACAGAATAATGGCTGCAACGAACGGAATATATTTTTGTCTGACCAGGAGAATAATTATTGCCCCAAAACCATATGCCAGGGCAATTCGCTGAAGCACACCCATGATCCTGATAGAAGAAAAATCTTTATTGAAAAATTCAATCCTGTAAAGAGCAGAAAGTAAGAGGTATAGTAATAATCCTGCAAGAACAAGCAAAATAAATAAATATATGATCTTCGCAATGTTACTTTTATTCTCAGGAATAAATTTACCTGCTTTGGAGAACAATTGCTTTATCAACCATATAAATCCCAGAAATGGGATCATGGTTATACAAATTCTGTATATGATCTGTATGATACTTCCAGTAAGCGTTGCACTACTCAATTCATTTGTAAAAAACGGATAATTATTTAGCATAAAACCGACTGTAAAAATCAAAAAGGTTCGTTCGATAATTTTATATACCGATCCGAATGACAATTTATAGTTGAATTTGGAAAAGGAAAACGCAATTGAAGCTCCAACTATAAACAGAAAAAATGGAAAAACCAGGTCTGTAGGAGTGCAACCGTGCCATTCAGCGTGTTTCAGGGGAGCATAAATATATTCCCAGGAGCCGGGAATATTTACAGTTATCATCAATGCGATAGTCATTCCCCTGAAAACATCAAGGGAAAAAAGTCTGGAATTGCTTATTTTCATAAAATTAGAATTGATCAGTACAATACTCCTTTTTCTATCATTCTCGACATCACAATCTGCTGAATTTCTGATGTCCCTTCGTAAATCTGGGTGATTTTTGCATCTCTCATCATTCGTTCAACATGATATTCTGAAACATATCCATA
The DNA here is from genome assembly GCA_050258615.1 of Deltaproteobacteria bacterium. GTDB lineage: Bacteria > Bacteroidota > Bacteroidia > Chitinophagales > Saprospiraceae > JADJGA01. The sequence goes on along the minus strand of JBLMZC010000014.1, from coordinate 162,968 downwards.
GCCCCCATGAATCTGAACTGCCTCAACAGTGTGTTTCATAGCCATCTCAGCAGCAAAATATTTCGCCATAGCACTTGCCATAATAAAATCCTGCTTCTGATCTTTCAGCCATGCTGCACGGTGTATAAGTAATCTCGCTGCCTGAATATCGGTAGCCATATCAGCCAGTTTAAATGCTATAGCCTGATGCTGGGCAATTGGCTTACCAAAAGTTTCCCTTTCATGTGAATACTGAACAGCAAGTTCATAAGCACCCTGGGCGATTCCAAGTGCCTGGGCGGCAATGCCAATTCTTCCTCCATTAAGAGTACTCATAGCAAAATTAAATCCAAAACCATCCGGTCCGATACGATTTTCTTTAGGAACTTTTACATTATTATACATAATAGATGTCGTATCTGAACCACGGATACCCATTTTATCTTCCTTTTTACCTATCACTACTCCATCCCATCCAGATTCGACAATCAGGACATTAATTCCTTTGTGTTTCAATTCAGGATTAGTCTGAGCAATCACCAGGTGTATAGAAGAACTACTACCGTTTGTGATCCAGTTTTTGGTTCCGTTGAGCAGGTAATAATCACCTTTATCTTCAGCTGAAGTGTGCTGATGAGTTGCATCACTACCAGCTTCAGGTTCAGAAAGACAGAATGCCCCAATAATTTCACCGCTTGCAAGTCGGGTAAGGTATTTTTGTTTTTGTTCTTCGGTTCCATATTTCTCCAGACCGAAACAGACCAGGCTGTTATTGACAGACATGATAACTGCAGCCGAAGCATCAACTTTGGCTATTTCCTCCATTGCCAGAACATAAGAAATTGTATCCATGCCATTTCCGCCATACTCAGGAGAAACCATCATACCAAGAAATCCCATTTCTGCCATTTGTTTTACCTCATCTTTGGGAAATTGTGAATTTCTGTCCCGTTCTATCACTCCTGGCTTAAGTATTTGTTGAGCAAAATCCCTTGCAGCATCTCTAACTGCCATATGTTCTTCTGTTAGATTAAAATCCATACTGATCAGCTTTTATTATAAAAAATTTCGATAAAGGTAAAAAAAAAATCAAAATGGCAATTTAAAATCTATTTAGTTTTTAATTCTACCACTTATTTGTAGTAAAATTAAATAATTTTTTACACCTATATTATCAGGTATGAGAATAAAATTAGAGTAACTACTCAGCTTTTAGCTGTTAGCCATTTGCCCTTAGTTTAGTAATTAGATTATTTATCATTTTTTGAATTTTATTTATGTCATTTACCAGCCCGGAAATTTCAGCTTCTTTTGAAATTAATAACAGTTCATCAATGATGATTAGTTGAGTTTCCAATTCGTAATAAGAACCTAATGCAATTTCTAAAAATCTCTTAAAATCGATTTGACTATTCCTGCTACAACCTTTGGCAATATTCGAAGGTTTCGATATTGCCTCACGACTGATTTGACTTCGCAATCAATATTTTTCTTCCAAAGGTAATAATTCTGCCAGATGATAAACTTTCTTAACGATAGTAATGATATCCTTCCAAATGTTGAGGTTTCAAAAGTTTCTCATCTGATCAAATTTTGTATTAAATTCAAATAGCTAATAGCCAAATGCAGATAGCTGAGTAGTTAAAAATAGGTCAATTAAAGAACAACTTAAATTTCGATCAATACAAATAATATTTTTTTGACATTCTTCTGAATTTATCCACATCATTATTCAAAAGGTTTTTTATATCTGCGTAGTTATAATTCTCAAAAAACTTTTGCCTTATTTGATCTGTTCCGCATACTTTATCAAACATATTTATTCTGCCTTCAGAAAGTTTAAGAATATCAATTTCCGGGTACAATTTATGATGTTCCTGCAGAAACAGAAACTGAATTGACATAAGATTTACCTTTTCGGGTTCGGTTAAAAAAAACTGAACTCCTCCAAGTAAATTATTTGCCTGTTTTGAATAATAGGGTTTATAATAAATGGGCCTGAAAATAACTCCTTTTAAACTGAGAGCATTCATTGCTTCTGCCATTTTATGAGCATCAATCCATTCTGCACCAAATAACTGAAATGGTAATGTATAACCAATTCCAATATTTATAGGTATCAATTCTCCCAAAATTCCGGAGGCAACATAGAAAAAAGCAGTTTCATAATAAGGCACATGAGGTGAAGTCTGCACCCATTTCAAACCTGTTTCATTATATGTCATGGACCTTTTCCATCCCTCCATAGGTACAACTGTCAGTTTGCACTTACTTTTTAACAGTTTTTCTCCGTTTAAAAAACCTGCCAGTTCACCTGCTGTCATCCCATAGACATACGGTATCGGAAAAGCTCCAACCATTGAAAAGAATTTTTCTTCAGCTACCGGACCCTCAATTTTTTTACCACCAAGGGGATTAGGCCGATCAAGGACGATAAACTCAATATTGTTTTCAGCAGCTGCTTCCATTGCTTTTCCCATAGTGCTGATATATGTATATGACCTGCAACCTATATCCTGAATATCATAAACAAGGACGTCTATTCCTTCAAGCATTTCCGGAGTTGGCTTATGAGTATTTCCATAAAGGCTGTAAACAGGCAATCCGGTAACCGGATCTTTTGCAGACTCAATTTTTTCACCAGCATATACATCACCCCGAACCCCGTGTTCCGGGCCAAATAATGCCACTAATTTTACCCCTTTCGCTTCAAAAAGTATATCGATTGTCGATTTCAACTGAGAGTCAACTCCGGTAGGATTTGTTATCAGTCCAACATTTTTACCTTTCAGCAATCCGAAACCATCAGAACGCAGGACTTCAATTCCGGTTTTAATAATTTTCTGATTCTGAGCCTGTAATGATGATAAATATAAAAAGAATATAGAGATCAATGCCGGGTACAAATATTTGGGTTTCATTTTGGTTAATTGTAATTGTTAATTTTGAATTTCAAGTTTTTCACTGATAATCTGTTGTCAGTTATCCGTTAATCAGTTTTTCATTTTTAGTTTTTCATTTTTAGTTTTTCACTATTCACTTTTATTCTGTTGTCAGTTGTCCGTTAAACAGTTTTTCACTCCTCACCCATACGGGCAAGCTTTTTCACTCTTCACTTTTCTCCCGATAAATCGGGATCACTTTTCATTCTCAATACTTCACTCCATACCCTTCATCGAGATACCATTTCGCATAATTTTTATAATTTTCAGGAGTCTGCCTGAAAAACTCCTTCATTTTTGCTTCATCGAGTTTCTTTAAAATTTTAGCTGGTGAACCACCATAAATAAAACCTGACTCGCAGACCATATTTGCGGGAACAAGTGCTCCGGCAGCAATCAGACATCCTGAATGCAGTACGGCATTGTCCATGACTATAGCTCCCATCCCAACCAGTACTTCATCATGAATTATACATCCGTGTATGATAGCCCCATGACCAATGCTTACCCTGTTGCCAATTTTGACACTGGATATATCATTTGTGCTGTGAAGGATAGCTCCATCCTGAATATTGCAGTCATTTCCAACTATGATTGGACCAACATCGCCCCTAAGTAATGCCCCAAACCATATACTGGAATTATTACCAACAACTACATCTCCAATCAATACTGCTGTAGGAGCCACAAAGCAATTTTGACCTAAAAAAGGGGTTTTATTTAACAGAGGAAATATGTTTTTACTCATCTTAACAGATATTTAACTTATAAAAATTAAAATTCAGTGTAAAATTATGATTTTTTTCCAAATCATTTATTTTTTAAATGTCGAATAAACATTTGTTCATCGATAAATAAAAGGTATAAGCAGAAATAAAGTATATTTTAACTCTCATTAGAAAAACAAATAGTATTTTCGCAGATTATTTTGTAACACCTGCGATGATATGGACAAAAAGCAAATTATTGGATTTCTCCTAATTTTTGGATTACTGATGGTATTTACCTTTATAAATCAACCATCAAAGGAAGAAGTTAACAAGAAGAAAATTCAGGATTCATTAATTCTGGCTCAAAAGAAAACCCTTGAAACAGATTCAGAAACTGCTGGAAATCTGTCACCTGCGCCTAAAAATGATTCAATTATTTCTAATACTGAAACAGATGTAAAATCTAAAATGATTTATGGTGTTTTTGCACCATATGCACAGGGAAAGGAACAGGAATATAAAATTGAAAATGATGATATTGAACTGACTTTTTCCAACAAAGGAGGGAAAATAAAAAATGTCAGATTAAAGAAATTTGAAAGCTGGCTGGAAGATAAAAACCACAAGAAGATAGTTCAGGCTCTCGAACTTTTAAACCATCCCGATGACAGATTTGCATATATTTTGCCGGTGACAGGTGCACAAAATAACATTGTAAATTCTGAGAACCTGTTTTTCCAGGTTTCACAAACTAAGAATGAAATCAGTTTCAAAGTTGACAATAATTCGGGAGTGAGCTTTACTCAAATCTATAAACTGGAGAAGAAAGGTTTTAAAATAGATTATGAGATCAGGCAGGCAGGTTTAAATCTGGCAAAAGGTGAAAAAATTCAGTTAAACTGGGATGTTCACCTGAAAAATCTTGAAAAAGCAGTTGAGTATGAAAGAACATATACTTCAATTTATTACAAGACCGGTGAGAATGTTGATAACTTATCATTAACAGGCAACGACGAAGAGAAAGAGGGCCTGGCTCAAATAGACTGGGTTTCTAATTCCAATCAGTTTTTCAACAGCACCCTGATGAAAACTGATAAGCCATTCAGTAATGCGCAATTTGAAATAATTGCCCCTGAAAAAGAAGAAAATACTGATTATCTGAAAATTTGTAAATCAAAACTTGAAATCCCTGAAGGTGAAAGTTTCAAGATGCAATTTTATGTAGGACCAAATGAATTCAAGACATTGAAATCTTTCAATAATGATCTTGAAATGGTCATTTCGTTCGGTTGGAATATTTTTGGAGCTATCAACAGATGGGTAGTAAGGCCGATGTTCTTATTCCTCTATGATATTGTTGGTTCTATGGGAATAGCTATTATCATACTGATCTTTATAATTAAAGGCTTGCTTTCTCCATTGAATCATAAAATGTTATTATCGAGTGCCAAAATGCAGGCATTGAAACCTGAAATTGATAAGCTGAAAGAAAAACATAAGGACGACATGCAGCAACAGCAGTTAAAGACTATGGAGCTGTACAGGAAATACGGTGTTAGTCCGTTTGGCGGATGCTTGCCTATGTTATTGCAAATGCCTATCTGGATTGCACTTTTCAGGTTTTTCCCGGCAGCTATAGAATTCAGACAGGTTCCATTTTTATGGGCCCCCGATTTAAGCTCATACGAATCTATAGCTAACCTACCATTTAGTATTCCGATGTATGGATCACATGTTAGCTTGTTTGCCCTGTTATGGGGTATCTCATCTGTGATTTATGCTCATTTCAGTATGAAAAATATGGATATGGGTACATCACAAAATCAGGCAATGAAATATATGCAATATATTATGCCTGTATTTTTTATAGTATTTTTCAATAGCTATGCATCAGGTTTGAATGTTTATATGTTTTTCAGCAACCTTTTTACAATTCTTCAGACTACCATAACAAGGAATTTCTTTATCGATGAGGAAAAAATAAGAGCCAAACTTGAATTACAGAAAGATAAACCAAAGAAGAAAAGCAAATTTACTGAGAGACTTGAAGAAGCCATGAAACAACAGCAGGCTTTGGCAGAACAGAAGAAGAAGGGAAAGTGAAAAGTGAAAAGTGAATAGTGAAAAAGCTTGCCCGTATGGGTGATAAGTGAAAATAGTTGTTGCCGACTGAAGACTGCTGACTGCCGACTGAAGACTGACGTCTGTAAACTGAAGACTGACGACTGTCATGAAGACTGCCGACTGCTGACTGAAAACTGAAAACCGATTCAAAATAATCGGGATTGAAATAAAGGAAAAATGAATAAAAAAGTTGGGGTAATAGGGATGGGAAGTTTTGGAGTTGCAATAGCAAACCTGTTATCCAACAATTCAAATGTATTGTTGTACAGTCGAAGCCAGGAAAAGATAGATAAATTCAATCAGGATCATTTTTTCAAAGGTATAACTTTCAGGCCAAATGTTACAGGCACCACAAGCCTTGGAGAAATCGCTGAAAATTGCGATCTTATTTTCATACTTATACCTTCTGACAGCCTAAGAACACTTATGCGTGAACTGGGACCTATGCTCACTCCTGCAAAAATTGTAATCCACGGCATTAAAGGCCTTGACCTGGATCAAGTAGTTCTTGATAACCCGGATATCGATAAATTTGACAAGAACATGGTAAAAACCATGAGTAAAGTTATCCTGGAAGAGAGTTCGATTATAAGGGTGGGAGCTCTGTCTGGACCAAATTTGGCAAGGGAAATTTTAGCAGGACAACCCACAGCTACTGTTCTTGCAAGTCAGTTCGATGAGGTAATCAAAATAGGACAGGAAAAACTCTCAGGTGATAAATTCTATGTTTTTGGTTCAAAAGATGTTTACGGTGCTGAGTTTGCAGGAGTATTTAAAAACATTGTAGCCATTGGCACCGGAATCCTGGCGGGAAAAGGTCTGGGTAAAAATATTCAGGCCATGCTCATAACACGAGGTTTGAGGGAGATGATAATACTTGGAAAATTATTGAATGCCAAGAAACGTGCTTTCCTCGGAACTGCAGGTATTGGTGACCTGATAGCAACAGCTACTTCTGACCTTAGCAGAAATTTTACTTTTGGCAAACGTCTGGGACAAGGGGAAAAAATAGATGATATCTTAAAATCAATAAATGAGGTTGTAGAAGGAGTAAGAACACTCAAAATAGCTTATCTTTTAAGTAGAAGATACAATTTACCTACCCCGATAACTTTCATACTTTACAAAGTGGTTTTTGATGGTTTCAGTGTTGATAGTGCAATTTCATATCTTATGAGGTATCCTTATGCCGATGATGTGGATTTCTTGTAACCGCTTAGGAAAAATGACTTCGGAAATAATGGATAAATGAAATGTAGCCAGATGATTAATGCAAGGTGATCGTCAGGCTACTGTAAAATGAAAAGTTTCAGCTAAACAAAGTGAAGTTGTTTGAAAATAATTGTTTTAAACATTTGTATCTCCGCCTTTGTTATTTATTAAAAATTAGTCTAAATAAAACGACAAAAGTGAAAAGGAAAAGATTTTTAACTATAGCTTTGCTATCTCCGTTTGTTTATTATTTGTCATCTGCAATGAAATTGATCTCAGACAAAGTAAGGTCAATTATTGTGAGAGCCAAAGAAAGCCGTTTCGGAATACCAACACCATTTCTTGGTGTAAATCCTAATGACCTGAAATTATCTTCCAAGGATACAGCAGGCAAATTATCCACATTTTATTACAAAGGATTACAAAAGGTCGGACCTTCTTTTCATTTTCATCAATATCAGGATGAAGTCTTTTATATTATTAAGGGACAATATATTTTCCAGCTCGGACAAGAGAAGCAAATATTAAATTCAGGAGACCTGATTTTCCTTCCACGAAATATTCCGCATACCTGGATACAGACATCAGAGGAAGGAGAAATGTTTTATTTTTTACAGCCTGCCGGAAAAATGGAAGAATTTTTTCAGAGGATGACAGAACTGGGTGCTGGTGGAACTAAAGAACAAAGAGCAGAAATTGGAAGAGATTCAGGAATTTTTAATGTTGGTCCCGGATTAAAACTGACAGATGAGCACACATATGTTGAAAAATTTTCACAGGGATTTATTGTAAAATCGGGGGAAAGCAGGACGCAGGATAAAATTCTGTTAAAAGGAGGCAGCCCAAATGATTTAAAAGTTTCCGGAAAAGATACCGGAAACGAACTTTCCATATTTGAATATTACGGAAATGGAAAAGGAGGACCCCCTCTTCATGTTCACTACAATCAGGATGAAACATTCTACATTCTGGAAGGAGAATATCTCTTTCAATGCGGAGATGATAAAACTATATTGAAAGAAGGAGATATGATTTTTCTTCCGAAATCAGTTCCACACACCTGGGCTCAGCTTACTGAAAGGGGAAAACTATTGTATTTTTTCCAGCCTGCAGGAAAAATGGAAGAGTTTTTCAAAACAGTCGGAAATCAAAAAGGGGTATTGACTCCCGATGAGGGTAAAAAACTTTGGGAGGATCATGAAATGAAAATTGTTGGATCCCCTCTGGATTTTTAAATATGTAAAATGAATCTGAAGACTGCTCATACATTGATCAAAATCAATATATTTTTAGTAAGAAGTAGGCATTTATCCGATCCGTTTACTGTATAAAATAATGCTTAAGTGTTACTAAGCTGACAAGGAGTTAATATATTATCGCATTTTTGATTTTATGAAGGAGAATTACTGCTGAATGTAGACTGATGACTGTAATAATTCATTCATTCTCTCCCTCCATAACCCCAATACCAAACAAGGCAAAATCATATTTTACCGGATCATCAGGGTCGTAAAGTCTGAGGTTTGATGTAAGTTCCTCGACAGCTTGCCAGTCACGTTGTTTTCTTTCCAGCAAACCAAATTTTCTTGCATATCTTTCAACATGGACATCGATAGGAATCATTAATTCAGAAGGTTTTATTTTTTTCCATAATCCAAAATCAACTCCTCTGTCATCATTTCTTACCATCCAGCGCAGAAACATGTTGAGTCGTTTGCATGTAGATTTTCTGACTGGTGTAGGTATATGTTTTTTTGTCCTGTGAGGTGCTGTATCCATTGAAAAAAACAGGTTGTGAAATTTTTCAAGTGACAGTTTCATTTCAAAACCTGCATCATTCTTACCTGCCAGAAAAGCATTTTCCAACGTAACATTGTTTTGGTAGTACCATTGAAGAAATTCCAGAAAATACAAAATGTCTGTTGTCTGGAATGTCCTGTGCTTGAAATCAAGGAACCGTTTTCTATCGCTTTCCAGATGATTTATAATGAATTCAAATGGAGAATTATCCATTAAATCCATAAGTTTTGACGCATTGTTTATTATCATTGTCCTTCTGCCCCATGCAATGACTGATGTAAGCAGTGCAGCAATCTCAATATCCTGAATCTTAGTAAATAGGTGTGGTATGGATATCGGGTCACCCTTAATGAACTCTTCCCTATTGTATTTATCATGGTAAAAGTCAAGCTTTTCCTTTATTTGAGAGTTGTATATCATTATTAATTACGAATTACGAGTTACGAATTACGAGTTACGAATTACGAGTTACGAATTACAAATTACGAGTTACGAATTACGATTTTTGATTTTTAACTTACTAACCAAAAAACTGACAACAGACAAACTGACAACTGAAACAAATTACGAATTACGAATTACGATTTTTAATTTTTAACTGACAACTGAAACAAATTACGAGTTACGATTTTCATTACCGAAGGGGTCAAAACTAAAATATATTATCTAAGTTTAATGCCAATTATACTTTGATTATCAGCATGTCAGGTAGTTAAATTCTTTATCCAACCGGTTCGAAATGAGCAGTAAAATGACGCAGGAATTCAGGCTCCCATGTTATCTTATATCCTTTTGCCAAATGCTTTTGTTTGGTAAGTTCTTCAAATACTTCCACTACGTAATCTATATGGCTCTGTGTGTAAACTCTTCTTGGTATTGCCAGTCTGACGAGCTCCATTCGCGCAGGAACGAAATTGCCATTTTCATCTTTTGAACCAAACATAACCGATCCGATCTCTACAGCTCTTATACCTCCCAGTTTGTATAGTTCAATAGCAAGGGATTGGCCCGGAAAATGATGAACAGGAATATTTGGATAAAATGCCTTTGCATCGACATAAACAGCATGTCCACCAATGGGAGAAATAACCGAAACGCCCATATCCTGAAGTTTTTCACCGAGGTAAGTGGTGCTTCTTATCCTGTAGTGCAGGTAATCATGTTCAAAAACTTCTTCCAGTCCTATTGCGATAGCTTCCATATCTCTTCCTGATAAACCTCCATAAGTAGCAAACCCTTCAGTAATAATAAGGGTGGTAAGCAATTGATTATACAAACTCTCATCATTTAAAGCAAGGAATCCACCCATATTGACAAGTGCATCTTTTTTGGCACTCATTATAGTTCCGTCTGCGAGGGAGAACATCCTGAGAGCTATATCCTTATATGACATATCCCTGCACTGATCTTCCCTTTGCTTTACAAAATATGCATTTTCAGCTATTCTGCAGGAATCAATAATAAACAGTATTTTATTTTCCCTGCAAATAGCAGATACATCCATTACATTCTGAAGACTGACGGGCTGACCACCACCACTGTTATTTGTAACAGTAATGATCACTGCTGCAATGTTTTCTCTACCATGAAGCGCAATTTTTGTCTGTAGAGCTTCGATATCCATGTTGCCTTTGAAGGGATGGTACATTTCGGGGATCAATCCTTCAGGAATCGGAATATCTATGGCTTTTGCACCTGAATATTCTATATTAGCCCTTGTAGTATCAAAATGTGTATTTGAAATAAAGACTTTACCCTTTCCTCCAATCTTACCATAAAGTAAATGCTCTGCAGCCCGACCCTGGTGAGTTGGAATTATATAATCATAACCGGTCATATTCTGTATTGCTGCCTTCATTTTATACCAGCTTCTGGCTCCTGCATAGCTTTCGTCGCCTTTCAGGATGCCTGCCCACTGGTCAGCACTCATGGCTGATGTGCCACTGTCAGTAAGCAGATCAATTATCACATCTTCAGCATTAAGCAGAAAAGTATTATACCTGGCATCCTTAATCAAGGAAATTCTTTCCTCTTCTGATGTCATTTTTATTTTTTCTACTGTTTTTATTCTGAAGGGTTCAATAATTACTTTATGATTCATAATAATATTTTAATCATTAAAAGAAAATGTGAAAGTAAGAAAATCAAAATAATTTATGATTATGTAAAGCAAAACATTTGTAATATAAAAATATTTTAAATAAAAAAAATCGTAAATTATGGCTTAAAATCTGATTGTTTTTTCTTACTTTCGCCCTGTGAAAAGATTTGTAAATTAAAAACTTATTAATAATGAAAACAATTTTAAAAACCTTCGTATTTTTACTGGCAGGAACACTGTTTTTGTCATCCTGTGTTTCCTCAAAAAAATATAAAGATCTTTTGGCTGAAAAAGATGCTTTATCACAAAGTTTTGAAAAACAGATGATGGACCTTAAAAAAAGCTACGGTGCTAAAGAAACTGAATTGAACAGCAAAATCACCAGCCTGACAAATGATGCTAACACATCTAAATCAGAAATGCTCAAATACAAAAATTTGTCTGATGAAAAAGCTGCCGCTCTGGCTAAACTTGAAAAAGACATTAAAGAAGCCTTTGCAGGTTTTGATAATCCCGATCTGAAAATCATTCAGAAATATGACAAAATGTATATATCTCTTCCAAACCGGATCCTTTTCCACAAAGGAAGTGATAAACTGAGCAAAGATGGGAATACGGTACTAAATATTCTTGGTGCTATTTTCAAGAAAAATCCTAAAATGGATATTCTTGTAGAAGGTCATACAGATACTGAACCTGTAAGAAAGACAAGATATAAATTCCAGGATAACTGGGGACTTAGCTCAGCAAGATCGCTGAATGCCCTGAGATATCTTATCAAACAAGGTGTTCCTGAAAAACAATTATCATCTGCTGGAAGGGCTGATCAGGTTACCACAGGAGAACTGATGGAAGGCAAAGATAAGAATGCATATGACAGAAGGATCGAATTTGTAATCACTCCTGATGTTCACAAATTATATTCAATCAAAGAAGGTTTGAAGTAATCTTCATAAAAATCATAAAAAAAGAGCGGTCGGTTGGTCGCTCTTTTTTTTTACTAAAAATCAGTTAGAACTGATATGGTATAAATTTTATTTTGCAAAAAAACATCATGTCAAATGTTCGGCTTTTATTAAATCCTTGCCGATTTCAATAGCTTTTTCATTTTCCGGTATGAGTTTATGATGCCTTGCCGGAAGTGATTTTTCCAGTCCTTTATGAATATATTCCATACTAAGAATTGGCTTCACCTTTAAATATCCTCCAAGCACTATCATATTGAACACTTTGCTGAGTCCCATTTTTCCTGCTGTTTCGGCTGCATTTATTGAGTATATATTAATATCCTTTCTTTGAGGGAACTGGGTAATACCATTTGGGTCGAAGATCAACAATCCACCTGGCTTTACGGACTGTTCAAACTTATCCAGCGATTGCTGATTCAGTATTATCGCTGTATCAAAGGCATTTAATATCGGTGAACTGATCCTTTCATCACTGATTATAACAGTAACATTGGCAGTTCCTCCCCGCATTTCGGGTCCGTAAGATGGCATCCAGCTCACTTCATTATCATGCATTACTCCCGAATAGGCAAGAATCTTTCCCATTGACAATACACCTTGTCCTCCAAAACCTGCTATTATTATTTCTTCTGTCATTTTTTTTTCAATTATCAGTTATCAATTATCAGTTATCGGTTATCAGTTATCGGTTATCAGTTATCGGTTATCGGTCATCATAGAATTGTCCATTATATTTATCCTGCCTGATGTTTTAAGAATTTTAAATAGTATTTTCCCTATTTCATCTGCATCTTGAAATAATTTATTAAAAATATTTTCATCAATATAATCTGTTTCCTTCATCAATTCAAGCCAATATTTTGATTCTAAACATTCTTTATATGCAACAGACATTTTGGCTGAAAAATCTGATTTTGAAATTCCTCCATTTGCTTCTACAATATTTGCACCAATTGAAGTACCTGAACGAAGAAGTTGTTTAGATAAAACAAATTCTTTATTCAGAGAAATTAAATTTCTATACAAAATAATAATTTCTTTTGCAAATCTAAATGCTTTATAATAAACTACACTTTCTTTCATCCAAATGTCGTTTTTTTTACATTGCTCCTTTTTTCACTCTTCACTGATCATTGCTCACTGATTACTGATCATTGCTCACTGATCACTTTTCATTTTTCACTTTTCATTTACCTTAATGTCTCCAATCGGATAATAAGGGAACATATTTTCTACCATCCAGTCATTTGCCTGATTTGGTGTCATTTTCCATCCCGAATTACAATTTGAAACTATCTCTACAAATGATAATCCCTTGTTCAGTTTTTGATTTTCGAATGCTTTTCTTATTGCTTTTTTTGCTTTTCTGACAGCACCAGGTGTGTGGACAGCCTGACGGGTTACATAGATAGTCCCGGGTAAATGTGAAACAAGCTCTGTTATTTTCAAAGGGCTTCCCATAGTGCTGATATCTCTTCCAAAAGGAGATGTACTACTCTTCATTCCAGGCAAGGTAGTAGGTGCCATCTGACCGCCTGTCATACCATATATTCCATTATTTATAAAAAATATTGCAATATTTTCTCCCCTGTTACAGGCATGTAATGTTTCGCTGGTACCAATAGCTGCCAAATCACCGTCTCCCTGATAGGTAAATATAAATTTTTCAGGAAATAGTCGTTTTATTGCTGTGGCAAGAGCAGGTGCACGACCGTGAGCTGCCTGCTGCATATCGATATCCATGAAATCATAAGCAAGTACGGAACAACCAACGGGTGCGATACCGATCGTTTCAGACTGAATATCCATTTCTTCTATTACCTCCATAATAAGTCTGTGTGCAGTGCCGTGTCCGCAACCCGGACAGTAACTCAAAGCTTTTTCAGTCAGGTAATCAGTTCGTTTATAAACGAGATTCTCAGCTTGTAAAATTTCCGGATTAGATTTAAATTCTGCCATAATTCTAAGCTTGGATAATTTGTTTTTTTAATGCATTCACAATTTCATCAGGAGTGTGAATTATACCTCCCGTTCTACCAAAATGCTCAACTTTTATTTTACAGTCGATAGCAAGTCGGACATCCTCTACCATTTGCCCGGCGCTCATCTCTACACATAAAATCCCTTTTATCCGGTTCAGCATATTTCTGATCTCCTTTTTCGGAAAAGGGAAAAGGGTAATTAACCTCAGCAATCCTACTTTTATTCCTTCTTTTCTGGCCAGTTGAATTGCTTTTTGACAAATACGTGCACTTGTACCGTAAGCAACAAAGAGATATTCTGCATCATCACAGTTTAATTCTTCGCAAATGACTTCATTGTCTTCAATGGTCTTATATTTAGCCTGAAGCTTTTTATTATGGTTTTCCATTTTAATAGACTCAAGGTTCAGGGAAGTGATTACATTTCTTTCCCTGTCTTTTGTTTTACCCGTAGTAGCCCATGGAGTATTGCTTCTGATCTCTTCAATTGTAAGCCTGGGTTTTTGTTCATCCAGTTCTACTTTTTCCATCATCTGACCTATTGCTCCATCAGAAAGTACAACGACAGGTATCCTGTATTTGAAAGCCAGTTCAAAGCCCAGTCCTACAAAATCTGCCATTTCCTGAACAGAAGCCGGAGCAAGTACAATTGAACGGTAATCACCATGCCCTCCTCCTTTAACAGCCTGGAAATAATCTGCCTGGGAGGGTTGAATAGTTCCCAGTCCTGGTCCGCCTCTTACTACATTTAAAATGATACATGGAAGTTCGGCACTGGCTATATAGGAGATACCTTCCTGTTTCAGGCTTATTCCGGGACTTGATGAAGAAGTCAGGACTTTTTTCCCACAGGCTGCACCTCCATAGATCATATTTATAGCTGCAATTTCACTCTCTGCCTGAAGAGTGACCATTCCTGTACGTAATTCGGTCTGTTCTGCCATCAGGTACTCAAGTACCTCTGACTGGGGTGTGATAGGGTACCCAAAATAAGCATCAGCTCCGGCTCTTATTGCAGCCTCAGCAAAAGCTTCATTTCCCTTCATTAGCCTTAATTCTTTCATCCCTTAACTTTTAAAAATTTTATAGTTTTTTTCTGTAAACGGTAATAGCCCCGTCAGGGCATACAATAGCACAGTTAGTACATCCCGTACAATCATCATTATCAGGCATTGCAAATCTGTATCCTTTCCTGTTGACCTGCTTCGACATAACAATGACATCTTCAGGACAAGCCGGAATACATACTTCGCATCCCTTGCACCGTTCGATATCTACTATGATTTCTCCTTTAACTTTAGCCATAATGTTAATATATTTCAATAAAATGCTGCACAAAGGTAAGTAAATATTTTGCATTGAGCGTACTGATATCAAACCAACATGGATGTCCAAATATTTATTTATATTACATTTAAATTGGGGAAGGCTACCCATAAGAGCAAAAGACTGATGCTAAATCATCAATTATCAATCATACAGATATAACTATGCTTGCGCTGCAAAAAACAAAAATAACTACTGTTTTATAAGTTTAACCAAAGCATACTTCTCTCCTGATCTGATCCGGATGAAGTACACTCCCATTTTACCTTCTATTTCCATGTCTATGAAGGATGCGTTTTTTATTTGTTTTTTTGTTATTTCATGTCCAGCAACATCGGTCAAAATTATTTCTATTTGAGAAAACACTTCACCAAATTCAATATTGATCTTACCACCTGTAGGATTAGGATAAACTTGTAGTTTGTCACCAAAGGTATTTTCTATTATTCCTGTTATTATCACTTTGTGGCAGCTTGAAGTGTCAATACAACCATCTTTAGTGACTGCAACTGCAAATGAGCCGTTGATGATCGGGCTAAATGACTGGCCGGTTTCACCAATGATCTTTGCATATCCAGCATAGCAGTTCAGCCATTGATATTGAGCATCAGTTTCCCTTGCAATTAAAATATTTCCACTTTTTGTAACAATAGTATCAATACTTTTTATTTTATAAAACAGAGAATCTGTGACGGAACATCCTAAGTCGTCAGTGAGAGTGATTAAAAACTTATGAATTCCTGATATAAAAGAAGAATCTATAACTATAAGGCTATCAGACCCTGTTTTTCCAGATTTTTCATCTGTCCAATTGAAAAGTAGATTTCCCGGATATGAAGAATACCCATTGATTTTGAGAGTTTTTGGTAGCTCAGAAACACATGCTTCCGGAATTGAATTTTGTTTTTCGATAGCTGGTACCTGATATACATAAACCAAAAAAGTATCTATTATTTTTAATGAACTGTTTGGTATTTCTACATAAGCATAGTACATTATTGTCTGAGGACTTTCAATATCAAGATCACTTATTGTAAGCGTATCATTTATAATCCCAGTTCCATTGGAGAAAACATATTCTTTCTCACCATGTACCGATGGATTATCTATATAAAAGACCTTGATAGTTTTATCACTGCCATCTGAAGTCATCATTTCAATATTAATCGGATCACCGGTACATATCTCGCTTTCTTTCTGATTTGCTACAACTTTTGTAATATCATGAGGTTTAAAAGTGGCTTTCCATTTTGGGCCGAATTGTTTACGATCATTCAAGCATTCTGTTACAGGATCTTCCCAGCATCCAAGCCCACCATCTGAAAAAAACTGTAATGCGATTTGAAGGTCATTATTTCTTAAACATTCTTCTTCTGATTCAAAATTTTTAACACTTATCTTAAATTCCCAATTCACATCACTGATTGTATTTCCTATCCCCCAACGCTGATGCGGTTTACATGAATTGTTAACACAACCTGAATTTGATCCATTTGTTATCCAGAAGTATCCGCTGGGTACAGGGTCAAGAGGATCTAAATATGATTTATCACAATTGCAATTTTCTCCTAGTTCATTGCACAATCTGAAAACACCATTTTCATCATAATATGTACATAAATAAGGAAAATATTCAGATACCTGAGGTGCACATTCAGTGCCTGCTTTGTGAAATTCTCCAATTCCTGCTGGAGTAGCCGTGGGTAAATAAGATTCGTAATCAAAATTGTGAATGTCCCAGCCATTCCCAAAATCGGGAACAAATCCCATAAGCCATTCTGCACCTGAGTCAGTATCATCAAAATGAAATTCAATTTTCACATCAACTTTTTCGCCTGGCAAAAATGGTCCTGAATATCCGGTTTCTGAATTTGCATTTGGTTCTAAAAATGCAAATTCTCTGTTTGTTGCAATTAATTTTGTTGTTGGCGGTGGGTTATTATTATCTTCTATATCTCCATCACAAATTAAGATATCTGGAATTGTTGCCACACAGATAGAAAATAGAGTATTTTCTGATTGTGGCAATTCATCCATTGAATGAGTAACTGCAATAAAATAGGTATTAATACCATTAATAATTGGAGTCTGATGAACTTCAGGAGTAACATCTCCATCACTGCAAGGAGGAGTAGATGGATAACCAGCTAATTTCAATGTGTCACATGCGCAATAATAAACTGACCATTTTGCGTGCCACAAACCATTATTTGGAGTGGCCTTTGTAAACAAATGTTTGGCTTTGTCATCTGTTTCCACTTTAAACCAGACCGTTGGTGTTTTTGAAAAATCACAGCCCTTTGTATTAAGATTTTCAGTATTTGCGTTGCTCAAGTCACCCTGAAGACAAACATAAATAAGGTCATCCTCTGAATTAGGTTTGAGTGTCTGAAGATTAATATTATTTGTGCAAAAACTATCTGGGCTAATAGTATCTGACAAAATATTTCTATACTCATATGCTCCCAAATCAAAAGGTTTGCTTCTTTCTATACCAATTATATCATTTGCAGGTAAATCAAAAGTAGGATCTCCAGCATCTACAGCAGGACTATTTATTCTGAGTCTTAATCCATCATCTGGTGTACGAAAGAGTGAATCACAATTTTTTATATCCACAATATTTTTAAATAAAGGATCTGCATCTCCATTAGTTACAGGACAAGAAATGCAAGGATCATATCCTCCTTTTATAATTGAATATGAAACTTCAGACCAAGTATTGGTTAATGTGGTGTCGTTAAAAATTTCATTAGAATTCTTCCAAAGTATACAGTTTTTTATTTTTGGAACACTTCCATTTTGATTACAGACAGCCCCTCCATCTATTAATGCAATATTGTTTACTAAAGTTGAGTTTAGAAAAACTGGTTTACAATTATAATTGCATACTGCTCCACCATATTCTGTAGCTTCGTTACTTTCGAAAACACAATTTACAATTTCAGATCCGTTATTATTAATATTGAAAAAAGCACCACCTTGTTGTGCCTGATTTTTTGAAAAAAGGTTATTGTATGATTTTAATTTTGAACTATTGTTAAAAACTGAACCTCCAAAATTAATTGCTTCATTATACAATAAATCACATTCAATTATTGAACTTCCTGATAAAGAATCAATTGCCAATGCACCACCATTATTAGCTAAATTATTAATAAAAGTACTTTTTTGAATACTTATTTCAGAAAAATTATTTATTGAAAATGCTCCTCCAAATAAAGCATTATTGCTTTGTAATATGCAATTACTAAAACTGACCTTTGAGTTATCTATATAAACAGCTCCTCCTGAATTTTTATAAATTTTTCTATTATTCACGCTTATATAATCATTTGATGAAGCATTACCGTTAACTATATAAAAGCCATCCACAACTGTTTCAATTAAGTTCTTAGTTGAAATGACAACATGATATGAATTATCCAGAATGCCAGTTGCGCCTTTTTCTCCTGATAGAAATGTTTTATTATCAGAGAAACTCTTTCGATCATCAATTGATTCTTCATTACCTTCAAATCCTCCAAACATATTCACACCATCCTTTAAAAGGAAAGCATGATCTCTGGCAGTAAGACATTTAGTACATTGGGCAGGATAATTCTTAGGCACATAAGTACCTGATGCTACCCAGACTTCATCCCCAGCTACTGATGCATTTATCATAGCCTGAAGATCGTCAGAAGCATTTGCCCATGAAGAACCATTTTTAGTTCCTGCCCCAGTTTGTTTTACAAATCTTATTTTTTTTAATGGATTCATTGTTGAAGCAGTCTGATTGACCTCATTAGGCAAGCTATCTATATTTTGGTTTAATTGTCGATTAAAGGAATTGTTTCCATAAATCACGATATTTGCTGAAAGAAACCAAGCGAAAATAATATAGATCTTCCTTTTCATAATATGATTGAAATTTGATGATAAATAGCAAATATAATAATAAAAACTGGTGTAATGGACAAAAATGATGTTATTCTTTTTTGTGTTGTCATAATTAAACAGTTATAATTTTTTACAAAAAAAACTGTCAGATTTAGTTGTAGCTACTTCAACTAATGATGTTTTTTGACGTTAGTTAGAACAATCCTTATGTGAGAAAATCTCTTGATGATCGCAGTTTGCAACTGCGATCTATATACACTAAATTTCCTCAACTTTAAAAGATTTAAAACTATTTACAAATATAAATAATCATCTCTATATATACCCACTGTCCGAAGTTTCCATAACTTCAGACAAATATAATAATCGCTTCGAAATATACTCATAATTAGAACCAAAATCTATTTGCTAATTTCTTAAAAAAATATTTTATATTGACCTCCAATCTTACAAGAATTTACTACTCCAATCAATTTTATATCAAACATAACTAATCAACATTTTTTTAAAAATATTTGTATGAATTTACACTATACTAAACGCTGATCAAATACATTAATATACATCGGGTTGTTCATATTCAATTTTAGTATTTGAATAAATTTACTCGTATTTTGTAGTTCTTTTATGCACAGTTTGTAGATTATTTTTTGGTAAATTCATTTTATTGAATAGTTTTACATTATTAAAATAGTAATGCTATATTATTATTGAAATAAATATTGGTTTTTTCCAGTAATTGATAATCCGTTTATTTAAAAATACTAAAATGTTAAAAAAATGAAAAAGTCATCAATTCTTATTTTATTGTTATCGGTTTTATTCATCTGCAATATTTTTGCACAGGTCAACACCAATAGTGCAAATACAACTAATAAATGGCAAAAACCTCCTAAAGAAATAATGGATGTGTTAAATGCACCATTATTGCCACAAGTTTGGACCTCGCCAACAGGTGCACATATGATAATGGCTGATCCGATACTATATCCGCCCCTTGAAGAACTGGCTTCGGAAATGCATAAACTGGCAGGATTAAGGGTTAATCCACGCAATAATGGAGAACATGGAGACCACGGTGGAGTATCGCCAAGATTATTTAATATCAAAGAAAAAAAGACTATAAATTTAGGTTTACCATCAGGCACTGAACTCCTGAATGTAAAGTGGACTGCTGACGGTCAGAGATTTGCATTTTATATTGATCATAAAGATCACATTGGGCTTTGGATCGGTGATATCTCGGGCAATATTAAAGAAGTAAAAGGTATTGCCCTTAATGAACTCATCGGCAATGCTGTATCCTGGCTGCCTGATCAGAAAAGATTGCTAATTCTTCGCATACCCAAAAGAGGCAATCCTCCTTCTCCTCCTCCTATTCCAACTGGTCCTGCTGTTAAGGAAGGAACAGGGGCTACAGCAAGATCAACTTATGAATCAAGGAATTTGCTTGAAACAGCTTATGATGATGAACTCTTCACATATTATACAACTTCCGAACCTGTTATTTATGATCCTGATAATGGTAGCTTAGAGATATTGGGCACTCCTGCACCTTATATGAATTTTGAATTTTCGCCAAGCGGCAACTACATTCTGGTTGACAGACTGTCAGGTACCTGGTCACATGAAGTAGCTTACTGGAGATTTGCTCATGAAATAGAAATCTGGGATAAAAATGGAAAAAAAACAGCTACTATTGCATCACTTCCGGTAGCCGATGCCGTTCCGGTACAAGGTGTTACAATGGGACCCAGATCTGTAATCTGGCGACCCACGGCAGCAAACACATTGTTCTGGCTGGAAGCACTTGATGGGGGCAATCCTGTAGCAGAAGCCACTCACAGGGATAAGCTCATGAGTCTCGAAGCCCCGTTTAATGGTAATGCGAAAGAAATATTCAGGGCTGAACACCGGATCACCGGTATAGGTAACTGGCTGGAACATGATGGAACAGTAATGCTTACACAATGGGAAAGGAAAAAGAGATGGATATATGTTTGGATGGTGAATGTTGAAAATGGAACATCCCGCAAATGGTATGATCTAAACCAGAATGACAGCTATAATAATCCGGGAAATCCCCTTTACAAACAATTGCCAAACGGGGAATATGTAATGCGTGAAAAGAATGGTGGTATATATTTTTCAGGTGTAGGTGCATCTGATAAGGGAAACAGGCCATTTCTGGATATCAAGGACCTGGCATCGGGCAAATCTGAAAGACTTTTCCGTTGCGATTCAAATAAATACGAGTTTTTTGTAAGTTTTGCAGGAGATGAAAATAATTTTATTCTCCGGTCAGAATCCAATAGCGAAGTCCCAAACTATTTCATGGTAACACTTGGCAAGAAAAATAAAAAAACTGAGGCTGGCGAAGGAGAGAGGGAGATTTCCATCAGACCTATAACCAATTTTACAGATACAACTCCCGAATTGAGAAAAATAAGCAAAAAGATAGTTAAATACCAGCGTGAAGACGGAGTACAGCTCAGTTTCCAGCTGAATTTGCCACCAGATTATGTAGAAGGAAAGCCTTTGCCCACTGTTTTATATGCATATCCCCTTGAATATTCTGGTGCAAAGGAGGCAGGTCAGGTGAGTGGTTCTGACAAAAGATTTATGCGCATCGGAGGACCTTCGCATATGTTTTTCCTGCTCCGGGGTTACGCAGTCCTTGACCAGACAGCAATGCCAATGATAGGTGATCCTGAGACCACCTACAATACTTTTGTACCACAACTGATAGCAGATGCGGAAGCTGCAGTAAAAAAAGCCGTTGAAATGGGAATTGCAGATCCGGAACGAATAGGTGTCATAGGTCATAGTCACGGAGCGCTCATGGTAGCAAATCTTCTGGCACATACCGATCTTTTCAAAGCAGGGATTGCCCGTAGCGGATCGTATAATAAAACCAATCAGCCTTTTGGATTCCAATCAGAGCGACGATCTTTGTTCGATGCCAGAGATGTTTATATAGATCTGTCACCTACTTTTTTTGCCAATAAAATCAATGAACCGATATTGATCATTCATGGCAACGATGATTCCAACCCCGGCACACTTACATATCAGTCTGAAGTATTGTATGAGGCCATTCGAGGTTCGGGAGGTACTACACGGCTTGTTCTGCTTCCATACGAAGATCATGGTTATTCGGCAAAGGAAAGTATCGAACATGTCCTATGGGAACAACTGCGCTGGTTTGATAAATATCTGAAAGGGAAAGATTAAGAAGAAGTCATTTGAAGTCCTAACCTGCAAACAAAATTCAAATTCTACTATATGTAAAGATTTAGCAGATATTTTTGCAATATCTGCTAAATCTATTTAAGAATGAAACATTTATCGCATAGAGTTCAATTGAACGATACATTTATTGTTGTAAAAAAAATAAATCCTTTTTCAGAATTTTTCACCTGAAAAATTCATTGGAATTTTGCAACATATCAGGTAAAAATTGAATTTCCTGCTTTAACTGATTCTTTACCATTCTCCTCTTAAAGAATGATTTTTCATCTGAAAACAAACTGAAAAGAACAAAAAAATGTTAACTACATAAAAAACGAAAGAGATGGAAACAGGAAATATTTCTGAAAAGGGGCAAATATTTAAATATTCTCTGTCATGGGTAAGTATAATTCTATCTGGTATTTCTATAGTTTTTTTAATGATAAATGTTATCGACGGATTGATTTTTAATTCCTTCCACTTTACTAACGGAATACCTGATGAAATGAAAATTAATCCTGATAATTATAAAATTTCAGGACTGATAATTTTTGCCATGATTGTAGCTGTATGTTTTTTCTCCGCATTTATTGTTGTTTCCGTGGGATTTTTAAAACAAAAACCATGGTCTGGTAAGTATATGTATCTCTATTTGTGGTTTTTTACCGTGCTATTACCGATAATATTCCTTTTGTATTGGGCAGCAGCTAAGGATAAACTGTCAAAGATGAATTTTGAAGCTTCAAATAATCCCGAAATGATCCGCTTTTATGAAACTGCAAACCTCGCCCTGAACATCAGGCTCATCTTCCTTGGAATTGTAATGCTGGTAACAGTGGTTCTACTGATCAGGGCAAATTCAAGGATCGGGAAATTGACATGAGGGTAATGGGGGGTGGAGAATTCATAATTGATAAACTTGTCCGTATGGATGGAGAATGGAGAATGGAGAAACTTGTCCGTATAGCTTGCCCGTAGGGGATTGATTTCAGTTGACAGTTGTCTGTTTGTCTGTTAGTTGGTTAAAGTTGAAAATTAAAATCCGTGAAAATCCGTCAGATCAGTGTCATCCGTGTGCTAATGAATTGATAATGGAGAATGGAGAATTGATAATTGATAATGGAGAATGGAGAATTGATTTCAGTTGACAGTTGTCAGTTAAACAGTTATAAATCAATAATCATAAATTTTATATCCGTGGAAATCCGTTAGATCAGCGTCATCAGTGTGCTAATGAATTGAGAATCGATAATTGATAATGGAGAATGGAGAATGGAGAATTGATTTCAGTTATCAATTGTCAGTTTGCCGGTTTTTCAGTTCAAAATCAAAAATCGTACTTCGTAATTCGTAAATCGTAAATATTAATTGGTTGTCTGGTGCTATGGATTTTCTTAACTTTATAATTCTTCTTTCGTAATAAATAATTCATTAATTCAATAATTAAATAACTCAATCATTCAATAACTCAATCATTCAGATCGTACTTCGTACAACAAAAATCATAAGCTGATCATTGTTCACTGCTATACAATCCCAATAAAACCCATGAAAGCCAGCGAAAGTAGTCCTGCAATCAGTAGAGAAATAGGTACTCCCTGCATTCCTTTGGGTATATTTGCAAGTTCCAGTTGTTCTCGGATACTTGCAAAGATAATAATTGCCAGTCCGAAACCCAATGAATTGGCAAACCCAAAAACAACAGCTTTTATAAGATTTGTATCAGGTAGTCCTATTGCTAATAATGCGACACCAAGTACAGCACAGTTTGTTGTTATAAGCGGCAGGAAAACTCCAAGAGCCTGATATAAGGCAGGACTAATTTTTTTCAAAATTATCTCAACCATCTGAACAAGGGTAGCTATTACAAGGATAAACATTATGGTTTTCAGGTAAGCTATGTCGAGAGGTACAAGTAAGTACTGATATAGCAGGTATGTAACAAGTGTTGCAAGTGTTATTACAAAAATTACAGCTCCTGACATTCCGGCTGCAGTTGAAATCTTTTTTGAAACGCCAATAAAAGGACAAATACCCAAAAATTGGCTGAGTACAATATTATTTACAAAAATGGCCGATATTATTATTATTATATATTCCATATTATTATTTTTTCAAAATGAACTTATTATATAATGCAGATAAATAGGCAAGTGCGATAAATGCACCCGGTGGCAATATAAAAACAAGGATGGTATTTGCATTGTCACCAAAAAGTGAGATATTAAATAAAGTGCCATTACCTAATACTTCTCTTACACTACCCAATATAGTAAGGGCAAATGTAAATCCCAGGCCCATACCTATTCCATCTATCAGGGAATCCAAAACATTGTGTTTTGATGCGAAGGCTTCAGCACGACCCAATATTATACAGTTGACTACTATAAGCGGAATAAAAATGCCCAATTGAACATAAAGTCCCGGAACGAAAGCTTCCAGAACCATATCGATGATGGTAACAAATGAAGCAATCACAACAATAAAAGCAGGGATTCTGACTTTATCAGGAATAAGGTTTTTTATAAGAGCAATTACCAAATTTGACATTATCAGTACAAAAGTCGTAGCTAACCCCATTCCCAGCCCATTTGTTCCGGTAGTAGTAACTGCAAGAGTAGGACACATTCCAAGTATCATTACAAAGGTGGGATTTTCCTTTATAATTCCATTAAATAGTATGGCAAGTTTATTTTTCATATCAGGCTTATCTTATTTGGTGATCTTATCCTTTTCATTTATAAAAACATTGTATGCACTCTGAACAGCATCATTGAATGCCCTCGAACTGATGGTTGCACCTGTGATGGCATCTGTTTCACCACCATCCTTTTTTACCACTAATTTCCATTTTGACGGGTCTTTACCTCTGTATTGGTTTATGAATTTTTCAGAAGTAATCTTTGTACCCAATCCTGGAGTTTCTTTTTGCTCGAGTACTGCCACATTGATTATTTTACCCTCAACATCAAAACCAACCATCATTTTAATCATGCCGCTATATCCTTTTTTTGTATAGGTTCCAACAGCTATACTGTTCAATTTATCATTTTCCTTACCGGGATATATATCAAAACTATCCATCATCTCAGGAAGAGCGGCAGAAATCTTTTCAGAGAATGGATCATTGGTTACTTTAGGAAGTACGGCCTTTATGGCATTTATTTTTTTTGCTTTCCGTGCTTCACTGATTGGCCCCAATGTCAGATCATTCATATAAGCCAATGAAAATCCCGCAACTGTTGAAATAAGTGTCAACGAGATTAGCATATTTTTAAAACTGGAACTTAATTTTTTCATTTGTTTCTTTTTAATGTCCGAATTTCCTTTGTTTTACATATTTATCCAGCAATGGCACACATGCATTCATTATCAGAATTGCAAATGAAACCCCCTCGGGATAAGCTCCGAAATATCTTATAAGCATGGTCAGAACACCTATTCCAAATCCAAATATCAGTTTGGCTTTGTTGCTCATTGGGCTCGTAACAAGATCTGTTGCCATATAAAATGCTCCCAGCATTATACCGCCTGTAATCAGATGAAATACCGGATCAGCATACCTGTCCGGATTTACTCCCCACATTATCCCTGAGAATATTGCTATCGTAGCGATCATTGAAACTGGTATATGCCAGGTAATAACCTTTTTCCATAAAAGATAAATTCCTCCAAGCAATAAGGCCAGAGCTGAAATCTCTCCGATTGAACCACCTATGAGCCCTAAGAACATGTCCTTATACTCAGGGAGTTTATCCATCAGATCGCTGATCCTGACATTTTCATCCCTTAATGCTTCCTTAAGAAAACCAAGAGGGGTTGCCCCGCTTGTCGCATCAACAAGTTTGAGCCTGTTCTCCATTGGATCAGGCCATAAAGTCATCTGCACAGGGAATGATATCAGTAAAAATACCCTGGCAACAAGTGCAGGATTGAAAATATTATAACCCAATCCACCAAATGAAAGTTTAGCTACCCCTATGGCTACAAGACTTCCGAGCAATATCATCCAGACAGGGAAACCTGCCGGCAAATTCAGTGCCAGCAGCAACCCTGTGAGTGCTGCTGAACCATCACTAACAGTGGTTGGGACTTTCATAATGTATTTCTGAATCAGATACTCAAATAAAATGCATGATCCTATTGCAACCAGAGTTACAAGCAAGGCCGACAGACCGAATACAAAGAAAGATAGTAATGTAGCCGGCAACAATGCAATGATCACATGATACATTTCTACTTTTATAGTCCTTTCGGTCTGCAGATGCGGTGAGCCTGATATAATAATCTTATCCATGTTCTTAGTTTTGTTTTGTTTTCATTTTTCTTACTGCAGTTTTTCCCCATCTTATGTAATCAAGCAAGGGTCTGCCTGAAGGACAGATGTAGCTGCATGAACCGCATTCGATACAATCATTGACAGCTTCATGATCGAGTCTTTCAAAGAAAAGTTTTTCAGTCAGATTCATTAAAAGAAACGGTTCGAGTCCCATTGGGCAGACATCAATGCATTTGCTGCATCTGATACAAGGTTTTATTTCCTTTTTATATGATAAATCGTGTTGAAGTATTAATATACCTGAAGTTCCTTTAGTGACAGGAATTGTAAAATCCTTCAATGCCTTTCCCATCATAGGTCCTCCATTAATTATCTTGCCTGTGTCATCAGGAACTCCTCCAACCTGATCAAGCAGATGCTGTATAGGGGTGCCTATCCTAACCCAGAAATTGGACGGCCTTTCAAGGGATTTGCCTGTAACCGTAACAACACGCTGAATGAGTGGTTTATTTTTTTGGACAGCTTCATAAATAGCATAAACTGTACCAACATTATAAACTACATCACCTATATCGAGTGGAAATTTCCCACTTGGCACCTCTCTGCCTGTGACTGCTTTAATTAGCTGTTTTTCACCACCCTGAGGATATTTCACCTGTAGTGCCACCACTTCAATATAGCTATATTGTTTAGCTGCTTTTCGCATTATTTCAACGGCATCTTTTTTATTGTTTTCAATACCGATATATGCTTTTTTAATACCAAGAGCTTTCTGCAATATATTGATACCGACTATGATCTGATCTGATTTTTCAAGCATAAGTCTGTGGTCAGCAGTCAGATATGGTTCACATTCAACTCCGTTTATCAGGAGCACTTCGGGTTTTCGCTGGTCATCGGCTCCACCGAGTTTTGCATGAGCTGGAAAGGTTGCACCACCCAAACCAACAATACCATATTCTTTTATTCTTTCGAGTATCCCGGATCTGTCAAGTTTTATTTCAGAATCAAGAGATTCATCAAGATTAACCGTTTCAATCCAGTTGTCCTGTTCAGTTTTGATCACAATCGAAGGTTTCTTATAACCGGAAGTATCAAGGAATTTATCCAGTTTAAGAACCAATCCTGTAACCGGTGAATGAATATTGGCTGATACTGGTCCGGTAGATTTTGCAATCAGCTGACCCGTCCTGACTTTGTCACCCTTTTTAACAACCGGTTCGGAAGGTGATCCTATATGTTGGGCAAAAGGCACCTGAACTTCTTTTGGCAGTGGAATATGCTTGATAGCTTCTTTATCAGACAATTTATTATCAGGAACATGAAGTCCCCCCATAGTAAATGTCTTCAGACCTGATTTAAATAACAGATTTATCATATTTTATATTATCTCTACTTTTGTTTCTTTAATTTCAGGCTTCTCTTTTCTTGGAGGAAACCCGGTTTCGATTATAGCATCAGTTGGGCATACGGGTGCACATTTTCTACATAATGTACATAGCTCTGCATGAATATATGCCAGGTTGTTTTCAATCGTAATTGCGTCTTTAGGACAAACATCAAAGCACTTTGAACAGGCAATACATGCTACCTCACAGGCTTTGCGGGCTATTCCGCCTTTTTCCTGACTTCGGCATGCAACATAAATCTTGAGACCCTTTTTAACTTTTGGCCTTAGTTCCAGTAAATGTTTTGGACACTCAAGAACACAAGCATTACATGCTGTGCATTTGTCAACATCAACAACAGGAAGATTCAGGTCAGGATCAATATGTATTGCATCAAAATCACAAACTCTTTCACAATCACCAAATCCATCGCACCCATAATCACATGCAGAATCACTGGCAAAAAAGATATCAGCTATTTTACATGACTTAGGTCCATCATATTCCACAATACGGTTCCGGGCTTCTTTCGACCCGTTACATCTTAAAACAGCTACCATCGGAGGTTTTTCAGCTACTGCCTTTCCAAGAAATACAGAAATGGATTTCATCGTTTCATTTCCTCCTACAGGACAATGAAGCTGAGTAATATCGGGAGTTTCCACCAGCAAAGTAGCAAAATTCCTGCAACCAGGCACACCACATCCACCGCAATTGGCACCTGGCAACAAGGCTTCTGTCTCGTCGATTCGCGGATCTTCATAGACATTGAACTTCTTAGCTACAAAAAATAGCAGAAACGAAGCAGATACACCTAAGCCTGACAATGATAAAACAGTATAAATAATTGAATCACTCATCAGAATTATTTTTTATTTTTAATCTAAATTTTCTATCAAAATAACGTTTGTTTATAAATATCAAAACGTAATAAAAAGCAAGCAAAGAAATTGAAAACAATGCAGATTTTATTTCACTAAAATAGAGGGAAAAAAGTAACAAAGAGCCAACTAAAACAAAAAAAGGAAATATATAAGCCCAGATCACGGCATTAATAGCCGAACTTTGCGAAAGTGAAAAATATACCTCATCACCGGGGTTATAATCTTTTCCTTCTAAGTTAATATTGAATTTTTTATCATTGGAATTACCTGAAATACAGGCAGATTTAGCACCACACCCTTCACAGTTGATTTTATCTGTGATCAGGACTTCAGCAATACCATTTTCAATTCTGGTAATTACTCCCTTGTGATTAATTTCACTCATCTACAATCCGGATTCTTATAAAAACATTTCTATTTTTAAAAAATAACGAACAAAATTAATAATAATTTTCAGAATAGAATTTTGAAAAAATAATTATTTATGTTATTTCAACTAAATTCAAATAAGGGAAAAAAGAATTTAAAGAATTTTATTTGGTATTCTGATAATTTATGCTTTTGATCCTGCAATACTGAAAAACTATCAATGTAAAATTTGTAACTATTCATAGGTACTTATGTTGTGTTTTGTTATATCATGATTTTTGCAAAAAAAAACGCAAAAATCAGCCCAAAACTGCTTATTATCCTATTTTAACACCGGATTTCATCTGGTGTTACTAATATTTCGCTACTTTAGAGCTATCCACTGAATAGTTACTATAATTTTAATGTCAGATAAAACTATAAAAACTACGGTTTTATTTAAAACAAAACTTTTTCAAATTTAATTTGAAAAATTATTGTCTCTTATTTTTAAATGCATTAAAATTGATGTAATTTTGTTTGATAAAATTGATCTGATACTTAATACAATTAAATTATAATATATGAGAGTTAAACTCTTTTTACTATTCATAATAATATTTATTTTGAAAACCACATTATCAGGACAGTGTCCTTCTGGTGGTGCAGTTTTTGTTAATGAACTATATAATAATGTCTCAATCGAATACACTGAACTGGTAGTTGTCGGTGATCCGGCAAATCCTACTTCTCCTGTGAATCTTGAAGGTTGGATTATAGATGATAATAATATCGACCAGGCAGGACAAGGGACTGCAACCGGTCATTTGAAACTTGACAATCAATTTTCTTCTGTTAATCCCGGAGCCATTATACTTATATACAATGAATCAAATCCTTATACCCCACTTCCGGCCAATAACCCTCCGTGGTTATATGTGGTAAGCGGAAGTGATTTGGATGGATGTTCCTCTTCTCCATCCACTTCAAATCCAAACTATGCTCCATGTGGAACTTCGGGTGGTAGCTGGGGATATGTAGCTTTGGCGAATACTGGTGATATTATCCAAACACGAAATTCCTCTTCTCAATTTTACCATGGTTTACGATTTAACAGTGTAAATGTAATGCCTGATGTTAATCCTTTGGATGTCCCTGACATAATTGGACTTGACTGCGGTGATTGGTTTAATGCTTCTAATTATACCATAACAACCCAAAGTCCGGGTACTGCAAATTCTGCTGCCAATCAACTTTTGATTAACTCAATAAGAAATGGTACACTTAATTGCAGCAATATATCGCTTGCCTGCAATCCACCATGCCCGGTTATAGGTGACATTTCTGTTAACCCAGATGCTGTTTGTGAGGATAATTCATTCAGCCTCACAGCCTCAGGACTTCAAAACATGGCTCAAATACTGAATACAGTGACAAACTACGGAATTGAATTTGTAATACATGCAGGAGCTACAGCACCGGCTGATCCATATTCAGGAGGCACTTCCCTTGGTATAGTACCATTTGCAAATTTAACAGGTACTCATCCTAACCAGACCGCAAGTTTAAATAATATAAGTTCAACATCATTCGCTGCCGGACAATATTGGATTTGTGCAATTTTAAATCCAACCCCTGCAAACCAGGATTGCCAGGTTTTTCAATGCCTTCCGTTTACTATTTCTCCTTCGCCTACGGCATCACTGGGAGGAACTTTTGAGTTTTGTCCCGGAGATTGCTATCAGATAGATGTTCAGATTACAGGTGGATCGGAGCCCTACCAGGCAAATTTCAGTTTTCAGTCAGGCCCCATAAATATACCTTTCACGGTTCCCGGCTATGATGTAAACAATCAGTTGATCATTTGTTATTCAGGTGCAAGTCCTTTTCCGGGCTATGATTTAGCAACGAATACCTTGACAGTTCCAACATGGCTTACAGGTACCGGGTCAATGATATTGAATAACATCATCAGTGCAGATGGTTGTTCAGCATCAGTAATTAATCCCAACAACACTACACTGACATTTAAAGGGAAAAATAATATTTCAGTTGCAGGCCCCCTACAGGAATGTGATAATGATTTCGACGGGGAAGGTGTTTTTGATCTCACAACACTCGAAGCAACTTTGATCAGTGGACAAAGCAATGTTTCTGCAAATTGGTACGAGGATTCAAATTGCACTGTCCAGATATCGAATCCAGGGTCTTTTTCAACAGCTGGCACTTCGGTTTATGTATTTTTATCACATAATCAGGATGAAAAATGTAATTCCGATACTCTTGAAATACAACTTATCGTAATTGAAGTTCCAAATCCGGGAGAAAGCAATTCGATTAATGTCTGCAATACTGATGATTGTGTAAATTTCTGGATTTATCTTGGTCCAGATGCAGTGCAGACCGGCACATGGAGCGACGATGATGGAACAGGAGTTGACCTCACTTTTCCGCATTGTGTTGAATTTACCGGCATTTTGCCGGGTGTTTATAGTTTTACATATACAACACAAGATGGTAATGGTGATTGTGAAGCAACAGCAGTTTTAACAATAGAACTGGTTAATTCCGGATTTCCAGGGGATGATAATTTTGATGTTTTTTGTGGAATACCTTTAAGTCCTGTTAATATTGAAGCATATCTTAACAACAATTTCGATTCGGGGGGTACATGGTCCACTTCCGGTCCATTCAATATGAGCAATCCTAATAATGTGGATATGTCAGCTGCAACGCTGGGAACATATTATTTTTACTATGAAATAATCAACTCTCCATGTTTGCCGGTCCGGTCAATTATTACAATTCAAATAGTTGATCAACCTAATCCCGGAAATGACTCTACAATTTTTGTTTGCAATAGTGGGCAAAGTACTTTTGCAGATTTGGTTGCTTCACTTGGCCCCCATGATTTGAATGGTGTATGGACTGATGTCAATGGAACAGGGGTAGATCTTTCAAACCCTCAAAATGTCGATTTTGAAGGTGTTCCAATTGGACTTTATGACTTTTATTATACTATTCCCGAAAATGGCTCTTGTGACGAAGTTGATGCGACCATAACTGTTTCTGTAAGTGGAGGTTCATTTGCCGGTACTGACGGTTCCTCAGAGATATGTTATGGAACTAATCAATTGATTGATTTATACATATATCTCGGAACAGCCTATGATCAGGGAGGAAACTGGACTCAACTTACCGGAGCCTTTATTTCACTTTCTGATCCACACAATGTCAGTTTTTATGGCAAACCTGTTGGTGCATATAATTTTCAATATTCAGTTACTTCTTCTTGCGGAACAGATATTGCTATTGTCACTATTGTAATAAATCCGGCACAGGGAGCAGGAGATAACTACAATCTTACTATTTGTCAAAACTCAATTATCAGCCTTTATGATTCTCTGAAAAATTATCTTTTAGGTGGGTATTGGATTGATGAAAATAATAATCAACTGATTAACCCTGTCAGTGTTGTCCTTGATCAGGTCAAAACCTACACTTTTAAATACATTTTCCCGGGTTCAAGCGGATGTCCGAATGACACCAGTATTGCCACAATAGTTTCGATAGCTGGTGTGAATGCAGGCAATGATGGTTCTTTGATCATATGCCAGGGTACTCAGGGTAATGTTAATTTGTTCTCATATATAGGTCAGACTTATACCAGTGGTGGTAGCTGGTGGAATGTTAACAACGGTAATATAATTTCCAGTCCTTCTGTAGTTGATTTTTCGTCTGCTCCTGTAGGTCTGGACACTTTTATGTATATTATCAGTGGCAATTGCGGAAAAGATACTTCTTATGTAATTATCAATATAGCTGTTTCTCCCAGTGCAGGAACAGATTACTCAGTTACAGCTTGCCAGAATTCTACTTTCAACTTGTTTGAAAATCTTAAGAATTACTCACCCGGTGGTAACTGGATTGATGCTGACAATGTAAAGATTAATGACCCTCAGAAAATAATGCTTACCGAAAGTAAAACTTATACATTTAAATACATAATTCCGGCATCAGGTGGATGCCTCCCTGACACTGCAATAGCACAGGTAATTGTCTTGCCAGCTCCTTCTGCAGGAGTAGCCTCAGATTTTTCATTATGCCAGGGTACTTCAAATCCAGTAAATTTCTTTGATCACCTTACAGGAAATTATACAGTTGGGGGAACCTGGAAATTCAATGCTGCATTTACTGTTCCAAATCCAACCAATTACAGTATGTCAGATCTTCCTGCAGGTATTTACAATTACAGCTATATTGTGGCAGGAAACGGAAATTGTCCAGGTGATACTTCAGGTCTGAAAGTAACAATCATGTTACCACCGAATGCAGGCTCAGATGCCAACACCAATGTTTGCAACAGTAATATTAATAACATTATTAACCTGGACAATCTGATAGGAATTCATGACAATAACGGAGTCTGGAAAAAACAACAGAGTAACCCTGTTAATATAAATAATCCCAAAAGTGTCAATTTCAATAACATACCTGCCGGAACATACAATTTTATCTATAAAATAAACAGCAATGGAATTTGTCCTGCAGATTCCTCTATAGTGACAATAACAGTATTCAAAAAACTCACTGCAGGGAATGATAAAACACTTAGTTTTTGTGAAAATGATAATACCAGGATCAAAATTCTTGAAGAATTAAAACCGGATCTGAATACTGAATATATAATTGAAGATATTCAACAGACACAATCTGTAATTACCCAAAGCCTCGAGATTGACCTTTCAAAACTCAATCCCGGGACTTTCAGATTCAGACTGGTGGTCGGAAAGGATCATATTTGCGGTCCGGACTCATCTATGCTTACAATAAATATAATAAAGCTTAAAACTGCCGGAACAAATAATAATTTAACAGTTTGCAATGATGAGACAAATGTGAATATCGATAATCTTCTCGGCGTTCATGATCAGGGTGGCAATTGGACAGATATGGATAATTCGGGGGTTCAGGTACAGTCTTCGGGAGGAAAAAATGTTTCATTCCTGAATGTTCCAAAAGGAAAATACAGGTATATGTACAGTCATTCTGCAAGTACTCCTTGTCCGGAATCAAATGCAATAATTACAATTTCTGTAAATCCGGTCACCAGATTTACTTTGACAAGAGAGATTTGTTCAGGAGAAAATATTTTGGTAAATGGAAAAACTTATAATCTTTCCAATCCAACAGGAACTGAAATAATTAATAATACATATGGGTGCGACAGCATTATTACCATTGACCTGAAACCAAAAGCAGTAAGTGTCAATGTCAGGGCTGAGGATGAAAATTGCTTTGGTTTTGGAAAATTAATCATTGAAAATCTTACAGGCACCAGCTTGCCAGCGAGCCTAACGATAGACGGAACCGGAACCTACCAGATAACAAACATGCCTTTCACTGTTTCAAACCTGGCAGCCGGAAACTACACTTATGATATTACGGATCCTAAAGGCTGCAATATAATGGATAAAAACTTTGTAATAAAAGATTTTGTACCGTTCAATATTGCAATTGATGCAGTTCAACTTGAAGATTCATACAAATTGACAGTAAATACAACTATTACTCCTGATAAAATTAGCTGGACACCAGCAGAAGGATTATCCTGTGATGACTGCCTGATCACATTTGCCAAACCTTTAGGTGACCAGCAATATATCGTTGAAATAAGCGATAAAGAAGGTTGCAAAGTCTTGGATACTATTCTATTGAAAAGAATTATCAATTTAGAACTTGATATTCCAAATATTTTCTCCCCCGACGGAGATGGCAGGAATGATAAGTTCTATGCCCGATGCAACGACTGCAATTATATTTACACTTTACATATCTTTGACAGATGGGGAGAAAAAGTGTTTTATGCAGAAAATATAAAATTCAACGACAATACTGCAGGTTGGGATGGACGATTCAGGGAAAAGAAATTAAATCCCGGAGTATATGTATATATCATTGAAATAGATCAGGGCAATGGAGACAAAGAACTGATTGGAGGCGATTTATTATTGGTTCGATAAAATTAAAAATCGGCAATCAAGAATTTTCTGCGTTTTTGCTGATCCATTTTTTCAATAGCATAACGCAATGCTGTCCGGGGAATCAAAGAATAATTGTCAATTAAAAAGTTTTCAACGGTAACCTGATCTGTTTTCCAGGCTTCCCGAAGCATCCATCCAACTGCCTTATGCATCAGGTCTTCTTTGTTTCCCATTAGTTTTGTGGCAAGAGCCAGAGCAGGAAAAATATTTTTATTTTTTATAAAAGTATAGGTTGACACCATTGCTATTCTTCTGTCCCATAATACAGGGGATGAACTAAGACTCTCCAGTATCTGCATGTCATAAGCCCCTGAATAAACAGCATTCCCCAGGATCGGATATGAAGTAAGATCCACAAGGTCCCAGTTGTTTACTGCTTCCCTGTTGTCAAGGTAGAATTCAGTTATTCTTCTCAGGGTAACATTATCTTTTCTTCTGAATGCTTTTTTTGCATTTTCAGTAAGTATGATCAGGCCCGCAAATCGAATCTCATGTACAGGATTTCCGAGTAATATCTTAATCTCGGAAAATTCAATGTCCAAATACTTTGATACTGTACTTCTAACGTCAGGATTTGTTAGTCCTATAAAAATGTCTCCTTCGCCATATTCTCCCTTTCCGGTCTTAAAAAACCATTCATTTGTTTTCTTTCTTTCAGGATTTGACTTTGAGCGGAGCTCATTTTCCAGATTTTCTGCATTTACTATCTTATTTGACATTTTCAATCAGTTTTAATATTTTTTTGGCGAGATCAGCTGCAAGCTTTTTTTTGCATTCTGTATATTGTTCTGAAATACTTTTTATCTTCGATTTTAATGCCGGCTGATGTTTTATTATATTTATAAAGCCATTGAAAACTTGTTTGGCATGTCTTTCTTCCCAGATATCAAGTGCTGAAACCAAAATGGGAAAGGATTCGGCCGCCTCTTTTGCTCCGCTTCCGGCATATCGGGCAACAATATCAAGAGCATAATCCCTGACTATTACACTATTATCTTTTTCAATCATTTCAGCCAGATCCGGCAAAATAGTTTTAATCTCATGTGGCACAAGACTTGTAATAAATGACAAAG
This sequence comes from Deltaproteobacteria bacterium, assembly GCA_050258615.1. Lineage (GTDB taxonomy): Bacteria > Bacteroidota > Bacteroidia > Chitinophagales > Saprospiraceae > JADJGA01. The sequence goes on along the minus strand of JBLMZC010000014.1, from coordinate 126,695 downwards.
TATGTACTGCTTCCCATCTCGTCTTATTATCCCTTTCAAAGATCATTTTACTTATTTTGGGAAAAAAAGGTGCTACTTCTTCAGGGGTCTTTTCTGATACCATTGTAAAAACCTCAATGCAATCCGATTTGAGTTTGCGATCTGAGGATTCAAATCCTGATGAAATTGCATTTAATAAAGCCGGATTTTCAACACATATTGTAGCAACTTTCCTGTTTGAATTTTCAGTTCTATCAGACTGTCTTGATGAGAGTCTGTTTAAAATTTCATCCATAGATTAAAAAATCAAATTTTACTCAAAGATACTGATTAATCAGGCAGTATTAACCGGAAAAAAGCAGAAAAAATCATTTCTTTTTCCTGAACTTCCACCAGGGATCTTTTTTTGATTTCTTCTTTTTCGAAAATTTATCTTTCAGGTTTTCTTTCCACTCAGATTTCCTTTTTATTATTACATACCTGGCAGAAACCACCTGTGCCATTGAAAAACGGAATTCTGACCTTTCAGAATAAAAAGCAGGCTCCAGCATTCCGGCAATCGAGATTCTGCCAACAGTAAATTCAAGTCCTGTCTGTAATCCAAGAGCGAAAGTATTTACTGAAGGTAAATCATTCTTTTCTTTCAGATTCAATAATCCCGGACCACCTCCATAAAACCAGTTGAAACGGTTTGTCAATAATCGGCTGTGGTGCCTTGCATATAAAAATATAGCATAATTATATTTTTCATTTTCGGCATTCAGATTTTGTTCTAATGTTACATTATTTATTATCCTTTCAGAAAAAGTAAACCCAAAATTGCCTCCCCATCTTAACCCACCTGCAAAATCATACTTTTGCCCATTTATTACTGTAGAAGTAAGGAAAAGAAATAAAATCAAAGAAAATACTGATTTGTGCATTTGTTTATTACTTTATTAATCTCTTTAACGAAAAAATCCCATTTTCTTGTTCACCATAAGAAAAAAACCTTTTATTTTGAATTCTGTAAACAATCATTGACTCTATTATCCTGTTTTAATCGTAGTAAATATTATGAGAGCTGTTATACAAAGAGTAAAGAAATCACATCTTTCTATCAATGGAAATGTATTTTCTTCAATAAAAGAGGGATTGCTCATTCTTCTGGGAATAGGTCATAATGATAATACAGAAGATATGGAATGGCTAAGCGGAAAAATATCAAGACTCCGTATTTTTAGTGATAATGATGGGAAAATGAACCTGAGTGTACAGGATGTAAACGGTGAAATTATGGTAGTTAGCCAGTTTACATTATTCGCATCAACAAAAAAGGGAAACAGACCCTCTTACATAGATTCCGCTCCTCCTGATATTGCAATACCACTTTATAATGCATTCATAGAAAAGATCAGGCAAGATTCCGGTCTCACGGTCAAAACAGGTGAATTTGGTGCTGACATGTCCATTTCTCTTATCAATGACGGCCCTGTTACAATTATAATTGACAGTAAATCGAAAGAATGATTAAATGTATATTCATTATTAATTGCCGCGCAATTTTCCTCATAGTATAATAATATAAAAAACCAGGTAAAGCATAAAAAATGGAATTGAAAGAACTGCAGTCAATAGTAGATAAATGGATCAGTGAATATGGTGTGAGATACTTTGATGAAAAAACAAATACACTTCTTCTTATGGAAGAAGTTGGAGAATTCTCAAGGCTTATTGCAAGAAAATATGGAGAACAGAGTTTTAAAGTTCATAAAACCGATGATGAAATCAGAAAAGAAATTGGTGATGAGATGAGCGATATTCTTTTTGTTCTTACTTGCCTTGCCAATCAAATGGGATTTGACCTTGAGGAATTGATATCTGCCAATCTTACGAAGAAAACTACAAGGGATGAAGTAAGGCATAAAAACAATCTAAAACTTTATTGAACGGGTTTTATCGGTAATTTATCAGCAATAACGGACAAAAAATAAACTTTTTACATTAACTTTGCATCCGATAATTAAAACTTAGTTCCTATGAAAGAGTCCAAAAGCAGCAAAAATCCATCCAGAAAAAAAATGGATAAAGACTTATATGAAAAAGAACTCAGCAAACTTCAAATAGAACTGGTAAAACTACAGGAATGGATCAAACATGAGGGTCTAAGAGTTGTTGTGATTTTCGAAGGCAGGGATGCAGCAGGTAAAGGTGGTACCATAAAACGGATCACCCAATCTCTTAATCCAAGAAATTGCAGGGTCGCAGCTTTAACATCACCTACAGAAAGAGAAAAAACACAATGGTATTTTCAACGCTATGTGGCACACCTGCCGGCAGCAGGAGAAATGGTTCTTTTTGACCGAAGCTGGTACAACCGTGCAGGTGTTGAAAGGGTAATGGGATTTTGCAATGATGAGGAATACTGGGATTTTCTCAGGGCATGCCCCAAATTTGAAAATATGCTTATTCATGCAGGAATAATTCTAATAAAGTACTGGTTTTCTGTAAGCGAAGAAGAACAGGAAAGAAGATTCAAAAACAGGATAAACGACCCTACCAAAGTATGGAAACTAAGTCCAATGGACCTTGAATCAAGAGATAAATGGGTAGAATACAGCAAAGCAAAAGATGAAATGTTCACCTATACAGATACAAAAATATCACCATGGTATGTAGTAGATGCTGATGACAAGGAGCGTGCGAGGTTGAACTGTATTTCTCACCTTCTTACAATGATCCCTTATAAGGAACTAAATTACGGCATTAAGGAATTACCTCCAAGAAAATACAGCAAAGGCTATGTCAGAACCCCGAAAGATGTTCAGACATTTGTGCCGGAAAAGTATTGATATTTACTGAATTGATTGGATAAAATAATTTTTACGGTTTTTGATTTTTTCTAATATTTCACATTAATCTATCCAGATCAAATGATATTAAAATATCAGACATTCCTAGCTATCATACCTATTCCACAATTATCTCATCAGTAAAAATCCATGATGGATTACCGGCTCCAACATGCCATTCCGGTATTTTGCCGAACTTAATTGCTTTTATACGTAAAAATCTGGTATTAACTTGTGAAAATACGGAAAAATCATTTGTCACAGCCCTATATTCATCTTCGATTATAGTATTCTCAGCTATTCCGTACTGTTTGTAGTTTTTACCATCATCGGAATATTCAATGACAACTTTTTTTGGCATCCAAATCCAGCTGCCAATGTCCTGAAGGAAACCTATTGATATTTTATTAACCTGCCTTTCTTCACCAAGATCAATTATGGCCTCGAAATCAGTATCATGATATCCCTGCCATTCTCCAAGTCTGAAATTGTCTGTTCCCCGAAGTTGATTTATAAGAGCGTTTTCACCTCCGCCGGTATATTGCGGATTGTAGGAAGTCAACAATTTTATCTTCATTTTTTCATTAGTCTTAAAGTACTTGCTTTCAGTAATATGACTATATCCTTTTTCCGGATTGAATGCAATTGATTTAATGACAGCAGTTTCTTTCAGGATAATTGGAGCAGTATATTTCAGACTGTTTTTGTCAGGATCATTTCCATTTAAAGTGTAAAATATATCTGAATTATCTGCAGAATTCAGGTCTACAATAATAGAATCCCTGAAAGTCTTTGCTGACTGGTTAGAATATGGCACAATAGTTATTAAAAACTCATCAACTGAACTAACAGGCATATCGGTATTTCCCGTACCCCAGGCAGTATTTGGTATTGAATCCATACTTACCTCGAGAGTACCTCCATTCATAATTTCACTGTAATCGATATAAGATCTGTTGATTTTTTTTCCATTGAGATAAGCATATTGAATATAAATGTTCTTATCATTTCTGTTAAGGGTTTTAACTGTAAAGGCCTTCCCGTTTTCCAGATTTATTTTTGCTTCCTTAAACAATGGACAACCAATCGAAAACTGAGTATTTCCGGGGCAAACCTGATAGAACCCGATGGAACTAAGAACATACCATGCTGACATTTGCCCGCAATCTTCATTACCGCTAAGGCCATCCGGGGCATTATGATACATTGTTTTAAGTATCCTTGCAACCATTTTCTGTGTTTTATATGGTTCATTCAGATAATTATACAGATATGCCATATGATGACTTGGTTCATTTCCATGGGCATACTGGCCAATAAGACCAGTAATATCAGACTGATGCCTTCCGGTAAGTCCCTGGCTTGTATTGAAAAGCTCATCCAGTTTAAGCGAGAGATTTTTCTTGCCACCATGGAGTTTTATAAGGCCGGAAATATCGTGGGGCACAGCAAAACTATACTGCCAGCTGTTGGCTTCAGTGAAATTAAAGGTTACTTCAGAAGGATCGAAGGGAGATTGCCAGGCATTATTAAATTTTGGTCTCATAAAGCCTGTATTAGGATCAAAAATGTTTTTATAGAATTGTGCCCTTCTGATGAATTCATAGTAAGCAGATGTATCTTTCAGTTCTCTTGCCATCATGGCTATACACCAGTCATCATAAGCATATTCAAGGGTTTTTGACACAGATTCATGTTCCAGGTCTCCCGGAATATAACCATACTTTTTAAGGAATTTAATACCGTGATGATCTTTCATTGCACTGTTTTTCATGGCCTCAAGAGCAAGACCGGGATTATAATTGCGAATGTTTTTTGCAAATGCATCATAAATTACCGGCACGGAATGATAACCAATCATGCAAAAGGTCTCATTGGAAGAAAGTTCCCATACAGGAAGCAATCCTCCCTGTTGATATTGAGTGATGAATGTATTGATAAAATCACCTGTTCTTTTCCGGTCAATTATGCTAAGTAGCGGATGCTCAGCCCTGTATGTATCCCATAAAGAAAAAACTGTAAAATAATCAAACCCAGGGTCAGTGTGCTTTTTAAAATCACGGCCAAGAAATGACCTGTCAACATTATTATATATGACCGGATTTATCATAGTATGGTAAAGAGCGGTATAAAAAATGCTGAGGTCATTTTTATTATCAGATGCAACCTGAATTTTTGACAACTCCTTATTCCAGCTTATCACTGCATTATTAAGAACTTCATCAAAAGTTAGTTTGGCTGATTCTGCCAAAAGGTTCATTGAGGCATCTTGTTTTGAGGTTGGACTGATACCAGTTTTTGTGATAATCTCACTGGCATTATCAAATGAAAAAACAGCTATCAGATTTTTACCTGAATTGATTTTTTTTGGTTTTTTAATTAGTTTACCATCCTGATATATGAGGAATGACTTGAAAGGTACTGAAAACTGAATTTCAAAATATATAAGCTGATTATCAGCCCAGGCTTTCGATTGTCTCATTCCACGTATTGTCTTTCTGTTTACAATTTCAATTTCAGATGCAAGTACAATATCACGGTGTTTCAGATCAAGAACTACCTGATTATTCCGGACCGATCTGTACTTGTACCGGTGAACACCGGTGCGCTGTGATGCGGTCAGTTCTACATTTATCCCCGATTTGTCAAGCAAAACCTGGTAATATCCTGGTTTGGCCTTTTCATTTTTATGTGAGAACCCTGATGCATAACCATAATCTTTTATATTCACTTCGCCCGAAACAGGCATTAGCAGAATATCGCAATAATCAGGCACTCCTGTGCCATTGAGGTGTGTATGCGAAAAACCATAAATTAAACTGTCAGAATAATGGTAACCGGAACATCCATCCCAGCCCGTCAACCTTGTATCAGGACTGAGCTGAACCATACCAAATGGTACCTGGGCTCCGGGATAAGTATGACCATGGCCACCTGTACCTATAAATGGATTGACGTATTTTGTATAGTCAATTTTCTGGCAATTAATAACAAATTGAGAAAAAGCAAAAATCAGAAACAAATAAGCTCTCATATATTTCAATTTTATTTTAATCTGTAAAAATATAGGATTTATTTAAATGATACGGACTATTAAAACAATTCGATGATTAATTAGAATTAGTTGAAGTAATGTTTATTATTATTACCAGTGACCTGGATTTTATTTTTTGAAGATAAAATGAATATTATTTCAGTTTATCCGTTAATTATGGTACAATTATAATTTTTTAAAGCTTGTTTAAATGGGAAAAATTGGAGATTTATTTAGTGCGGTATTTGGTGTACTTGCTTTAGTAGCCGGCATGGTGAATATATTTTGGGGAAATGATCCTGAATTTGGAGTGTTTATATTTTTACTGGCATTCATTTTCTTCCCCTTTGTTACTAATTTTATTTTCAAAAAAACTGGCCATTATGTTCATTGGCTAATAAAACTTTTAATTGCACTGTTTATTATATGGGTCGTGCTTGGAGTTGGAGAACTCTTTGCAAAAATTGAAATAATGAAAACCTCTTTGTTCTGAACATTTGATTAAGAGATTTTTAAATGTAAGTTATACCAATTACAATGACCGAATATAAGCTATAGCAGGTTTTGAAAACCAGGTTACATCCATCTGGCATCGTTTTCTCTGACATCTATTGCCCTGTGAGTTGCAATCCTGAAAATCAAATCTTCAGGCAAAGGTTCAGAATACGGTAATTGAATGGTACCCTTTCCGGTCCTGAATTCTTTAAGTTCATCTGCAAAAGCTTGCAATGAAGCAGGAGTAGGCATAAAATTTATATGATCTTTGAAAGCTGCAAATGCAAAAAGTATCCTGTTTTCTTCCATCACAGGATTTCCCCATTTTATACTCTCCCTGCTATCCGGAGCAACTTTTCTGAGTATCTCTCTTAATTTTCTTAACTTATCTTTTGCTATTTCAGGAGCAGTATCTATATATTCATTTATTGTATTAACTTTTGGTTTTGACATTGCTAAATAGTTTGGTGAATCTTTGTTTAATTGATTAATTTAACACGGGTTACAGGACAATTGTTTCTGATAAAAAAGCTTAATTATCTTTCAATAAATAAATGATATAAGAAGAAATTTTAATTATGTATATTTAATCTACATTTTTCCATTTTATTCGTTATTATAATAATTAGATATTCAGAATTATATGTAATATTTGGCCAGATAATGCATATTTTATTTGCTATTGAATTGATAACAAATTAAAAAATGTGTTATGAAAAAGAAATTATTAAATATTTTATTGTTAGCTGCAATTTTGCTGACTTATGCTTTCCTTAATGAAAAATCGAGTATCGAGGGTAGAATTACTGAAGAAGATACCGGAACACCATTATCATTTGCCTTCATAAAACTATTTATGGGGGGAAAATTGATTACAGGTACTCAAAGCGATGTAGATGGTAATTATACGATCAGAGATATTGATCCCGGAATATATGACCTGGTTTCAGATTATATTGGTTATCAATCCAATATAAAATCAGGTTTAGTCTTGAATCCAGGAAAAAATGTAGTCAATTTCGTGATGAAACCTTCTCAAATGAACCTTGAATGCATTGTGATAACAGAATACAAGGCACCTTTGAAAGCTGTAAATAATACGGCTGCCGGAGCTACTGTCACTGCAGAAAAAATAAAGAATTTGAAAACTAAAAGTGTAAATTCTATTTCGGCTACTACTGCAGGGGTCGCTACTGATAAAGAGGAAGCTATTAATATCAGAGGAGGCAGAACAAATGCCACAGCGTATTATGTAGATGGTGTTCGTTGCGATCCAAAACATGAAATAAATAAGACGAAATTTAATGATAACACTGAAACTTATCAAAAATTTCAGGAGAATAAATTTATCTCTCCTCTTGACGAATCACTTTCTACTTTCAGTATTGATGTTGACAGAGAATCCTATAGTATTGTACGAAGATTTCTGAATTCAGGTCAGTTGCCCCCGCAGGATGCAGTTAGAATAGAGGAGATGGTTAATTATTTTGATTATAATTATGCTTTACCAAAAAGCGATGATCCATTTTTTCTGTATTCCTCCCTTATTGAGTGTCCCTGGAATAATGAACACAGGGTTCTTCATTTAGCTCTTAATACCAGGAAAGTAGATAAATCAAAGCTCCCTGCTTCAAATTTCGTTTTTTTGATTGATGTATCAGGAAGCATGGATGAGGATAATAAATTGCCTCTTGTCAGGAGTTCGATGAAACTACTGACAGATCAGCTCAGATCAGAAGACAAAGTGGCAATAGTTGTTTATGCAGGGTCAGCAGGTTGTGTTTTGCCGTCTACTCCGGTTTCAGAAAAGAAAAAAATCATTGAAGCTCTTGAAAATCTCAGAGCCGGAGGATCTACAGCAGGTGGTGCAGGAATTCAACTTGCATATAAAATAGCAAAGGAAAATTTCATTGCCGGTGGGAATAACCGGGTAGTACTTGCAACGGATGGAGACTTTAATGTTGGTGTAAGTGATAACCAGGGATTAGAAGATCTTATTAGTTCCAAAAGGGAAGAAAATATATTCCTTTCAGTCTTAGGTTATGGAATGGGAAATTATAAAAGCGATAAAATGCAGATTCTGGCCGACAAAGGGAATGGTATTCATGCATATATTGATGATATACAGGAAGCCAGGAAAATACTGATCAAAGAGTTTACGGGATCGATGTTTACACTGGCTAAGGATGTAAAGATTCAGATTGAATTCAATCCTGCCCTTGTAAGTGCTTACAGGTTAATAGGATATGAAAACAGGATGCTGGAAAAGGAAGATTTTAATAATGATGTGAAAGATGCAGGAGAAATTGGAGTTGGACATAGTGTAACCGCACTTTATGAAATCGTCCCGGCAGGAAGTAAAAGCACTTTTCCCGGCATAGTGGACCCTTTGAAGTTTCAGGAAAATAAAAAACAGGAATATAAGAATAAAACTGACCTGGCTTTCTTCAAAGTGAGATACAAAGAACCGGAAGGAAGTAATAGTAAAAAAATTGAACAGATAATAAGTCCTGTTGCACTGGCAACTTTTGAGGCACCGGAATCTTCCCAGTTTGCTCTGGCAGTAGCAGAATTTGGAATGCTGCTCCGGGGATCGGAATACCGGCAAAATTCTTCATATAAAAATGTTATTGATCTGGCTCTGTCAGCTTCAAAAAATATTAAAATCGGTGAAGACTCAGAAGGTAGCAGAACTGAATTCATCACGCTGGTAAAAACAGCAATGGATCTTTCATCGGAATTGTCATCTAAATAACATGACCTTGTTTTGTCCTGAAAGTTTTCAATTTCTCATTTGAGACGGATATCTTTCAGGACATTCTTTTTTATTACTGATCACTGATAATCGTAGAATGAACTAAGCTGTATTTTATTTCTGATCAGTTTTTTACCGCCCGAAATTTTAATAAAAACAGGATATTTAATACCAGGCTCCATATCAAAATAATTCTCTGATATTTCAAAATCTGTGTGGTCATCATCTGAAATATTTATTTTCACATCCTTTGCAAATTTTGAGGATCGCAGGAATAGCAAAATACCATCTTTCACTTCTGTAATGGCAAATCTGATCTCAGGATTGGCTAATCTAAATTCTTTTGGTAATGCTGAACTACAGGATGATGTGACAACCGGCATGTTTTCAGGTTCAATCCTCAAAGCAACATAAAAATGTTTTTTCTCTGAAATCAGTTTTTCAATCTTCCTGCTTGTTTCTATTCCAGGATCCAGTTCTTTTTTTTGACCCCTGATCTCATCTCTGGCTGAGTAACTAAAAACCCTGTCACCTTTTTGATTATATATATTTATTGTCATTTTGAATTTGAAATCCTTTTCCGTATCATTTATTAGCATGGATTTCAGTTTGTTGTCCATTATTTCCGAAATCAGGACTATAGGTGCAAAAGCCTTTCTGGCAAAAAACTGCAATGCCTTAGGTCTATGGTAATAATCGAGACTTGCCCATGAAACTACAGGCCAGCAATCATTGAACTGCCAGTAAAGTGTTCCCATATTATAAGGCATAGCACTCCTGTGAGCTTCCAGAGCTGTCCTGATTCCATAAGCCTGTACAAGCTGGCTCATATAAATATAATCCTGCAGTTTTTTTGGAAACGGCCATTCCCTTTTCATGTACTCATCTATGGTCTCAAATCCTCTGGGATGTTTCTGATGGCATTTCAATTCGACCGAACCAGGATAAAGGCTATCAGGATGAATTGCTTTTTTTAAAGTACTAAGTTCGGGAAATCCCTGAAATCCATATTCACTGCTGAACCTTGGTACTTTTTGTTTATAAACTGAGAAAGGCTCCATTCCCCACCATACTCCCCAGTAATGCGAATCTCCGTGAGTCAGACTTTTAGCCCTGCCCCAGCCATATTTTGGTGATGAGGGCCAGTAATAACGGGAATTGTCTTCTTTATTAAGCACTTCTGGTATCAGTTCATGAAATAGTTTTTTGTAGTCAGAATAAATCCTTATGCTGTCTTCATCACTGTAACTGAACTGCTTTTGCCAGCCCCAGTTATGCCACCCCTCATCGATTTCATTATTTCCGCACCATAGCGCTAATGAAGCATGTTCTCTCAATCTTATTACCTGTTCGGTAATTTCTGATTTTACATTTTTTAAAAATTCCTCATCTCCCGGATACATAGCACATGCAAACATAAAATCCTGCCAAACCATTATTCCTAGAGAATCACATAATTCGTAAAATATATCATTTTCATAGATGCCTCCTCCCCATACCCGCAGCATATTGTAGTTACTCCATTTTGCTTTCTCAAGAAGGCTTCTGTATGTTTTTTCCTGTACCCTGGCGGGAAATACATCCTGTGGTATATAATTTGCACCTTTAATGTAAACAGCTTTATTGTTCAGAATAAAATAAAATGATTCACCTATACTGTCTTTTTGATTTACAAGCATGATGTTACGAAGACCAGTTTTTTTTCTTAAATCAAGGATGTTTTCTCCATCTCTTTTAAATACGATCCTTAAATTATACATGTGCGGTTTTCCTTTATCGTGTGTCCACCAAAAAACAGGCTTTTCAATATTGAATCTGAAATTTAGCTCTTTGATACCTGGTTCAACACGATATACTATATTGCCATATTTTTTATCTGAATCAATGTCGGTTACTTCAATTTCAATATTATCAGATATGTCAGAATTTATTAATGCCTTTAAAGTCATCCGTGCATTGTCATCATCCAATGAATTTTGGATGAGCTGGACATTTTCAATAAGAATATTGTTCCATCCCCTCAAATAAGCCTTTTTCCAGATACCACATCCTACCATTCTTGGACCCCAGTCCCATCCGAACTGGTATTGACCTTTCCGGACAAAAACCCTTTCTCCCTCAGGCAATTTATAACTGAGTTTTTTTGATAGTTCCCTGCCATTATTTACAGAAGACCGGAATTTTACTATCAAAGAGTTTTTACCCGGCAATAACAGATCTTTAATACTTACCTTCCATTTTCTGAACATATTGTCGGCTTTCAGAACTGAATGTCCATTCAGAATAATTTCAGCATAAGTGTCAAGCCCTTCAAAAATCATTTCAATATGATCATTGCCCAGAAATTTGTTGTCTATATCAAAAGTGTTCTCATAAATCCATGTTTCATTTTCCACCCATCGTAAATTATCGGCATTGCAACCATAAAAGGGATCACCGATTATTTTATTATCAAATAAATCAGTAAAAATATTACCTGGTACACTGGCAGGATATATATTCTGATCATTTTCTTTATGAAAATACCAATTGTTATCCAGGGATAAATCTGAAAACATCTGACTCCAGACCAAATTTCCAGTAAAAAAAGCTATTAGAACTGAAAGCAAATATCTCATAGTACAGTAAAAAATTGACATTACTCTAAAAAAATATCATAAATAAGAAAGTCGAATCAAAATACTTATCAATCGCACGGTTATGACAGTGGAAACAATGACATCTTATCAGTTAAATAAATCATAGCACAAAAATACTATTTTATAGTAAGTGCTAACTACAAGTCAGTAAAAACAAAAAGACTTTTTGTTCTTATTCCTCAAATTTGTAATAATTCTGTCCTTTACTAATAAACAAATTATGTCTTATGTTTTTTTTTGGTGATGATGTTGAAAATCGAATCAAGTATAGTTGGATAGATATTAATACCAGGAACCGGTAATTTGGATATTTGATTGTCCTTCAATAAAATAACAGAACAGGCTTAAGTGAATCTGCCATGCAAAATGAGGAAAAATTCATTTAAAAGATTATTTTTTGAAAATTTTCTTTTTTTTTGCAAAAATAATTGATAATAAACAAAAAAATTGTTATATTTGCAAAAGTAAAAACCATATTATGAGAAAATTAATTATTGCTTTGGCATTATTTTTTACATATTATGTAATTAATGCCCAATTCATCAACAATGGAGCTACAATCACTGTCCAGCCGGGTTCTACATTGAGAATTGAATCTGATTTTCAAAATAATGGAACCGGCACTGTTACCAACAACGGAACAATAGAGGTGATGGGCAATTTTACCAATGCCTCTTCAGCTACTCTAACCCCTTCGGTAGGTCTGATTAAATTCATCGGCACAGGTAATGCCAATCTTAATACCGGAGGTGATGCGCTCAATAATGTGGAAATGGCAAAAACCAGCAATGCCACTGTCACCCTTACAGCTCCAGTAAGTATTACAGGAAATTTAAGTTTTACAGGTTCAGGATCAAAAATTGATATCGGAGCCTTTGATCTTACACTTGGTTCATCATCAATAGTCAATACACCCGGAGCTGCTGGTTATGTTATTACAAGTTCGACAGGAAATTTTGTAAAAAAGGTTGCTGCTGACGGTTCATTTACTTTTCCTGTCGGAGATGATGGAACCGATTATTCACCTCTGGCAATGACTTACACAGGAACCGGATATTCCGGCACATCAGCAATAAAAGCAAAGGTCATTGATGCAGTGCATCCCGATAAGCCATCATTTGTTACGTCATATCTGAGCAGGTACTGGAAAGTGGAATCATCAAATATTTCGTCCCCATTTAATGCTGATTATACGGGAACATACCTGCCTGCCGATGTAAACGGAACACAGGCTGATATCGTAGGAGCGACTTATGTTTCCCCAAATTGGTCCTATACTAATGCATCTACCAATGGGTCATCTACGGTAAGTGGATCTTCAGGTAGTTTTGTACCCGATTTCTCCGGATTAAATAAATTTGCCAAACTTGATCTTACAGCATTTATTGAAGGTTATATGGATGGAACTTCAATGAGACCTGTACTTTTGAATAGTGGATTATCTTATCCGGCCACAGATTGCGATAATTTAACTGTTGCATTGCATGATGCAACAAGCCCCTTTTCTCAGGCACACAGTTACACCGGAATTTTGAAAACTAACGGAACTATGTCATGTGTTTTTCCTGGTACAGCCGTGGCCAATAGTTATTACATTGTTATAAAACACAGAAATGCATTGCAAACCTGGAGTACCAGTCCGGTTTCAATGTCGGTATACAATAATTATAATTTTAGCACAGCATCATCTCAGGCTTATGGTGACAATATGGTGCAGGTCAATGGACTCTGGTGCATGTATAGCGGAGATATTGATGCAGCTGTTGGAGATGGAAATATAGATCTTATTGATTATCCTGTTTGGGAGACTGATAATAATAATTATGAATCCGGATACAGACAGGCTGATTTAAACGGAGATGGTAATGTTGATTTAATAGATTATCCAATTTGGGAAGCCAATAATAACAATTATATTTTTGTTATTAAACCATAAATATTAAAGGTATAATTATGAAATTAAATAGTTTTTTTTCGATCAATAAGTTTTTGCTTTTAAGCAGTTTTACACTACTGCTTGTATTTAAAACTTATTCACAGACCATAGCACTACAATACATACAGACAGGAAATACAAATAATTCTTTTATATTTGATGTTATGGTTTCCAAAACCAGTGCTGAACCACTTAAATTGGCAGCACTCAATACTGTATTGTTTTATCCTTCAGGAACTTTGTCACCTGGTACAGTTACCTTTCAGATGGGTCCCTTATTTTCGGGATTTACACCTCCCACCGCGGCTCAATTAGGATATATCACAACGCAATTAAAAATAAGACAACAAATTTCTCCTGTAGGTGAAGCTACAGCAGTTTCGCTAACTTCAACACCGATTAAGTGGGGAACTATGACCGTTACCTCAGCTAATCTTATTACTTATCCGTTATCATTAATGCCGTCAGGAACAGGAAATCCTACAATTCAGGCTACGGTTTACCACAATGGAGCTACAAATTCATCTACAATAACATTTGCTGCAGGTCAGATTACCGTCACTCCGAATCCTTTTATTCTTCAGACCGGACTTCCTGTTCAGATCAGTTCAATTAAAGCATTTGAAAATGGTAAGAATAATATGATCAAATGGACTACAGCAAATGAGGCTAATTGTGCATTTCATATAGTGGAGAAAAGTCAGGATGGTAAATTTAAATGGGAAGAACTTGGCAGGGTCAAGGCGCAAAATTTATTTAAGGAATCTGAATATGAACTCGCAGACAGAAATCCTGCAAAATTGACATATTACAGAATACGCTTTCAGGATTTTGATGGAAATAACAGTTTTTCAAATATTGTCAGTGTTGACAGACAGGATGAACAGAATTCACCATTTTTAAAAATTCATCCTAATCCGACCAATGATATCATCAATCTTGATCTGACCATCTTCGACAAAAATGACGGACCAATTGAGATCACAGTCTATGATTTGAACGGAAAACAGGTACTGAACAAAGTAACAAGCGATACCGGATCTGAAACCATTGATATCAGGACTTTACCTGCCAATACTTATAATATTAAAGTTAAACAGGGAGAACTGATATTCAGTGAGAAAGTGATCAAAGTAGATTGAAAAAGCATACAACATGCCTGCTGGAATTTAAACAGGTATATTGTATAAACTGAATCCCTTCGGAAAACCAAATCTGATTGGGGATAAGAATTTGGTAAATTGATATTTCCTGGTAAATTGACTAAAAGTTTCTCATCATTGCTGCATTGAAGAGAATTATATATTGAAGGAATGTTTTGCTGGCAAACTGAAATTATTATGAGAAAGGTTAATTCTGAAATTATTCAAATCCGATATATCAGGCTAAGCCAACATCACTTTCAGGTAATAAAAAATATTTAATAAACAATTAGTTAAGTTAGTGATATTGAAAAATATGTCTGCAATAATAAAAGAATCCTGTTCAACAAATCAGTTTACAAATTAAAACCATCGGTTATCATTGATTTTTTTGTTTTTTTGAATTAATTTTGAATAAAAATTGCTAAGAAGGAAATTTATATAGGATAAATTAAAAATACAATTATACCATTTACAGTTTTTAGTTCAATTGCATAATGGTACTGACACTTCGGTCAGCATCGTGGAACTGACACTTCGGTCAGCATTTAAAATATAATGAAGATGCAATAACTGTTTAGGCTAACTTTTTTTTGGACTATTACAGATATGCTTTCGGAATTATAAATTATGGCATAGAGAAAAGAGGGCTAAAGGGTTTATATCGGACTGAATATTCATCATCTTTAATGATGATTCGATTATAACTTAATTTATTTAGTAAGAAACCTTAAAACATTCTGCCATGAAATCTTTATGTCAATTTTTCCTGATCTATTTATCTCTCAGTTTCCTGATCCCGGATATTGCTGCGCAAAATGTAGGGATCAACGCTGATGGATCCACGCCTGATGCCAGTGCTATGCTCGAAGTAAAGAGCACAACAAAGGGTATGTTAATACCAAGAATGACTGCAGCCGAGAGAGGGTTGATATCTTCTCCTGCCACTGGACTGCTTGTCTACCAGTTAGATGGTGCGAAAGGGTTTTATTATTACAGCGGTTCAGCCTGGATACTTTTAACTGATTTTTCCACATCTGTTAAAAAGATTGACGACCTTACTGATGGCAAATCTGATAGTGACGGATCTGATGATGGATCTTCGGTTTTTCTGGGGATCAATGCAGGTCAGTCAGATGATGGTACAGACAATCAGAATGTCGGTTTGGGATTTGAAGTCCTTAAATCAGTGACTTCAGGATATCAGAATTCAGCAATTGGATATCATTCACTTTATTCAAACACTTCAGGCTGGTATAATACAGCCATTGGATATAAATCTTTATTTTCAAATACTGCCGGTTATTCAAATTCGGCGATCGGCTGGTCTGCTCTTACAAGTAATGCCGGAGGCATTCAAAATAATGCATTTGGTCTACAATCATTGTATTTTAACACGTCAGGGAATAATAATACTGCTAATGGATGTAATGCATTGTTTTTCAATACTACAGGATCATATAATACAGCTATTGGAAACAGTTCACTATATTCAAATACGACAGGATCAGGTAATACGGCATTGGGGATGTATTCACTCAATGCGAATACTATTGGTGAAGCAAACACTGCAATTGGGCAGGATGCACTTCGCTCAAATAAAGCAAATAGCCGAAATACTGCTATTGGTAGCGATGCACTATATTTTGCAGGCAACACTGAAACCGGAACGATAACGCTTAATACAGCTATAGGCGCTTCAGCTCTTTATGGAAGTGTAGATGCTGCCAGTAATACGGGTAAATATAACACGGCTATAGGTGGCAATTCGCTTATTTCAAATTCCTCTGGTTCGAGGAATAATGCTTTAGGTGTAAACACATTATATTCAAACACTACTGGAAATGGCAATATTGCTATAGGAAATGCAGCATTATACAGCAATGTGTACAGGGATGGTTTAATAGCAATTGGAGACTCTTCACTTTTTCTTAACACCGGGAGAGATAACATAGCCATTGGAAATAAAGCATTGTTAAATAATACTTATGGTTATGAAAATACGGCATTTGGTTCCAAAGCTCTTTATTCAAATAAAGGTAACCACCGTTGCACTGCAATTGGATTTGAAGCAATGTTGTTGGCAGATAATACAGAACCCGGAAGCGAAAGAAATAATACAGCAGTTGGTGCTCAGGCCCTCAGAGGTAGCTCAACTGCATCAAATAATACAGGTTATAATAACACTGCAGTGGGTGATAAAGCTTTGTTCTCAAATTCTACAGGCCATTCCAACACTGTTATCGGTAGAAATGCAATGGAATCAAATACCACAGGATATGATAATACCTCGATTGGTATGGGATCACTTTCATATAATTTAGTTGGAAATTATAATACTGCAACCGGTAAAGCAGCACTTGGATTTAATTATGGATCGCGCAACACAGCCACGGGAAATCAAGCACTCTTGAATAATTCCAGCGGTGGAAATAATGTTGCATTTGGTGATTTAGCTCTTTTTGCTAATATTACCGGCTCAAATAATTCTGCATTCGGAAAAAACTCCCTTTATTCAAATAAGGCAAATAACCTTAATACTGCCATCGGATATGATGCCATGTATTATGCTGACGATACAGAAACAGGAAGTGAGACATACAACACCGCAGTAGGTGCCGGAGCACTTAAGGGAAGTTTTACTGCGGCAAACAATACAGGTAAATTTAATACAACTCTGGGAGGACAATCAATGTATTCCAATTCTTCCGGTCATTCCAATACAGCTGGGGGATATAAGGCTCTATATTCAAATACTACAGGTAATTATAATACTGCTCATGGTACTAACGCACTTTTAACCAACAAGGCAAACCATCGAAGTACTGCTATAGGATATTCAGCAATGGCTAATGCAAGCAATACCGAAACAGGTTCAGATACTTACAACACTGCCATTGGCGCAGAAGCGCTGCAGGGAAGCATTATTGCTGCGAATAATACAGGAAAAAACAATACTGCCATAGGAGATAAGGCAATGTATTCCAATTCTTCAGGAAATTACAATATTGCATTAGGAAATTATTCACTCAATGATAATTCCGGAGGCAGTTATAATACAGCACTTGGTATACAGGCTTTGTCGGCTAATAAAGGAAATTCTCGCAGCACAGCAATTGGATACCAGGCTATGCTTTATGCCAATGATACTGAAACTTTTGGTATTACAAATAACACCGCAGTTGGAGCTGAAGCATTAAGAGGTAGTACTATAGCATCTGACAATACAGGTTATTCAAATACTGTAGTTGGTGACCGGGCAATGGTATTTAATAGTTCAGGCTATGACAATACTGCAATTGGACATCAAACTCTTTATTCAAATACCACAGGTAATTACAACACCGGAATTGGAAGAAGCGCTTTAAATAATAACAAAGCAAATTCACGTAGTACTGCAATCGGGTATCAGGCTATGTTTTATGCGAATGATACAGAAACCGGAGTATCGACCTTTAATACTGCCGTCGGTGTATCAGCCTTAAGAGGCAGTACCACTTCTGCAGCAAATGTGGGAAGGTATAATACTGCAATAGGTGACCAGGCAATGTATTCCAATACTTCAGGAAATTACAATACAGGAAGCGGATATTCCTCTCTTGCAAATAATTCTACAGGGTCTGAAAACATTGCCTATGGTTCTCAATCACTTGTTTTAAATACAACTGGCAATTTTAATACTGCCATAGGTAAGGGATCACTTTACAATAATAAAGCAAATTCGCGAAGCACAGCGATTGGCTATCATTCAATGTACAATGCATATAACACTGAATCTGGCTGGAACACTTACAATACGGCTATTGGTTGTGAAGCATTAAAGGGCAGTGGAAGTACATCCGGCAATACAGGAAGATTTAATACAGCAATAGGTGATCAGGCAATGTTTTCAAATTCTAATGGTTCAAATAATACAGCTACAGGTTACAACGCTTTAATAGGTAATATATCGGGTAATTACAATACAGCCAATGGAAATGATGCACTTTTTGCAAATACTTCAGGAAACAATAATACAGCCTTGGGATACAGGTCTGTATTTCAAAATACAACTGGTCAAAATAATACTGCTATAGGTTATAATGCTTATTTTGTAACAAATAGTCTTAACAATACATCTTGCTTTGGATATAATTCAGGGGGGTTTAATAATTCAAGCGATCGCATCGAAATTGGCAATTCTTCAGTAAATTGGATTGGTGGTGAGGTTAGCTGGAGTACCTACAGTGATAAGCGTATAAAAGATAATATTAAGGAAAATGTTCCGGGAATTATTTTCATAAACAAATTGCGCCCTGTCACATATAATCTCAATATTCACCTTCAAAATGCATTGAGAAGTAAACCTGATACCATTTCATGGCCGACAAAATATAATATTGAAGATATTCAAATGACAGGTTTCATTGCACAGGAAGTTGAGCAGGCCGCACTTGATATTGGGTATGATTTCAGTGGAATTGAAAAGCCTGCTAATGAAAATGGTTTATACAGCCTGCGATATTCTGAGTTTATTATGCCAATTGTCAAGGCTATTCAGGAACAGCAGGCATTAATCACAAATCAACAAACCGAGATAAATGATTTAAAAAATGAATTAACAAAATATAAAAGTCTTGAAGAAAGAATAAAGGCTCTGGAAACCAAATGATAGATTGCAATTAATGATACTGAAACGATTTGAAGGGTGGGTTTTGTATTGATACACACCTTTAAGTGAATCTGAGTTTATTCTTGTGACAACAAATATTACTTCAGATTTGCAAATTATTTTTAATAAATATGCAGTGGATATTTATGAAAAGGAAAGGATATTTAACGTGGTATTAATCAATAAAATTTAAATTATCATTAAAAAAATAATTTAATTTTCGCTTCTGTGATCGTCATCGTCACATTAGCTTTTTCCTCTTGACTTCCGCAGTAATTTTCAGTACAATTTTTAAATAGAAAATATACAGGAAGTTATAGAATTTTGAAATAAATTTTGGGTGTCCCGCGATAATATAAAGTAAATTTACGACATGTTGATCGTAAAAAAAATAACAAGAGTACTTAGAGCAAAGAAAGATAAGTACAATAGAGAAAAGGGACTTAGAAAGCTTGAAAAGTTAATAAAAAAAGGGAATTTGACCAAATTAAAAATTAACAATCGGGGATACAATAAATTTTTAGAACTGGAGAGTGAAATTTCAATAAAAATAAACTAGGAAAAAATTCTTAAAGATCATAAATGGGACGGATTAAAAGGTTATTAGACAAATTCTACTGTTAGCAACAATGACATTTTGGAAAACTTTAAACAACTATGGGTAATTGAAAAGGCTTTTAGAATTGCAAAAACGGATTTAAAAATCAGACCAATTTATCATTTTAAGAAAAGAAGAGTTGAAGCTCATATTTGTTTAAACTTTGTTGTATACAAAATATACAAAGAGCCCGAAAGGATACTCAAAATAAAAAGTCAGGATTAAGCCCAGAAAAAGTCATCGAGATAATACAGAATATTTATGAATAAACTCTCCTAATTCCAAATAATACAATAGTAAAGCTAAAAAAATCTTAACTGATGAACAACATCAAATTCAACATTTATTCAATTTTTAATTTGGGGGTCCCGGTGCGGAAGTCAGGAAAAAATGCTCCGCTGTGCTAACAACGGAGCATTTTTTTTATTTTCAGAATTTTTATAGGATCAGGATGAAAATTTGACCACAACTTTCAATTCTGATCTTTCCATACCATTGAGGCTGCACCAAGCACTGCTGCATCATTCTCTTTAACTCCCGAAGGCAATATTTTTATTTTATTTCGATATATTGGCAATAGGTTTTTTTCAAAGCTTTTCTTTATTGGATCAAAAATCATATCACCCGAATTGGTAATCCCTCCAAAAAGAAATATCGCTTCCGGACTGAGATGTGCCACACTGTTGGTAAGTGCCATTCCCAGTATCTTACCTGTCTTTTTGTATGTTTTCAATGCATACATATCTTTCTGCACCGCTTTATCATAAATATATTTTGGCGTTACTTCCTCAGCCGGTATTTCAGGTTTTATTTCATTCTTTTTCAGATAATTAAGATAGGTTTTTACTATTCCTTTAGCTGAACAATATGCCTCAAGACATCCTTTTTTACCGCATCCACACAATCTTCCACCCGGATATACAGTTGTGTGCCCGACCTCACCGGCAAAACCATCATGACCATATACCATTTCACCGTTTACAACCAAACCACTGCCTACCCCTGTGCCAAGGGTGATCACTATGAAATCCTTCATGCCTCTGGCATTGCCATATACCATTTCACCTATAGCTGCTGCATTTGCATCATTGGTCAGCACCACTGGAAGATTCAGTTCTTTTGAAAACATATCAGCCAGTGGAATTACGCCTTTCCATCTTAGATTAGGAGCAAACTCAATGGTGCCTTTGTAGTAATTTCCATTAGGTGCCCCAATTCCAATTCCAATAAGTTCTGCATCCGGCACTGTCTCAAACAAAAGTCTGATTTCATTGCTCAGCACACGTACATAATCTTCTACATGCTCATATTCAGCAGTTTTTATGCTTGATTTAGCATATACATGACCTATATTATCGACAAATCCAAACACAGAATTTGTGCCTCCGATATCAATTCCAACAGCTAATTTCTTCATTTTATTAAATATTTATTTATATTATAATTTATAAAATCTTTTTTATCAACTATTTATATGATAAAATGCAATTATCCATTCAATTTAAAAATAACAGGTATAGTCATAGGGGAATCAATTGGTTTCCCATCTTGTAATGCCGGCAACCAATTATCAAAAAGTTCATTTGACTTCAAAAGAACCCTTTTTGCTTCTTCTCCACAACCACCTCCAATGTCATTAACTATTTGAACATTATCAATTTTACCTGCTGTAGTGACCATGAAAGATAATACTACTCTGCCTTCAAGTCTGTACGATGCAGCTAACGAAGGATATTTTAAGTTGCTATATATATATTCCAACATTTTCATAAGTGAGCACTCTTCCATTTCAGATCTGGTCGGCAAATTTGTGCATAATGGAAAAATTGGACCCTGGTCGCATGGAATGGAATATAAAATGTTAGGGGAATGATTAATATTTTTTTGGTCATTATTCAATTTAAAAACAATAGGAACAGTGTACTTGACCTTAACTTTTAGACCATCTTTTTTCCCGGGGATCCATTTTACAGGTATTGAATTCAAACTTTCTAAGACTCTTTTTACCTCATCACCGCAGCCTCCACCAATATCTTTGATTATCTCAATATTCGAAATTGTACTGTCAGTATTTACAGTAAATCTCAATGCCACTCTACCATGAATATTATTTTTAATCGCTTCTACAGGATATCTGATATGGGTATAAATATATTCCAACATTTTTTTTTCAGCACATTTCACTTTTTCAACTATGGAATCCAAATCTTCACAGCCTGGAAATCGTGGCATTTCATCAACTAAGATAAAATCATCTTCATTTACTTCCTGAGCATTTAGCTTATTTTGAAATAAAAATGAACCAAAAACAAAGAATACTAAAGCTACAATGAAAGTATTTTTATATATTGAAGGAGTTTTCATGATGTTAAGTTTTATAGCTTATTTAAATCTTTCCATATACTTTTTAAATGCATCTTTATGTACAGTAATGTTCATCATTTTCAGTTTGGCATAATCATCTCTGAAAAAATAATACCCGAAGCGCTTGTCAGCTTCTCCGACATTTCTTGAGCCGGAACTTGAATCTTTGACAAGATACCACATTTTTCCATCTTTAGCTTTATAATATCCTACACAATGCATCCCGTGGTCATCTGTTGTAGTATTATTTGAAAATCTGAACTGTCTAGCACTTTCATTGATTGCATTATACGGAATATCGAAATCAGGTATCATGGCACAATTTGTATTTCTGTTGATTCCGGCTTCAGATACATCACCACCAATAGCAGTAGTATAGCCATTTTCAATAGCATAATTCCAGATTTCCATGAATACATCGAGTGGAACATTATAATATTCTTTGCTATGCCACCAGTTGTCAGGAACCTTGTATTCTACTTTTTGCCAGTAAGGTTGTTCCATGAGCGACATTATATCCACATAGTCAGATGTATTAATCATCATATATTCTTTAAGGAATGATGCTGGAGAATATTTTTTTCCTTCAAATAGAAATTCAGTTGGAGGAACTCCGATATAATGATTAAGTATGGCTCTGATAGTACTCAAACCGGCTTCTTCATTCCAGTTATTTGATACTTTAAGCCCTTCCAGAAAAGCATTCATTTCATTGAACATTGCTTCATGAGAATGATATTTTCTTCCCTCCGGCAGTCCGGTATAAACAGAATTTGGCACTGCCCCATATTTGTCCCAGATTCTGGCAACTGCATTTGCTTCAGAACCTTCACCAATATGACTTTTCCCTCTTTGCTGAATGTATCTGCGTGCTTTTTCAACATACTCCCAGTAAGCAGTGTACATTTCTGAAATTTTGACTTTTTTACCAGTAAGTCTGAACATTTCAGATTCATACATTGAAGTTGCCGAATAATCCCAGCATGTGCCTGTATTTCCCTGAGATACCACAGGTGTGTGCCAAAAAGTTTTATAAAGTGCAGGATCATTTGGTAAATCCATATTGGACTGATCCATTATAAGTATTTTTCTTAGTTCTTTTTTCTCAGTTTGATCCTTATATTCATTTATATCTTTCAATATAAAATTCTGATAAAAGCCGGGTTCAACTTCTTTGAAAAAGGCTTTATCGTTCTGTGCAAACAAATTGATAATCGTAAATATGGAAACTAAGACAAGGAAAATCCTTTTCATGATAAGTAGTATTTAATTGGTTAAAATAATCATCAAAGTTATGAATAAAAATTATTTTCATCAGAAAAAAATAAAATTTGTGTTCAAATTGAGAATAATTTGATATTACATGTACACAAAAAAATTCGGGTAATTACACTATATTTATTTTTCTAATATTTATTTATAATCATTGAAAAAATTATAATATTTATTACCTTTGTTAATAATTTATTATAGATTTAGAAATTATGTATTTAAATTGATTTGTTATGAGTGAAGTTAGAGTGAGATTTGCACCAAGTCCAACAGGACCATTACATATAGGTGGGGTCAGAACGGCCCTTTATAATTATCTTTTCGCAAGAAAAAACAATGGAAAATTTCTTCTCCGTATTGAAGATACTGATCAGCTGAGGTATGTCCAAGGAGCAGAGACTTATATCAAAGAATCACTTGGCTGGCTTGGCCTGAATCCTGACGAAGGTCCTGACCAGGGAGGCCCTTTTGGCCCCTACAGACAAAGCGACAGGAAAGAGATATACATGCGCTATGCAATGCAACTTCTTAATGATGGATTTGCCTATTATGCTTTTGACACTCCTGAAGATCTTGAACTGATGAGAGAAGAAGAAACAGTCAAAGGTGTACTCGCCCCAAAATATGATCATTCAGTCAGGTTGAGAATGAAAAACAGTCTCACTCTATCTGATGCTGAAGTGAGAACTCTGATCGAATCAGGTGTCCCCCATGTTATACGGTTAAAAGCACCTGCCGATGAAATAATTTCATTTACTGATCTGATAAGGGGAGAAGTGTCATTTGATAGTAATGAACTGGATGATAAGGTAATGATGAAAGCTGATGGAATGCCAACGTATCATATGGCAAATATTGTTGATGATTATCTTATGAAAATCAGCCATGTAATCCGTGGAGAAGAATGGTTGTCGAGCACTGCCCACCACGTATTGCTTTACAGGTACCTTGGCTGGGAATCGTATATGCCCAAATTTACTCATCTCCCTCTCATACTCAAACCGTCGGGAAAGGGAAAACTGAGCAAAAGAGATGGTGCTGACTTTGGGTTTCCTGTTTTTCCGCTTGATTGGGAAGGCGATGAAGAGATATTTGCAGGGTTCAGAGAATTTGGGTTTTTACCTGAAGCAACTTTGAATTTCCTTGCCCTTGTTGGATGGAATCCGGGTACTGAACAGGAAATATTTCATCTTGATGAGCTGATCGATAGTTTTTCACTGGATAAAATTGTAAAATCGGGAGCAAAATTTAATATTGACAAAGCTAAATGGTTCAACCAGCAATACATTCTCCATTCATCTGACAGGAAAATTGCAGAGCTGGCACAACCATTTTTACTGAATGCAGGATTTGATGCTGATTTAGATTTCCTTGAAAGAGTGTGCAGGTTGATGAAACCTAGAATAGAATTACTGACTGAACTGGCTTCAAAGGGAAGATTTTTCTTTACCAATGATTTTGAATACGATATGAAGACCATTTCAAAAAAATGGAAAGACGAAAATATTAAGTCAGTTTTGGCTCTCGTCGATTGGATTCGGGATTTAAACGATTTCAGCAAGGAAAGTATTGAGGTGACAATCAAATCATATATTGAAAGCAATAGTCTAAGTTATGGAAATATTTTCCCTATATTGAGAATAGCTGTCACCGGCACATTACAGGGGCCTGATTTGTCCGAAACCATGGAAATTATCGGAAAAAATGAAGTTTTGCATCGTTTCAATGTAGCGTTTAAGTATTTTGATAGTATCTTATAAATAATTGATCTGTTGAATGGAATTATAAAATAGATTACCTGAAGAGATCTCATGATTTTAATGTATTTAAAAAAAATGCTTAATTCATTATTCGCCTGGTAAAATACATTTATTTTCATAAGCTCTTTCTATTGGATTATTTCTGTGCAATATCAAATGATTACCATTAATGATAAAATTGAAAGTAGAATGATACGAAAAGTTTTATATTATCTGATTGCCTGTTTTATGGTGTTCTCTATTGAAGAGTTAAAAGCTCAATTTACGTTTACCTACACCGGCCCCGACACCATATATTTGAATAACAACTGCACTGCAATTCTTGAATGGGGTCATCCAGCTACTCCAACTGTAACATCGACTGTTGGCAATACAATTACCTCATTTGAGATATTCAGTATCAGCGGTGGTTACACAATGGGAGGAACTGTTTCTCAACAGGTCAATGTTACTGTCACATATAAAGCTATTGACAATCAGCTAAATTCAGCTTTTTTTTCTTTTAATATTGCATTTGTTGACACAATAAAGCCTCAGATCACAACTTTACCAACTGACAAATCCATTACCTGCGAAACTCCTGAAAGTGTTATTATTTCAGAGCTTTCCCTTTGGTACAATAATCATGCCGGGATGCTTGCAACTGACAATTGCGGATCAGTAAGTTATACTACCGACAAAACATTTTCAGAAACAGAAACAGCTTTCAATCAGTCTATAAACGATAATTGCGGAAATACCAGAACGGTAACTGTAATTTTTTCAGCTATTGATCAGTACGGCAATAATTCTGCAAATTCCTATGCAGCTACCTTTTTTACTTTCGACAACAAAAAACCGACAGTAGTTAAAGAACCTTCTCCAATAAATATTCCCTGTAATGAATTGACAGATAACATCTTTGAGAGCTGGATTGATGATAAGGGAGGGGCCAGAGTTATTGACAACTGTACTGATTCTGCAGCAATTAAATGGTTTTTTGTATGGAATGACAATATTGGTGGTAGTGGTTATGAAGAGGTGGGCGACAAACCATATAGCCTGAAAAACAAAAAGAACTGTAACTACTCAGGGAATATCAATTTTATTGCTAAAGATGAATGTGGAAATCAACAAGCAGCATTCTTTACGACATTTAAAATAACAGATGAATCAATACCCGTTTTTTCAAGTCTGCCGCAAGATGTGATAATCGACTGTTCAGCAGTAGTACCAAGACCTGTAGTTACAGCCTATGATGCCTGCAAGGGAAATATAGCAGTAATCTTTTCTGAGACCAGTACTAAGGTCAATCATCCTGACTCATGTAAGTATTACAATTACTCTTTGGTGCAAACCTGGAAATCAAATGATGAATGCGGGCATTTAATCAGTCATAGTCGTAAAATTACTGTGATTGACACACTGGCACCAGTCTATACTTCACCTCCTGATATGTTTGTAGGATGTACAGAATATCAGAATCTTGATATCACCGGCAGACCAGCTGGAGTATCAGATAATTGCGATTCAAAACCACTGATATCATTTCAGGATGTAAAATCAGGAGATGGATGTGAGTATCATATATTCAGAACATGGAAGATCACTGATGTTTGTGGCAACAAAAATGAAAAAATTCAGGATCTGACAATTGTAGACACAATTTTTCCTGTTGTGGTTAAGGCTCCCACCGATCTTTTTATCAAATGTGACAGTTCAGTTTCATTCATTGAATCATTTAATAACTGGATATCAAAAAAAGGGTTTGCCGAGATAAGTGACAACTGTAATAAAGTATTTTCTTTCGCTGCAAAACCAGGTTCATATATACCCGGTAATCCCGGAACATACCCGGGTAAGCCTGTAAGCTTCGATATGCCAGATACACTGGCATGTTCTGCGGATTCATTACTATATTTCAAAGATGTTGATTTTGTTTTTTATGACCGTTGTTTTAATACCTTGCATTTTACAGCCAGGTTTGCAATTTCAGATTTACTGAAACCAAAGGTAACCGCTTGCCCAAAGGATACAATCATGGTGATGGAAACAGGTTTTTGTGAGAAATCGATTGTCTTGCCAATGCCGGAGGTCACTGATAACTGTTCAGGTGAGAACATAGAAATTGTAAAATCAGTTTCGAGTCCTATTAAATCCACTGTACAGGGCAATTATGAAATACCCGTCAATCCTGTAAAGATAGATATAGGGCCCTTTTCAAATCTTGAAAAAATTCCTTCAGAAATACTTAATTTAAGTCTGGAATTTGAGAATATAGATGCGGATGACCCAAATGAATTTTTTTATATAGTGAATGAAAATAATGATACTATAGCTACAACACCGATCATTGAAGATCAATGCGGAGATTTTATAATACAATTGAAAGACCTTTTTACTATCACTGAACTTGCATCTTTTCTCAGTGATGGATATCTTACCTTGCGATTATTGCCAAATATACCTGCTTCAGGCGGTATTTTTGCAATAAATGATGTGTGCCAGACATCTTTTGTTGTCACAAAATTGAATTATACAAGGGAAAATCCGAATAAGCTGGAGTATTACCTTAAAATTAATAACGGTGATTACAATTTTGTTGGTAATGGACTTCCGGTTGATACCATACTGCCGGCAGGAACACACAATTTAACCTATAAAATGCTTGACTGCGGACAAAATGAGGTCACCTGCAGCAATACAATTATTATTCAGGACAAGGAAAAACCAAATATCACCTGTCCATCAGATATCAGCATATTTCTTCCTGATGATACTTGCTCCGTCAAAGTACCACTCCCTCTAAGCCTTATTTTTTCAGATAACTGTTCAGAAAATTTCAATAATCTGATTAGAGTGCCTTCTGATACAAGTAAAAGTTTTCTGACATACAATTATAATCCAGAAATAGAAGAATATACTGCTAACAGCAAAGTTTTCATTTTTGACAATTTAAATTCTGATCTGCTATTGCTTAACCCAAAACTTCAAATCAGGTTAACAGGAGATATTGAAGATCCTGATGAATATTTTGAAATAATAAATGAAAATGGCCAGATTATAGGTAATACCTCAAATTCCAATATTTACACTACCCCCGGTGATTGTACAAAGCCGTCATATACAAATATTGATATTAATATTAATGATTTTAGTAATTGGGCTAAAGACGGAATCATCACTTTTATTGCCAGACCTGCAAATACTCCTGATAAAATCAACCCCTGCAATACAATCAGTAATAACGGAGAATCTGATAATATAAGCAAAATGATAATGTTTCTGGAATTTAAAAAAGTTGATATAAATTTCAGCAGTAACGGAGCTCAAGTGTTCAACACTATTCCACTCAATCATCAGAATCGTAATGATTTCAGTTTTAGATCAGGTATTTCAGATATCAGGTATGTGATAAATGATGGATCAGAAAACCGGGATACATGTAGTTTTCACATTGAGGTAATCGATAAGGAACCTCCGGTCGCAAAATGTAAAAACTTCTATGTTCTGTTTGTAAATCCGAGCGGAACTGAAAACAGTATCCTTAATCCGGAAGAAATAAATGAAAACAGCAGTGACAATTGCGGTGTAAACAGGCTTTCCGTTTCCCCATCTTCATTTGACTGCACTGTTGACAATACCAATCAGCTGATAAAGCTCCAGGTATGGGATGAAGCAGGAAATTCGGATTCCTGTACTACCAGTATTCTGGTTAAGGTTTCCCCACTTCAACCATCATATTCGTCTGGGGTTTGTGTTCATGATTCATTAAAGCTATTTGCAAACCTTCCCCCTGCACCAGATAATATCTGGACAATAGAATGGTCAGGACCTGATGGTTTTACTTCCAACCTGATGAATCCTGTACGTCCTAATGCTGATGCCAGTTTCTCGGGAACATATGTACTTACTGTTACCGGCTTCAACGGATGCAGATCATCCGGCACTGTCGAAGTTGTTGTTGAGGATCTTAGTCGTCCTGTGATATTAGCCAAAAAATCAAGAATATGCATTGGGGAAAATTTAATACTTGAATCAAACAGCTATTCAGGCAATGTAAAATATCATTGGTTCAGCGGTTCTTATCCGGTAGGCACATTTATTGATTCCACGTTGTCCCCTATTATTTCATTAAAACCTGCAATTGGCAACAATTTCTTCTATGTTATTGCCAGGAGTGAAAAATGTCAATCTCTGGCATCATTTTCCACACAGGTAGAAGTAGTTCCTCAGCCTGTTGCTATTATTCAAAATCCATTTATAAGCCTTTGTGAAGGAGAAGTTTTTGCTCCTAAGGGAAGTGCTAATGGCAGTTCATATACTTTCAGATGGTGGGGTCCCGACGGATTTAGTTCCAGTGCTCAGATTCCTACTGCTATAAATAATATAACTCCGGTTCAACAGGGAACATATTATTTGGAAGTGAGCAATAGTGTGTGCAGTGATACAGCAAGTCTGGAACTTGTAGTTTTTGATAAACCGGAGACACCTGTCATAGAAAGCAACTCAGTTTATTGCAAAAACAAACCAATCATATTGCGGATCAATAATGTACAGAATGCAGATAATTACATTTGGCTGTTAAACGATAAGCTTTATGTGAATCAGTTCTCAAATTCATTGATCATACCTGAAGCCAAGCCTCAGTATGAGGGTAATTGGACGGCAATTGTCAAAAATGGTAATTGCTATTCAGATACATCTGCAGTTGTAAATATTAAAATAGAAGAAGAATATAATATTATTGCAGGAAGTAATTCACCGGTATGCGAGGGAGACAGCATCAGGCTTTTTTCGCCCCTTGTCAGCAATGCAGTCTATAAGTGGACAGGACCTGATGGTTTTATTTCATCACAACAAAATCCGGTTTTGAATTCGGATAAAAGTGGAGAATATCTCCTGACTGTAACTACACAGGCCGGATGTAATTATTTTTCTTCTTCATTTGTAGATATAAAAACAAGACCTAAGATCACAGCCCTGAGTTCCAATGCGCCTGAATGCCTAACAGGTAAAGACTGTGTCAGATTAGTACCTACTGTATATCCATTTAATACACCATTCGCATATTCGTGGAATGGACCTGAAAGTTTTTCATCTGCATCAGCAATGCCTGAAATTTGCGATTTCAGTGAAAAAAACAATGGTGAATATTCTTTGATAGTTTATGATGGAAACTGTAGCTCTGATTCTGTTTTTTTAACAATTGCCTCAAAAATCAAACCTGCTGTTCCCCTACTTGAAGGAGATGGTAAAGTTTGTGAAGGAGATACTATCAAAATAACAATTAAAAACGATTCCTATTCTGAAGGTACAAAATTTAACTGGACGGTATCTCCAGGTGGTTCGGCTGTGACAACTATAAATCCATATTTTATCATTCCTGTCTCATCAGAAATAAATTCAGGTGCTTATACAGTTTCGGCCGAAAAAGATGGTTGTTTGTCAGAAATATCGGATGACTTTAATCTGACTGTAATCAGGACACCAAACCAGCCATTTATTACAGGTACAGCCAGGATTTGTGAGGGAGAGACAATTGAATTAAAAACATCAAATGTGCCGGGTGGCAAGTTTTATTGGACCGGGCCCGGGAATTTTACTTCAACCGATCAAAACCCAAAGATTTTTCCTGCTGGAATTTCCAATGGTGGAGTTTATACACTCAGAGTTTCTGTTGAGTCATGTTTTTCTGAAATATCTGAGGGTTTTGTAGTGCAGGTTGTCAAAACACCTCTTACTCCTGAAATAATACCAGTGGACAGCTCTTTTTGTATAGGTAAAAACAATTCTAAGATTTCAGTTTGCCTGAATAAAACCGAGGCGAATACCAATTATTCATGGTATCAAAACACATTGCCTGCCAAGTTGATTTTATCTTCTCCGGATGAATGCATTGAAATTACAGATTTTTCACAGTTTAAAGACGGGGTAAATAGTATTTTTGTTATTGCATCAAAAGATGGTTGCAGATCACCTTATAGTCAGGTCGAAAGTTTTATTGTAAATAAAGTCCCTGATAGAATTGCCGATGCCGGCGATGATGTATATGCCTGTTATCCTGATAACATTTCTATCAGGGCATTGCCAGATCCTGAGGGAAGCTGGAGGTCATTATCATCTTCAGCATTCGTCAATAATCCCAATAAGTCAACAGCCCAGGTTTTTGATCTTGAATATGGTATTAATTATTTTGTATGGAGTCTTACTCATGGTGTTTGCAAAGAGTTTTCAAGCGACACTGCTGCAGTTTTTCTGGAGTATATACCTGAAGCACTCGATGATGAATTCTTTACCCCCTATAATACTCCTGTGACCATTGACATTTTAAAGAATGATATTGAAACTGAGGATACTGAAATAACCGTAATACCAGACAATAACATAAAAGGAACTATTGAAATAAATCCTGATGGTACTTTAACCTTTACTCCTGAGGCAGGCTTTATAGGTGAGGTCAGTTTTTCATATGAGATCAGAAAAAAGAAATGCAGGGCTAATTATAGTTTAGCTAATATCAAAATAGAGATTGGTGATGAAAATGATTGTTTTGGCGTGAATGTAATCACCCCAAATGGTGACGGAATAAATGATAAGCTGATATTTCCATGCCTGGAATCCGGAAAATATCTGAAAAATGAGATATTTATCTTCAATCAGTGGGGAGACCAGGTTTACCAGGCCTATAATTATAAAAATGACTGGCAGGGTACATATAAAAGCAAAGACCTTCCTGTCGGGACTTATTTTTATATATTGTTTTTAGATACTGAGAGGAAGAATGCGTTAAAAGGATTTTTTGTAATTGAAAGATAAAAGATATAATGCTATGAGAATTTGTATTTTTTTAAGTTTAATTATATCAGTACTCAATGTATCTGCACAACAGGATGTATTGAGTACTCAGTTCATGTTCAATAAACTGACAGTGAATCCTGCTTTTGCAGGAAATTCAGAAAGCGCTTACATCACCGCCATTGTAAGGGATCAATGGACAGGTCTGGATGGAGCACCCAGAAGTCAGGCCCTGAGTGTCAATTTTCCAAAACTCGGTAAAGTCGGTCTCGGTATAAATATAAACAGACAAACAGTCGGTGTAAGCGAAAAGTTAACAGTTGATGGAATATATGCTTACAGGTTTAAAGTAAGCAGCGGTGTACTCAGTCTTGGAATGTCATTCTCCGGAAGGTATTTTAAGCAGGATTTTTCTGATCCTCACCTGGTTTTAATTCAACCCTTTAATGAAGATCCGGCAATTGAGGGAGCGTTGTATTCTACTAAGATATTTAATGTAGGTTTCGGGGCTTATTTTTCCAACAACAGATTTTACCTTGGAGCTTCTGTACCCCGACTTATAAGAGCTGATATCGATTATAAGCCGGGAACAAAGAAAAGTTATGAAGTACGGCACCTGTATTTTATGACAGGGGGAGCTTTGGACATCAGTAGTAAAATTGTAGTTATGCCACAGTTATTAGGGAGGTGGGCAGAGAATTCTCCCTATAATCTGGATCTGAATCTTGGGGTTTTATTTTATGACAGGTTTTATTTTGCTTCAACATTACGTACAGGAGGGACATCTGAAGATTGGTTTGAATCAGCAGATTTTATTATGGGTTTTCATCTGAACAGAAATATTTTCTTTGCTGCTTCCTACGATCTTACGATGACTCCACTGAGGAAATATGAGAACGGAAGTCTTGAACTCCTGTTTCAATACAGTTTCAGAAAAGGGATTAAACCTATTGAGCTTATTAATCCAAGGTTTTTCTGAATAATTCATTAAAATGGAATTCGATTTAACTAACAATGCAAAAAATGTCAAAATGAAAACTTTCTCCAGTTTATTCTGCATTTACTTTTTATTAACCATAACTGGATTCTCCCAGACACAATATAACCAGATAATCGATACATCTGCATTGTCAAAGGCCGAATTTATTAATCTTCAGGATGTTAATACAGAGTTTTATGAAATGTCACCTGCAATTTATGGAACCGGAATAGTATATGTGTCGAGCAAACCTGTTTCTAAGTTCAAAAAGGTAGATAAAAAAAATGATCATACATGTTTTTCACTATTAGCGGCTCAAATGACAGATTCAGCGCTGATAAGTTCAGGAGTTGGATTCCTTGCGGATTTGAAGATCAGGGAACATGAGGGGCCATGCTCTTTTACAAAAGATAGCAAAACCCTTTTTCTGAGCCGGAACAGCAGGGATCCCATTGCAAGAGAAAATGAAACTTCTGATATAGGTCCCTTTGGAATATATATCTATAAAAATCAGAATGGTTTTTGGGCTTATGACAGTGAATTACCGGTAAACTCCTATGGATATAAAGTATTTCATCCTGCATGGGATGAAGCTGAACAGAGACTTATTTTTGCATCAGATATGCCGGGGGGATTTGGTGAGACCGATCTTTACTCACTGACAAAAACTGCCAATGGCTGGATTGACCTTAAAAACCTTGGACCAGAGATCAATACCAGGCATAGGGAAGCTTATCCTTTTATTCACCCTGCGGGATTTATTTTTTATGCTTCAGATAAACCCGGAGGCCTCGGAGGCTTTGATCTTTATTTTTCTTCCGGGCATTCGGAAAAATTCAGTGCTCCTGTCAATCTTGGAAAGGTTTTCAATTCAGCTTATGATGATTTCGGACTAGCAATCAATGAAAACAATAATATATGTTATTTTACTTCGAACAGACCGGGAGGAAAAGGCAAAGATGATAT
The DNA here is from genome assembly GCA_050258615.1 of Deltaproteobacteria bacterium. Taxonomy (GTDB): domain Bacteria; phylum Bacteroidota; class Bacteroidia; order Chitinophagales; family Saprospiraceae; genus JADJGA01. The sequence continues at coordinate 92,517 of JBLMZC010000014.1, read as the reverse complement.
TTACATGCTAAAACCAGCTGCCTCCATTTTCAGGGTCTTTAATGATTACTATACTATAATGACAAGGGACGTAAAAAATAAAGCACCCCTCAGTGATGTGAAAATCACCTTTTCAAAATATGAAATTAAAAAAAATGAAAAACCACATCTTTCTAAAATCAGAGGTTCTGAAAAAGAGATCATATACACAATTGACACTTCCTCACTGAAAGAAAGTAAAGCTGTTTTTTCAGATAAAAATGGCAACTATCATATTATTCTGCCTGATGGAAAATATATTATAAAAGCATATAAATCAGGATATTTGCAATTTTCTTCCCTTTTTGAAACCGGATTTACCAACAAGATGATTGATATCGAAATGATAGAAGAAATAGTTGATACTTTCAATTTCAGCTTTATCAATGATGAAAACAACCAATTATTGAACGATGTCAGTTTTGATATTACAGAAGGCAAGCCTGTTGAAATCGGAAAAAGCAATGATAATATTTACTTTATCTCTGTACTCAGAGGAAATTCAGTTAAATTGAGAACTACAGAAAAAGATTATCTGCCAAAAGAGATTCAAATCGATAAAACGATAACTCCTGCTATATTTGATATTGTATTGAGTAAAAAACCCAATTATGTAACAACTTTGCCAACGGCAGAAGGAGAAACTTTCATACTTCAGGATATTTTATATGACTATAATTCATTTATAATAAATGACAAAGCAAAAAAAGAGCTTAATCGTCTTGCTGATCATCTCAAAAAATACCCTGAAATCAAAATAGAACTCAGTTCACATACAGATAGCAGGGGAAATGATGATTTCAATACTACACTGTCAATGAAAAGGTCTGATGCTGCTAAAAAATATCTTATCTCCAAAGGAATCAATCCGGTTCGAATAACCGCAATAGGTTTTGGAGAGAAAAAACTAAAAAATCATTGCTCTGATTCTGTAAATTGCACAGAAAATGAACATGCCGAAAACAGGAGAACAGAGATTAAGGTGATAAGATAATATGGTATTATGGTTATTTGGTAATAAGGTGATATGGTAGCCGGTTAAATAAGTTTTTTTTCTCAAATCAAAATTTCCGGGATAATAGATTTATATTTGAATCTTTAAATGGAATAAATGGTTTAATTTAAAAATTGGGCTGTTAATTATAAATTGTTTTTTAAAACCACAAACAATACTTAATATTAAAATAACTATGAATCTAAGTGGACTCAGTGACAAACCACAATGTATTTTTCAACTGGTCCGGATATTTATCGACACAATCAGAATTTATAGGATAATATAACTTAGTGGACTTAGTGGTAAAAAAATGAAATTTTAGAAAACACAAAAAAATATTGAAACTTAGTATTTTAAACTTAAGTAAAATAGTAATTGAAATGCAAAAAGAATACAACAATCAACTTGTCATTGGCAGGAATCCTGTCCTGGAATTGCTCAAATCAGGCAAACAGATCGAGAAAATCTATCTTCAACAGGGAATAAAAGGAGAATTTGAGATAGAAATGAGAAATCTTCTCAAAGGGAAAAACATACCAGTTTCTCATGTTCATCCTGCGAAGCTCAATAGCATTACTAATCAGACGCATCAGGGAGTGATTGCTGTCACTTCACTGATTGAATATGTAGCTCTCGAAGACCTGATCGATAGCATTTTCTTCAGGGGTGATGTCCCTGCACTTGTCTTTCTCGATTCAATTACCGACATCAGAAACCTGGGTAGTATAATCCGCACGGCAGAAGTACTCGGAGCACAAGGAATAATCCTCGGCAGTAAAAACACAGCTATTATAAATCATATAGCAATAAAAGCATCAGCAGGTGCAGCTTTCAATATTCCAATTGTTAAAGTTCATAGTGCTAATAATGCAATAACAACCCTAAAAAATTCCGGCATATCGATATATGCCAGCAGCCTTGATTGCAGACAAGACATAAGCAAAGTCAATTTCAAAAATCCCTTCTGTGTGATCCTCGGCTCGGAAGATGAGGGTATTACCCCTCACCTCCTAAAAATTTCTGACGATGAATTTAAAATACCTCAGTTTGGAAAGACAGAATCCCTCAATGTAGCTGTATCTGCAGGAATAATATTATATGAAGCGGTGAGGCAGAGAGATCATTAATGGGCTAATTTGAAAATGTGCTAATTTGAGAATGTGCTAATTTGAGAATGTGCTAATTTGAAAATGTAAATTGTCATTTTCAATTTTCAATCCCCTACGGGCAAGCTATACGGACAAGTTTCTCCATTTTTAATTATAAACCCTTAACTAAATTTGCTAATACTAAACTTCATTTTCAAATTTTCAAATTAGCTAATTAACTCATTGCCCTATGTCATTTTGACAGAATATTCCCAATGGTATATTATTTGCATTTAATAGGGTTTAAAAATAATTTTATATGAAAAAAGATAAACCATTACACAAAACAGGACAAATTGGCGTAAGCGCAGAGGATATTTTCCCGCTAATTAAAAAATTTCTTTATACTGACCAGGAAATTTTTCTGCGTGAACTGATAGCAAATGCAATAGATGCTACAACAAAGTTGAAAGCACTGGCCACCAAAGGTGAACTGAAGGAAGAACTCGGAGACCTCACTATTGATGTCATTCTCGATGAAAAAGAAAAAACCATAACCATCAGGGATAATGGAATAGGAATGACAGAAGAAGAAGTACTTAAATATCTCAACCAGCTGGCATTCTCCTCAGCCAAGGATTTTCTGGAAAAATATTCAGGAGAAAATCTTATAGGACATTTCGGATTGGGTTTTTATTCCGCATTTATGGTTTCAGAAAAAGTAGAAGTAAGGACAAGATCATACAAGGAAAACGCTGTCCCTGTAAAATGGGAATGTGATGGCACTCCTGAATACAATCTTGACCAGATAGAAAAAAAAACAAGGGGTACAGATATTATTCTCCATGTAAATGAAGATGGCAAAGACTATCTGAAAAAAGAAAGAATTCAGGAACTTCTTGACAAATACTGCAAATTCCTGCCTGTACAGATCAGGTTCGGAACAAAAAAAACCTACGAAACCGAGGGGGAAGGTGAAGATGCGAAATCAATAGAGAAAGAAGTTGACAACATTATAAATAATTCAGATCCTCTGTGGAAAAAATCACCCAACGATATAAAAGATGAAGAGTACAAGGATTTTTATCATGATCTATTCCCTGGATATTTTAATGATCCCGTATTCTGGATACATCTTAAAATGGATTACCCCTTCAATCTCAATGGAATCCTTTATTTCCCGAAACTGACCAATAATTTTGATGCACAGAAAAGCAAAATTCACCTTTACAGCAACCAGGTATTTGTGACTGACGATGTAAGGGCGATTGTTCCCGAATTTCTGATGCTTCTGCATGGTGTTATTGACAGCCAGGATATTCCTCTGAATGTATCGAGAAGTCAGTTGCAGAATGACCATAATGTCAGAAAGATAACTTCATATATTACTAAAAAAGTAGCTGAAAAACTTGCCGATCTTTTTAAGAAGGACAGGACAGAATACGAGAAAAAATGGGACGACATAAGTGTTTTCGTAAAATACGGCATGCTTACTGACAATAGTTTCTTCGAAAAAGCAAACAATTTCAGCCTATACAAAAACATAGACAATCAGTTTTTTACTTTTGAGGAACTGAAGGAAAAAATAAAGGACAAACAAACCGATAAACATAAAAAACTAATATGCATTTATTCAACAGATAAAAAAGGACAGCACAGCTACATCCAATCGGCTAAAGATTATGGTTATGAAGTGCTTCTCATGGACAATCCTTTTATTGATGTTCATTTTATGCAGTTTATGGAGCAGAAAGAAACAGACATAACATTTGTACGGGTAGATTCCGATACTGCTGATAATCTTGTTCAGACTGAGGACAAAAAAGAATCTGTCCTTTCTGAAAAACAGCAGGAAAAAGTAAAAACACTGTTCACTGAAATGCTGAAAGATGAGAAAAATAATATCGAACTCAAAGCCATGAGTCCGGATGAGATGCCTGTTATCATTACCAAACCTGAATTTATGCGCAGGTTCAAGGATATGCAGCAATTTCAGAATATAGGAGGTGGTGAAATGCCGGAGTTTTACAACATAATTATCAATTCAAATAATCCCCTGATCACCGATAAGCTATTGAATATGAAGAGCGAGGAGAAAAAGGAAAGATTTGCTAACTATCTGTATAAACTGGCTAAACTAAATCAGAATATGCTTTCGGGAGAGGAATTGACCGATTTTGTCAGGACAAGTGTGGAGTTTCTGAAATAATCGGTGAAATGGTTTGCCTATATTCTGTTAAAATTTTTACTGCATAGAATAAAGAATAAATAGATACGTTATAATTAATTAATTTTTAATTATTTAAATCAAAATTATGGCAGTAGTAAAAGTAATTGAAGTAATAGCTTCATCAGAAAAAAGTATCGAGGATGCTATACAAAAAGCTGTAACTGAAGTTTCAAAAACTATCAGAAATATCGATTCAGTCTTTGTCAAAGACATCAAGGCTCATGTAAAAGATGGTAAAGTTACCACCTATGGAGTAATATGCAAGATCTCTTTCAGGGTTGAAATGGACTGATCACTGAAATAATTTTTTAAAACCCATTTTTGTATCTTTTGATATGGAAATGGGTTTTTTTTAATATATACTACCAGAAAATCCTATTCATTATCTGGATATTCAGGTTCTGCCAGCTCGAGAGCCTGAACAGGTGAAATTGCGTTACCAGCTATTCCACGGATTGAGCCATACATATCAATAGTATTGTCAATCACCCTGTCGATCTGTTTTTCCCGTTCTTTCCAGATTCTCTGCATTGCTCTCTTTTCCTTCTCAATGTCATTTCTCAATATTGAAAAACCTTCAACTATTGCTTCTACCCTGTGCCGGAAATCATCGCTTGTGAGATAGTTATACAGAAGTTCCATTTTATCTCCCTTATTCGATTGCATCGATTTGATATTTTGCTCACGTACGATCATTTGTCTCAAAACAAAAGCTAATTGCTTAAGTTCAGAGAAACTACAAATCCAAATTCCGTCTTTAAATCCAAATCCTTCGATACCCTTGGGTAAAACTTCACTTACCAGTACAGATATGAGGGCTTTGTGTTCACGCTGATCATCCTTGAGCTTTTGGATCCACGACTCTGAGAAGTTTTTTGTTCTTTTGCTTTCATAAATGATTCGGCCACATTCCTGATTATTATCTATCACAGTGTGTATCAGGTCGGCTCCCCTTACTCCTTTTGGCACTTCATCAATCAGATCAAAAGGAAACTCATTCTTCAGCAATTCTTCAAGTATAAGTTCGTACACTTCACCCTGCAGCTGCATAGAACCCTGCTGTGCCTTGCGCTGCATTTCATCGATCAGTTTTTTCTGGTCATCAAGTTTTTTTTCATATTCCTTAATTCTAAGATCATTTCTTTGCTGTTCAATTTTTCTTACTTCCTCTGAGATCTGATCTCTTTTTTCGAGCAATTTCCTTTCAAACTCAATATTCATTTGATCCTGTTGTTCTTTTAGCAGGGCTTCCCTTCTCAGGATTTCCAGTTCTTTTTGCTTTAACTCTCTGTTTTCCCTTGCCTTTTGAGCATTCTCCTCTTCCAGTAATTTAAATTTCATTTCAAATTCTTCATTGGTACTCTTTTTTATTTTTTCTCTCTCTTCACTAAGTTTTTTTTCGAGTTTTTCAAGAAATATACCATTTTCCCTTTCTTTCTTCTTTTCAAATTCCTCTTTTTCCTTTTCCAGGTCTGTTTTCTGTTTATTGAAAATAGCTAATTGTTGCGCAAGTTTCCTTTCATAATCCGATCTTAGTTTTTCTTCTGCCTTGACTATAAATGCCTTTTCAACCGGAAATTCAAAATCACATCTGGGACATCTTATATTATTTTCCATTTTTTCAACATATTTTATTCTAAAAACAATATTCGCAATCCAAAATTAGTTGTTCTGCCGGAGAAAACAAATTAAAAAAGTTTTTTTCAGAAAATAAATAAGACCATCTATATTCATTCAAACCTGTTATTTATATTTGATATGAACATTTTAATCAATCTAACCCTATTATTAATATGATAATTATTTACCTTTGCACAATTAAATAACATAAAAAAAATTCAAAGTGAAAAAAATATTACTGCTCAGCTTTTTAACATTATTAATGTTTGCCTGCAATAATGACGGCAAAAAATCAAAAGATACACAAGACTTAAAATCAGATACCAGCGCAGTAAGCATAAAAGATACTGCATCAGTTGAGGTAGATTCGGCTGCTCCTGTAAAAGTAGTCTCATCGATCGAAGGTCTTCCTGCCGGAACAAAAATAGTCTATGTCAATCTTGACTCATTGCAGGAAAATTATCAGTATTTTGTTGATGAGAACAAGTCAAATACAGCAAGGCTTAAACAACTTGAGAGTCAGATGATTGTTAGGGAAAAGGCAATTTTATCAACTCAGAATGCATTGCAAAGCAGATTCCAGGAGCTTCAGGCTAAGTCTCAAACCATGTCGCCCAATGATATGAAGGCAGCTGAAATAGAATTGCAGGGCAAAGAACAAAACCTGATAAAAATGCAGGAGGATTATCAGAAATTCAAGGAAGCCAAACAGGAAGAACTACTGAAAAAACAGGAGGCTCTTAATAAAAAGATCAAAAAAAGAATAGATACTTATCTTGAGAAGGTGGCTACTGACAATTCTTTTGATTTCATACTTTCTTATTCTGACATGACCAATCCGATTATGTTCGGAAACAAAAAACTTGATATCACAAATCAAATACTTAAAGGTCTGAATGAGGATTACAAGGCAATAAAGAAATAATAAAAAAACCGGTGACAATTTCCACCGGTTTTTTTTCAAATCTTCATCAGTCAAAACCAATTCTTACCTGCTACCCAACCTATAAAGGCACCCATAATACCACAAAAAATGGTATTGACCAAAATATCCATTACCATTGAGTTGAAAGTAAGAAGGTTTGTCATACTGAACAGCCCTACATCAAAAGCTGCAACAATCAAAAATCCCAATATAGCTCCTGCTTTAAATCCTGACAACCATGTCGTGATATTTGCCCAGTTAATAAATACAAAAGCAAAAAACCATCCCCACAGCAGGTTCGATAAAATCATCGCCCACCAAACCATTTCATCTTCAGCTTTCAGCACACCTTCCATCTGATAAGGCATGAAATCCTTAAAAATAATACCAAACAACAGCCCTCCAAATAAAAATGCAAATACTCCTCCGAGTAATCCAACAAGTGTAATTTTTTTGAAATTCATAATACAAAAATTTAATATGTTAAAGAAATAAAATTCTGTGATAAAAATAAAATAAAAAATAAAGGATTATAAAATTAGATATGCAAGGAATATATTTACAAATGTAAAATGTTTTTTGAATATAAAATTACTTTTACAATTTTTTTTTAATGCCTGATAAAATTGATCGATGTTAATATTTTTAAGACAAAAAAAAGATAAAAATAAGCAAAACACAATTTTAGAAATTAAATCTAATTTTTATTGCCAAAACAAGTATTTTTTCTTTATTAAACCATTCCAATGAAGCAAATGTAGAAATCAATTTATTAATGTCAATTTCAAAATCTGAATTCAATACAAAATAATTGTTTGAAAATCGACGTATATGGGTCTCCTTTTTATCTATGCCATATATATTTCCATAGGTCAAACCAAGGGAAAAAATTGAATTAGGCATTTTTATTATCTGACCAAATGACATATAATAAATATTTGATCTCAAAATATTCTTTTTATTTCTATTAATATCAATAAGATTTCCTGTTCCTATTCCGGTTTGAAAATAAAAATTTTTTAAAACAAGCCGAGTTTGAAAGCAATTATGAAATAAAAAATTATTTTCATTTTTCACTGATTCGATATTTTTAAAATCAATTATTTCTGACATCGGAGCTAAAACACCATATAAATAAGAATTTTTTATCGCAAGTAATGAACTGCCTGTCAGTTCAACAACGAGTGTATTTGAAGCACAACCCGAATTATCAATGGCAGTCAGTTCAAAAACACCCTGTGTGAAACCAAAGAGCAGATTTATACCTGGCTGCAGGCCAGTAAATTCCCTCCCAGGTATAGAAACCGAAAATGGAGGATTTCCTCCAGCAATGTTTACAATGACAATACCATCATCTGAGGATGGGTTTGAAGGATTTTTAATATCTGATACAGTCAATTCAGGTAAAATATATTGTTCAATCACACATGTAAAACTGGTTGTACATTGTTCTGGCGCCTCAATGTCATTGAATAAAAATGACCACATACCCGGATAAAGATCCATATATTCACTCATTTTATTCATTCCGGTAGGCAGAACAGCCTGATAAGTCCCATGAGGTCCATCAGCATCCATCAAAATAAAATCAGAAATCGGAGAATACAAATCATAAATTATTTCAGGAGCATTTTCGCAATCTGGTTGAATGATTTCTGAAGACAAAATATAATTGAATGGCTGTTCGGGCATTTCAACAATAAATTCCTGAAAACAACTTCCTGATGGATGTGTAATTGTCAGTGTATACACCCCTGCTTTCAAATCAGTAATCATTCTTCCTGACTTTCCGTTATTCCATTTTAGAAATGCACCATCATCAGGCATCACATTTGCAATGATGACGCCCGTTTCAGCTCCACAAAAAGCAGGAGTTACAACAAAATTTACTTTATAATCACAGACTATTTCACTTACTTCAATTTTTAAAATGTCTTGTGAATGGTTGCCACACGTATCTGCAACATAATAAGTGTAACTATAATATCCAATATTTCCAATAAATTCAAAATCTCCATTCTTTTCCATTTTTAAACTTGCTCCTGGTATTTGATCTGTTTTTACTACATTTAAACCTGTTCCCAAATCATTTTTCAAAACATTATCTTTAAGAACAACATTTGGTTTAGTATTAAAATTATCAGGTAAAGTTATGAAAGGCAAGGAGTCTAATGGTATTTCAATGTTTACTTCCTGGGTACATCTTGTACTTTTGGACAAATTTCTGATCTTAATATTGTATTTCCCTGTTACTGGCTTACCATCCAAAGATACGGAGATCAATTGTGCAATATCGACTTTTCCTGCTCCTACAGTATACTCAAAACTGCCCTCCTGACTAACAACAATTATAGAAAAATAGTCATCAGAATCACCTAAAATATTGGTGAGTATTTTACCACTTGTGATACAGTTTCCGGACTGTATGTCAGTCTTATCATAATATTCAGGCTTTTTTTCATCCAAATTAAATGAAAACTCTTTTGAACAGGACAGTGTTGAATTGCTTACTTTTAGCTTATAATGGCCGGTTTTAACATTGATGAGATCTTTTGAAGTGCTTCCATCACTCCACAAAAATGAGTACAGAGGATCCATTTCACTAATTATTAAAATACTGCCATCATCTGAATCGCAATTTGCCGGAATCATTTTAAATTCGGGATCAATATCACATATTTTCGGTTTTACATTGATAAGCAAATCTACATTGGTTTTTTGTATGCAATCTCCTTCGATTGTCAAAACGAATTTATACAGGTTTTCTATACCTGACAGATTGTGGATCAACACTTCAAATGAACCATCTGTTTTCCATATATAAGATGCTTCAGGCGGCCCACTCATATTTGTCAGATTACATGAAATGCATACCATATCAGACAGAATGTTTCCTGAAACAGGCATACCTGATTCTGTATTTAGGTTAATTATATCTAAATTCAATGTTTGTTTTGTTATTTCAATAAATACAGTTGCAACCGAGGTATTACCCTTTTCATCTTCAATTGTATAATTAAATGAAAATGAATTTGTAATTTCAGGAGTTACTAAAAAAGTATTACTATCAGTAAACACCAATCCTGATGGATTTCCTGTAAAAGATTTAATCCTTAAATTGTTACCTCTATCATTTTCTATCGGATTAAATTTGTATTTTTCTCCGCAGACAACCTTATACACATCATCGATGGCTTCGATTTTATCATTTTGAAATACATCAGAAAAATACAATATACCTCCAGTTAAAACACCAGCAGTTCCGATAGTTATATATTTCCGGACCCTTGATTTTTTTCCCTTATGAACTAATTTTGCTTTTGAAGATGTCAATTCAATATTTTGCCAGAAATCAGCATAAGTTTTTGGTATTTGAGAAAAAGACTCAAAAGCAAATATCATAATGACAGCGAAAAAACTAGCTTTCTTCTTCATTGCCAACTTTCATTTTTTCGATTTATCTTCTTCTTCTTTAAAACTCAATGTGATTGTTGCCTTGCACATTTTTTTATCGCATTCATCAGATTTACAGTAACTAATCAATTTGAATTTGATTTTAATATCATCGCTCCCGACAGTAGATTTAAAATTGAAAGTATGAGAGCCTGAATTTTTTACCTTACCATCCCCTTCATAGCTTACTCCATTAGTAATCTGCTGAATTGCAATCGAGTACTTTTCCTGCTTTTCAAACTTATCATTTTCTGCAGCCAGCATTTCACATTTACCAGTTTCACAAACACATTCCAGTTTCAGATCGGAAATAGTGATTGAAAACTCTTCAGGTTTTGTTTTATCTTTTGGAGCTTCAAAATCAACTCTTGGATAAATGATTTCTTGTTTGGGATCGACTTTCGACATATCAGGAGAGATATCGACCGTTTCCTGAAGACCCCGGTTAGTTGCCAATTTACCGGTGAATTTTTGACAACTGCATTTCCCTTTTTTATCTTTCTTTGGATCTTTATTTTCGTCAGAAGTTTCATCCTTCTTATTATCTTCATCTTTTTGTTGAATCATATGCTGAGGTACTCCGGTTGCATGCGAAACAGGATTTGTGTTTTGACTTTCCGGATTCTGCTGATTTGTCATAGCTTCCGCTCCCATTTGCTTTTTTTCATTATCTTGCACGGTATGCGTTTTAACCCGGGACATATCTGTTCCCATACCTTCAGTATCGTGTTGATTAGTTGCTGAGATAACCTTGGCTTCTGTACCTACAAGATTGAATGAATTCCAGAAATCGTCAACTCCCTGATCAAACTTTTCCTTATCTTCTTTCGGTAACTTTGTAATTGATCTACCCGTTTTATTTTCAAACTGGTCAGTCATTTTCGCTTCAAACTGTTCTTTGTTATAATCGTCACCGCTGATGCCGGATGTAAAGATCCAGAATGTCTGTTGAATCACAGCCTCCCGTTCTTTGTCTGGATTGCCGCTGAAAGGAGTAAGAATATTATTTGAATTCTTCAGGCTGTCAAATGCCGTTATGATCAGATCGATTGCTTTAAGCAAAACAGGTGCAGTCTCAACAGGAAATTTATATTGATCAATAGTGTGTGTCAGGGGCTGGTCAGTACCGGGAATCAGTGTCACAATGTTATCCAAGTTTTCATCTTTCTCTTCTGATGGCTGAACAGCAATAATTTTTGGAACCCAACCCTCATTTTCATCGGGCTCCCATTGGTCTGTAATAAGGGCAGGAATTATCCAGCTTTTAACCGGAGGCAAATCCTCATCTGAACCAACAGGAGGTTTATGTATATCTGTACAATATCCATTTATCGGAATATTAACAACTGCATGAGGAGGAACATTCACATTAACCGGTGTGGGAACTATGTATGGTTGATATTGTCCTAATGAAGGGATATAAAATGGACCTAAGGATGTTTTATATTCTTTCTCAGTATTATTTGAAATTTCCAAATCAGCTATGTGACCAGTAGTTTGGCCTGTTCCGGTCGCTTTGGCTTTGATACCTTTTAACAATCCAAATGAATTTTGACAATTTAAATTGGTGATATTAAATAAAGAAATTGCTGCGAAAATAGCACAATATTTAAGTGCGTGATATTTGAAAAAAGTTTTCATATCTTAATATGTTTAAATTTTTTAATCGACCTGTTTCCTCTTTTTAATATTAAAAAAAAATTTATATGTGTCAAGCGCTGGTTTATTTAATTCAATATGATAATTTGTATGTTCAATCTTTTTTAGCCATAGATAAAGTGCTTTAAAAGAATTACTAGTAAATATTAAACCGTTTCTAAAATAAGCATTATTTTAAGTCAAACCTTATTATTTTAAAAGCTACATTGAGTTTTTCAATTTGAAATAAAAGCTCATAACCCATATTATTTTAGTAAATCTCATTACAATATTATAATACTAATTTGTATTTTATAAACTATTTGCTGATTATTTATATAATTTGTCGTATATTTGACATTTTTAATTGTATAAATTAAAGTATATACTATTTTATTTTGCTATTTTTATTTGAGTTTATATTTATAACTTATTATTATATATATTTTAATATTTTATTTCTATTGCCTAAAATTTTTAATCAACATATTTATTTTAAATCATGCAAAGGTTTAACATTTTATTTTGCATTTATTATAATTAAATTAATTTTATTAAATATCGTAATATATTTTCTCAAGGTATTTTTTAACAATTGAATAAATCAGAGCCAGTTGCACTTCAATATTTTTAATAAAGATATCCACAATATAAAGTGGGAACAAAATTCGAATTATGGGTTACAAACTACCCTGGAAAATTTTTCGCTTTATGATAATTAAATCTTAAAAGGATACAAAATACGATATAAACACTATCCTGCATCAAAATTTGTATGATAGACAACCAAGGGATTTTATAAGTCAAATAGATCAAATGGAGAGTAATTATATATTTTGAAGCAGATGAAGGTAATTTGTTTTAGGATATTTGCCTGAAGTTGTAAATTTCAGAATGTGGGGAAAATCCTTAATGTCAAAATGATCAACATAAAATATTTCTATAAGTAAAATTCATATCCTATAAATTTTAACTTAAGTATTTATTAAAAAATATTTCAACAGAAAATATAATATCCACATAAGAACAAAGCCAAAAATCAATTCAAAACCACTTGGCCAATGGTTTCTGATATCTGACCAATTACCCTTTTTATCAACCCATCTGATCGAAAAATACATCAATATATTGCATGCTAAAACAACAAAAGCCAAAGGAAACTCTTTGAAAACGAACAAACTTGTATTAACTAATAAACCTATAAGCAAAGTGATTACTAAATGCTTTTTTTTACTAAATCCTAAAAGGCTGATTTTAACCCACCAGGGATATTTTATCTGAACCATGTTTTACATTTTTTAAATTTAATAACTTTTGTGAATTATATGGTGTTCAATTTTATGTTATCAACTCTGGCATTTCGCAAATCCTATCAAATAATTTTAGTTATTAATCAAACTTATTTTTTCAATAAATAATCCATTTATTGTTTTGAACTTCAAAAAAAATAAACCTGAATTCAGTTCTTCTAAATTAAGCATGCCAGAGTTCATATTAATATTGTTAAATGATTTAACCATCCTTCCATTAAAATTATAAATTTGAATGCATTGAACAATTTCTATGGATTCAAAGAAAATATATCCATTAGCTGGATTAGGAAAAACTAGCAAATTATCAATTAAGGTATTTATTTCAGCATTTCCTGATAAGACATATGGGTCAGAAATATTTTCACAACCGAAAGTGTTCTTAACTTTAACTGAGTAAGTACCACCTAAATCTGTCCTTATAAATGCTAATCCAACACTGAACAACTGCCCATTGCGGTACCATTCAAATTGTCCTGTGACATTTCTGACAATTAACGAGTCACCAAATCTTTCAATGACTGGTTTTAAAGGCAGTTCTGCTGCTTTCACCCTTATCGATTGCCCATATTCACAACCGTATTTATTTGTGATTACTGCGTTAATAATGGTATCCTTGGTGATAGTGAAAATTGTTTTGGCTCCAAAAAAACCATTACTCCACAATGCCATCTCATTGGAAGAAACAATGTACTCTACACTTTTGCCTTTGCACACGATATCAGATCCAACTATCACAAAATCTCTTTTGTCAATATCGATCTGCTTATTTTTCATGATGCCATTCTGACCGTACTGAAATTGAAATGACTGAGAATAAATGGTATTTGTTGACGACAAAAAGACCATCGTAATAAAACCCATTAAGTTGATTTGTTTATAAAAATATTTCATTATAAAGCAATTTTTATTTAACTCCATTTTAATAATTAACGTACATGACGTTTCCTAATAATTTTGTTATTAAAAGAATGTCATTGCTAATAGGGAATAATATTTTCATTTCACTGGCTCACTTTTTTGTTTAGTTTGTAAAAGTTAATTAATTCAATTGCCTTAACCCTGCAAACGACGGAATTTACAATTGATTTTCGAATTATCTTTATCCAATTCAACTTTCTATCTACAATATTACTGTTTTGAGAATATATGAAACAATCACATTGGTAACTGACATTTGAATTAAATTAAATTATTAATTTATAAGCAATAAAATTAATTATAGGCATAATTTTTAAAGATTTAATGTTGATTTGAATATCAAATAATTTATATAACAAATTAATTACTTCAATTCGTTATATCTTTTGTAAGTGTTATATAAAGCTTTCCCACAAAAATATGCTGCTGAACATTTGGACCCTATTACCGGATCCACTCCAATAATATTAATAAATAGCTCCATATTATTTATCTTATTGCCTTTTATACCATCATAAACTACAGAAGCTTTTGTAGCTTGACTACTAAATAAAATAGAATACCCTTTATCCTTTATAGCTGTGGCACCAAATGCAGCAACTCCGCAATCAACTACTTCTCTTGCATCTACTGCATCAATTAATTTTTCCACTATTGATTTACTTCCACCATCTTCAGTTTGCATTTGTTGTTCATTATACAATTCCACAAACGCCCCCGAAACTGCACCCGTTGCAAATTTACCTCCTGTTATAGAAGAAGTAGCACCGCCCACTATGGAGGCTGAAAAAACTCTTAGGGCTAAGTTGTTTTTAGCTCCATACAAACCCTTAGTATGAGATCCAACACTTGACACCAATCCTGTAAAAAACCCGGAAGAAAATTTACCACCTTGGGCATCATTCATTACACCCTGTACAGCTCCGTGTCCAAGAGCACGAAGTCCTTCACCAATAATCTTGTCAGAAAATATAGCATTTGGACGAGTCATACCTTCGATATATGAATTGTGTCCGACACCGAATGTCAGCCCTGCCGTAATACCGGAAACTACAGCCCCTCTAAAGCCCGCTTTTAACATATCATTCGTACCAGCTCCTGCTAGATGTGCACTTAATGCCCCACCAGCTGCTCCACTTGCGGCTCCACTTGCGATGCTATACGCCATTGATGCCCAGAATGTTGTCCCTGTTCCCCATGTGGCATAAGATACAACAATAGTAGATGTGGCTACCACAATTTGATTCCAGGTTTCATCACCGAATGCCTTTCTTCCATGGCGATCAATTTCTCTCCATCCAGTCCATTTCACTTGGTAATCAATTGCAGCCTGACCAAATAATTTTAGTCCGTCTCTGATATTTCCATTTGCAATATTAGATATTCCATTACCAATCCTGCCAATAGTTTTAGTTACATTATTTGTTACGCTTTGCGTAAATTTTCTTAGCGAAAAATAACCGGAAGGATCCGTAAGATTTACAGGATTGTTGAATACATAAGAATATCTGTTGAAGTTCTGGAAGTTTGAGATATCCTGAATGTAAGGATCAGGACTAATAAACCTGGCCATGTAAGGGTCATAAATACGACCATTCATATTGATCAGGTCCAGCATGGCAATATGTTCATGTCCGGTATATCCCCTATAGGTGCTTCCTATTAGAGTGTCTGCTGGTCCGTAAACTTTCCTCTTACCCCATACATCGTATTTGTAGGTATACTGGACAATACCCGCATCATCTGAAATAGCGACGACTGTGCCTTGCTCATCTTTATGCAAGAAGTTGTATTTTCCGGTTTGAACTCCTGTGATCTCATAAATAACCGTTGTGCCTGGAGTTCCCGTCAGTGTCGCTCTTTTTGTTTCAACTCCCTTTATATCGAGTATTTCATAATCACCATCCACATAAATTCTGCTCTCGCGGAGTTGATCATGTACAAATGTACGTTGCAACAAACGTTGATTATCCGGGCCATAGGTAATTTCAAGCCGTACGGAATCACCAGTGATTTTACTGATTTTATTAAAACTTGTATATTCATAATCAAAATTCGAAGACGGCAGATTGCAATCCTTATTGGCAAAATCAATTCGTTCTAATAGAGTTGGTATATCTTTATTGTAATGATAGGTACCCAAATCGGACTTCGTTTTAATATTTCCCCATTTATCATAACTCATTGTCAACAGATCATTGATCTGGCTTGTGGTTACCACTTCAGTCAACCGATTAAGTTCATCATACGCAAATGCTTCAGTAATATTGTTTTTTAAATCAATTTTGGCAGTCTTAAGATTAATTGAATTGTATTCGTATTGTAAGTCATAAATCGTATTATTGCTTTTGGTTGCCCTGACCCTTGTAAGATTATCTTGTATATCATATTCATATGTCGAAGTGACGCCATTTCCAAAAACTTCTTCTAAAATTCTGTTCTCTTTATCGGTTTTCTTTATTTCCCATAGCAATTTTCCGTTTTGATTATTGGTAATTTTGGAAAGATAAAATTGATTGTTGTAGGTGTATTTCAAGGTAATGCCGGATGGATGTTCTACACGGTCAATTTTTCCAATTGTGTTATAATGATACTTGTAATTGTAAGTCTTTCCTTGTATGACAATGGATTTCTGTGAAAGCCGTCCAATATTATCATAAACAAAATTAGATTCATAATTTGGATAAGAAATTTTACTCAGTTTTCCTATGGCTTTATTACCCTGGTCGTAAGTGTAATTAACGATACCTTCCGATTGAGTAATTGTTAATATCCTGTTCAAATGATCATAGGTATAGCTGATAACATTTCCTTTTCCATCCTTTTTACTGAGTAAGTTTCCAAATCCATCAAAAGAATATTCTTCACGACCTAATACCGGATCATTCATGGCAATCATTCTTCCACGCAAATCATACTCATAAGATATAATGTACTCATCATCGCCAACAACGACCTTTTCCATCTGGCCTTCAGTGTTGTATTTGTATGTGACTTTATTACCTGCATTATCAATACTCTTCAATATTCTCTGACGAACATCCTTAATTTTGGTCATTGTTTGCTGTAGTGGATTGGTTACAGTCGTAGACAATCCTGAATAGCTATAAATTTCTTCGAGCAAAATATTATTGTTTCCTAATTGCTTTTTATTCGTTATACGACCTCCTACATCATAAATATATTCTTCATATCCATAAGGATATTGAACAGACCTCACTCTGTTTTCGTCATTGTATTCTTTATATGATTCAACACTACTTCCGTCAAATAAAGTTGAAATTGAAGTGTGTTCCCTGCCAACTTCATCCATTTTTGTTACAGATAATGGAGAAGATGAACCATGTGTGGAAAATTCAAACGAACGATATGTACTAAAACCAATCTGAATATTTACATCCTTGGAATTTATCATTTTTGTTGTTCCATCCGGGTATTGGATATCTCTCAATATGCCAAAAGAATTGTAATTCATTTTAGTCACTAATCCATTCTCATCGATGCTTTCAATTGGTAATCCCCGATATGGATCTGTTTTTATAGAAACTTTATGCCCCAATTGGTTTGTTGTTTCGATCTGAAATCTTCCCGTCGGGTCAAACTTTGCAGATTTAGTCCTGGAAATAACCTGACTACCGTTCCAAGCCATTTCGGTAGTCTTGGTTATATTTCCAAAACCATCTCGTTCATAAGTTTTTACCGTTCTGATCCTATCATCCTGGTTGGGTTCGAGAATTTCTTTGTTCAACAGACCTGAAGTAGGGTCGTATTCGAACTCAGATTCCCTTATTAAAGTCGGACTTCCCGGACAATTTTTATACACTTTACTATTAAGCAGTCGTCCGATGAACCATTGACTCCAGTCGTTTGAATATCGATTATAAATGCTATCGATACATCCATCTCCATGATCGAATACCTGGTAAATGGTGTTGCCAAATACATCCATATAAACCCGGCTTTTGTTCTCTACCAGCAATGTACCGTCGTGATCATAGCTTCGGGAAATGCTTTCTGCCGGATATGGAGTAAATATCTGATCCTGAAAATTTCCAGCACCATGAGGTACAAATATACCTCCAGAGCCATCCGACCTTGTTTCCCATTGCACATTTTTGTGGATTTCCTCTGATACCAAGGTTCCATTCTTTGTATAACTTCTCTGGCTTTTGAGGTTAGCAGCTATAAACCTTGAATTTTCCTCAAACTCTTTGACAGTTTTAAAACCCTGAACCTCATCTGTAATAACAATCTTTTTAAAGCCTCTGTATCCTCGTCCTCTCAGGTTGACGACACCATCGAAATACTGATAACTTACATTAGTTATCTTTTGTATATCCACTTCCTTGTGAAAACTTTTCACTATTAAAGCTGAAGAACTAAAGTCTATATCTGGATAAGATCGCGATTTGCCTTGAACATAAACATCGTTGTCATTCAGCGTTGAATAAATCACTTGGATATCCCCGCCCAGTTGACCCGAAAATCTAGTAATAACCGGGGTTTTCCCATCTGCCATATTTTTTTGAATACTGTTAGCACCGGTTAAAGTGTTGTAAATAAAAATATCTGTACCAAATCTGTAAAACCTACCAAAACTTAATTGATGATCTTTATTATAACTGAAGTATTCAGAAATGTCACTGCATATCAGCTCTTGAGAGCTTGCTTTAGGGGATATCATGACAGCTTGATTGTCATATCTGACAATCACTTCAGATCTTCCATCTGCATTCATGTCAATATAATATCTTGGATGCACCCAGTGAATGTGCTTGTTATCCGTATAGCTTGTCCAAAATTGACCAACATTATTATATCCCAGAGCAGTGTTAAAGAATCCCAAAAAACAAACATCTGCTGGACTTGAGTTCAGGGGAATTTTAGGATTTTCAATTTGATCAGATATCGAATTTACGGGTGAAGAAATAATCTTTGGAGAAGTAAATGTGAAATCCCCTTTATTGATAAATGTATAAACTTTTTCAACCTGGATAGACCTCGCATTCAGTTGATTGTATTCGTAGAAATGATTGTGTGTTTTCGAAATTACCAAATCAGGCAATCCATCTCCATTCAGATCAGTAAATAAGGGATTTCGTTGGCCAAAAAATTTTGGAGTTAATACATTTTCTTTGGAATTACTATTATTAATACGATATTCTTGTCCATTGTAAGATCTTTGTTTGTTTGTATTTAATCCATAGTCTTCCCAAGTATCCGGATACACATTAAACCATTTATTATCAAACTTTTTGTTACTTTCCTCAAAACCTTCTCCAATATATGTAACATTCACATATATTTTATTGTCCCCACTTTTTTCATCACGACTATAGGCGAGCAGGTCTGATAGCCCATCATTATTGAAATCTACAGGTACAAAAATGAAATTCTTAACAATATGATCAGGGATATTAAGATCCTCCCCGCTTTTTACCATTTTAAATAAATTATCCTTGTCTGATAAATTTATATATAAAGCTATATAATCAGTTGTAGGTAAAGCCTCAGGATCAAAAATGATCATGTCCTGTCTTGCATCGCCATTGTAATCAATAAAAAAGTATTGCTTCTTAAAATTTGTATCTTTAAAATCAGAAATACTCACTGGATTCGGCACAGACTTAAACTCATTAGTGCCTGAAAAATCAATATTCTTTGGATTTATATACCATAATATATTACCTTCAATATGGGTAACCACGATATCGATAAACCCATCTGAGTTGACATCAAGAAAATTAAAGTTTGAATTTTCAGCGGCACTTGTTAAATTAGTATTGATTTTTGTGAAATTAGCCTCCCCTCTGTTTAGATAAAATTCAACACTTACTGTATTATTGGGTCCTGCTCTGTTGACTATAATAATATCATTCAGACCATCATTATTCATATCCTGAGTATGAATTTCCTTTTTATCGCCCTTAATTGCAGATGTCGGAATAGGTGTTTTAATTTCATAGAATTCTAAATGAGTTGTAGTGGTGTCCCATTGAAAAGTAAGTAAGTCAGAACATTGTCCTGAAGAAGCAATACAATGTCTAATAGACTCAAGCAAGCTGGATTTCCTGGATCCATGCTCAATGTAATCAAATCCGTATATCTCCTTTAACTCATTATTTTGTTCAATTGAAAGAGAACTTAGTCTTTTAGAGATACTTGCCTTAATCCCATTAAAGTATGCAACATCCACATCATTTCTATCCTCGTAACCAAATTTTAAATCAGTTAATCCTGTATTTGATCCGGGAGGTAGATTGTCGTTTTGAGTATAACGAATTGACAATGGGCGATAAGAAGCATTCGCTTCATCCTTTTCGTAGGTAAATGTGATATAATTTCCATTTCCAGTACTACTTAATTCTTCAATTCTATTAACAAGATAATAAAGGACCGTTTTGGTTCCAAGTACAAAGACCCTGCTATTATCATTTCCACCAAATGTAAGTTTCAAACCTGTCTTAGTAAAAACAATAAAATGGTCAGGCCCCTCCCCTGAACTTCCAATGGAAACAATTTTCATAAAAGAATTAGATTCTGTTCCATACTCAGCACCATCTGAACCATACGTTACATTATCCTTCC
The DNA here is from genome assembly GCA_050258615.1 of Deltaproteobacteria bacterium. Classification (GTDB taxonomy): domain Bacteria; phylum Bacteroidota; class Bacteroidia; order Chitinophagales; family Saprospiraceae; genus JADJGA01. Next base: position 71,729 of record JBLMZC010000014.1, on the reverse strand, counting down.
ATAGTACAAGCCTTTCACCATCCAGTGCATAGACATCATTTCTGTCAAACTTAATTCCTGTAACAGCATTGTCCTGTTCCAAAGTCCTACTACCTCTTGAAATAACCGACATACCTGTAAAAGCCCAGCCAATCCCCAATATGCCATTTCCCCCATTGCTATTATAATTGACAGAAAGATCGGGCTTCATACCGCCAAGGCCAGGAGGTAAGGTTATTGGCATCGAATACGTGGCAGATCCTGCATCGCTTATTGAGAAGTTTCCAGTGAGCTTGATTACTTCTTTTTGACCAAATAATATATTAGATAATATTAAAAATAAAAATATAGAAAAAGATCTATGCATAATAAAAATTTAAAATATTTTAAATTATTTGTTAATGACAAAATATATTAACAATGAAATTTTGCAATTATATAATACCTTTTTGTATTTTATATAATTTTGCTTGACTTTTTATATATTTTGTCGTGATTATGACATTATTTATCGTTTTTACTGCTTTTAACTTATATATTATTGCTTTAATTTATATTTAACATATTATATTCTTTCTTTTATTAATGCTTTAATATTTGCTATCTTTGCAAATAAATTTTTATTCCACATATATATTAAATAATAGTCTATATTTTAATATTTTATTTTGCCTTAATCTATATTTATATTATTTTATAATATTGCTTAGTTTCATTATAGTTGATATTTTAGGACTGAAAAGTTATAATTCAAGTTCGTATAGCTGAACAGAGCGGGCATAACAAAATAGAACAAAATAGTATTTATACCTCAAGCAGAAATTTGCCCGGATATCTATTAAATACTTTTTTGGTAAATATTTTAAAAATCCTTCCTCCCGGAAATCCTCACGATTGCCCAGGAAGGCAATATCACCCAGAGAGTGAGGGAAAGGAAAGACAACAACATACCAAGTTGTGTTCCGAAATATTTTTCAAATACAGCACCGGTATAACCCAGTAAGGCAGAAATGTCGAGTTTCAGCAATATCAGGATCCTTGACAGATCTATAGGATTGAATAATGTGGCAAAAAGTGAAAATTTATCCAGAGGATAATCATTGAAAATCAGCAATGTGATAAGGAAAAGTCCGTCATAAATAATAGCAAGCAGAAGCCAGAATAAAATAGCAAATCCAAATCCTTTGATTTTATTTTCATTTTTCAGGGCAATTATATATGACAAAGCAACAAAAATAAATGTCAATATTGCTCCCGTAAGCAAAAGGGAAAAGAAATTGAAAATTACTGCACTTTGTATTGCTCCGTACAGGACAAAAGGAATTCCAAGTCCCAGAACAAGGCTCAATAACAAAGACAAGGCCAATCCAAGGTATTGTCCGAGGAAAATCGTTGATCTTCTGATCGGTTGTGCAAGCAGTAATTCTGTAAATTCCCTTGAATTGTAATAGTACATAACACCGAATATGGTCCCAATGAGAGGAGTCAGCACTACTATGATATTCATAATGGTAATAATAGCCTTGGATACATCATTGTTTAAAAACAGCAGAACAAATCCAAGGACCAGATAAAAAATAAAATATACATAACTCCAACGGCTACGCATCAGGTCATAAAAACTGTATTTTATTATTTTAAACATATTCTTCCTTTAATATGGCAGCAATAGCATGTTCCAGATCAGGCTTTCCCGTCTGCTTCTTCAACTCCGTTACCGTTCCCTGAAAATATTTCGTCCCGTCAAGTAAAAATACAATCTCATCTGACATTTCTTCAACAAAATCCATGATATGAGATGTGATAATTATTGTTTTTCCCAGCAATTTTTCTTTCCTTATTAGCTGCTTCAAATGTATCAGTGACACAGGATCGAGACCTGATGTAGGCTCATCAAGGATTACCAGCTGACTGTCAAACATGAATGCAAGCAGAAGATTTACCTTTTGTCTGGTCCCTCCTGAAAGATTTCCAAGTTTTTTATCAAGAAATTCATCGAGTCCGAACAGTGTAATAAGAGTTTGTTCTCTTGTAGTCTTGTTTCTGAGATCTTTGACCATTCGGATTAACTCATTGACTGTCAGATTATTGGGAAAACTTGCTATCTGGGGTAGATAGTCAATTTCATGTCTGTAATCAAACTTTTTTAAAATTGAGGTATTATTTATCAAAATATCACCATCATCGGGGATTACAAGTCCAAGAATACTCTTTATAAGTGTCGTTTTTCCTGAACCATTGGGCCCAAGAATTGCAAATATGCCTCCTGTACTGATCTGAAGGTCAAGTCCTTTCAACACTTCAACCCTTCCATATTTTTTAAAAAGTCTATTAATACTGATCATTTAAACGGCTTCATCATTGGTTTAATATCGGATAAGTCATCAGGTGTAAAAACCGGACTGACTTTTTCAGAAAAATTTATAATATCTACAAACAGACTGCGGAGTAAAACTATGGTCTCAGGTGTTTTATTGACAACATAAGAAAACAGTTTTACCGGTCTGTAAGCAACATCACCGGTACCGTCCCTGTCGAGATCATACCCGGTATAAGAACTCCAGTAATTACCTTCAAATTTATTTTCATTTATCTTACTGTTATATGAGACATCAAAAGAATTGTGAAGGAAATTATTTTGCTTAAAAACATTGGAATAAGATGATCCTACAACTTTTACTGCCCATCCGTTTTTGATAAAGTCATTCCTGTCATAGCTTACTCTTGTGCTTCCTTCAAGATATATTCCGGTAGTATTTTCCATGAATGTATTATCTTCAATCTTAGCATCATATATCTCTTTCAGCAGAATTCCATAAGAAGAAGGGCCCCAGTTATTGTAAAAAACATTATTGCTCATGTTTATGAACTTTGAAAACATAACAGCCACTCCGGCTCCGTTGTTGTTGAATGTATTATAATGATATTCGTCATTGTTTGAAAACATATAATGAAGTCCGTACCTGATATTTTTCTCACTTTTGTTTTTCAGAACCTTGCTATTGGTAACAAATTCAAGGTAAATTCCATCTCTCATACCTGAAATATAGTTCCCTTCTACTAAAATATCATCACAGTGCCACAAATGAACTCCATTACCTGAACCTGCTTCATCTTTAGCTTCACCTTTTATAATGTTACCCTTTATGATTCCTCGTCTGGATTTTTCAACTTTTACACCAAAGAATATCTTATCAAAAGTATTATTCAGCACTTTGAAATTATTAGCTTTGAAAATCTGAACACCGGCATATTCTTTAATATAACTCTGAGCTACATTCTTAAGATGAAATCCCTGGATTGTAACATTATCACAAAATACTTCGAATATATGGCCTTTTTTTTCTGCGTCGATTACAGGTTTTTCCGTACTGACTATCCTCAATGGTTTTCTAATCTCAATGTTAAATTCCTTATAAACTCCACTTTTAACAAAAACCACATCACCGGCTGAAGCTTTACTGATACCTTCATTGATGGATTTTACCTGACAAGTCTTACATACTTCAATCACTTTGGCATCAACACAAGTGTGACAAACTAGTATCAGAAAAAAAACTTTAGCCCAAATCATATCATTCTGATAAAAACTTTTTGAGGGGTTCCCAGCTATAAATTTCTCCACCGTGTATTCTGATCAATTCTTCTGCCAATGATCTTTCAGAAACTGCTGAAAGATTAGCTCCCATAGGACTTTTAATTCCGGGTGATATTACATAATTTGCTTCTTTTGCATGTAGCATATGCCCTGGACTGTTATAATCTGCTACCAGAAGGATTCCACCCTCTCCAAGTTCATTTTTTTCATACACAATCCTTGCCATGCATTCAATGGCATCAAATTTATATTGTTTCCCTCTTTTTGTTACCAATTGAGCAGAATGGGCTTTATCGACAATTGTCATCTTGCAATAATTACATTCATCATGACCATAATCTATTGGATCTGGTTTTACAGAACATGCAATAAGGGCAGAAACGAATATAAAACCTGTAATAGCAATAAATTTTCTTAAATGCATGAAAAAGATTTTATTAATTTAATTATGTCAGATGAATCAGATTTGTTCTGATTTTTTTTCTTTCCTCCCAAAATAATAAGCTATCAAAGATAACAACATTCCGGCAAACATAAAAAATGCCCCGGTTCTGGGATAAGAATGAGCGGTGAAATTTAGTATTGTTTTAGTCCCGATCAGTGGTGGTTGGTAGGCCATTGGTGTTCCATCAGGATTTGTAAATTTTATAGCTGCATGTGGATTCAGATTATGGCCATAATCATATTCCCAAAGATAAAAATCATACATTCCCAGAATTCCAAGTATAAGCATAATAACAAACCAGATCAGAAACCATTTGTAATTAGCTTTAAATCCTAAAAAAACGCCCAAAAGTACCATAAAAATAACAACATAAGGAAAAAATTCAAATTCCTTCAGATGATCAGGAATATTCTTCATCCCTACATAATGATTCATGAGGTTGATATTCTGCAGATCATTTGGATTTTCATCAGCCAGCTTATTGATATGTATATTCATACCCAGAGGAATTGGGTACTGAGGTGCTTCCAGTGTGATATTCCACAATGGGAATACAAAAAGCAAAAGGAGCAAAAGTGCTCCACTTATCATCAAAATTCTTGATTTTTTCATATTTTCGCGATCATATAATAAAAATGGTGTCTTAAAATCATTATTCATATCAATACTGAAAAATATTTTAAAACACCATCATCAAAATCTATTTATCAAATCATTTTAGTGTCTCTCCATCCAATGTCCATGTCAATGGTATATTAGAAGCTTTTGGTGAAACCCTGACATAGCCCTGCATTTCCTGATGAAGTGCGGAGCAGAAATCTGTACAGTAGAAAGGCCAGACTCCTACCTGTTTTGGCTCCCATGTAAAAGTTTCTGTTTGCCCCGGCATAATAAGCAATTCAGATGTATTTGCTCCAATCATTGCAATTCCGTGTGGAACATCATAATCCTGTTCCAGGTTAGTAACATGGAAGTAAACTTTATCTCCGACTTTTATACCTTCAATATTATCAGGAGCAAAGTGGCTTCTGATCATGGTCATATATATATGAACTTCGTTGCCTTTCCTGATAACTTTGGCATCCTTTTCAGCTTTTGTTGCATATGGATGTTTATTTTCTTCAAGCTTATAGAATTTCTTCGATTTTGGAGTTATCAGTGATGCCGGACATCCTGCAGCATAATGCGGTTCTCCGATTGTAGGAAAATCCAGCAACAATTCCATTTTTTCACCGGAGATATCATAAAGTTGTGCTGACTGACAAACTTCAGGCCCTGTAGGCAGATACCGGTCTTTTGTAATTTTGTTCATTGCAACAAGGTACTTTCCAAATGGTTTTCTTGAATTTCCACCCGGTACCATAAGGTGCCCGACAGAATAATAACAAGGTTTACGATCCAGTACTTCCCAGGTTCCCAGTTTCCATTTCACAACTTCTGATGATATGAAAAATGTGGTATAGGCATTACCTTTACCGTCAAATTCTGTATGCAATGGACCAAGTCCGGGTTGTTTAACTTCTCCTGCTATCGTTTTTTCATATTTTAAAATAGGAATACCATAAGCATCTCCATCAAATTCTTTTGCATCAATGGCTTTTTTCATATTTGTAAATGAATGAACAGTCAGGGCTGCAGCCAGTTTGCCACTACCCACTATATATTCCCCTGAAGGATCAACATCGCATCCATGAGGTGATTTTGGAGTCGGCATAAAATAAACCAAACCAGGACATTCAGCAGGAATCAAAACCTTTACTTCCTTTTTCATTGTTGATGTAGCAGAATGTGTAGATTCATCATATACATTGTGTGCATAATTTGCCGGCATGGTTTTGAACTTTCCTGATTTTATATATTCCTCAGCTTTTTTCCAGTTGATTGCAGCTATGAAGTCCTTGTCATTCTGAGAAGCATTGACCTCAAGCAATGAATTTGCCTCTTCGGTATTGTATGTTGTAAAAAACATCCATCCATGAGAATTTCCCCTGCCTGGATGAGCCAGGTCATAATTGAAACCAGGCATCATGATCTGGAAATCAATATTCATTCTTCCTGACTGAGGATCGACCTTTATAAAAGAAATGGCTCCCTTGAAATTCGTTTTGTAGTCCTTTATTGGCATATCTTTCTGAGGTACAGGAACTGAAAAACGTGTTCCTGCGACAACATATTCAGTATTCTCAGTTACAAATGAAGAACTGTGATTGCCTGCACTGTTGGGTATCTCAATGATCTCCTCTGTTTCAAAAGTCTGAAGACTAACCCTTGCTATCCTTGGGGTATTATTACCATTAATAAAGCACCACCTTCCGTCAATTTCTCCTTTTGTCTGGGATAGGTCAGGGTGATGTGAATCATCCCAGGGCACGAAACCATGAGATGTATTCAGCAATGGTTTTGTCTCTTCATTGAATCCATAACCTTTTTCTGCATCGACAGAAAAAACCGGAATGACTTTGAATAGTCTTCCTGAAGGTAAACCATGAATAGCTAACTGTCCGCTAAAACCTCCGGATATAAAAGCATAAAATTCATCATGTTCTCCCGGTTTTATGTAAACCTTTTCTGCAGCATCACCTGAGATTGCTCCTGCGTTGCTTCCTCCATTCTTTTTTGCACAGCTGCCAAATGTCATAGCAACTATTAAAATTGCAAATAATATTCTGATGTTTGTTTTCATTTTAATAAGATTTAGTGTTTTGTTTAATTTATTAATTTATCAGAGTGTTCTGAAGTATTCCAGAACTGCCCTCGCTTCTTCTTCTGTAAGATTTTGATTTGCCATAACTGCCCCATTATATTCTCCAACCATTTGTTTTACTAGGTCGTTTTCTGCAATCATTTTTTCCGGTTTCAGTATCATATTCATTACAAATTCGGGAGATCTCCTGTCAAGTATTCCTTTAGGGGCAGGACCTATGTATTTTTTATCTGGTTTATGACATGCCGTACACTTTGCATTGAATATTTCCAGACCTTTTTTTGCCATCACATCATCGATTTTTTCATTAAGTGTCAGGCTGGTTATTGGGCCAACTCCTTTGTCAAGCTTGGGATCTGCCGATATTGCTTCCTTGTCTGATGAGTTATCTCCGGCTGTCGCAGCATTATTTTCCTTACTTCCGCATGCGATAAGTAAGGAAAACGAAATACAAATTAAAAAATAAAATAAACTTTTCATATAAATGATTTTGATTAATAAAACAGATTTTGATTAAACTTGAAAGTACTAAATAATTATTCAGCAGGAACTAATACATCCCCAATAACATGAATCCATCCATTGCTGACTTTCACTGTCTTAAGGATCTTTGTACCTCCTACAGTTATTCCATCAGCAGTTTTTTTAACTTCAAGATATTTTCCTGAGGCCATGTATAGTTTCCTCCCCTTTTCTGCTTCCTTTGCAAGCTGAACATCAGGATAATTTGCTGGAGCTACATGATTTGTCAGGATAAAAGCAAGTTTTGACTTATTCTCAGGCTTTAAAAGATCTTCAACTGTACCGGCAGGAAGTTTTTTGAAAGCATCATTTGTAGGAGCAAATACTGTTAACGGCCCTGCATTTACTACTGCATCCTGAACACCTGCAGCTTCAATTGCTGCGACAAGAGTAGAAAAATCAGGCAGGGATTTTGCAACTCCTAAGGCATTGGCAGCTGATTCCTTATCCTCAACCGATGCCTGACCTTTGTGTTCTGTATTATCAGCTGAAGCCTTATTGGTTTCTGCTGATTGTGTGTTGTTACATGAATATGCTGCTATCATTACCAACACACACATTGATAAAAAAAGTTTTTTCATAATGTAATTGTTTTTGTTAAAATAAAGGACAAATATATATTTTACTTTTTTATCTTTTATTATCGTGCAATATAAAAAGACAAATTTATCTTGTTTTTGTTTAATTTATAACAATTCTAAATAACTATGGTACACTATAATTGATTGGAAACTTCACGAGTTTTACACTATTCCCGTGAATATAATACCAACATGTAATACTGGTATAATTTCAAAAAAAACAATTTAATAAATACCTGATCTGGAAAAGCATTGGTGCAGATGCAGTGCTTCAAGTGAATACGACCACAAATCAGAGAAGCGTGGCAAAGAATAAAAAATCAAATCTCTCAGAAAGGCCAGAAATTATTATCATTCCAAATGTTTTCCTTCAGTTCTTCATTGAGATCGTGGAGCATTTTCTGATGTCCGGCCTCCCATCTTGCCAGGATTTTGTAAAGTTCCTTTTCGTTTGGATCGGTTGCTTCTTTTGACCTGTCGGAATACAATTTTACAGCCCGGGTCTCAAAATCAATTGCTGAAGAAATTGCAGCAGCTTCAAAGCTTGCTGCATTTATCTCTTTTTTCAGTTGTTCAGTGAGAACTTTCAGAGTTACTGCTTCTTCAGGATCTTCTTTTGGAGCATCAGGTTTTAGAAAAGCATAAGTTTTTGAATAATTGGAAAACTGGGATGTCAGAAATTTCACATGTTCGTCCTCTTCCTCTGCCATCATGCCAAATATCTTTTTTGCTGCCGGACTATCCGATTTTTCTGCAACATTTTTATAAAATGCCTTACCCCTCATTTCGAGAAGTATAGCTTCTTTTAATATATCTTCTGCTGTACGTGCCATTTTTTTAAATTATTTATTTTTGCAAATTTACAAACAAAAGGCATTAATTAAAATACCTTTTCAATATTTTTTTAGCATAATAAAAATTCAAACATCTTATATTGCTATTTTAAAAAAGCCCTGATAACATTTTCGTCAGCTTCGACCGGCAGGGTGACAATAAGCTTTTCATTCTCACTCATTGATCTTTTTATTGTGAATATTGCCTCCCTGTTTCTGGCCCAGCTCCTACGTGCTATGCCATTGTTTACATCCCAGTACAGCATTGATTCCAGTCTTCTTTCAGCATCTGAGGAACCATCAAGTACCATACCGAATCCACCATTTATTACTTCACCCCATCCTACTCCTCCTCCATTGTGGATGCTGACCCAGGTGGCTCCCCTGAAAGAATCTCCTATGACATTATGTATTGCCATATCAGCAGTAAAACGGCTGCCATCGTATATATTTGATGTTTCCCTGTATGGAGAATCTGTGCCTGAAACATCATGATGATCTCTGCCTAATACAATAGGTGCAGAAATCTCACCCTTTTTTATGGCTTTGTTGAACGCTTTGGCAATCTCAATCCTGCCCCAGGCATCAGAATATAAAATCCTGGATAAGGAACCAACAACCGGTATATTCGTCTCTGCCGAATCAATCCAATTGATATTGTCTTTGATCTGTCCCTTCACCTCCCCGGGAGCTTCCTTATAAAGCTTATTCATGACCTCTGATGCAATCTGATCAGATTTGCGAAGATCTTCGGCAATACCCGAAGTACAAACCCATCTGAAAGGGCCAAAACCATAATCAAAGACCATAGGTCCCATAATTTCTTCTACATAAGATTTATATCTGTATTCAGCTTTTGATTCATTATTCCAAATATCTGCACCCGCCCTTCCTGCTTCAAGCAGAAAAGCATTGCCATAATCCCAAAAATACATGCCCTGTTCAGTAAGTTTATTAACTGCTGCCACATGGCGTCTGAGGGAGGCCTGAACTGCCTTTATAAATTCAGCCTTATCATTTTGTAGCAATTTTCTGGCTTCATCAAATGTGTAGCCAACAGGGCAATAACCAAGATCATCGATATTATGCAGTGATGTCTGGTCGGATCCGAGTTCAACTTTTATATCTGAGTCAGCAAGCTTTTCAAGCAAATCGACAACATTGCCGGCATAAATCAGTGCAGCTTCTTTTTTACGATTTTTATAATTTCTTATTTCTTCCAGCAAATTGTCCAGATCATTGAAAACAAAATCCTTATTGACATATCCATCCGCAATACGCTGGTCGATAGCTGCCTGATCGACTTCAGCAACCACTCCTACTGCACCTGTGATCAATGCAGCTTTGGTCTGTGCTCCTGACATTCCACCCAGGCCAGATGTAATAAACAAGCATCCTGCAAGATTGCTTTCGCCAAGTCCTCTTAGCCTTCCGGCATTCAATAAAGTAATTGTTGTACCATGAACTATTCCCTGCGGGCCAATATACATAAATGATCCTGCAGTCATCTGACCATACGATGTTACTCCCAATGCGTTATATTTATTCCAGTCTTCCTTTTTGGAATAGTTTGGTATCATCATGCCATTGGTGACTACAACCCTGGGAGCATCTTTATGAGAAGGGAATAGTCCCAATGGATGACCAGAATAAAGAACAAGGGTCTGGTCGTCCTCCATTTCTGACAGATATTTCATTGTCAGTCTGTACTGGATCCAGTTTTGAAAAACCGCACCATTACCTCCGTATGTTATGAGTTCTTCCGGATATTTAGCTACTTTTGGATCCAGATTGTTTTGAATCATTAGCATTATGGCAGCAGCCTGTTGACATTTTGCAGGATAATCCTCAATTGGTCTTGCATAAATTTTATACTCCGGCATAAACCTGTACATGTATATCCTTCCAAACTCTTCTAGTTCCCATAAAAACTCTTCAGCGAGCTCAATATGCCATGCCGCAGGAAAATATCTAAGTGCATTTTTTACAGCAAGTACTTTTTCATCCTTTGTCAAAATACCTTCTATATGTCTTTTCGGAGCATGAGCCATATCATTGTTTCTTTCACGCTTGTCAGGTAAAGTCACAGGAATTCCAGCAGATATGTTTTTTGAAAAATCAGTCATTTTAAAAAATAAAGGTTTCAATAATAAAATGTAAAATTATAAAATATCGAAATAATAAAAAAAAAACAGCCAACAGTTGTTTATGCCAATGAAATAATAGCGGGCAATTTCTTAATATGCCCGAAACTATATATCAAGATTTAGTACTGACATACAAGTATTGATCAGTTTAAATTATACAAATAATAAATAAAAACAAATTAAAGTAACACCCAAATAATATTTTTAATTTTGCATTAAAAATAAGTGATAAACAAAGATTATTTTGTTTCAAATCATCTCAGTCAAAAATAATATTTTAATAAAACTCTTTTAGAATGAATCCCTTTTCAGGCAAAGTAAGAAACGCAGATGAAGCAGTGAAAATAATAAAATCAGGCGATAAAGTATTTATTCATTCTGCTGCTGCAGCTCCTGCTCAATTGATCCAGGCTATGACGAACAGGGCTGACAGGTTGAGAAATGTGGAGATTTATACCATTCATACTGAAGGACCTGTCCCGTATGCTGATGAGCAGTATACCGACAGTTTCAAAATACAGGCATTTTTTGTTGGTCCCAATATCAGAAAATATGTTCAGTCCGGAAGAGCTAATTATATTCCCATGTTTCTCAGTGAAGTTCCTGCATTATTCAGAAAAGGGATTATTCCACTGGACGTGGCACTTGTAACCGTTTCTCCACCAAATTCTAAAGGCTTTTGTTCTCTGGGTGTTTCTGTGGATATATCAAATTGTGCCATTGATCATGCAAGGTATGTAATAGCACAGGTTAATCCAAATATGCCAAGAGTTCATGGCAACGGCATCATTCACATGGATAGGATTCATGCATTTATTGAAGTTGATGACCCAATTTATGAAATATCGATTCCTGAACCAAATGAACAGGAAAGGGCTATAGGTGAACATATTACTGAATTGATTGATGATGGTGCTACTCTTCAGCTTGGGATAGGTGGTGTGCCAAATGCGGTCCTTAACAGTATGTATTCTCACAAAAACCTGGGAATTCATACTGAAATGGTATCCGACGGAATTGTTGACCTGGTTGAAAAAGGTGTTATTACAGGACTAAATAAAGGAATTGACAGGGGAAAAATAATTTCTGGCTTTGCCCTTGGTACCAGAAAGATATATGATTTTATAGATGATAATCCGATAGTAAACCTTCGGGATTCTGAATACACTAATGATACGGATATTATCAGAAAAAATCCTAAGGTCACTGCTATAAACAGCGCTATTGAAATAGATATTTTTGGTCAGGTATGTGCGGATACAATTGGCACAAAACAATATTCAGGAGTCGGAGGACAGATTGATTTCATAAGAGGTGCTTCACTGTCAGAAGGTGGAAAACCTATCATAGCCATGTCTTCAATAACAAATAACGGCATTTCTAAAATAGTACCTATGATAAGTGAGGGAGCCTCGATTGCTACTACCAGGGCACACGTACATTATATCGTTACAGAATTCGGGGTAGCATATCTTTATGGTAAAAACCTCAAAGAAAGGGCAAAAGCTATGATCAATATAGCACATCCTACTAAAAGGGAAGAACTGGAAAAAGCTGCATGGGAACTCCTGAAAGGCTATTCATTGTCAGTATGATGGGGAATTATTTGTACTTTAGAAGTTTTTTACAATAATATTGGGAAAGGTAAGATTATTTGATGAGTAAATACAATTTACTGATAGACCTCAGGACTCCGCGAAATCAATCTTGTAATTAAAATAAAAAAGTATAAAAGTGTAAGCTCTTAGTTAATTTATCTGCAAATTCAATATTTTTAAATTAATAATTTTATTAATTTTACCTTTTAATTTGAAATTCAAGCTATGGAGTTTACAGGATATGGAATGTCGCGATGGGGCTATACACATAAACCAAGAAAACCTCACGAATTTGGTAATCGGTCTGCCAATGATAGTCAGATATTTCATGACAATTTGCAATACAATAAATTATCCCCAAGAAATAAAAACAATGTACCTCAAATAAAAGCAATTAAACAGAAAAAAAACATTTTAAGCTTTATATTAAGTTTTATAATTTTTTTATTGCTAATGGTTTCGATTTATATCATCGTTGATTTTATAATTTAAAATCCCTATTAATACAAATAATATCAATATAGCTGTTTAAGATTTGTTGGTGACAACTCCAAAAAAGGCTAAAAAGTAAATAGAAATACCACTTATGATTTGTTGGTGACAATACTAACAAAGGCTAAAAGTAAATAGAAATACCACTTAAGATTTGTTGGTGATAACACCAACAAGGCTAAAAAGAAAATAGAAATACCACTTATATCTTGTTGGTGACAGCACCAACAAAGGCTAAAAAGTAAATAGAAATACAACTTATGATTTGTTGGTGACAACACCAACAAAGGCTAAACACCAAAGGCTTAACATCACACAGATCGAACAGATAAACGTATCACCAATATTCTCGGAATTTTAGGGTTCTATCATTTTCAAATGATGCTTTTTGTTTATAATTTTACGTATAAATTCACTAATAGCACAAATCAGTTTATTTTTTAGACAAATCTGCGTACCTTTGCAGCCTTATTCAAAATTTAAAAAAATGATAGATGTAAAATTTCCTGATGGAAATGTCAGAAAATATGAAAAAGGAGTAACTCCACTGGACATTGCCTACCAGATCAGTGAAGGACTAGGCAGGAATGTATTATCTGCCAAAGTGAATGGTAAGGTTCAGGATGCTTTAATACCCTTAACTCAAAATTCAGAACTGACATTACTAACGTGGAACGACGCTGAAGGCAAGTCTACATACTGGCATTCCTCTGCCCATCTTATGGCTGAAGCTCTGGAGTTGCTTTATCCCGGGATCAAATTCGGAATTGGTCCGGATATTGAGAGTGGTTTTTACTACGATGTTGATTTTGGTGAGCATAATTTTACCAGGGATGATCTGAAAAAAGTAGAAGACAAAATAATGGAACTTGCTAAAATGCGACAGAAGTTTAAAAGGACAGAAGTCTCAAAATCTGATGCATTAAAACATTTCACCGAGAAAGGTGACGAATATAAGATCGAACTGATTCAGGATCTGAACGACGGTGATATTACATTTTATCAGACCGGTGATTTTATTGACCTGTGCAGAGGTCCGCATTTACCCGATACAAGACACATTGGGGCGGTGAAATTGCTTAACATAGCAGGTGCATACTGGCGAGGTGATGAAAACAGGAAAATGATGACCAGGATATATGGAATTACTTTTCCTAAAAAAACTGAGCTGACTGATTATCTCAATATGCTTGAGGAAGCTAAAAAAAGAGACCATCGTAAACTTGGTACAGAACTCGAACTATTCATGTTTTCTGAAAAAGTGGGTGCAGGTTTTCCTATATGGCTACCCAAGGGAACTGCTCTAAGAAAAAAACTTGAGGAATTTCTTATAAAAGAACAGGAAGCAGCTGGTTATGTACAGGTCATTACTCCACACCTTGGTAAAAAAGAACTCTATATCACTTCCGGACATTATGAAAAATATGGAAAAGATAGTTTTCAGCCAATACTTACCCCAAGGGAAGGAGAGGAATTTTTACTTAAACCCATGAATTGTCCGCACCACTGCGAAATATTCAATAACAAACCACATTCATATAAAGAATTGCCAATAAGGATAGCTGAATTTGGCACTGTTTACAGGTACGAACAAAGCGGAGAGCTTCATGGACTCACCAGGGTCAGGGGATTTACACAGGATGATGCACATATTTTTTGTACATCAGATCAGCTGAAAGATGAATTCCTTGGTGTTCTTGATCTTACTAAAAAGGTTCTTGACAAATTAGAATTTAAAAATTATACTGCACAAATTTCTTTACGAGATCCCTCGGATAAAATGAAATATATCGGAAGCGATGAAAATTGGGAAAAAGCTGAACAAGCCATTATTGATGCTACTAAAGAAGTAGGTCTTGAAACAGTAATTGCATTGGGAGAGGCAGCATTCTACGGACCAAAACTAGACTTCATGGTCAAGGATGCAATAGGCAGAAGCTGGCAGCTAGGTACCATACAGGTAGATTATAATCTTCCCGAGAGGTTCAATCTTGAGTATGCAGGCTCTGACAACCAAAAATATAGACCGGTAATGATCCACAGGGCTCCTTTTGGTTCTATGGAAAGGTTTGTGGGTGTTTTGATTGAACATACCGAAGGACGTTTTCCTCTATGGCTTACTCCTGAGCAGTTCAGGATATTACCAGTCAGTGATTTATATAATGAATATGCTGAATTAGTGCTTAACAAACTGGTTTCCAATGGTCTCCGCGGGTCAATTGATAACAGGACAGAATCAATAGGAAGGAAGATCCGGGACACAGAAATCAAAAAAATTCCCTACATGCTAATAGTAGGAGAAAAGGAAATGGAAGCTAAAAACGTTTCGGTCAGAAAACAGGGCGAAGGAGATAAAGGATCGATGAGTTTGATTGATTTTACTGAATTCATAATCAGACAATTATAACAGGAACATGGATTTAAGGATTTCGGGGATTCAGTTTGATATAGCCTGGGAAAATAAGGAGTGTAATATAAAGGTTCTGGAAGGGCTTCTCAATTCGGTTCCGTCTGACTCTGAAGTTGTATTGTTACCCGAAATGTTTACTACTGGTTTCAGTATGAATCCACAAAACCTTGCAGAGTCAATGTCAGGGCCTACTGTGCAGTGGATGCAAAAAAAAGCTACAGAGTTCAATTTTATTTTATGTGGCAGCATCATAATCAGTGAAAATAACACATATAGAAACCGTTTCCTTTGGGTTACTCCTGAGGGAATAATCGACCATTATGATAAGCGACATTTATTTGCTTTTGCAGGTGAAAATATTCATTACAGAAAAGGCTCTAAACGAAAAACATTTACATACAAATCCTGGAAATTCATGCCCGGAATATGCTACGACCTGAGATTTCCTGTATGGTTGAAGAATAATATAGATTATCATGTACTGTTAAATGTGGCAAACTGGCCAACATCCCGGGCAGCACACTGGAATGCGTTTCTTGTTTCTCGTGCAATTGAAAATCAGGCCTATATATTTGGACTCAACAGATCAGGAATTGATGGTGAAAACCGCAAATACTCAGGTGATTCATCAATATACGATTATGAAGGAAAATGTATTATTAAACTTGGCGAAAACGAAGGCATAATTACTGCCATTTTATCAATGGACAAACTAATGCAATACCGCAGTGATTTTCCTTTTCTTAAAGACCAGGATTTCTTCGATCTGACCAACCTAAAGTCTTGAAAATTCTTCGCTTATCAAAACTGACAAGTCTTTGAATTCTTCGTCTGAAAATTTTTGTTTAGGATTGGAAAAATTCAGATCATTAATATCATGAAGTGGCACTAAATGTATGTGGGCATGCGGAACCTCAAGCCCTATTACAGCCATGCCAACTTTAATACATGGTATTACATTTTTGATAGCAATTGCAAGTTTTTTGGTAAAATAAATATACTCCTTAATCATTTCATCATCAACATCAAAGAAGTAATCGATTTCTTTCTTCGGCACCACAAGTGTGTGACCCTTTTTCAGAGGAAAAATATCCAGGAAAGCATAAAAATTATCAGATTCGGCAACTTTAAAGGATGGTATTTCTCCGGCAATTATCTTAGAAAAAATTGTAGCCATAACTTATATTTTTTTATTTCTACAAAAATAGCAAGATTCCCAATAATACTTACCTGGGCAGGAAAAATATTTGAAATACTTTAAAAACATGCCACCTGGCTTGTATTGAATGAAATCTGGCTTAGCAATACTGTTTTGATCACCTAAAATATTTAGAAAAAAATGTACATGTTAATATATGTAAATTTAGAAATTATCAGATCTATACTTACATCCTGAAGAAAATATGGAGTTTGATAAAACCACGTTGTGGTTCAATTTTAATAACAAGGCATGAATACCTTGAAATCACACAATTGTATCTCAATCCGTTTACTGATTGAATCAAAACAATTGTTTAAATCAGGTGGATTATAATTGTAAACAAATTCATTCCGCCTTACGGATTGTCTTTTATCGTTTGTATGGTATGAACTGCACCAATAGTAAATAATGTGTAATCTCTTCGGGGTTATTTTCTCTTTTCCTACAGAAATCCTCCTTTGTCAAAAAAGTTAAATTTTGCTTCCGGTTAATGCAAAAGCAGTATCAAACTGTGATTTCTATGATTTCATATTCATTGAGTCCGGCCGGAGTTTGAACACTCGCTATATCTCCTGGTTTTTTACCTAGCAAGCCCTTACCCATAGGTGAGCTGACAGAAATTTTCTTTTGTTTTAGATCTGCTTCCGACTCAGACACAATTTTATATGTTGCATTAAGTCCTGTTTTAATATTCTTTACTGTTACGCATGTCAAAATAGACACAACTGAAGTATTGATTTTATCATTATCCAAAACCCTGGCATTTGCAAGCATTTTTTCCAGTTCGTTTATTTTCATTTCCAACATTCCCTGAGCATCTTTGGCTGCATCATATTCTGCATTTTCTGACAGGTCTCCCTTTTCTCTTGCTTCTGCTATGGCCTGGGCAGCCTTTTTTCGTTCATTTACCTTGAGGTCTTCAAGTTGACTTACAAGCTTATCATATCCTTCTTTTGACATGTAATTAAATTCTGCCATAATAATACTTATCTTTTTAATATAAAAAACTTAACGTCCCCTGATAACAAATTCAGGAAACGTTAAGTTTATATAAAATGTTAAAAATTCTTAAATACCTATATTTCTATCCGGACACCAAAATTATGAGATCCTTTAAACCTGTGTGTAGCTCTGTAAGAATAATCAATTCCCACTTTGTTTTTATTTTTCTTTGATAAAGGTACATTTACAGTAAAGCCACCTGCCGGTCCGGAATAAATATTTTTTTCTTCTACATTTGCCTCACCTATCTCAAGCATATAAGCTCCCCGAAGGACTATCAGATCTTTGAAATAGAATTCAATACCACCTCCGGTCTGGTCAAGTGAAAAGGCATTTGATGTGAAATTAGCAATACCTCTTATAAACATTTTGTTAGCAAGGTAGTAATCATAAGAAAACCCAATATTCAGCACTGATGGTAATTCAAATCCTTCTGCCCTGTGCTGAAATGTCAACTGGTAGCTTGAATTTCCTTCCGGATTTGGCCCACGGAAATTAAGACCGGAACCGCCAAATTTCATCGGTGTTCCTATATTTCTCAAAGAAATACCAAGTTTAAAATTTTCCTGGGGGCCTGAAATATATTGTACTCCGGCATCAATAGCTGCACCAAATGCTGAGACATCGGCAGTTGATTCACCAATAAGCCTTAAAAGTGCTCCAACCGAGATTTTATTCTCATATGAATAAGAATAGCCAATGCCGAGATGATAGAAAGAAGGCGAATATGTAGCACCTGTTCCTTCGGGAGAATCTACAAGAGTAATAGGAATGTCACCAAAATCAACAGTTGCAAGGCTGATGCCGAGAGCTCCTGTTTTTCCCATTTTCAAAGCAACTCCTAAAGCATTGAACTGCAGATCAGAGCCTTCATACAATCTTGAATTACTGAGTGAAACAATTGCTCTGTCATATCCCCGGCTAATACCGGCCACATTTAAACGCATTGCTGCAACACCATTTATAGATGAGGTATTCATTCCGTGCAATCCAGAACTTGTAGGCCAGGGATTAAATAACAATTCACTTGCTCCTGCTTCACCCTGTCTGTCAGGATTACCAGCATAAAGACTAACAGAAGTCACCAGGATTACCAGAATAAAAAACCAATTAATCTTTTTCATTTTTATATTTTTTTAAAATTATCAAAACTTATTATTCTATAATCCTGTGGGGTCAAATTCCCTGTTAATTCCAAACCATTTGATTGTACGTTCAGCTTTTACTTCATCTGAGTAAATATGTATCAGGTAAACACCACTTGCTACCGGAATGCCCTTATGATTTTCAAGATCCCATATCAGGTCAGGATAAATCTGTCCTCTGGTAATTGCAGGATTTGTTCTTCCCTGTGTCCTGTAATCAATACCCTTTTCATCACGTTTGAACTGCTTAATAAACTTACCATCTATTGAGTAAATAGTGACTGTACATTTTCCTGGCAGGTTAGTGATTTTCACCTGTTTACCAAACTGAGAGGTCTCATATGGAGAATATGCATAATAAGGATTGGGTACTACATTTACTTTATCCAGAGGATTTTCCTTTTCAAGTTCAGTATAATCACCCGGTGCCTTTCCTTTAAAATTAAACAAATAGGTACCATAGCCATTTCTTGAACCTTTCAGGTATTCAGCTTCAGGAACCTGGTAAGGATTGTTTACCCTGAGCTTAACGGTGGCCCTATTTGGTATCAATCCATCTTTATAGGACTTAAATCGGTTCAGTGTATCGCCTGGATTGACCATTGCAGGTGCTGCCCAAGTAATAACATCCAGCGCAGGACGAACCTGGGAGTACTTATTTCCCTTCAGAGCTTCCCTTAGTTTTGCACATCCGTCATATCTGGAATTAGTAACATAAATCATATGAAGTCCTCCAAATGTCCAGTTCCACGGATGGTGATCAATATCCAGGTTTTCAGGGAAATTTACAAATACATCCTGAGTTGGATTGAACATCATATCTCTTCCGGGTCCCTTTTTACCTGTAAATAAGGTATCAACAGCCATGGATCCACCATAAGTGGAAGATTCACCGAAGAAAATATTCAATCTCTCACCTGTTTCAACATCGATTGCATAACCGGGGAACCATCCCATTCCTGTGCCATCACCATCTTCATCCGGCTTCCCATCGCCATTTGAATCATCTTTTCCAACTGAATTGGCAGCGCGAAGCTGGAACTGCACTGATTCTCCTTCAGGACTCAGAATTCCTTCTACATTCCCTATCAAATCACTGTATAATGCTTTATAAGAAGTCTCAATCACTGCACAGCGACTCCATTTTGATTTATCAGGTGTAAATACTATATCGACATTATTCAGCTTGTTGAGGCAATTTTTATTATTTGCAAAGCATGAATTCGTCCTGAAGGTACTCATATATTCCCTTGCTGCAGGTGAAATATAGTATTGCTGAATATTTGGAGCAAATTCAGTAAGAACAAATGGAGTAAATGGAGCCGCGGTCATTCTCTTATTGAAAGCTTTATTAGGGTCTCTGGTTTCATCCCTCTCACCCTTTGCGGTCCTCAAATAGTTGGTAATATCCCAGGTTTTTGCTTCCCCGGCTTCAAACCTTGTTCGGTTTATTCCAAGATCATCACCAATAATTGCAAGCCATTGAGGGCCTTCAGGCTCTCCATATTCCAGGGTGCTTCCTATTACACCATTGTCAGCATCTGCGAGAGTTGCGACATCGGGTGCCTGATCAACAGAAACTGAGAATCCTTCACCAAGAATAACCTGTTCATAAGGTTCTCTTATTTTTTTGTGTGAATAATATACTTTTCCGCTGCTTACATCTGTAAGTTTCCAGTAAGCTGATGTATCAAGAACATTATCATTCATTTTGCTATCAATAAACTCCAGCCTGAATTCCTTATCTTTGATATCGAATGGATTAAATACCTCAACTTTAAATGGACCATCACCACCCTTATAAGCAAGCTCTTTAAGGAAATTATCCTGTAATATCTTATCGATGGACTGAGTAGTAACATTTACAAATCGTGAACCAATTCCTGTCCCCTCCAACCTTGTGATCTCTGGTCCTTCAAATGGCAAAATGTTCATTTTCGCATATTCAATTGGTCTTGGCACTCCCCTGTAAATTTTCACATTCCTTCTTCCGGGAAAATAAGGTTCTCTCTGGCCTTCTCCAGATTTAGGATCAAATTCTTTCCAGTTGTTGTGCTCATAAGCCACAACCATGAAATAATATGTTTTATGGTTTATGAGTTCCTTGTTTTCCTGAGCAAACTGGTCTTCCACTACATTAAATACATGATTTAATCCTTTATTTGCTCCTGAAACTTTCTTTTGAGGTACAAAAATCTTTTCTCCTCCTCCATTAATGCTTGGATTTTCAATTACCCTCCAGTTATATAGGGTGCTTATATCGTTTTTATAATCGCACTGATAGATCAACCTTGCTTTATCAAAATCATCAAGTTGTTGTCCGGATACATCACCATTATAAAGCTGGTAAATCTGATATCCTTCAAAATGATATTCGATATCATCGGTATTAGCCCTGTCTATTTTAATGCCCACCTCAGAATAATTTTCCTGTTTATTATTTGAGGTTATGGTATCATTAGATAAAACAAGTATCAATTGTTTATCGAGCTCAACAATATCAATATCGGGTGCATCAGGCCCATCCTGCAGCTCAAAACAGTTATCGAAAAGTGCCTGTGCAAGCTCATCTGCCACAAGCAATTCATCGAGTGAGGGTCCAGGGTGTAACTGATTTGGTACCCATGGGACCCCAATTATCAGTTCATTGACATCCCCAGGCTTAAGTACGAATGGACCAGTAGCCTGAACTGTTCTTCTATCAGCTGAGGGTAAATCTTCTGAATACATACTCCATCCTGAAGGGTCATTTGGAGCATCTGGAAAAACATATTTGGCTGTATCATTCGAACCCAGATTATAACCACTACCACCTTTGGTGATAGGAGTACCGTCTTTCCAGTATCCGGTGAGATATCTGTAGTATTCTGTTGCATTTTCGGGATCCCTCATTCCGGCAGATCCTTCTCCGCTTCCAATAAAATATATGAATGAGGTCATACCCAATTCAATAGTTGTATCTCCATCCTCATTTATAGCTATCGGAACAAAAACAGTATCAATCCCTATAAACTGGCCTTCCGAATTGAACAGGGAATCATACCTAAGATTGAAATGACCTAAAGGGCCTCTGAAATAATCAACACCGACTATTGGAATTCTGTCGCAATAGGTATTGACTCCACCTGTGCATGAACAACCATCTGATCCGTCCAGTCCGTCTATATTATAACAATACATTAAATTGACAGGTGGTGGTATACATCCGATAAAGTCATCTATATAACAACCCAGATCAGGGTCAACCCACCATGCAAAATAACAATCCTTGATATCAGATATAGCCTTGTTTATAAGTTTATATCTCTGAAAAGTCATATCGTTGATCTCATCATTTGTAGCCCAGGCAAAAGCCTGAACCTGAATTTCCATCTGAATTGGAGTACCCTGAGTTTTCTTGTGGGGTCCTCCGGCATCATTATAAACCCAGAAAAATATCTCATCGGCATATACTCCGGCAGGACATTCCCCTCTGGCAGCAGGAGCCTGAATATGGATTACCGGATAATCACCATCGGCTGGGTCATACTGATCATCTTCATTCTGGTCGTAAAAAGGTGCAAGATCTGCAAATGCCGGTAATTTGAATTTGTATTTTTCATAAAAAAATGGATTGCCTTTAGCTGGCCAGAATTTTACACCATCAGGAATGGAGTCTTCATTCATTTTATCACCAGAGGCCCTGGCTCTTTCATAATTTACCAGATGTTGGTCTATCTCTGCCCCGAGCACTTTAAAATGTGTATCCCACTTATCGCATATTTCTTTATCAGTTGCCCCGTTTTGATCAAGTGGACCAGCATAAAAGTCATATTCACTTGAGTTTCTGTAATCAGAAGCAGCGAGTTTAAGGTTATTTGCAGCATCCCTGCCACCGATCCATACAGCTCCGGAATAGAGTGATGAAGCCTCATCCTCTGCGTTCTCCCTTTTTGGCACAATGTATTTTCCTTTTTGGTTTTCTGTCCAGACGTCACCACCATTTGTGAGTATTGCTCTTACATTGTTTATGTCCTGAAACCATTTATCAGTAGGCTGATCGCAGGTGGCCCTCAAAGAGATCTCTGACTGAATTTCCTTTTTTCTTTTCTTTTTAGATTCCGGCTCATAGATGTAGGCATAGGAGGCCTGCCACGCTAATAGCACCGTAATACTAAGTATGAATTTTTTTAAATAAGATGTTTTCATTTTTATTTCTTTTAATTCTTAGTTAACTAAATTTAAAGCTAATATTGTTGTTTTTCAGTTTATAAATTAAATACTACTCCAAAATAAATCCTTCTCGGTCTGGAATAATTACCCCTGTTCTGAACATACCAGCTGTACATATCTTTGAAACCTTCGATAGGTTTTCCCTGATCAATTATTTTCTCAATTCTGTTTTGTCCCCATTGAGAAAGCAAGAAACCATCATCATCCGGGTCACCGGTATAACTGTAAACGCCAACAACATTTTTAGTATTCAGAAGATTTTCAGCCCTCAGATAAATATTTGCCTGAAGACGGCTTGTTATTTTTATCATTTTATCAATTTTCATACCTACTTCAAAGTACCATGGTTTCCTTGAACCATTGATTGAACCTTCAAATCCTGAACCACCAAATGCTTCAGGCAGCGATGATTGTGTATATGGCCTTCCAGATACAGCATTGATCTGCATATTAAGTCCTGCATTTTGAAGAATATTTTTTCCAAACAATACGGGTCCATTATATAATTTGCCCTCAAAATATCTGAAGTCAACAATACCAGCCAGCCTGTGTCGTTCATCAAAATTTGTTGCGTAAAGGTTTCTTATAATACCTTTATTTGACAAACCAGCTGCTGAATTGGCATCTGAACCGGTTCCATTGGCAAATTGCAGAGTATATGCTACCTGGAATTCCAGATTTGTCTTTCTTCTGAAATCATAAGTAAATGAAAATCCCTTAACTGTACCATAGTCAAGATTACCATATGAATAATACTGTGAAACAGAAGGAACAAAGAAATAAGGTCTTATACGGATCATATCTCGTTGTTCCCTGTAATATGTCTGAATTTTCAGGGCTGAATTGCTGGACAATTTTTGCTGAAATCCTACTTCGTAATCAATGGTTTTTTCGGGTTTGAGATTTGGATTATTATACGTACCGCTTCCACTTGATTCAAAATAATAATAATCCATCGGAGTCATAATAACTTCACCAGCACCCGGCCTTTGAACAAGTACATCATAATGAGCGAAGAATCCTGCATTCTCTGATATTGGGAATGAAAATGCTATACGTGGCATAAAATTTACCTGTGGTTTATAATCTTCAAATGAAATGTTAGGATTATAATCTTTTGCCTGGATATTTCTAAGCAATACATCTCTCTCCTTGAAATAGGGGTAAACGAGACCACCTTTAAAAATCAGGCTTCCATCCGTTGCAGTGCCATTTGGAAGGAACCAGCTATCATCTTTTCTGAAACCTATTACTTTTGAACTTTCAGCATCTGACACATACACTTTATAATCATCCTCAATAGAAGCAGGTCTGACATATTGGGTGTTTTTCTGATAAAAGTCCCTTGCATTTTCTATTTCATAAAGTGCATAAGGATCTTTCAATACTTTTGTGTTTGCATCAAAATAATCAATTCTAGCCCCCACTCTCATGATAATATCTTTGAAAGAGAACTTATCCTGAATATATACAGCTCCGTATAGCGGATTGTAGGCTGGTGACCAGAAGTCCTGTTTTCCCTGACCAGTAAAGAAATCAGTGAATTTTACATCATTGGATAATTTATTTCCCAGATAATCATAACCATAATAACCAACAATTCTCTTATCATTGAGTTCTTTGCCTGAGAACATATCAAGCCTTAACTGATCGGGAGTAACTTCTTCGTCAACACTGACATAATCATGTTCTCCTTTTCCAAGAAGGGTTCTTATTTCTTTGTAAAATTTTGAGTCATCATTTCTGTTAAGTTTTGTATTATAACGTTGCCAGGTCCTTTCAATTCCTCCCAGATCGGAAGTAAAAGTTCCTATTATATCTGTAGTATCGACACCTACTATCCAAAGGTTTTGCTGTTCGTGAGCAAGTTCCCACAATGAAAGCGGATTCAGGCCCCATGACCTGTCAACCCTCATTTCACCTATTACGCCAAGTTCTATACTGTGTCTTCCTCTTTTGCTGCCGCTCAGCAGGAAGTCAAATCCAGCATTTAAGCTGAAATTATATCTTTCAGATTCATTTTTGGCTACACTATTATATATTTGGCCGACATTTGAATACATATCATCCCATAACCTGTTGAAATTGTTATCAAGATAACCATTGATATCATTGAAATTAGCCAGAACTGGATTGATTTCCTTATTTGGGAGAAATTCTCCGAATCTCCTGTTGTAGCCTACAAAATCCCAATAGTTACCACCTATAAACTGAGTTCCGCTGCCTTTCCATGTTTCCGGGTCTATAATAGTTACAACCTCTACTAAAGACATATCCTGGCTTCCATAGTATCCATAATTGAAAAGATTTTGCTTGTGACGGTAATCTTCAGAATTTCCTTCAGATTTCTCATAAGCAGCATTGAGATTATAATATGCATTTCTGATCAATGAACCAGTGGATTTAGTATTATCCTGACCCATGTCAATACCTTGCTTTCCAATTTTATGCCTTAATCTGAAATTTATTCTGTAGGAATTCCCATAGGCAAAGGGATTATTATTATAATTCAGAAGACTCCATGCTTTGCTTGGAGTGAATCTGTTTACATCATCATTATAGGACCCTGTGATGGCAACATCAAGATTCTTTGAAAGTCTGGCATCAAGTTTTACATTAATATCAGATCCCCTGCTTTCTTCATTTGGAGCAGCATCAAGTTTTCCTCCTAAATCTTTATTTGTAAGAAATATTCCTTTTGCAACCCTTGTTCCCTTATAGTCAATAACCGGCTTTTTCTCCAGATCCTCAATAACCGAAGCTGGCATTCTGATGTGACCAATAGCTGATGGGCTGTCATCCTTAACACCGTTATATTGATATGCGATCCTGAAACCCAGTACAGATTGTCCTTTTTTCTTTATGATTGGGCCTGAAAGGAATGCTGATGCCAGATTGTAACCATAAGGATCAAGATATTGAGATGTTTCAAGTTCTATTCCTCCGGAAAAAACCTGTGAAGGACCTTTGGTTGTCAGGGAAATTAAGCCTCCTGTTGCATCACCATACCTTGCCTCAAGTCCGCCTGTAATAACCTGCATCTGTTCGATCTCAGACTGGGGAATCAAACCCATAACCCGGACACCGTCAACATAATAAGCTGTAGCATTTGTTCTACCTCCCCTGATATTAATAGCTCCACCATCAACAGAGGCAACACCGGCAGTTGTAGCAGCAATAGCATTTACACTTTTGGTGGGAAGGCTCTGGATTTTCTCAGCAGTAACAGTTGCACCCGTAGTTGTATTGTCAATATCGACAAGTGGTGCTTTATATTCAGTGATAACAAGTTCTGTCAACTGTATACCCTGGACTGAAAGTTTGAAATTAATCCTGGTCACTTTACCTGCACCAAGTACAACACCGGTCTTTTTTTCCGATGTATAACCAAGATAACTGGCTTCAACATCATAGGTGCCATTATCAATATGAGAGATTACATAGTTTCCGTCAGCATCAGTCTGAGTGCCGGTCACTAAATTAGTACCCTTGTATAACTTAATATAAGCAAAATCAAGGGGCGAACCTGTTTCCTTATCTGAAATAACCCCTTCCAGAGTTGCCTGCGAATACAAGCTTATGACAGAAAAAAACAATAAAATCAAAAAAGTAAATAGTCTATTCATTTGTACATTATTTAAACAAATAAAATTTAATATTGCAAATATATTCTAACTCAAAATAAAAAACAAGAATAATCTTAAGATAATAAAATGTAAAACATTACAAATTCTGTAAAAAGACACAATATTAAGGTTTTTTCAGAAAAATATAGATTCATTCTAACAAAATTATTTCAATTAATTAGACTAATTTTATATTATTTTTTTTTATCAATTAAAAAGTCAACTGATAAACCAACAATATTTGTCATACCGGAGCATACTGAATTATACATTTATAAGTCAGCTCAGCTATTTTTTCTTTGGACTCGACTGACCAACCTGCAATATGAGGAGTCACAATCACATTTGAAAATGAAAACAATTGCTCATACATTAGTTTTTCATTACCGTTGTATGACCCGGGATTCTCATTTTCCAGAACATCAAGTGCGGCACCTTTAATTTTCCCTGATCTTATACAGCTTATCAGATCGCTGGTTTTAATTATTTTACCACGTGATGTATTTAATAAAAAAATATCTTTTTCGAATCTTTTAAAAAAATTCATGTCACACAGATGTACTGTTTCGGAAGTAAGAGGGATGTGTAAGCTTAAAACATCACAATTCCTGAATATTTCAGTCATATCTGTTTCAATTACATTACGATAGTTTTCTGCAAAACGCTGCTTATACTTATCATAAGCAAGTATTTTTAAGTTAAAACCGGATAATAATTTTGCAAAACTGCTTCCTGTATTGCCAAAACCTATTATTCCCAAAGTTTTTCCTTCAATTTCAATGCCTCTGTTTTCTTCCCTGCGCCAGGTTAAGCTTTTTACCTGTTCATTACTTATAACAATCCTGTTAAGTAGTCCCAGCAACAGGCCCAGGGCATGTTCAGCCACTGCCTGTCTGTTTCCTTCTGGTGTATTGCATACATGAATGCCTTTTTGATCCGCATATTCACAATCTATTATATCAAGTCCTGACCCTAAGCGGACTATGAGCCTTAGAGATTTTGACATATCTATCATTTCCCTGTTAAAAGGTGTTCTGGTGTTAATTACAACAACGTGATACTGATGTATTATTGATTTGATATACTGGTTATCAATATCTGGGTAGTAATCAACCTGATAAGATGAGCTGATCAAATTTTCAATTAACAGCTCATGTACATGATCGGTTATTAAAACTCTCATCTGTAATATTTAAATATAACCATATCATATATAATGTAAGTGAAAAATATATTTTCATTTCAATCAGATGGCAAAGTTATTTATTTAATCAAATATCTATGTCCATAATTACAGGGCAATGATCTGAGAACATATTTTGGGTAAAAAATTCCACATCTATTACTTTGTCTTTCAATGTATCCGAAACACTTATATAATCGATTCTCCAGCCAAGATTTTTTTTAAAAGCTCCTGCTCTGTAACTCCACCATGTAAATTTTCTGTTCTGGGGATATTTCAACCTGAACGCATCAGAAAAACCATTATTAAACCAATCATCAAGCCATTTTCTCTCCTCAGGCCTGTAACCTGAAGGATTATCTTTGCGGTCAGGATTGTGAATATCAACATCCTTATGTACAATATTGTAATCACCAACCACGACAATATTTTCATTCTCTTTTTTTACTTTTTCAATATATTCTCCAAAATCAGGTAAAAACTTCATTTTAAACTCATGTCTGTGTTCACCACTGCTTCCTGAAGGTATATAAACATTAATGAGAACAAATCTTTCAAAATCAAGTCGGAGTACCCGGCCTTCATTGTCGTATAAATCATTTCCTATTCCTTTGGATATTGATACCGGAGGCTGTTTGCTATAACAAGCCACCCCGCTGTAACCATCTTTTTTTGCTGAATGCCAGAATGAATTATAACCAGATAATGATATTTCCTCGGTATTGGCGAGGGTTTCATTGATTTTTATTTCCTGCATACAGAGGATATCGATATTTTGATCAGTGATCCATGAGTGCAAATCTTTTTTTATTGCTGATCTGATCCCATTGACATTCAAAGTGGCAATTTTCATATAGTACTATTAAAATTCCATGCTATAATTGGGTGATTCCTTTGTGATTGAAACATCATGAGGATGGCTTTCAATGATACCTGCATTTGTGATCCTGACAAATGATGCTTTTTGTAATTCCTCAATTGAATTTGAACCTGTATATCCCATTCCTGCTCTAAGACCACCTATATATTGTATCATCATTTCTGACAATGTACCTTTGAATGGTATTCGTCCTTCGATTCCTTCAGGTACCAGTTTTTTGATATCATCTTCCATGTCCTGAAAATACCTGTCTTTAGAACCAAGTTCCATTGCACCAATTGAACCCATACCGCGGTAGATTTTGAATTTCCTTCCTTTGAATATTATTGTTTCTCCAGGAGCTTCTTCGACTCCTGCAAACAAAGAACCTGCCATAACAGTGCTGGCACCGGCAGCAATAGCTTTAGCAATATCTCCCGTAAACCTGATTCCACCATCTCCGATAACAGGTACTCCGGTATCTTTAATTGCATGATAAGCATCCATGATCGCTGATAGTTGCGGAATACCAACACCTGCTACTATTCGTGTAGTACAGATACTACCAGGACCTACTCCGACTTTAACCGCATCAACCCCTGCATCGACCAGGGCTCTGGCTCCTGCTCCAGTTGCTACATTTCCACCTATGATATCAATGCCAGGATAATTATTCTTTATCAATCTTATAGTTTCAATAACACCGGCACTATGGCCATGAGCTGTATCAACTACTATTGCATCAGCTCCAACGTTTACAAGGGCTTCAACCCTTTCCATAGTTCCATGACCTACACCTACTGCTGCACCAACAATGAGTCGGCCAAGATTATCTTTAGCAGAATTAGGATAATTCTTTATTTTAAGGATATCTTTATATGTAATCAGGCCAACGAGTCTGTTATTATGATCAATTACCGGCAATTTTTCAATTCTGTGCTCCTGAAGAATCTTTTTTGCTTCACTTAATCCAGTACCTACAGGAGCCGTAATCAGTCTTTCCTTAGTCATGACTTCATTTACCGGTTTACCGAGATCTTCCTGAAATCTCAAATCCCTGTTGGTCAGAATACCAACCAGTTTTCCGGATTTATCAACTATTGGAATTCCTCCGATACTATGAAGTTTCATCAATTCAAGAGCCTCACCGATAGTAGCATAAACACCGAGAGTTATTGGGTCTATTATCATCCCGCTCTCTGACCTCTTGACTTTTCTTACCTGGTCAGCCTGTTCTTCAATTGTCATATTTTTATGAATGATCCCTATGCCTCCTTCTTTTGCAAGTGCAATTGCCAGTCTGAATTCAGTTACAGTATCCATAGCAGCAGAAACTATGGGTATGTTCAACCGTATATTACGGGTGAAATTAGTTGAAGTATCAACTTCGCGCGGAAGGACTTCCGAAAAAGAGGGAACCAGCAATACATCATCAAATGTCAGTTTCTCCTCAACCGATGTGATTTTATTATAATTTTCCATATGCAAAGATAAGGATGAAATTGGATTCAGAAATATTTTAATTAAAAAATTTTTTCAATTCAAATCCATAATTACCTGATTCTATTCATTTTTTTTGTTTATTTGCTTCATTTTTACAAATGCTGATATGATTTCAACAGATCATTTTATGAAAGAAGCTTTCAAGGAAGCAAAAAAAGCTTTTGAAGAGGGTGAAGTTCCCATTGGGGCGGTGATAGTAGCAAATAACACAATTATTGCAAAAGCACATAATCAGGTTGAAACTCTGAATGATCCGACTGCTCATGCTGAAATGATAGCAATAACATCGGCAACTAATTACCTGGGGGCAAAATATCTTGAAGACTGTACACTTTATACAACTCTCGAGCCATGTCCGATGTGTGCTTCTGCGCTAAACTGGGCAAAAATTGGCAAGATAGTGTATGCTGCAGAAGATGAAAAAAACGGATTTATGCGATTTGGATCTCAAATGCTTCATCCTAAAACCAAGGTGGATTTTGGCATGATGAATACAGAAAGTATCAGCCTTATGAAGGATTTTTTTGGAGAGAAGAGGTAGTCCTCAGTCGGCAGTTGGCAGTCTTCAGTCGGCAGTCTTTACACTTTTCATTTTCAAATTATCTCATCTTCAAATCAGCAAATCACCACTTTTTCAAATCATCACATCTATAAATCACCACATTTTCAAATTTTCAAATTGTCACATTTTGTTTTTTAGTTTTTCACTTTTAGTTTTTCACTCATCACTCCCACCCTTCCGGATCTCCAAATCTATATAAAATGTCGATTTTATCTGATTTTGAGATACTTCCCGGATTTATACCTGGTTGGCCTTCAGGTATTCTTATTTTGAGCTTGTTGTAATATTCTTTCCAGGAGGGAAAATACTCACCGGATTCTTTGCTTTTAAATGTCATGGGAGAAAGTTGAAATATTTTTTCTTTTTTTTCATCTGAAAATAGAAAATAAACCAGTTCACTGCAATAATACTTTTCATCTTCGATATCAAATATATCATCATAAGTTTTTCCAATATATTTTTTTAGATTATTTTGAAATCCGGGAATAGAAATCCCGGCTTTGAGTCTGCCAACAACAACTTTGGGCCTGTTTTGAGAATCATAATATCGGTTTAAAAAATCATTGACTGCTGAAATTTTTACTTTTTCACCAATTGCTTCAAGTACAGCAAGTTGAAGGCTTTCATCCATGATCACTATTCCAACATGTGAAAAATGAGCTCCCCTGTACCCTTCCGTGACTGTTTCAATTGCTTCACACAATGGGCCGCAATCAAGGTCCTGAAACAGAAGATCTCCTTCTTTCAACAATTCAATTTCTCTGATTAGTGGTATCATATCAGGTATTTTATCGGATTCTTCAACTTTACATAGCTGCAATACAATCTGATCAGGATCCACTTCGATCCCTATTTTTTCTAAGACATTATTTTTTTCCACGGGAAATACAAAAGTTTCATTTTTTTTCCTGATTTCAAGGATATAAGTCTTTTTATGATTACCTTGACTCAAGCAAATTGGAAGATCAATATCAAACAATTCTTTATCCTGATGGATTTGAACATAGAATTTGTCATTTATTATTTTCCATTTAAGCTCCAATTCTGGTATTCCCTTGTTGTAAAGCCATTGCCTGAAAAAACCGGAATAATCATCACCTGTCACTTTATTAACAATTTCTACAAAATCCTCTGTACTGGCATTCGAGTTTCTATATCCGGAATAAAATTTCCTGAGTATTGTTTTAAAATCAATATCACCAACTTTGTTTCTGAGCATATGAAGGACCCATGCAGCTTTTTGATATGTATCAGCACTGAGCAGGCTCTTCCAATCAGAAATCAAAGTGTCAATGACTGAACCGGGTTTAATTCTAACAGAGTTCAATACGGTTTGCTTCTCATTTTTCATCCTTTTGATGAAAGCTTCATGCCCATATTTGTGTTCGATATATAATGATGTCAGATACGTTGCAAATCCTTCACTTAGCCACAAATGGTGCCAGTCTTTCTCTGTAACTGAATTCCCAAACCACTGATGTGCAATTTCATGAGCTACCAGGTCTTCATAATTTTTTTGCCCATCTATTGAGTTTTCAAAATAAAAGATATTACCAGCATTTTCCATTCCTCCGTAAATGGTTTTTGACTGGACATTTACCAATTTTTCATAAGGATATTCTCCTATCAGATCTGTGAAGTACTCCAAAGCATCAACCGAATAGATGTAATCGTCAAGTCCTTCATCCGGTGCACCCTGAAAGATCATAGAACTTACCGGTACAGAATCAATAACCCCATATTGTTTTGTTTTAAAATCTGCTGCGCCAATAACCATTACTTTGGTTGGTAAATCAATTTTTGATTGGTAATGATATTTAACATATTTATTTTCAATGTTTGATACGTTTAATAATTGACCACTTGCAACAAGTTCATATTTTTCTGGTAATTCAACAATAAACTCCACAGTAGCTTTATCAGAAGGATGGTCAATTACAGGCAGCCAATTATGAGCCCTGTCAGGCCAGTTATCGCCAAAAAAAGTAAAATCACCATAATTATTTTTTGAAAAAATAAGGCCATCCGGAGGAATTCCGAAGTATTCTACACTTATCACAGCTGAATCTCCTTTATTCCATTTATCATTTATAATCAATAATTTATTATCTTCATGGTTAAAAATAAGCTGATCCGTTCCAGAATAAACATCCTTTACCAACATTCCTTTTTCATTTGATACAAGATCAAAATAAAACATTTTGACATTGCTAATGAAGCAAATATTGATTGTAGCTCTGGCAGTGATAGTTTCTGTTGTGTCTGACAGCCTGAGTTCAAAGCGATAATGAAGCACATCGATTTTATCAACTTGCGGATTTTGTTTACTCAACTGAGCAAAAAAAGCAAAAGCCTGGAAGAGAAGGCATAATACTAATGAAATTCTCATAAATAACAAATGTGGCATATCATTTTATAATTTCAAATTCAGTTCTTCGATTTTTTTGTCTGCCTGCTTCATCATCATTTGAAGTAACAGGCATTGATTCGCCAAATCCTTTATAAGTCAGTCTATTAGAATTGACATTCATATTGATCAGATAGTCATACACAGCTTTAGCTCTTTTGGCCGACAAATCGAGATTATAGGCTTCTGTTCCCTGATTATCGGTATGTCCGTTGATTCTGATTTTCAATTCAGGATTTTCTTTAAGCAAATACAGGAGATTATTTAACTCTGAAGCAGAGCGTACTGTATCAATTTGAGAGGAATCAAAATCAAAGAAAACATTATTAAGAACAATTGGTTTTGAATCCTCAGTTATAGAATTCAGTTTTCTGAGTCCGATATTGATATAGTATGGTTTAAATTCAGGCATATTTTCAGGCAGCAGAAATCTCTCTGAGTGAAAAGCATATCCCTTTTTCTTTACTGTAAAATTATAATCAATTCCACCAGGCAATGCTACCAAAAAACTATCTTTACTACTTATAACCGTATTTAGAAGATTTGAACTATTATTATCATAAATATTTATATCACTTTCGAGCAATTCCCTTGTTTCTGAATCATATACTATCCCTTTTACAAAACTCACAGATCCCGGTTTTATCTGATCAGGGACTTCAAAAGAATAAATATCGAGATTCTTATTCTTGCTTTGAAATCTGTCAGTACAAAAAAAAGCGGTTTTTCCATCCAGGGTAATAAAAATACCCCCTTCATGATCAGGGGTATTGACCGGATACCCAAGATTGACTGCCTTAGTCCAATGGCCGTTAATTTTTTTTGTTAAGAAAAGATCAGAGCTTCCCATACCTTCATGACCTGTAGAAGTAAAGTACAATGTAGCATTATCAGCATGTATAAAAGGAGTAAAATCATCATACCTGGTATTAATGTTAGTATCGAGACACTCAGGTTTTAACCAATTTCCATTATCAGATAACCGGCTAATCCATATATCCTTTTTTCCATAGCCTCCAGGTCGGTCACTCACAAAATAAAGGGTTCTGCCATCATGCGACAGAGAGGGATGTGAATCCCAGAATTCTGAATTAACTACAGTACCCATATTTTTAATTTCTGCCCATTTTCCGTCTTTTTTCTTTGAGATATAAAGATCACAACTACCTAAACCCTTTCTGTCTTCGCAGATTGAAAAGATCATCGTATTGCCATCAACAGTTATTGTATTTGCCCCTTCATTCCAGGGTGAGTTAATTTCACTTATTGGTTTAACATCAGTCCAATGGCCATTTTTATACTCAGCTTCAAAGAAATCTTCCTGCCCCCTGACTCTCCTGGTAAAGATCATTTTTCTATTGTCTCCGGTAAGTCCGGGAAAGTATTCACTTTCAGGGGTATTTATTTCATTGCCTATTGAAACAGGCCTGAATGATACAGGATTTTCTACAAGTCGCAGTCTTCTTTTAAGATTA
The DNA here is from genome assembly GCA_050258615.1 of Deltaproteobacteria bacterium. Classification (GTDB taxonomy): domain Bacteria; phylum Bacteroidota; class Bacteroidia; order Chitinophagales; family Saprospiraceae; genus JADJGA01. The sequence continues at coordinate 37,245 of JBLMZC010000014.1, read as the reverse complement.
TCTGAGGCTGTCCTTGATTTTCTGAGCATACCTGGATTATCAGGCGCGATGGAAATATATTTATCATAATTCCTTATAGCTTCACTAATTTTTTCCTGTTTTTCCAAAACTACAGCCAGTGAATAGTATATGTCAGGCATGAACATGCTGTCAATCAGAAGAGCTTTCCTGTAATAATTCTCGCTTGAAATAAAATCAGACTGATCATAACTAATACTTGCCAAATAAAGATAAGGTTTTATATATCCGGGTGATGACCTTACAATTTTGTTGAAGTATTTTTTTGCTTTTTCAAAGTCTTTTTTATTAAAGCTGGTGACTGCCTTATTGAAAAGTTTTTCATCAGAGCTCCCTTTTGGTATCATTCCAGGGGTTTGAGATGATAAATTAAGGGCTGCATAAAAAAACATCAGGAACCCTAACAAAAACTTATTTGTCATTGCTTCAAGAATTTTTACATTAAACCAGTTGTTTTAAAGCAGTTTTCACAAGTGTTTCAACGCTATTTATACTTTGGTCAGATTTCAGGGTACTTATAATCACAGACTCAGCTTTTGTCCTGTTGATACCCAATGCAAGCAGAGCTGCTAAAGCCTCATTCTTAAAATCTGAACCAGTTACCGGAATCTGGACTGAGCCCTCAAATGCTGAAATTTTACCTACTTTGTCCCTGAGGTCAAGAATAATTCTTTTTGCTGTCTTTATTCCTATACCCTTTACATTTTTAAAAACCATTTCATTTTCGTTTGCAATAGCATTAATAATCTCTCCGGGTGACATTGAAGATAAAATGATCTGAGCTGTAGTAGCACCAATTCCTGAAACTGAAATGAGTTTTTCAAACAACTGCTTCTCATTTTCATCATAGAAACCATAAAGGCTCATTATATCTTCCCTGACCAAAAGATAAGTAAACAATTTTACCTCATCCAGTCTTTCAATTTTGCTATAGGTATAAAGACTTATGTTAATATGATATCCAATCCCATTGTTATCAAGATATACAAAAGTCGGAGTCTTAAAAGCAATTTTCCCTTTTATATAGGCATACATAATCGAACTATTTATAAATAAACAATAAAGGGCAGTCAATTATTTTATTCAAGCTTCACAGTATGAAAAAAAGAATGATAAAGCTTAAATCCGGAAATAATAAAATTGATATAAAAATAATCTAAATTTGCACAATTTTAAACCACAAATTTAAAGCAAATTATGTCACTAACATTTAATGAAATTGAAAAAGCTCTTATATATTTTGAAGAAAAGAATTTTTCAGAAGAATCAGAAAAGAAGTTTCTATCAAAATTTCCAAATTTCATGAGTTTTCTGACCTCAAACCAGTTTGATGCACTCACTGAGGATGAATTCCTGATGTTGATGTTTGAGAGCCTTGTGGTGATCAGGGCATATTCAGATAAATACGGAATGAATATTGATCCGGATGCTGAATTAATTGAATCAATAGAAACTGCAAACTGGGATAAATTTGAAGAGTTTGGCAATATTTCCTTTATAGAGAAGGTCAATTCTATGATGGGCTCAGATCAGGAAGAATTGTCGGATTTTATAGTGTCTTCATTTGAAATGGATGAAGATGAAGATGAAGGTGAAGACATCAGTCAACCTGCAAAAGAAATTATTTTCATCACAGTAAAAACGATTTCTGATACAATACTGAAAATTAAAAAATAATTCAGTTAAATTTTTATAACAGCCTCTATTGCAAAATGATCAGAGAATTTTTTTGAACCTGTATCAAATTCAAGTATTTCTATTGAAGGTGAAACCATCAGGTAATCTATCCTGAGAAAGGGAATAACACCCTGGTAAGTTATCCCAAATCCCAGACCTTTTTCCTTAAAAGCATCTTTAAGAAAATCATTGAATTCACGGTATGTAAATGAGACTGGAGGATCATTAAAATCCCCTCCAATAATAACCGGGTAAGGTGATCGGAGGATATGTTCCTTGACCTGGACCACCTGTTTCGCTCTTATCTGAACATTGTTTTTATAGCTCCTGAGGATGCTTTTGATGCTCTTAGGTTCTATTTTATTCTTATTTTCAAACTCTGCCATTATATCTTCAGCCTGCTTTGATACCTGGTTAGATTTAAAGTGGACACTGTAAATGCGTATGGTGTCCTTTCCAATTTTAAAATCACCCCAGATACATGAATTTGTTGACATATCAAAATCAATGTGTCCTTTTCTCAAAAATGGATATTTAGAATATATGCATGTACCGACATCTTTAATTTTTAGTTTGTAGTTGAATGATTTTAGTCCGGATATTTCTTCCAGTATATAATCAGTTTCAAATTCCTGCACCAGAAATATATCCGGATTATCTTTTATAAGAAAGTTCTTTAATTCTCCCTTGGGAATTTTTTTATCCCAAAGATAATAGCCCTGGTTCAGATTATAACTCATTACCTTGATTCCCTGCTCTTTTTTTTCAGATGGTTTGTTCCATACTATAGTTTCGCCTATGTAGTGAAATCCAAGCAGGATCACGATTATCGACACAAAAGCATACCTGTTTCCTCTAAGAATCCATATTGTAATGAATATCATGTTGAGCACGAGAAGATAAGGATAAGCTAATCCAAAAAAAGACAGCACCCAGAATTTGCTGGGATCAGCAAAAGGTGACAAATATGCTGTTAATGTGAAAATGCAGACTATGATATTTACGAACAATAATATTTTCCGAATGAATTTCATGGTTTATTGCTTGCCCTGAATAAAAAGTGCTTTTCTTCTTCTGTAAGACTGTCGTAACCACCTATCTTGATTTTATCAAGAATATGGTTCAATTTTTCCGTATCAGTATCATTACTTTTTTGGTTTTGTCCAGACTTTGCTTTATGTTCAAGTTTCAATCTTCCCTTTTTAGTTTTAAATATATTTTTAAAAAAAACATTGAGATTGCTGATAAAATTATTTACTGGCACATGAATACCTTTTCCCGCTTTTATACTTAAAATAAAGTACCATCCTGCAAGAATAGCTCCGGGAAAACTAAGATATTGGTACCTCGAACTTGCATAAAGAAAAAGCAGATCAATAGCAATAACTGCGATAACAATAAATTTGATTCTTACCTTACCTATCAGTACCAGATCAAATCTGTAATCAGGTACCAGGACTGCAGCGGCCACCATTGTACCAATAACTCCACTTTCAACTCCGCTAATATAAAAATAATCAAGATTCAGAAGGTTTGTAAATATCATAAAAATTGCGGATCCCAAAAGCCCTGATATAAGATAAAGCGGAAGTATTTTGTCATCCCCAAGCAAATCGCCTATAACTGAACCAAACCAGTAAAAAAGGATCATAAGCCATATCAATTCATATAATGATTTTGCAATAAAAAGATGAGTAAGTAAAACCCAGGGATGAATAAGGTTTACCATAAGATCCGAACTCAGGAAAAGAAAATCATTGATATTCAAATTATAAATCAAACCCCTCGCAATAACATTGGCAATAATATAAATCAATGACAGTAAAATTACTATCAAAATGATCCTGTTGACCATGTGCGTTTTACTAAAAATATTCTTTATATCCTGTTTTAGACCGCTACTCATTAAAAATTGAATTTATATCTGATTTTAGTCATTACAAAACCTGTTATTGCACCCCCAATATGTGCAAAATGAGCTACTCCATCATTGCCTCCTAATCCCAGAAACAATTCAAGTACGATAATAATTGGTATCAGGATCCTGGCCTCAACTGGTATCGGTGGTATTATAAGCATAAGTTTTCTCCTTGGAAATTGGGTAGCAAAACCGGCAACAATCCCAAATACAGCTCCGGATGCTCCGACTGCAGGCACATTTATCATCATATTCAACTGTCCCAGAACACCAACATAATTTTGCCCTTCAATCAAAAGTGATCTCCCTTCAGTAAGCATACGTGAATAATCATCCGGATTTATCATACCACTATAATATTGAATAGCAATAAACTTTACCAGATAATGCAAACAAATTGCTCCGAAACCACTGGCAATATAGCTTGTAAGGAAAAATTTACTACCCCAGTAATACTCCATGCTTGTTCCAAACATATAAAGCATGAACATATTGAAAAAGATATGAGTGAAATCACCATGCATAAACATGTGTGAAACGATCTGTATTGGCATAAATGATCCTGATTCAGGATAAAATGCCTGAAAATAGTTCATCCATCCCGGAAACAAAAAATATATGCTTACAAATATGATAATATTTATAATTAAAAGATTCTTCACTACTGGTGACAATGGCAACATACTATTTTTTTAATCAGGTAATGAGCAATCTGATGAACTCAGGTTCTTTGAATTTAAAAATAATTTTTTCTCCTCCCGGTCCAAACATTTTATTGCTGCTATTAAATAAATTCTTTAAAATAAAGGATATTTCAGGTTCACTAAGATTTTTTAACTTATTTTTTACTGACTTGCAGGCCTTGAGAGCAAACTTCTCAATAAAAGCATACCTGAAATCAATATCTGAAACATAACTTTCTATGCTCGATTCTATAAGCTCCTTTACACTATCATCATCTATAAATTCAGGAACAGCTTTTACCATTAACTTGTTTAAAACTCTTTCACATTCAAACCCTGTTTTATTAAGCTGATCAGTAAATTCATTGTTCAGAATTATATTATCTTCTTCAAGGTGGATCACTACAGGAAACAATAATTGTCTGCACCTTTGCTCAATACTCCTTTCCAAAGATAGGTAGATCCTGTCATAATTGATCCTTTCCATTGCTGCTCTGACATTAACAACATATAAGGAGTCACTACTATTTAAGACAAAATAATTGTCAAATACCTGCAAAACTGAACCAAAACCATTGGTCATCATCCTGTCATAGTCAGAAATATTATCGTTTTGGGGTAAATTGCTGAATTCCGGATCTGCTTTTCCAAAATTATCAAAACTATCTTTCTTTGACTTAACTATCTCATAAACCTTTTCCCAATCCTGGTGATATTGTTCCGGTGCACCGGTTATTTTATTGATCTTTGATTCAATATTATATGATTTATGGTCTTCGTTTTTCGATTTTTCCTGCAAATGCCTGAAAGTGGCATTTTCGTCAAACTCAATCTTTGGAACAAAAATATTCTTACCTATAACATGTTTTATAGCAACTTTCAGGTAATTATAAATAAGCTTTTCTTCTTCAAACTTTATTTCCTGTTTGGTAGGATGAACGTTGATATCGATCATTGCCGGATCAATATCAATAAATAATATGTAAAATGGATTTTCCCCGAACATATTAAATTCACTGTAAGCTGAGGTTATCGCATGATTCAGATAATTGTTTTTTATGTATCTTTTATTGACAAATAAAAACTGATTATTCTTCGATTTTTGAAGCAAATCAATATTGCCAATATACCCTTTGACTTTGAACAATTCCATGTCTTCCTCTACAGGCAGAATCTTTGAATCTAGCCCTTTATTCAAAACATTCAGAATTCTAGGTTTTAAACCGGATCTCAAAAGCTGGTAAACCAAATTTCCGTTGTGGTAAAGATTGAAGCTTATTTCTGTATGAGCCAGAGCTATCCTGACAAATTCATCAGTGATATGTTTCCATTCAACTGTATCAGTTTTCAGGAACTTTCTTCGGGCAGGAATATTGTAAAACAGGTTTCTTACTGATATTTTTGTACCAGCTTCACTCTGGATATTTTCTTGTTTTTTAACAACAGAGCCATCTATTAATATTCTGGTACCAAGTTCCTTTTCTGTCTTGCGGGTTATCATCTCCACCTGGGCAACTGAAGCTATTGAAGCCAGTGCCTCACCTCTGAATCCCTTGGTATGGATTTTAAAGATATCCTGCACTGTGCTGATTTTTGAAGTGGCATGCCTTTCAAATGACATCCTGGCATCAGTTTCCGACATTCCTGAGCCGTTATCGCTTACCTGTATAAGGGTTTTGCCCGAATCTTTTATTACCAGGGTTATTTCATCAGAACCGGCATCAACAGAATTTTCAAGTAATTCCTTAACTACAGATGAAGGCCTCTGAATAACCTCACCTGCAGCAATCTGGCTTGCAATGGAATCCGGTAAAAGTTTAATAAGATCCAATTTAAAAAGGAATTAGTAAATAAATATAAGATAGATTAAAAACAGCATTACCAGAAGTATTATTATCAGCCTCATATTGGAGCTTCTCGCACCTCTGTTATAACTACTGGAAAACATACTGCCACTACCACTGCCGGCTTGAAAAGTATTTCGCACCCTAAATTTCATCCTTTCAACCGCAGCTTTATCCTTATCCTCATACTTTTGCATCAATTTATCAATAGTTTCCCTATTCGGATCATAGAATCTGGGAACCGGTTCAAATTTTTTTGGCTTTCTTGTTTTGAAAAAACTTATCCTTAAAAAACTCATATTTCTGTTACTTTATAATTTGTTTTGATTTACAGGGCAAAAATACAAATATAAAGGATTTGTAAATACTCACAAAGCATAAAATAAACATTTTGCTTTGATATAATTTTTGGCAAAATAGCGAAAATTATACCATTTACATTTATTCTTTAGTCCAATTGCATAACGTTCCTGACACTGATACTGACACTGACACTTCGGTCAGTACAGGCACATCGGTCAGTACAGGCACTTCGGTCAGCATTTAAAATATAATGCCGATGCAATAGCTGTTTGGGCCAACTTTGTTGATTTATTACAGATATGCTTCCGGTATTAATTAGCTTAGTCACGGGCATTTAATCTTTGAATTAATTCGGCATAAATGAATTTCACATTATCTCTTTTTCTAAGACTTCTGTCAAAAGTAGAATTGTGAAAATTGAATGTGATATGGGTGTTAAATTTATTCATATTGATAAATTCATAAAGCTTTTCTTTAAAGCAATCAGAACTGTCATTGCATTTAATAAAGAACAAGGCACTATCCATGATGATAAGTGGTAATTCTTTAATAAGTGATTTGCTTTCATTTTGAAAATCATACAGGAAATAGCTGAAACCAGTTCCGCATCTGAAACCAATTTCGTCGGGATAGCCAAGTGTGGAATCAATAATTAAATCATTTTGTACTGATATTTTTAATGTGGCATTAAAATCCATTCTCAAAAAATGTGTTCTAATATATTCAACCGGTGCAGGACAGGCTAATTTCAGCTGGTTTATTTCTTCTACAAACATCTCAGGATTGTTAAAGGCATTATAACTTGGATGAAATCCTATAGAATATCCCTTATTAAGGGCCTTTTTAACTATCCTTGGCAGCCACAATTTATAGTTTTTATTATACAGGTCAAATCTTGTTTTGCCACCGGATACAAAAAAAATGATCTTTTTATCAAAAATATTTTCTGACAGAAGTAAAGTATCAAAAACATAATAAGGGTCTTCTTCCTTATTTAAAATAAAACTAAAATAGGACTTTAAAATTCTGTAAACTCCATTTAGCCCTAAACCCATAAGTAAAACACGTCCTATGGATTTTGGAAGTTTGATTGTGGAACTGAATTTCTGGATGGCATCAATATCATGAGTCATTGAAAAACCAGTTATAACATCTTCTATTTCAATCCCAAGTACTTCGAAAAAGCTTTTAATAAGATGATCCACTACTGGGTTCGTTTGTAATTTGTTTTTCACCAGTATTTGCTGGTCTGACCTCATTCTACCATGCTCATCTAACTGATTTGAAGTTGCAAATACTTCTTCAAATCTGCTTATATGAAAAAAAATAGTTTCCAGTATGTCAAAACTAAATTGCTGATTAATTATAAAAAATTGTTCATTTTTAAATTTTTTCTCAAGAGAGTATAAATACTTATTTTTCCACAAGTAATTGTTTATGAAAAAATCATTAGCATCATGAGTATTATTTCCAAAAAACTGGTTTTGTATTGGAATAAACAGTTTATCTGCTGCTTCATATGAGTAATCTACTTCAATGTCGCAATGATCTGCAGAGTTCAGCTTTATTTTTATAGGACCAGGTTTTAATGGGTGATTATCAATAAAATCAACTGTATATTGTAACCTGGAATAATTAATGGTTTCTGAACATCTTATATTTATATTCTTTTCAAGCATTCTATATTTTTACCGGGTCAAAACTTTAAAGACTCATATTAATTATTTTAAAATCAAGATCCTGATCCGTTTTTTAAAAATGACTCATAAATTGCCGTCTGTATCCTGGGTCGGAAATTCATAGTGCTGAGTTTGTTATTATTCATTGTAGGAAATGTCCTGTTTGACAAAAAGATATAGATGAGTTCATTTTCCGGATCAATCCATATTCCTGTGCCTGTAAACCCATAATGCCCATAGGTGGAGGGAGAGGCAAGTTCAGACATATTACAATCTTTGTTTTTATCAAGTTCTTTCATATCCCATCCAATACCTCTGCGGGTGGAAACATAGAATCTGGTGGTAAAAGTATAAACAGTTGGATAATTGAAAAACCTCTTATTTCCGTAAATACCACCATTTATCATCATTTGTGCCAGTCTTGCCATATCTCTTGCATTTGAAAATAGTCCGGCATGGCCGCTGACTCCCCCCAGCATATCAGCATACATATCATGTACATATCCCTGAACAATCTGCTTTCTCCAGTAGTTATCATTTTCTGAAGGCACTATTTTGTTTTTGGGAAATTTTTGAAGGGGTTTGAAGGTTGTATGCCTAAGACCAAGTGGTTCATAAATATTCCTTTCTACATAATCATCAAGGGATTGTCTGGTGATATTTTCTATCATCTCCTTGATAAGTATCAGACCCAGATCACTGTATTTATATTTGCCTCTTGAATTCATCGGTGAACTTAATAATCTTGTCCACATCGTTTGAGGGAAGTCTTTCTTAAGATAAATACTATCTCCTACTTTAATATTATAATCATTATCAGGAGAATTTTTATAATAATGATGCGAAGGAACAGATACTCCATTGATGGTATCAAGAGTAGCCTTGTATACTGGCAGCCAGGCAGCAAGTCCGGAGTGGTGGCTTAGAGCATCTATAATATTTATTTCTTTTTTATCAGAATTTACTAAACCTTTATCAACATAATCTGATATTCTGTTAAATATACTTATCCGGCCTTCATCCTGAAGCTTCATCACTGCAAGATTGGTTGCAAGCACTTTTGTTACTGAAGCAAGATCATAAATATCATCAAATCTTACAGGTATTGTCCTGTCATAAGTAAAATGACCATAGCATTTTTCAAAAATTATATTGCCATTTTTAGCTACCAGGACCTGGCAGCCTGGAGCAGCAGAGGAATCTATCATTTCTTTTGCTAACATGTCAATGTTTCTGTTTAGATAATTACCATTAATACCCACATATTCAGGCAAACAGTACCCTAAAACACCGGCTGAACCCAATTCTTTACCCATACCTGCTTCAAAAAAATTATCAATGCTGACAGGTAGTTTTCCATTCACTGAAAAAGCTCCGAGAATAGCCTGAGCAGCCATTTCCTGAGCAAATGGATCGTTTTCATAGGCCAGTACTGTGCTTAGTGTTTTATCTCTGAACTTCTGAAGCACATACGGAGTACCAAAAACTGCTAGGTATGTCTTTGTTTTTTTGTTCAGGCGTTGCACCAATTCAACATCATTTTCATTTATTCCAAAACCTTCTGATCTTCGTTTTTTAAAGTCATGGAGCCCAATTATAACATGATCAAAATCATCAAGTTCAGATATAAGCTGTTCCATTTTATCATGCGACATCCGGAGGGATGCCGTGAAAAAGCTCATATCAAAATAAGTTTCAAATCTTCGTTGAAAAACAGTAGTATCGACGGATCCCAGGCTCAAAACTGCAATTTTTTGATTATAATATTCAGGTAATAAAGGCAGTTGATTGAAAGAATCTTTAACAACTGTTATAGATTTTCTGTACAGATCTTCCTTCAGGGCATACGATTCCGGAGTATTTATTTGTTCAATCAGGCTATCCTGTATGATTTTTTTATAGTTATAATAACCCTGATCAAATTTGGTGAGCAAAATTCTCATGAGTGAATTTTCAAGTCTCTCCTGCGAAATTTTGCCCTTTACAACAGCTTTTTTCACTGCATCAAAAGCTTTATGAAAATTTTCAGGTAATTCAAGAATATCATTTCCTGCAAGAAAAGATTCGACTGCTGCCTCTCCCGGACTGAAATAAGAAGCAACGCCTTTCATGGCCAGGGCATCTGTGAGTATCAGCCCACTGTAATTTAAAGAGTCCCTGAGTATTCCTGTAACTATTTTTTTTGAAAGAGATGAAGGCCTGTTCTTTCGTTTATCAAATGCAGATATCTGAAGATGAGCCGTCATTACACTTTTAACTCCGTTGCTGATCAGATCTTTAAATGGTACAAGTTCTGTTTCATTAAATCGTTTGGCTGATAAGTTAATAACAGGGAGATCGAGATGAGAGTCAACATCTGCAAATCCATGTCCCGGGAAATGTTTGGCACATGCTATGACTCCGGCATCCTGCAAACCCTTCATGTATGCTATGGTCTTATTCCTTACATTTGCAGTGATCTCACCAAAAGAGCGGTCGTTAATTACTGGGTTGTCAGGATTGTTGTTAATATCAGCGACAGGAGCATAGTTTATATCAACACCCATTCTTCTCAATTGTCTTCCAATCTCCAGGCCCATCCTGTATATCATTTTGTCGTCCTTTATTGCTCCCAGGGTAAGTTGCTTCGGATAGCTTATGCCATCCTTAAGACGCATACCTAGACCCCATTCTGCGTCAATAGCTATCAACATAGGTATTTTGCTGACATTTTGCATCCTGTTAGTTATCTTCACCTGATCAGAAATTGTTCCCTGAAAAAAAGCCAGTCCGCCAACATGATATTTTTTTATATCTTTTTCTATATATGACAAATCCTTTTCACTCCAGTCTGAATGTATGCGAAGAATAAATAATTGACCTATCTTTTCATCCAGACTCATATTTTTCATTTTATTGTATGCCCACGATTTTCTTTCATCTGGCAAAGGCAGATTCATTACATTGGCTGTAACAAAAATAAATACAAGTAATATAGTCAGATATGACTTCATATTTTTTTTAAAATTAATCGACAGTATTTGAAAATTGTTCATATTCTTTTTTAAATGAGCGCATAATAAACAGTACAGGATGATTAATAAAATTATCTTTTATTTCTTTTCAAATATTCCGGGATCGATGGTTTTTGCAATATCATGATACTTTTTCCCATTTATTCTATCTCCCATATTGTAATAAATATTTCCAAGGTTTTGATTTGCTCCGGCATTACCGGGTTGAAGCTCAACGCCCTTTTTAAATAAAAAAAGTGCCTTATTTAAGTTACCTGAAAAAGCATTTGCTATGCCGTAGAGCCTTACAGTTTCGTAATCAGTTGAATCAAGTGCATACGATTTTGAAAGATAATCCAATGATTTGATTAGATCATTTCTTTTTTCACCAAAGTATTTGCCTGCTTCACGGAGAATAACAGGAAAATTCTTTTTTGCATCCTCAAAACCAGGATTTTTTGCAATCAGTTCTTCATATTTTGCCACTGCGCTTTCATAGTTCTCCAGGAAATAATCGGCATTTCCTGATATTAGTAAGGCATTAGCATAGTCCGGATGAATCTTTAATGCATCATCAAGATATTTTTTTGCCTGATTCAGCATGATTTTCTTTTTACCGTCATTTTTTTCTTTAAAGGCTGCATCTACAAGACTCCCTCCGGCAGCATTCAGAGCTTTAGCACTTTTTGTTGATACCTTAACATCAGTGGTATATAGTGTGAAATCATCTTTCCAAACCATATTTCTTGTAATAGTCTTGAATGAAAATAGAAAAATCATTACAAAAAAAACCGTTATAGAAACTTTAGCTGCCTTATTGAAAAGTTGAACAAGAAGATAAGATAATAAAATTGCAAATCCAACCGAAGGCATAAAAAGAAATCTCTCCGACATATTTGTTCCAACCGGAAAAATTATATTGGATACAATCGAAATTGTTATAAGATAAAAAAATATTCCAAATGATATAATTCTATTTTTTTTAAAAAACCTGAAAGCTATGTAAATTATAATTAAATATACAAGCAGGCTTAAAATTACCTGCCAATCCGAAAAATTCATAACAGGAATATGTCTTGGGTAATAATCATTAGTCAGAGGATGTGGAAAAAGCAACAATAAGATATATTTGCCCATAGAATAAATGATTGTTGCAAACTTTTCAGCAAAAGAAAGATCAATCCATTGACCACCAACAAATTTTATAAATGGGTTATTCATAAGTTCATTACTTTCTCCACCAAAATCGAGTCCAAGAATTGAAGTTCTTACTGTTAAAAAAATAACAGTTGATGCAAGATATGGTACCAACAACTGAAAATATGATATCTTACGGTCATGATAAAACATAAGTAACATCAAAGACACTACTGCTATAAGAGTAACGGAATTTTCCTTTGAAAAAAGTGCTGCAAGGAATGAAATGAAAACATAAACCTGTAAATTCTTTTTCCCCGAAATGATATATTTGATAGTAAAAAACATGGCAAGGAGTCCAAAAAGCAATGAAAACAATTCATCCCTTCCTTTTATATTTGCAACAACTTCAGTATGAACCGGATGAGACAGGAAAATCATTGAGCCTACAAAAGCAAAACCTGTTAAAAAATTGTCTTTAAAAATATTTTTCAGCAACAGAAGCAAAAATTTGAAAAGTATTATTCCCAATAGTCCGTAAAGCAGAATATTAATAAGGTGGCTGATCATCGGGTTCAACCCGAAAAACTGATATTCTGCTGCAAAAGTTACCTGGGATAATGGTCGGTAACGTCCACCACTAACAAGCTTGTCTTTACCTGATTTTTTAAAAAATCCATAAAAAGTATCATTGGACAGTATTCCCGGTATGCCCTTTAATCCCTGTTTGGTGAACATATTTTCTGTGATAACTATGGCATCATCCTGGGCATACTTGTTAAACAGTGTATTACCATAGATAAGTAATGCATAAAGAAATAATATTGTAATTAATGTATTCTTATTTTGAAACCACTTAGGTTTTTCGAATGCCGTAACCTGTGGTTGTGCTATTCTTACCTTTTTATTTTTCATTGCAGATTATCAAATAAAGTCAAAAATAGCAAACATTTGTCTACATGTAACATATTATCAATAATATTTAAATATAATTTCAGTTGCTCCTCCTTCATTTATTACAGAATAATAAAAAACCTGCGGAAAATCTCCAAGCAAATGCTCAATTTCAAGCCTGAGAGCTCCGTTACCTTTGCCGTGAATTATCAGAACTGAAAAAATTCTTTTCGAGATTGCTTTTTCAATATACTCCCGCGCACTCTTTAACTGAAAATCCAGGATCATTTCAGGCAGATGATTTTGTTTGCCGGGATCAAGTTTTTCGATATGAAGATCAATCTGATTTTTAAACTTTTCCTTTGATAATTTGATAGCAGAATAATCAGCAACTTCATCAAAGATATCGATCTCTATCTCTTTTTCTGGCAATTTTTCCAAATTTTTATGACTTGTCAATATGAATTTATTCCCGGTCCTTACCCTCGCTTTTCCATCCTGGATGCCTTCATAAACTCCTGTCCTGCCAGAAGAAATCATTTTCACCTGGTCACCTATCCAGAAATCCTTCATCTTACGAACTCTTTTGGAGGCAAAAATAAAATTTTTCTTTTAAGGCTTTACTTTTATCTTTGCAGAAGAAAAAAAAGCGATGCAATTGGATGTATTAAATCTGTTCGAAGCCAGAAAAAAAATGTTGCTTATAGATGTCAGGACTCCTGCAGAATTTATAAAAGGACATATACCCGGAGCATTTAATATTCCGCTTCTTGATGACCGGGAAAGGGCAGAAGTTGGTACATTATACAAAAACAAAGGGAGAGAAACTGCATTTTTAAGAGCACTTGAACTGTCAGGACCTAAAATGGCAGAATATGTGCGTGAAATTAAAGAACTTGCCGATCAATATCAAAATGACAATTTATTGGTACACTGCTGGAGGGGTGGTATGAGAAGTGCAGGCATGGGCTGGTTGTTCAATATGGCTGGATATAATTCTGTGACACTCGAAAAAGGCTATAAAGCATACAGGAATCTGGTTTTAACCTGCTTCGACAGGATAAAAAGAGTTTGTGTACTTGGAGGTTATACCGGAAGTGGCAAAACTGAAATATTAAAATATCTGAGTGCTCATTTTCAAACCTCTGACCTCGAAAAATTCGCTCATCATAAAGGTTCAGCATTTGGATTTATAGGAGAAACCAGCCAACCATCTACTGAACAATTTGAAAATGATCTTGCGGATGAATGGTACTATTTTGATACGGAAAAACCTGTATGGGTTGAAGACGAAAGCAGGACAATTGGCAGTGTTTACCTGCCTGATAATCTTTATTCCAGGATAAGGAATTCAACTATCTTTTTCATTGATATGCCTAAAGATTTAAGGATCAAAAGACTAGTACAGGATTACGCAGTTTATGACAAAGAACTCCTCAGGAAGGCTATTGATAAGATATCTGTGAGACTCGGAGGACAAAATCACAAAACGGCCATTCAGGCACTCGGGAAAGATGATTTTGAGACTGTCGCTGATATTGCTCTTAGCTATTACGATAAAACATACCTGTATGGACTTGGGAAAAGAGATCAATCGAAAGTGGTGAAAATACCTGTCAATACTGAGAATGCGGAAGAGAATGCAGTTAAGGTGGTGCAATATTTCAATTCGCAAATCAATTAATTCAGAATAAACAAAGCTGATAGATTTAGCAGAATTTTTCATGTTAAAGCACAAAAATCAAGCCAGAAAAGGCACACCGTTAAGCTTTATATCGCCCTTAGTGTGTTAAGTTTTTTCCTGATTTGCGAAATAAATAACAAATCTATCCCAGATACCTCCCTACAATTGGCATTCTTCTGCCAACACCGAAAGCTTTTTCGCTGATCCTTAATATTGGAGCTGTCTGATGTCTTTTGAATTCATTAGTATTGACCATTTTTAATATTCTTGCTACCAAAGCTTCTTCAAAACCCATGTTCACCAATTCCTGAGGTCCTTTTCGCATTTCAATATATTGATATAATATTTCATCTAATATCGAATAAGGAGGAAGACTATCAGTGTCGAATTGATTCGGACGGAGTTCAGCAGAAGGTTTTTTTGTAATAATATTACCAGGAATTATTTCAATCTTTCTGTTTATATAATTTGCAAGTTCGTAAACCTGGGTTTTATAGACATCTCCAATAACTGACAATCCTCCTGCCAGGTCACCGTACAATGTTCCATAACCTACAGCCATTTCAGATTTATTAGTTGTGTTCAGCAGAATATGACCGAATTTGTTGGAAATTGCCATAACAAGAATTCCTCTTATCCGTGCCTGAATGTTTTCTTCTGTAACATTGAATGGCAGGTCTCCGAAAATGGGTTTAAGATGCTCCTGAATAACATCATAAATGTCAGATATTTTGATCAATTCATTTTTTATGCCAAGATTTTGAGCTAGTTCGACAGAATCTTCCACAGAATGATCCGAAGAAAACTGCGAAGGCATCATCACTGTCGTCACATTTTCTGATCCGAGGGCTTCTGCAGCCAAAGCAGTGGTTACAGCCGAATCCAGGCCTCCAGATAAGGCAATGACTGCCTTTTTTAGTCCCAATTTTCCAAAATAATCTTTGATACCCAGCAAAAGTGCCTGATGGATAAGAGCTATTTTATCATATTTCTGCTCAGTGTCAAAATCTCTGTTTTTAACTTCATCTAAGTCAAATATCCTGATTTCTTCCCTGAAATAACTCATCTCTTCAAATATTTTACCTTTAGGAGACCAAACCAAAGATCCTCCATCAAAAATTAATTCTGTCTGAGCTCCTGTCTGATTGACATAGAACAGGGGTAATTTGTAGCGTTCCACATTAGCACGTAAAACATTTTTGCGAGATTCCTCCTGATTATAATTAAATGGAGAAGCAGAAATATTTATTATAAAATCCGGTTCAAATCCAATGACTTCATCCATAGGATTGATAGTATAAAGTGGATTTTCATTGCCCAGATTCCATAGGTCTTCACATATGTTAATTGCAATTTTATACCCTTTAAAATTCACAATATTGAATTCTCTGGCCGGTTCGAAATACCTGTATTCATCAAATATATCATAAGTAGGAAGCAGGGCTTTGTTTTGCTGAAACAAAATTTCTCCGTTATAAATAAAGAAAGCACTATTGAACAGGTCTTTACCTTCAGGATCAGGATTGATACTAGGTGCTCCAACTACAACTGCAATATCTGAAGTATGTTCTTTGATCTGATGTAAACAAGTTTCAGATTTTGAAATAAAGTCTCTGAATTCAAGAAAATCTCTGGGTGGATAACCAGTGACAGCAAGCTCTGCAAATGCCACAATATCTGCTCCACCATTCTTCGCATGATTTATAGCATTAATGATTTTTGCAGTATTTCCTTCAAAATCACCAATAATATAATTGAGTTGAGCTATAGCAATCTTCATTTATTATTATTTAAGGAAGCGAAAATAACACTTTTTCATTTTCAAAAATCATTAAAACAGGAAAAACGATTTTATAAAATGTTTTTCTTTCTGATTTTAATACTAAATTTGCAAAATGAATTTATTGAAACACATATTTTTATTCATTTTCAGCTTAATGATCATTGATCATATCAGTTCAGGGCAAGTATCCAATCCCTTTGATATCCAATCGAGATTAAAAAATAAAACTTTTACCAAACAGAGTGACACCCTGAACGATAACATTTCATCCAATGACAGCTCAACGGCAAATAAAGATACATTAAAAACCATCTTGGTCAATCCTTTTGATATAGACAGAAACAAAATAGACAGTATCTATGAAGAATTTGAATCAGTAGGGCAGAACAAAAAACTGAGTCTGAATTTTAATGCAAATTACCTAAAAAAAACTTTTTCCGGAAATAATTCTTCTTTCCTGATCTGGGTAATACTTTTCGGGCTCATCATAATTGCCGTTATTGTTAGCATGAACAGGGATACTGTACTCAAGATCATCAGGTCTTCCTGGTTCAATAACATTATGAATCTGTTGCACAGGAATTTTTCGAATAAAGATATAATACTTTACTCATTCTTATACCTGAATTTCGCACTTAATCTTTCAATATTCCTGTACATTATTTTGGCGAATCATCAAAATATGAATGGATTTGGTCTATTTTCTTCCCTGCTTTTAATGATATGTTTGATCTATGCATTCAAACATTTAATGATTTATATTTTTGAAATGATATTCACATCCTTGAAAGGGATCAGATTTTATAGTTTTTCGGTAATGATCTTCAATATAATCCTTGGATTGGCATTGATTCCTGTCAATGCATTTGCCGCATTCAGCCCGGGCACAGTAGCAGAGGTTTTTATTGTAGCAGGAGTTGTTTTATTGATTATTTTTTATACTTTCAGACTATTCAGAGGCTTTTTAAGCACATATAATTATTTTGTTATTAGTATATTTCATTTTTTTATTTACCTTTGCGCTTTCGAAATTATACCCTTGCTGATTTTGTATAAAGTGGTGGTTAGTTTTTAAGCAAGTGAATTAATTTATTCTAAAAAATGAAGTAATTTATGGCTACAGAAAAGAAAGCAGCCAATAACAGATACAGACCGGTTAATTCATTACTTGTTTCGCAGCCTGATCCACAATCTGCAAGATCACCATTTTATGAGCTTGCTAAAAAATGGGATCTTAAGATAGACTGGAGACCTTTTATTGAAGTAGTTGCTTTGGAAAACAAGGAATTCCGCAAATATAAGGTAAATCTTGAAGATTTTTCAGCTATCGTTTTTTCCAGTAAAAATGCTGTTGATTTTTATTTCAAAAAATGTGAAGAGCTGAAGATCAATATGCCTACAAGCACCAAGTATTTCTGTTCCTCATCAACAATTGCAAATTACCTTCAGAAATACATTGTATATCGAAAAAGGAAGATATTCTATGGTGAAAAGCAGCTTGAAGACATTTTACCGATGTTTGAAAAATTCAAGGAAAATGAAAAATTTTTATTACCAACTTCAAATCTTGGAAGTAAAAACATCGTGGATTTTCTGAATAAAAATGAAATTGAATGTACAGAACTGATGATGTTCAAGACAATATCCTCTAATCTTTCAGATCTTGAAAACATTTTCTACGATATGCTGGTATTTTTCAATCCACTTGGGATTGTCTCGTTATTTGAGAATTTCCCTAACTTCAGGCAAAATAATACACGTATTGCAGTATTCGGTGAACCAACCAGACAAGAGGCTGAACTACATAATCTGATAATAGATGTCGTGGCGCCTAATCCTGAAACGACTTCAATAGTAACTGCAATTGAGAATTATCTGGAAATTTCCAATAAAAAATAGGTCATGGAAGATAAAGGGTTTGAAAAAGCCAGAAGGCTTTTGGAAGATTTAAAGGCTTATATTATTGACAGCGAACAATCACTGGAAGCATTCCGTATTGAATATCTTGGTTCGAAAAGTGAGATAAAAGCACTGTTTGGAGAAATAAAGGAAATACCGAACGAAAAGAAAAAAGAATTCGGACAGTTTCTCAATGAAATAAAAAATGAGGCTGAAAACCGTTATGAAACTGAAAAGTCAAGGTTTGAATTATCTTCGTCAAAAAATAAATCTGAAAGCATTGACCTGACCAGGCCTGCTGACGGTATAAAAATTGGTGCACGACATCCAATATCAATAGTTAACAACAGGATAATAGATATTTTTACCAAACTTGGGTTTGCAGTTGCAGAAGACAGGGAAATAGAAGACGACTGGCACAATTTTACAGCCATGAACACTCCTATGGACCATCCGGCAAGAGATATGCAGGACACATTTTATTTAAAAAACACTGTTGATCGCCTCCTCAGAACCCATACATCATCAGTACAGGCAAGAGTGATGACCTCGGTAAAACCACCGATCAGGATCATTGCTCCCGGCAGAGTTTACAGGAATGAGACTATATCATCCAGATCTCATGCTCAATTTCATCAGGTGGAGGGGCTATATATTGATGAAGGAGTTTCATTTGCCGATCTTAAACAGACTCTCTTGTTTTTTGCAAGGGAAATGTACGGAAAGGAAACAAAAATAAGATTACGTCCAAGTTATTTCCCTTTTACTGAGCCTAGTGCCGAAATGGATGTTTACTGGGGACTGAAAGATGAAATTGACTACAGGATAACGAAAGGTACCGGATGGCTTGAGATACTTGGTTGTGGCATGGTTGATCCTAATGTACTTATTAACTGCGGTATTGATGCCGGGAAATATTCCGGATTTGCTTTTGGAATGGGTATTGAAAGACAGTGTATGTTAAAATACAGGATCGATGATATCCGCTCATTTTTCGAAAATGATGTGAGATTTCTGGAGCAATTCAAGGGTGCTTTCTGAGTTCATATCTGAGTGAAATATTTTTATCATTAAATATTTATCAATAATTTGCTCCTAATGACCCCATCTGGATTGTCCCACTGATTACTTATAAGTCATACCCCTGTACCCACTGAATAGTTGCAAAAAGATTAAAGAATTACCGCTCCTGATCAATTTTTGTAATTTAGAATAAGATTGTATTGTGATTCAAAAAGCACGAATTTTGATTTATTTTTCTAATTTTGTATAAATAAATCAGAAACAATGAAACCTTCATTATTAAAAGGAACCCGGGATTTTTTACCTGAACAGGTTGTGAAAAGGAATTATTTATTTAAGGTAATAAAATCAGTATTTGAAAATTTCGCTTATGTACCTATTGAAACTCCGAGTTTTGAATCTTTATCAACCCTTACCGGGAAATATGGTGAGGAAGGAGACAGGCTTATTTTCAAGATTCTCAATAATGGGGATTTTCTTTCAGAAGTCGATGGAGATTTATTAGAAGAAAAAAATTCAAAAAAAATATTACCTCAGATATCTAAAAGAGGTTTGCGGTATGACCTGACAGTTCCTTTTGCGAGATTTGTTGTTATGCATGAAAATGATATAAATTTTCCGTTTAAGAGATATCAGATACAGCCGGTCTGGAGGGCTGACCGACCGCAGAAAGGGAGGTACCAGGAGTTTTATCAGTGCGATGCAGATGCAATAGGGTCAGATTCACTGCTGTATGAAGCTGAACTGATCTGTATTTATGATCAGGTATTTTCTAAAATAAATATTCCTGTGGAGATACTGGTCAACAACAGAAAAATACTCGAAGAGATGGTGGAAGTAGCTGGTTTCTCTGATAAATTCACTTCGATAACGGTTATAATAGATAAACTTGACAAAACCGGAATAGATTCAGTAACTGAAGAACTTAAAAATACAGGACTAACAGAAAAAGCAGTCGGATTGATAAAAGAGTATCTCGACATAAAAACAATAAAAGAATTGAAGGACTGGTTCACATCGCACAACACTATATCGAAAGGCATAGAGGAGCTTGAAGAAGTGTTTGGCTATATTTCAGAGATGAAATTCAACAATACAATAAAATTTGAACCTAAACTTGCAAGAGGATTAAATTATTACACCGGGTGTATATTGGAAGTAAAAGCAGTTGATGCCAATATGGGCAGCCTTGGAGGTGGCGGAAGGTATGCCGAACTGACTGAAGTATTTGGCAGAAAAGGTATGTCAGGAGTAGGCATAAGTTTTGGAGCCGAAAGGATCTATGATGTAATGGAAGAAAAAAACCTGTTTCCAGAGAAATTGTATGAGCCTGCTGATATTTTGTTTATTACAATGGATGAAAGTTCAATGAAAGCCGGATTCACCCTTGCATCCAGACTGAGAAACAATAACATTCGGTGCGATATCTACCCTACACCCACAAATATCAAAAAACAGATGAAATATGCAAATGCCTTAGGTGTACCATTTGTAGCAATAATAGGTCCTGAAGAATTAAGTAAAAATGTACTTATCCTGAAGGAAATGGAAACCGGCGAACAGGAAGAGATCATGCTCACTAATTTTGTGATACGGTTTACTGAGAAATTGATCGGGTAGGAATATTAGTTAAAGATGAAAAACTTTTTTAGAAATAAATTATATTTATTTGTTTAACCCGAATAATTCACAACTTGTGAATTAAAACTATTCAGGATTAATAGCTATTTTAAAAAATTTAATTCTATATCAAATCGTATAACAGATCTGCCTGTAACTTCCTGTTGAATCTGCTCACAAGGTCATTTGGTTTCTGAGGTAAAGTTGAATTCAGATATGAATTAAAAATAAATTCAAGATATTTATATATTTTCGATTTTTCATCCCTTTCAAATACTTTGCCGGCATCAACCATTTCAATAATACCGGCTGCATCCCCATTTTTTGGGCCAATACAAATTATTTTGTTACCAGTTGCTAAATATTCAAATAATTTTCCAGTCAAAATTCCCTCAGATTTTACAATATCTGGTATTATCAGAAGCAAGAGATGACTTCTAATCTGATATCCTGTCACTTCGTTATGTGGAACTGATGGGATAAAACACACATGATCTTTTAATGATGTATTTATAATATAACTTTTTATCTCTTCAGCTACCATTCCCACAATATTCAATCTTATTTTATTTATTTTGAGATCATTGATCAGTTCAATCAAAACATCAAAGAATATGTTAGGATTATATGATCCCGACATTGTACCTGTATAAGTTATTGTGAAATCTTCAGGAAATATTTTAAATCTCTGATTCTCAAAATCTTCAGGATCAAAGCCATTTGGAATTAAATAAATTTTGTCTTCTTTCAAAGTATGGTCTTTACTTAAAAAAAGATTCTTCAGACTTTGGCCAACTGTAATCACTTTATCCGCATTCTTTAATACTTTTTTTTCATACATATAGTCTATCCTGGCAGATAAAAAACTATGATTTAATAAAGGATAGTAATAAATATCTGTCCAGGGATCTCTGAGATCAGCTATCCAGTTTATATTAAATTTTTTTTTAAGTTTTAAGCCTAATAACTGTGAAGAATGCGGAGGTGAAGATGTTATTACATTATCAATTGAGTACTTTTCTATAACTTCACAAGCTTTTTTATAGGCATATCTGTTCCAGCACCTTCTGGGATCAGGAATAAACAAGTTACTTCTGACGAAATTGACCAGTTTTTGTTTTAAAGATGAATTATCAACATTAGAAAACCCTGCAGTTGGAATATTTTTTTTCCCTGCTATTTTACCATAAATTTTAATTGGTTCAAATGATTTTGTTTTATGAATTTTTATCTTTTCTGAAATATCATCCATCAAGCTGAAATCCTTAACAACGTAACTGGAATAATTTTCATCAACAGTTATCACATGCACTTCAACATCCAACAATGCCAGATATTTTGTCAACTTCACCCACCTCTGTACTCCGGCTCCACCACTTGGTGGCCAGTAATAGGTGATGATCAGCACTTTTTTCATTGATTTAATCTGATATTGTAAATGATTACTGCTTTTCCGGGAATTCTGTACGAGGAATATTTTGCCTTTCGATACGCTTTTTTTGCATCAATTTACCTAAGGCATCATATGAAATATTGAATTTATTCACAACTTTCTTCTGTGCTTTACTGAAATTACATCTCTTTTCCCAGAAATGAAAAACTTTGAAATCAGATTTGATTTTTTCATTACTTAAAAGATTACATTGATCGCTACCAATTTCTTTCCAGAGTTGGTTTTTATCCATAAAAGAATTTACATAATTAAGTTCCTCCGTGGTGCTTTCATCAGATAAAGTAAATACGGCATCCATAAATGATTTGAATTCGGATGAAGCCATTATCACCTCATTGGAAGCTTTAGGCCTTTTAACAACTTTTGAAGCTTTTACAGTATTTTCTTCACGATTTTGAATGACTTGGGTTCTTGTTGGTTGTTGAGCGACCTGTGCCGCATTATTTGAAGGTAATTCATTATCTCTTTTGATGGCTGTATCATTTTGTATTAAATTATTATCAATTGCAATTTCTTGTTGAGGCACATTGTTGGGTGACTGAGTTTCTTGCTTACATGAAAATATGCTTAAAAAAGTGATATTTAAACTTAAGAATAGAATTAATTTCCTTGTGACTTTCATATTATTAGTTTTTAAAACTGCAAAAATAAAATTTATCCTTGCTTTTGATTATTTTGAGCAGGCAATTTTGAATTTTGGATTATAAGTTCCCAGCCATAGCTCTTCATCATAATACGAAGCAATTCCAGATGCGAATTGAGTTGATCGGTAGCATTTCCCATCAATTTGCTTTTCAATGCCACATTCTTGATAAAATTCTTCGCCTGGCTATTCATCCTGTTATAGTCAGCTGTGGAAAAAGAATTAAATATACCTTCGGTTATATCGTAGTAATCCAGATCATGTTCCATTGACAGAATTTGTGGAGCCGGAATATTTTCTAATGTCACCTTTTTCGATTTTTCATCAACTGAAATTTTAAGCTTTTCCAGGTCAAAGCCAGCAAGAATCCGGGCTTTTACCCGGATAAGAGCTTTTTTGGTAAAAAAACTAACATCCATTCCATAATGCTCTTTGTAATTGTAGATCTCAGAAAAATAACCTTCCACTGTTCCAAGTTTTACAACATTCTTCATCTGTTCCATTATTACCTCCTGGGTCAACTCTGATTTATTTTCAAAAAACGAAGCTTTCATTCCCGAAAAATAAGCGATTGCCAGTGCTGCTGCCAGTATTATGCCATAAATAGCAAATCTGTATAATTTACTCATTACAATTGATTTTGTTCAGTTTCCTTCTAAAACACAAATTAAAATAAAAAAATTCTGTTTAGAGTAAAAATTTACCAACTTGTTCTTGCTTTTTTCCGTCAATAATATCAAGAATACAATAAAAATCGTTTAAATAATAAATTTGCGAACTATGAAAAGCTTATATTTTTTATTGATTGCAATCCTGATTCTCTCCTGTACTAAAGAAGAAAGCATAGGATTTGATTTCAAATGCAGTGATAATATAAAAGTATGCGAACTGGCTCATGATAATAATGATTTCGGATTTTCACTTTTCAGTATACTGCATGGTGACGATAAAGATGATAATTTATTCATTTCGCCTTTATCGGTTTCTACAGCCCTTGCTATGACTATGAATGGGGCAGAAGGAGACACTAAATACGAAATGCAAAATGCACTGAAATATAATGGATGGCCGAAAGATAGTCTTAACTCTGCTTTCAGTGATCTGATTACCATCTTACCCCGGTTAGACAAGAATATTAAAATGAACACAGCCAATTCTATCTGGTACAGAAGCGGATTCAATGTATTGCAGTCTTTTCTAGATGTGAATAATAAATTTTTTAATGCTGAAATTAAAGATAAGGATTTTTCCAATCCTTCAACAATTAAAGAGATAAATACCTGGGTGGAGGATAAAACTGCCGGTAAAATCAAAGATATTGTCAAATCAATAGATCCTGCCACAGTAATGATGCTCATAAATGCTATCTATTTCAAAGCTCAATGGAAATATGAATTTGATAAAAAAAATACCAGCATTGAAAAATTCCGGCTTGAAAATGGCAGCACAGTTGACGTCGATATGATGCATGCCTCCGAAATGCAGATTAACTACTTTAGCAATAATAAACTTAGCATGGTAGATCTTCCATATGGTGATTCTGTATACTCAATGACCATTATTCTCCCTAATTTTGACTTTAAGGTCGATGACATTATTAAAGACCTGAATATCACGAACTGGGAATATATGCGTGACAGGATGACCCCACAAAAAACTGATATTGCGATTCCCAAATTCAAACTGGAGTACAGGGAATATCTAAAGGAATTTCTGAAAAAAATGGGCATGAAAAAGGCTTTTGATCCCGGAAATGCTGATTTTTCAGGTATAAACGGCAGAAAAGATCTCTACATTGATGAAGTAATACATCAATCGTTTGTTGAAGTTGATGAAGCAGGTACTGAAGCTGCTGCTGCAACTGTAGTTGTTATAAATGTCACTTCAACTGGAAATTCTTTTATAGCAAACAAACCCTTTATTTTCCTCATCAGGGACAATAAAACCAATAGCATCCAATTCATTGGTAAGGTAATGAACCCCGGCATATAGGTTTGGTTTTTTTTGCATTCTGGTAAATCGTATTTCGTACTTCGTAAATCGTAAATCATCCTTTGTAAATTTTACTTCGTGCTTTGTAATTATTAATTGGTTTTTTTCATCAGTATTAAACATTTTAACATCTAATATCATTTAATTAAGAAATAAAACTTCAAGTAGTATGAATAGATCAACATTTAAATATTTTGGGTTTCTGGCAATTTCAACAGCCATGTTTTTTTCTTCATGTAAGAAAGATGTTGATGATACACCCGGTTCGATTGTTGGCAAATATGAACAAAGGGTTTTGTTTGAAGAATTCAGGGCTGAATGGTGTGGGATCTGTGGCAAAGCAGCACCAAAATTCAATGAAATAGTAGAAAAATATGGTAATCAGGTTATGTGTGTCGGTATGCACTATACTGATCAGTTTGAAGTTAAATACCCGCCCACAACAAGCTATTTTTTCGATTTTTTCGATCTGAACGGAGTTCCAAGTGTTCTTGTAAACAAAAAATATGATCAGACTAAAGAATGGATCGTACAGGTTGAGAAATATATGGGTTATAAGGCCAATGCCGGTATTAAACTAAATACCGAAATTACAGGCAACATACTTGATGTTGAAGTTGTATGTACTTCAGAAATAGATCGTTCCAATGCCTTGCTTTCAGTTTATATTGTTGAAGATAATGTCCCCGAATCAAGTCCGGGTGCACAGTCTGGTGGAGGCGGGAAATTTATTCACCGAAATATGCTCAGAGAAATACTTACTTCCAAAGCAGGCGACCCCGTAAATATCAAGGCCGGAACAGAAGAGACAATAAAATTTAAGGTCAATAATTTGGCTAAGTATAAAAAATCAGACCTTTATGTTATGGCTTTTCTGCTGGAAGAGAGTTCAAAATCGCATGAATATATAAATGGTAATTTTGTTAAGGCCGGCCAGGATTCTGATTGGTAAGCCATTACCTGCAAATTATACCATTTACAATTATTCTTTAGGCCAATTGTATATTAGGTATTATGCAATAGCTGTTTAGGCCAACTTTGTCGGTACTATTACAGATATGCTTTGTGTATTGAGCCGGAAAATTCAAAATATATGAAAAATTCCTGTGAATTATGACAATAAAAATCTACTCAAATTAGATGACTTTCTAATTTGAATAAAAGTGAAGTATGAAATTTCATATTTTCTGTTTCAATGAACCATCGGATCCGGATCTTCTACTTCCTTCATTCCGGGTAAAATATTTGCCAGCTGTGCTGAATTATGTATCAGTACAGGTACATGCTGTGAACAGATATGATAAGTTGTATCCTTAAATAAAAACTGCAATAGAGGCATCTCATGTGATGTTACATTACAAATTATACATTTTGGCATAGTATTCATTTTTCAAGTTAAATCTAAATTAAGCCTTCATCAGCAAAGCTGAAATAATCAGGACCTGCAAATATAACATGATCGAGCAAATTCATATCAAAAAAAGAGGCACCATTTTTAATTTTATTTGTTATGCTAATATCCATTTCACTTGGCTGACGATTTTCTGAAGGATGATTATGAACTAATATTAGTCCGCTGGCCAGCAATTCATTGGCATGTTTAAATATGATCCTCGGATCCACTACGGTAGCATTTACTCCTCCTTTGCTGATATTTCTTTTATCAATTACTGAATTTTTTCTGTCAAGATATATGACCCAGAATTCCTCCTGCACATTGCCTGCAAGTTGAGAATACATCTCTTCATAGACATCCCTGCTGCCTGAAATCTTTCTTTCAGTAATTTTTTCAAATTTTTTCCTGTTTACCAGTTCCATGGCAGCAGCTATACTTATAGCTTTGGCCTCTCCAATACCCTTGTACTGCATCAACTCCCTGATACTTTTTCTTGCCAGCACATTGAGATCGTTCTTCATGTCATTTAAAATCCTTCTGCAAAGATCTACTGCTGATTCTGTTCTGGATCCGGAATGGATTATGATGGCTAAAAGTTCAGCATCGGTCAGTGATTTTGATCCTGATCTGAGCATTTTTTCTCTCGGCCTGTCATCTTCAGCCCAATGCTTTATTGAAGTGAATTTTTGAGATTCCATTATGCAGAAGTTTTTTACAGAATACAAGTCAAAAATTAAAATTATCTTTAAAAATAATATGTTATTCTTTAAAAAAGCAGGCGGGAATGATTTTTTTATCCCGCCTGTTTATTTTATTACTTCAATGAATATTTAGCTGTAATTGTACCTCTGTAATTGGTT
The DNA here is from genome assembly GCA_050258615.1 of Deltaproteobacteria bacterium. Classification (GTDB taxonomy): domain Bacteria; phylum Bacteroidota; class Bacteroidia; order Chitinophagales; family Saprospiraceae; genus JADJGA01. Next base: position 9,746 of record JBLMZC010000014.1, on the reverse strand, counting down.
GTAGGGAATGAATTATTAACATATGGTACAGTTTTGTCATAACTGAAATCGAGTTGCATTGAGAAGTTATCAGTTATGTTGTATTCAAGAGAAGGAGCAAGTGCAATACGGTAATTTCCATGAGTAGCTTTACCATTCCTGCCAGTATCAAACAAGTATTCCTTGGTTTCATTATCTCTGATAGAAAAATCAACACTTATCCGAAGATCGCGTAAATTGTTCTTTGCACCCTTTGGCCTTTTCTCATCGTCATTTACCTGAATACCCTGTTCAGCATCTTTCTTTGACTTTTTATCCTTTTTATTCTTTTTGGATTTGAGGAATGGAAGATCAACATTTTTAACAACATAACCAAAATTAAAGATCATTTCCTCCGCCCTGTTTTCCTGCAATGATTTCTGACTCAACATCATATTTCTGGATTTCTTGTAATCAACCCTGATACTCAAATCAGATTTGGTTTTAATATCAACACCAATTACCGGATCAAATCTTTCTTCAAGAACAACCGATGGTATTATGTATTCCACATAGTAATTCTTTTCATTATTATCTTCAGTATCAAATCTTTTAGTCAAAAAGTTGAGATCTGTCTGAAACTGACTGACTTTAAGCATCGATTTGTATCCGTTGGTAATCTTGAAAGATGAAAAAATATCCTTCAAAAATCCATACCTGCTAAGATTATACTCTGCCGACCAGTTTGGTCGTGGTAAATAATCAATTTGGCCGATATCTTCAAAAATATCCAGTGTGACATTGTCAGCTTTTTCTCCTGTATATGCTGCAATAAATGCCGGTATTATTACAGCCTGGCTCTGAGGACCATAACCCTCGGCATATAAAGCATTAAGTGCATGCGGAGGAATAGGGTCGGGTCCGGGAAAATCCTTTTTATATTGTCTTGCTGAAATTGTTTTTCTATATTCAGAAAACTTATCAAAAAGGGCCTCATAATTCTTTGCAAAAATTGTATTTAACCCCATATAAGTAACCTCAAAGGAACCTCTGTCCATGATTGCGACAGATTGAAACAAAGGTGTCCCCTCGCTTATATTCTTGAATTCCCTGGAATTGTCCTTGATAAATGATTTTTTAAAATCAACATCAATTTTGAAGTTATTAATTGGCTCAAGAACAATCTTGGCTCCGAAATTCTGTCTTTTATTATTGTAGAACTGATTATTGAAGAATCGGTTTTCAACTATCCAGCCTTTGCTGGCAGCATTATCAAGCCACGATCCAAAGTCGTCAGGTTGAAGCCCTGCAATAAAATCCAGGCCCGGAGTTTTAAAATTATCGACTGATCCAAGAAACTCTGAACGTTTTGTATATCCCGGCACAGTAGTTTGCAAATCCTCTTTATATGTAAGTTTTATATCTCTCAGAATAAGGAAAGGTCTGAATACTATTTTTTCAAAAGCAGTAACCTGTCTTTCTTTTTTCTTCTCGTCCTTTGATTTGTCTGTCTTTTTATCCCTTCTTTCCTTTTTATCAGTTTTTTTAACAAATCCTTCATCTATTGTTTTCAGATATTTGATGCTTTTATATAGTTTCTCAAAATCAAACCGGGAGTTTACTGATCTGTTTTGTTGATTCTGTATTATATTTCCGTACTTATCTTCATTAAATGGTGAATTACCAGTCCATGTATAATTGGCATTGTATTTGGCATTTAAATCTATCCAGCTCAGTATTTTAATATTTTTTAGAGGAACATTATAACTAAGGTCAATATTGTGATTATAGCTTTTTGGTCTTCCAAACTTCCGGAGACTTTCCATCATATATTCATTTGATGTCCTGTCCGTGATCAGTATACCTTTTTCATTGCGATATTCATCCGTAATGCCCCATTTCTGAAGCTGATCGACAATAGCCATATTTGTGGCATTAAAATTTAGTTTCAGATCCTTGGTAAAGCTCCATTGAAGATTATAACTTCTATCCCAGTTAAATCTTCTTTCTTCAAAAGTATAATCAATATCTTTTGGCTCCCTGTAGGTTCTCACGTTGTCATATTTTCTCAGCTGGGTATTAAAAGAAAATGCATTTGGTAAAAGACCAAAATGAATATCCTTGATTACTTTTGCTTTAATCCATCCTACTTTTGAGAATGGCCGTATGAATTTTGAACCCAGGCTAAATCCATAGTCAAGTGTAAGTTTCTGATCTGTTTCGTTTTCATTTTTGATAATCGGTGTTTTGGCATCCATACCGGTGTAATAATATCCTACTTTCACATTGCTTGGTGACCACGGATATTTTGTATTACCAAGATTAACATTTACTCCTGCCAGGTTAAGTGACTTCACGGTCACAACATCAAGTGATCGGTCTTTGATCTCCTGTTTTTCTTCTGCTGTTTTTGCGTTATTTACATTCTCAGTAACAGTCAGATCCAGATCATAAGAATCATATTTGGGTATTTTTATTGTTTGCCCGAACTGAAGATACAGAGGGAGATTTATTTTCCAATTTGAAGGAAAAAACTTACCCATCTGAATTGATGTTGACAAATCATAATCTATCACTTCTTCCATACTCCTTTGAGCCAGTTTTTGATCAAGGGCTCCGAAACCAACACTCATGTAGTTAAAAGCACCACTTACAGAACCAAGATCAGCAAGTTTGACATCAAGATTGGCAGTGGCTGCGACCCCTCCCTTTTCTTCCAGTCCATTAACCCTTAACTCATTGATCCATATTTCTCCATCAAGCTTTTCACTTTGATATGTAGTCACACCGATCTGAACTCCTCTGATATACCCCAGGCTGGGATTTCCTTTGATCTTGAGTTTCGCACCCTGATTACGTTTATTGTTTATATCAATTTTCTCATAGATCTGATTGAGAGGCCAGTCTATAGCATTGCGTTCGAGTTTAAGGTCGGTAAAATCCTTTAAGACAATATCGATAAAGTTTTCATCAAGCCAAATATTTTCAACAGCCTGTCCATTGGCTAAATTAGATAATTTCAATGGAATATCATATTCATAGTAATTCTCCACAAAATCCCTGCCAAGTCTCATTATGAGATGCAGATCGCCATCTTTAATATCCATGTCACTCTCAGCATGGACAAAAAGCTGGAGTCTTTTAAATAAACGCGCATCAAAGGAGGTGAGTTTGTAAACAGTAAGCTCACATGAATCTTTTATATTTTCAAATTTGAGAGCCAGTGATTTTTCATCCTGCCTGATATTATCATAGTTTGCCAGCAATCTTTCCCTTTTCACATTTGGTGGTGATTCATACCCGAAAGGTACTTTCTTTTCATTTTCTTCCAAACCAACAACATCAACATCAAATTTTAAATCAGGATCATCACCAAATTTACAATTCACATCCTTTCTCCATTGATTCCTGACAATTCCAAACTCAGCCAGTCTGAATGTCTTGGGCTTAATAAAATTTGAAAAATACATACGCATGAACTGTATGGAACGAAGTCCTTCAATTCCCCCTACCGGATTCCCACTTGTAATAGGTATTCTGAATCTGTACCATTGTTCAGGATCTCCATTTTCAGGTGTTACAGTCTTTATATCAGTAATATATTCTTTCAGCAAAAAATTGTTTGTATCGAGTTCCATTCCATTTGTTGTATTGACAGCAGCCAATGGAATTTCAAAATTGTAATATGCTTCAGTGATATCAAGAGATTTATTGTCATTTAGCTCTTCTTTATCAGGTCTTAGTCGACCCCTTCTCTCCTGGTTTTCAATATCTGGGAAATTTCCCTGAGGATTGTTATATCTTTTATATCGGTCGTTCAGTGCCAGTGAATTCAGTTCTTCATCTCCAAAATACTGCCAGTTATCATTTGAGACATCACTTATTTGGGCAGTGGGATAAACACTTGTTATTTTATTAAGATAGTCAGTATGAAATGTAAGTTCTGTTTCATCATTCATACCATCAAGACCGAGGTCCATTAGTTTTATCTTGTTTTTATCATTAGGGAAAGCATCATCAAGTGGAGTATCCAGAGGAATATTACCCCAGATAGTCTTTTTCACCGGAACAGTCTCTCCTTCCAGCGGTAATGAATTTTCATAAAACTGAAGTCCATCCTTTAAAATATCTTCTGATACATTTCCCAGATTTATAGTCATTTTTCCGTTAATATCACCTTCCGGATCCCTGTTATCGGTTTTCATAAAAGGATTTAGCATCCAGAATTCAATATACTCAACGTTAAGAGCCTCAAAATCACTGTATCTCAGATACCTTGACATCCCTCCCCATCTTGATGCAGGATCATTGAGGAGTATTTTCTTATTATCGGTATTATCAAGGTAAATTCCTTCTGAAAAAACTCCATAGCCACCCGGAATATCAAAGTTATACGGACCTCTTTCTGAAGGATAGAAATTAATATCGAATGTACGCAAATCGGGCAATGTACCTACAGGAATATCACGGTCAAAAAGATCCTGTTGATAAACAAGTCGTGAATATGGGTCTGCCTTGTCGCCTGAACTTCTTAATCCGCTTTCGGCCACGTACCAGCTCAATAATGCCCTGTTGGCTCCATAAGCCAGGGTGTTTTCGTTGCTTTCAGGTAATGACACGGGTGTACTCGCCAGATTCCAGTCATTTTCATTATTGAGATAAAGTTTTATAGAAGACCCTTCAAAATCATCAAGGATAATGTTGCCTCCTTTATCTTTGCCCTGATCTATTTCGCTGCTGTGACCTGGTTTAAGTGCTGCAAATTCAGTTTTAAAACTGATAGATGAAGGTGCTTTAGTACTTAAGAATGGCAATTTATCAACTGCTCTTGTAAGCCAGTCAGCATTTGTACTGAAATCCATATCCAGTCCGAAAATCCTGTTATTGATCGGATCATCACCATAGCTGACTTTCTCGGTATATGGTCTTTCAAACAAATGAAGATAAGATGCACCTATATTAAAATTCTTTCTTACCTGATAATCTGCCCTTAATCCAAGCATATTTTTCTGCGTCAGGTTGAAAAGGCTGTTATCTTCAAATCTGACATTTATGGGTCGCCCCGATTGAAGGATAGCAGGGTTGATAATCCTGATCTTCCCGGCACCTCTGTCAATATCGTAATCTACACCTTCAGTGAGAGTAATACCTCCCGATGTTACTATCGGGTTGCCCTGAAGATTCCAGGTACCCAATGATATTTCTGAAGATTCTTTGGCTTTATATTCTCCTTTCAGAACAAATCTGTTTTTTTCCAGTTTTTTTCTGGCCTGGACCGCTGAACTGTTATAAAGGTCATCGAACCGGTATTTATCAGCAATAGCTTTGTCTTTTAAAAGCGTTTCAAGAGATTTATCAAATGGTTCAAGGACCGGAAACATGATGCTACCAATTCTCGGCAATATTGTCACACCATTGATAAAGTCGAAAATACCATCGGGTTGTATATCTCCGTTCACATTAATAGTATCCAGTTTAAATACCTGAAGCAAAGGTCTTTTCCTGAAACCTTCCTCAGGTATGAACCTTTTGTTGGATCCATCTTTGTCTTTATAAAAAATATCAAGTTTAAAACTCTCTCTGTCTATTTCTGTAGTACCGATATAATAAACATTCTTCATCATCAGGTCCCACTCAGGTGTTCCCGGCTTCTGGGTTTTACTTTTCAGTAGTTTCACATACATCACTTTACCAAAAGTATCTGCCAGCTCACTGAATTCCCCGACCCTGTAAACATTACCGGCTCTTTCAGCAGTCAGGTCATTGAAATTATAGGTATATTCATATGATACTCCCATTACATCTTCAGGCTGTAATGGCCTGTTGAGGGATAAAAATCCCAGTTCGGCATTGTATGTATATTCTGATTCGTTGAGTTTTCTGGCTTTAAACATTTCATAATCCCTTCCTGATTCGAGGTTATATATCGACCTTAAATTGGATGATGTATTTATTTTCAGTCTAGTGAGACTGTCTTTACGAATATAATCTTCATAATATGAGCTCACCCAGTTGTCCGGAAGGACGTTCTTTTTCGTATGATCCAGATAAATATTCTGGACTCTCGGATCGCTGTATGGCATTGAATCAGTATAAAACTTTATATCTCCTTCTCCCATATCAGCCAAGGCACAGATATCCCGCAGATCATGAGTCTCATTTCTTTCAGGAATTACCCACACTTCCAGTCGTGTGACCCTGAAAGGTGTTTTGATATTTGGAAGTTCGGATAGTGCTTCTTCATAAGTTTCCCTGTTAAAATGTGACAGGAAAAAATGCCTGTTCTCATCATATTGTTCGGGAGTGATCTCAAACTCCTGTTTTATAGCTCCCTTGTCTATCTGTACATTTTTCTGTTCAGATCGCTGTTGTGAGGCAATGGCAGTGAGTCTTAGGTGACCAAACTGGAGCTCTGTTTTGATACCAAAAAGATTCTGGGCACCCTGAATGAGGTTTCCACGAAGAGGAAGGCTGACATTACCGGCTTCGATTTTTTTCAAAATCGCATCTTCGTTGAATTGTTCACTATCGTATTTAAGTTTTATTTTATTGTCAAAATCAAAACTTGCTTTCGTATTGTAATTGAAATTGAGCTTCATTTTATCACCTATACCTCCTTCTACATTAACCTGAATACCCTCGTCGAAGATTGGATTCCATACTCTTTGAGCACGTAGTTCAAATCCCGGGTTATCCATTATAGTTCTTGCCAGGCCAAGTGTCAGGTGAATGCTTCCCTGCGGTTTTATGGTAATCTCATTGCCTCCGAAAATACGCTCGACAAGGTCTTTCTTAACATCAACCAATGCAGCAGGATCAACAATACCGGAAGCGCTTAAACCCGATTTTCCGGCTCCGGAAAGCTGATTGAAATACTCCATTCTCTGCTGTTGCTCTCTCCATTTAAGGTATTCCTGAAATGTCATATATGTTGGAGAACGGAAATACTCATTACCAATTTTTTCAGTTATAATGTAATTGCCTGATACCGGGTCGTATTCAACTGTTTTTTCGACTGAAGAAGGATCTTTCAGGTCAAATGGGTTTTTTAGGCTGTCATTGACAAAATCGCCATACCTCGGCCTAAGTGTATCAACGCCTTTTTGTGTAATTATTTCAGGTTTTGCCTTATTTTGTTTAGGTTTACCATTTATACTAAGCAGAGAAGTTATTATAGTAAAAGATAAAATAATGGCCAGTGCATTCTTGATAAATTTCATTCTTTATTTTTTCTTCAATAATTTGGTGAAATTTCAGATATTGATGAAAAGCTTATCTTAAAACAATATCTTTAAAATCAATTACTTTTTTTCTTAAATCAAACTGATTCATAAACGACAATAATAAATATTGAGTATTTTAAAACAACTTTTTTTTGCCTTTGCTATAAATTTATGTTAAAAACATGTTAATTGAAGTGTTTTTTATAACTTCGCCACTTCATTTTGTGTCAACAATAAAAATTTAGGAAAATGAAATATTTTAATGCTTTAATCCTTATCTTATCTTTAGTTTTTATCTCTGCCGGAATTGGTGACAAGAAATTCCCATCAGCTGAATTGAAAGACCTGAGTGGAAAAATTGTTAAAACTGATGATATTATAGGCAAAAACAAAATCACTGTTGTCAGTTTTTGGGCTACCTGGTGTGTTCCATGCATGAGAGAACTAGAAATTTACAGCGAAATATATGATGAATGGAAAGAAAAATATGACATTCAGATAATTGCTGTTACCATCGACAATACCAGGCAGCTGGCCAAAGTAAAGCCTCTTGTGGCTCAAAAGCAATGGCAGTTTACTGTGCTGAGTGATGTAAATCAGGATCTGATGAAAGCACTAAATTTTACTTTTGTTCCCCAAACATTCATACTTAACAATGAAGGTAATATAGTTTTCGATCATTCCGGTTTCAAACCCGGTGATGAACTCGAGATGGAGAAGATCTTTGATGAATTGCAGGGGAAATAACACTCTTGACAAAAGGATTCCTGACTAATTTCTTTTTTGCCAGATATTGGTAATTTCACCTATATACATAGTATGAAAATCCTTACCAGGGTAATTTCTACTAATAATACGTTCGTCCAGAAAATCATTTTCCCTGAGTTGGGCTGAAAATAATTTTCTGCATTCGATGGTCAGGTAAGACTCATTAAAAGTGACTGTACCATTTAATGTGAGGATTGGTTGAAGTTTTTCAAAATTCATTTTGTCAAAATCTCTCCCGGAAACTTCACCCATTAACTGAAGAATATCGCGGTATTTATTTTCAAAAAATGAAAGTGAATAAAATTCTTCTCTTTCAGAAAATTGATGGGTAAAGCGATGGGGTCTGATAAAAATAGTTGAAATAGGTTTATGCCAAAGCCATCCAAAAGTTCCCCAGTTGGCTGTCATCATATTAAAATCATCAGGCACACCTGCTGTTATCAACATCCAGTCCTCTATAAGTCTGATGGAATTGAAATTCAGGTCGTTCCATGAAATTTTATGAAACTCAGCAATGTCAGCAATTTTTTTCATTTTATTTATTTTCAGACTTAAATAAAAATTAAGTTTTTAAAAAAAATAGCCCGACATTTCAATAGAGCTTAGTAGTAAAAACATGAACATCTGTGTTGCATTGTTTGCTCTTTTGAAATATTATGCCTCAACTAAATCTTGAAATATTAACTCATGTATAAAAACAAAAAAGTTTTGGTCAAAGATATCGTTTTTTTTAAACTTTAATTCAATTCAATACGTTTTGAAGTAATAAATTATTTTTTTGATTTTAAAAGCTTTATTATAGCAATTTGGATTCCCAGGCTTAAGAGAATTATTAAATAAAACCTTTCCATAAATGAAAAAAAGTACAGTAGTTTTATTGATATTGATTGGAATTATAATAATCGATCAGATATCAAAAATTTATATCAAGACCCATTTTGGTTATGGTGAAGGCTTCAGGATACTGGGCCTGGACTGGGCAAGGATATACTTTGTGGAAAATGAAGGAATGGCATACGGAATGAAAATTGGGGGAGAATATGGCAAATTGATGCTCAGTCTGTTCAGAATTATTATGGTTACTTTTTTGGGAGTATTGATTTACAGATATTTGAAATCAGGCGAAAAACTCAGTTTACTCATAAGTTTTACCCTTATAATGGCTGGAGCAATCGGAAATATTATTGACAGCGCATTTTATGGTCTTATTTTTTCAGAAACACCTGAATATCATGGAGAAATTGCACGATTTGTGCCATTTGGAGAAGGATATGCCAGCTTCCTGCACGGCAAAGTGGTCGATATGTTTTATTTCCCTATGATCGACACTATTCTTCCGGAATGGGTTCCTTTCTGGGGAGGAGAAAGATTTGTTTTTTTTCAGCCTGTTTTTAATGTAGCTGATTCATCAATAACTGTTGGAGTAATAACACTGCTTCTGTTTAACAGGAAGTTTTTTACATCAGATAAGAAAAAGGAAATCAATTCTGAGAATTCAGAAGAGAGGGGTCAGTCTCCAGAATAAGATATTAATTAGTGTTCTATTCTGCATACTGTATTCTTAATTATATATGAAGGAGTGATGAGGCAGAATACGTGATCTATAATGTATTCTGAATTTTATATGAAGAAGTTGTAAACAAAGAACCAGTAAACATACCGGTTCTTTGTTTATCTAATACCGACATGAAATTGAAAATAGTACTGACATTTGCAGTCAGCACAAATCCGATTTAAGAACCCCAATTCCCCCAATTTCAGTCGGCATTATATATTAAATGCTGACCAAAGTGCCTG
>JBLMZC010000013.1:0-2973 GCA_050258615.1 Deltaproteobacteria bacterium | reverse complement strand
GTAGCAAGGTAGCACGGCAAAATCAATATGCTAAGCAGAAGGTCCATGTTATCATATTTAATGCAATGTTACAAAAAATAATTCAGAATTCCAAATATTTTAACATATTTATTTTCAATGAATTACATCACGAAATTTTATTTTATAACTAATTAATTTATCAAAATATTAATACCTAATACCCTATATTGTTTACTCCTAGCTATCAAATACTGACTGCCGTCACCCTGATGCGTGATCTTCGCTGCGCTCGAACTGAAGACTGCCGTCTCGCTGATGCGTGATCTTCGCTGCGCTCGAACTGAAGACTGAATCACTCCTTAACAAACTTCCCTCTGCCTGTCACTTTTCCCGAATCATCAATCAGCCTGACAAAATACAAACCTGGAGTATATCCCGAAATATCGATACTCAATTCCTCACATTCCCGGCTTTTATCTCTGTAAACCACTCTGCCCAATCTGTCTATTATCTGAATCATACTTGCATCATTATCTTCACAACTAATGGAGATGGATCCCGATGCCGGATTGGGATAGATATGGATAGGCATTGATTCAGCAATTTCACTGATTGAGGTTTTGATACCCACATCTTCTGGTTCTATTAACATATACACCATTGCTGTATTACCATAGCCAAATTCATTTAAATCAGTATTCGCATGGACTAATTTTACTAAAATTTTTTCAGAGGGAGTCTTCCACATATTTATAGGTAAAACATTATGTTTTTTATCCTCAATTTTCCATTTTGTAATTTTTTCAAACGCACCTGTGCCATTAGTTTTATAGAATACTAAATTGCAGTATCCATCTTTATCCCTTTCATTGGAAGAGATCAACATACACCCATTTTTATCCAAAGTAATTGCAGTAGCAAAAGGGTATGAAGAAAAGATTGGGCTACCGTCTTTGTTCTCAAGCCTGACAGATTCTTTTAATTCTCCATAAATATCAAACAAATTAGCAGTCAACACAAAATCCATGGTATCACCAACTTCTTCGTAATTATTCCCGGTTATTATAAATCCCTTATCATCGGCAAAAACACAAGCATAATCATAAGCCGGAATTAAATCATCTTTCAAATCCTTGTGCCTTAGCTCATTGAGATTATCATCATAAATTGTAAAATACACATGAAATGAATCCTCTGGTGTATTGTTGATATTTCTTGCAAACCTTAAGTTCAACATTCTGTCATTACTGATAAAATATGTTCGGTCTCTGTAAATCGTTTCATCGTAAATTCGGTTTACAAAAACTGAATCTTTTACAAATCCTTTTGAATCAATATCTAATATTTTATAATCTATTGATCGAGGTAATATATACCTAAAGATTTCTGAATTTTTTATTAAATATGTACTATATAGTTGATTCAATAAAACACTAGCTCCAAATGGTATTGTCATTCTACAAGTATTGGGTGATGTCTCATCAGAAGTATCTCGTTCTATTAAATTTCCTGTAGCAGTCTCATATTTTCTTGTTGTAAAAACCGAATTAAACCACATATTTCCAGGAAGATTGGTTAGTCTTGAAAAATCGTTTCTATGACCCAGAATTTGATACTTTCCATCATCGCTTATATATACGTGTACGGGATATTCTTTTCGGATATCATATCTGTGATCAAATACTGTTTTCCATTTTGTCGCACATGATAATTCGTCAATACACTCAATATAAGCTCCATCCCCAATTATTTGATTTAGCTCTGCCAGATATATTTTATCATTATAAAATATCGGATCAAGTTTAAAAATATCATAAGAATAAAAATGTGAAAATCCGTCATAATAAACCGATTGATCATATTGTTGAAACGGATTTATAAGTCCTATAATTGACGAATCTATCATTACTTTTTGCCATATTGCATGGTAATTCTGTAATTTGAATGGAGTGTAAAAACGATGGTTTTGAGAGAAAATATTTAAGTTGACATTTATCAATAATAGAAAGATAAATATTTTTTTCATATTAGTAATTTTAAATAATTAATAATCAGAATGTATATAAATTAAAGAGAAACCGTCGGAAAGTTATTACTTTCCGACGACCTTTTAATTATGGTAATCCGCAAGTTTTTTGACAACTTCCGATCTGGTACCCTCTGCATGGATCGCCATAAGGAATTGATCCACAAACTCCATTACCAACTTCAGAAAAAACCGTATCTGATATTTGCACCTGACCATTATCTTCCAAGCAATATTTGGTTGTTCTTTTGCAACACTTATCTCCACAGTAATTTTTTACTGTACTGGTAAAAACCACTCCACGAGGATCAGTGATGAACTGAACACACCATCTGTAGCAAATATTCCTGTAAAAACTGGAAATAAATTGCCCTCCAGAACACTTTATCTGATATTGAGTCACTAATAAACTCATAAGTTCTTTTTCAACAATCAATGAGGCATTATAGTTGAACAATTCCAACTGGTGGTCCAATTCACCATTGCTCAAATAAAGCCAGGAATTGGTCAAGCTATCACATCCTCCTAATGGAATAGCTTCAAAATCAGAAAAACTGATGCCATCAGGACATACCCACAAATAATACTTTACTTGAACATAATCGCAAAAATTTGGTACTGCAATAGTATCCCTGATAAAATAAGAAGTGCAATAAGTACCACTGGGTTTGCAACTGCTGTAAAGGTTCTCTCTTGGGGTCAAATCAACGTCAGATGCTGTATATATTCCTGCATCCGTCAATGCTTTTATTACATTAGTACTTTTTAAAGTAATTTGAGCATGTTGCTCATTTGCATTTTCATCCTTCGTGCACTGTACCAAAGCAAAAGTAAATCCACATAGCAAAATAAATATCGAAATAAATTTTATATTTCTCATTTTAATTATTTTAATGATTAATGATTATAGTTTCATACATGCCCTATCCCTACATATCATTATCATTCAGCATCTTCAGTAAAAAGGTGGATCGACCAGCATCCTT
>JBLMZC010000012.1:0-3152 GCA_050258615.1 Deltaproteobacteria bacterium | reverse complement strand
TGAAAATAAATATGTTAAAATATTTGGAATTCTGAATTATTTTTTGTAACATTGCATTAAATATGATAACATGGACCTTCTGCTTAGCATATTGATTTTGCCGTGCTACCTTGCTACCTTGCTACCTTGCTACCTTGCTACCTTGCTACCTTCCAAAAAAATCATCTTATAAAAATACGGAGAAATGGTGGATTTATTACGACAAACCAAATGGATACCTTGAGGATCCCCCTTTTTACTGAAGTGAGATTTAGAAATTTTTAATTGGTTCTTGATTTATTAATTTTTAAATCCTTGATTATGAAAACAATAAAATATTTTTCGATTTTTGTCTTACTTATTGGATTTAGTATTGCTTTGGTGCGATGTACAAAAGATGAAGCCACCAAAAGTGAATTGAATGCTTCCAAAATTGAATATAGAATAGATAATCCTTGTGCACCTGATTTAAGTAATCTTCCTTCATGTGATTCAATAACACATACTATTAGCGTCCAAATTCCTATGTATCCAGGTTGTAGCTTTACAGTTGAGTTTTTTGTATGGGAATGTGATGGTGGTAGTGCAATAGCATATCATTTAAGTGATTATAAAATTATCGATCATAATTGTAACCAATATAATATTGATTTAATCAATGCCAAGAATAACAATACCATAAATTATTTTAATATGGGTTTTGGTAAACAAATTTGGTCTGCAATAACTCAGTGGTTATTGTCCGGTACAGCTTCTAATATTTCAGTTGTTACAGTTGAATATTCTATTGCTTCCTGTGCAAAAGAGTGCTATTGGCAAATCAGTGGATCAAATGCCTGGGTAGGGCGTAGGTATGCTTGTGGTGAGAACTGTTGTAAATTGAAAAGAGTTTACAATAAAATTAATGGGGAATGGGTACCAACAAATAAAATTGTTGATTTTCCTTTAGATCCATGCAATGGTGCAAGGCCAGTTGATTGTCCTGATAGCAGATATCAATGGTCAACGGATTGTACTGCACAATGTGAAGTGCTTGATTTTTAATTAATTAACCTTATAAGGTGGCTGTTTTCTTTGATAGCCACCTTAATCAAACATATTATATGAAAAAAATAATTGCACTATGTTTTTGTATAATTTTGAGTGTTGATTTTTTATATGCTCAATTTGTACCGAAAGAATTGAATTTTTTAAACATTCATGAAAACTGGAAGTATCTTGCTAAAGATACAAATTTTATAAAATCACCTAAAGATAATAGGTCAACTCCTTATTCAGGTAGAAATCCTTATTTCATAGGTTTGTTTAATAATAATTTAGTAATATTAGAATCAGTTATTGGACAAACTCCATGGAGGGGTGTTGAAGGATGTTTAATACATAATTTAAATTCAGAATCTGGCACTGTAAATTGGATATATCATAATAATACATATGTTGGCAATACTCATAGAGAAGAATATGGATATTCTGATATAAGAAAAAATATAAATGGCAACTTTGAGATAGTTGGATTACGTGGAGTTGAACCACTGGATACAAGTAGATTTTATTTAGGATTTTATGGTACACCAATAAAACGTACTATTAATAGTGAAGATGGAACGACAATTAGTGTAAAATATAGCAATGATACTACAAAACATGATCAAAACTATTTTGGTTTTGGAAATATCACTGTAGTCAACTCTAAAGGAATTCCCAGAAGGGTTGCCTGGAATTATTCATTTATTGACAACATACTTTTTGATAAAGTTGAGTTTTGCAACATTAATGATGAAATGAAAACAGTACTTGCTTGCGAAGATTCTATTATGCATAGCACAGAACTTAAGACATCAGATATTACTTTATTCTATGTTCCACAATTGAGAAAATTGACAAAGGATACCATGGTAATTCTTTTTGGTATCAAAAATCCTGTAGAAGGAGAAAGCACGATATCTAAAATGGAGGTTTACTTTGTTGATCATAGTGATGGTATCAAAATAGTAAAGAAAGTGGATGTGACAAATGACATTTATCATCCGCAAGGGGGATGGGATGGTGATATAGTTTTTAAAACGATAGATGAGAATCTGTTTCTTGCTCAGCAAATTAATTTTATATCAGATAGTTCTTTTATATGGCTTAACTGGTATGATAAAAACGGAAATCTTTTAAATAAAATAGATAATCTGAATTATAGAGATTTTAGATATAGGAATTTTTACTTTCTGGGTGTAAAAGATGGCATTCTATATATAGCAGCTGTTAATAATGACAATGATACAGAAGGTTTTGACATATTAAGGATATATCCAGGGAATAGTGAAATTGAAAAATGCGGTCATTTAGCAAGGAAAAAAGAAAAATTATTGGAGTATAGGATTTCCTGCAGCAAATTCCTTCCGGATAATAAGATCATGATAGGATTTTGGGCAAATGAAAAAATTGATGGAAAAGATTTCAATTATCAGTATTACTATTGCTTCAATACATCAGACTTGGGTATTACAACAAAAACAATTGATATTGATAAGCCAAATGAAAATATCTCTATTTTCCCTAACCCTGCATCAAATACCATTTCAATAAGTTGCGAAAATTATATTGCCGCTTCCATCGAGATAATCGACAGATTGGGCAGAGTGATCCTAAAAGAGAAAAGCTCTGGGTGTGAGGAAAAAAGTATCGATGTATCGGGATTCAATTCAGGTCTTTACTTTGTCAGGCTCGTTGATGAATCAGGGAAAATAGTCGGGACAGGGAAGTTTGTGAAGGAGTGATTGCTTAATTACGAATTACGAATTATAAATTACGAATTATCAGTTAGCGATTACGACCAAGAATTTAAGTTGTGATGGCAGATAGTGGAATAATTGGATTCAAGGAATTGCAAATAAAGTATTATTTTTTAGTAAAATATTTGATTTTTGCTGTTACGTTTTGCAAGCAAAATGCATCTTAATAATATCAATTTCAAAAAGAAAATTGGTAAAAACATATCCATGTGGAATAGAAATAATATTTTGTAAAAGCAGAAAAAATAAAATAAAATATTGCATCTAAATCATTGAAAATAAATATGTTAAAATATTTGGAATTCTGAATTATTTTTTGTAACATTGCATTAAATATGATAACATGGACCTTCTGCTTAGCATATTGATTTTGCCGTGCTACCTTGCTAC
>JBLMZC010000011.1:0-174575 GCA_050258615.1 Deltaproteobacteria bacterium | reverse complement strand
CTCCCGCTAGCGTTCATCCTGAGCCAGGATCAAACTCTCCATAGTTTTTTCTTCTATTTCATCAGTCTGTCCTACCTCTTCTCTATCGTTCACCTATCTCTTCTTTTCTTACCTATTTCCTGATTTGTCAAAGAACTTTTATCTTTTTTCCCTTATTGCTTTGCAAAAGGACTGCAAAGATAACACCGTTTTTATCACACTGCCAAATATTTTTTTAAAAAATTTCTAAAAAAATTATATTATTTTTTTCATAATATAAATTATTTTAGTTTTCTTTGCTTTATATAATTGATTTTTTTTCATAAATTAGCAACTTTTCATATAATAAATAAAACAAATATTAAAAAATTATAATATTGTGAAATCCAAAATAATTAACAGCACATTAAAAGTTGATGAAATATTAGTACCTGTTGAGGTTTACCGCGAATTCAGAATGGATGTAAGGACAGCTATAAAACTTGACAAGGTAATTATAAGATTGCCGTTGCATTATGGAAATGCTGATATAAAAAAAACTATAAGATATGCTGAAGATTGGGTAAAGGTTCATTTTCAAAAAAATACCGCTTTAAAGAACAGGTTTATTATAAAAGAGCATAATAACGGTGATGAACTGCTAATAAACGGAGTCAAATTCATTCTAGAGATAAAAGAATCAGATATTGACAATTACAGGGCAAAACTAGACAAAAATATTATAAAAATTGAAATTCCGTACAATGCCAATATTCTTGAAAAAAAAGAAGCATTAGTTTACTTACAAAGCAGAATTGTTGGACAATATTTTTTAGATGAAATAAAAACCAGAATCGAAATACTGAATAACAAGCATTTCAAAGTTAAAATAAATGACATAAAAATGAAATACAATAAAACTAACTGGGGAAGCAGATCTGGTCAGGGAAATATAAATATCTGTACAAGGTTATTATTCGCTCCAAAGGAAGTTCAGGATTATGTCTTTGTTCATGAGTTGGCCCATTTTTTCGAGATGAATCATTCAGAAAAATTCTGGAGAATAGTTGAGAAAGTAGTGCCGGATTATAAACAAAAGGAAAAGTGGCTTAAATTAAACAGCAGAAAGTGCGATTTTTAACAGTGATCACAATTATATTATTGTATGCAGTTTTATATTGATAATTATAAATTTTAAGTGCAGGGTATCTATATACATATACCTTATTGCAGAAGAAAATGCAGTTATTGCAATTTCTATTTTATGGTTTCGGAAAGAACTATTGATAGTTTTTTAGAAGCATTGATCAGAGAAATTGAATTATCGGTTGATTTCTTTGCTGAAAAATCACTTTCCACGATATATTTTGGAGGAGGAACACCTTCAAGGCTTGATTTTCAAAAACTAAAAAGGATAATTACCAGGATAAAGGAAATTTACAAGCTTGAAGATATAAAGGAAATAACTCTTGAAGCTAATCCTGATGATATTAACATTGAATATATAAGAAATATTGCTTCGCTTGGCATAAACAGAATCAGTCTTGGGGTACAATCATTTCACGACCATGAATTGAGGATATTTAACAGGTCTCATAATAAGGATACTGCAATAAATTCTGTGAAGATATGCAGGGAAAATGGAATTGAAAATCTGAGTATAGACCTGATCTTTGGAGTACCCGGATCAGATTTGAAAAGCTGGAAAAAAAATCTGGATGTTTTCCTTGATCTTGATATTGACCATTTGTCATGTTACAACCTGACTATTGAACATAAAACAGTTCTTTATCATAAGATAAAAACAGGACAAATTTCAGAACCAAATGAAGCATTCTGCACGGACCAATTTTTAGAAACCATTGAATATCTTGAAGCAAATGGATTTGAGCATTATGAGATCTCAAATTATGCAAAAAACGGACGTTATGCAGTACATAACACAAACTATTGGAAAGGATATCATTATCTTGGTTTAGGTCCATCTGCACATTCGTATAATGGTGAACAGAGATTCTGGAACATTGCAAATACCAGAAAATATATAAAAGTCATAGGAAATGGTAATTTTCCCAGAGAATATGAGACCCTGAGTAAATCTGATAAATATAATGAATTCATAATGACAGGATTAAGAACCATGTGGGGCATTGATATAGAAAGGATAAAACAATTTGAAGTTGGCACAGAGGAAAAATTTTCTGAAAAAGTCATTACTTTCATTGAAAAAGATTTGATGAAGGAAGTAAATGGGGTTTATAAACTTACAAAAAAAGGAAAACTATTTGCAGACAGTATTGCAAGTGATTTGTTTATTGAATGATTTAATGAATGATTGAGTGATTGAGTGAGTAATTTAGTGAAGGTTGGAAGGATGGATTGGTGGAATGATGGATGTGTGGTTGAATTGGTGGAATGATGGAATGATGGATGTATGGATGAATTTTAAAGTTATTGGAATTTGTTTAAATAATAAAAAAAATTAATTGTCAGTAAAAAATATATTATGATAAATTCATATCTTTGAATAATATAACAATTAAAACTATACTATGGCATCATTCAAAATAACAGGTGGTTACCAGCTTAATGGAGAAATAATTCCACAGGGAGCAAAAAATGAGGCACTGCAGATAATTTGTGCTACTTTGCTTACTGACCATGAGGTGATAGTAAAA
The DNA here is from genome assembly GCA_050258615.1 of Deltaproteobacteria bacterium. Taxonomy (GTDB): domain Bacteria; phylum Bacteroidota; class Bacteroidia; order Chitinophagales; family Saprospiraceae; genus JADJGA01. Next base: position 171,939 of record JBLMZC010000011.1, on the reverse strand, counting down.
AATATTCCTAATATCCTTGATGTGAATAATCTGATAAGATTACTTGAAACTCTTGGGGTTGAAGTAACTAAATTAAATAAAAATGATTACAGTTTTAAGGCTGATAAAGTAGATCCGGGATATTTGCTGACAGATTCATTTCTCAACAGTGGAGGCAAGTTGAGAGGTTCTGTGATGTTGCTAGGGCCAATGCTATCAAGGTATGGATTTGCTATAATACCCGCCCCGGGAGGAGACAAAATAGGCAGAAGAAGATTAGATACTCACTTTGAGGGAATCAGAATGCTGGGTGCAGAGTTTAACTTTGACCAGGAAAAAGGAATTTACAAGGTTGAAGGCGAAAAACTTAAGGGAACTTATATGACACTTGAGGAAGCTTCGGTGACGGGCACTGCAAATGTTATCATGGCTTCGGTATTTGCTGAAGGAATAACTCAGATTTATAATGCAGCCTGCGAACCATATATACAGCAATTGTGCAGCATGTTGAACAAAATGGGTGCAAAGATTGAAGGATATGGTACGAATCTTATAAGGATAGAAGGGGTCAAAACTCTTGGTGGATGTACACATACTGTAATGGCTGATATGATAGAGATAGGCAGCTTTATCGGAATGGCAGCCATGACCCATTCTGAATTGCTTATAAAAAATTGCAGGGTAGCTGATTTAGGAATGATGACCCTGGCATACAGGAAACTTGGCATTAATATCTTTCAAAAAAATGAAGATATTTATGTGCCACGGTATGAGAAATACAGAATTGATTCTTTCATTGACGGTTCTATTCTGACTATTGCGGATGCTCCGTGGCCGGGTCTTACACCAGACATTTTAAGTGTTTTGCTTGTAGTAGCTACCCAGGCTAACGGAAGTGTGTTAATTCACCAAAAGATGTTTGAAAGCAGGTTATTCTATGTAGATAAACTGATTGACATGGGAGCCAAAATTATACTTTGTGATCCCCATAGAGCAACTGTAATTGGACTGAACAGAGAGGTCAATTTAAGAGCTTCAGTGATGACTTCACCTGACATCAGAGCAGGAATTTCATTATTGATAGCTGCAATGTCGGCAGACGGCACAAGTATTATACATAATGTAGAGCAGATTGACAGAGGTTATGAGCAGATTGAATTGAGGTTAAATCCTTTGGGAGCAAGGATTGAGAGGATTGGATAATATGACAATTAGTTAATTAGAGAATTTGATAATTTGCTAATTTATAAGTGAGAGTTTTGTGGGTATATTAACTGAAGGATGGATTTATTAGCAGTCAGAATAATAGACAACATTCACATCATCAACAAACATTAGAAATGAACTATTCAGACAATAAAATAATCTTAAAGTCTTTTTATGAACAAAACAGGATTTCGGACGCATTTGATGAAGATAGTATTTACTTAGAAAATGCCTTTAATGAAATTTATAAAATTTGGTTAGGCAACTTTAACCAAATCAAAAAAGTAAATTATTTAATGATTGGAGAGGCACCACTCTGGGGGAGTATTAAGAAGTATATTTATAACCCCAATACCAACAACACTCAATTTTTTTATAGGAGTGATTTAAGCTATGTTTTGAATAGACCCATAGAAGACAAGCGAGAATTCATCAAAGTTTGCAATGAAATCGGACTGCTTATTATGGATATTTCACCATTTCCTCTAAATACAAAAGACACAAAAATTAATTACAGCAAAAACGAAAACTGTAGTAAAAAACTAAGTAAAAAGCAATATCAGCAACTAGTTAAACAGACAATTCCTACATTCTTTGAATTGAAAATTAGAGCAGTTGCTGAAAAAAAATCGGCAGAAATTATGACTTTCTTTCGATATGCAAGAGTAAAAAGCAACTTTGAAGACATAATTTCAAAAGTGCTCATAGACAATGAAATCATCAAATCACAATATGACATTGGCGACATTTCCCAAAATGGTGGCGGTATTGACAAGACTAAACTGAAAGAAATTATAAACAAAAGTGCAAGAACGATATTGAATAATGTTTGAAATTTTTAGATGATATTTACCTCGTGTTCGATATTAACACCGAATTTATAATATACGGATTCGCGGATTGCATTTGCAAATTCGATGATTTCTTTACCTGAAGCATTATTTTTGTTGATAATAACCAAAGCCTGCTTTGGATGAACAGCTACTTTGCCATCCTGTCTTGTTTTCCACCCACATATATCAATGAGTTGCCCGGCTGCCAGTTTGATTTGATCATTGGCCATAGGAAAAGTAACAAGTTGCGGAAATTCACTTTTCAGTTTTTCCATTTCTTCTTTCGAAACAACAGGGTTTTTGAAAAAACTTCCGGCGTTTGGAATCACTGCAGGATCAGGTAGTTTTTCTGTTCTAATATTTATCACAGTATCCCTGACATTTTTAATATCAGGATTTTCGAAGGCAGACATCCTGTTATTCAGCTCCTTATAACTTAGGTTTAATTCCGGATTTTTGGCTAATTTATAGGTGACACTTGTAACGATAATCTTGTTTTTTAATGCGTTTTTAAAAATACTATCCCTGTAATCAAAATTACAGTCAACATTCTTTAGAATTTCAATTTTCTTTGTATCAATTCTAAAAATCTCAACTTCAGATACAATGTCTTTAATCTCAACCCCATAAGCACCGATATTCTGAACAGGACTTGCTCCGACTGTGCCGGGAATAAGAGATAGATTCTCTGTTCCTCCAAACCCATTACCCACACAAAAAGCTACAAAATCGTCCCAAATCTCCCCTGCATTTGCTTTTACAAAAACGAATTCATCATCCTGGTCAACGACTTTAATTCCTTTGCCTGCCATGTGTATCACCAGCCCATCAAAATCCGATTGGAAAAGTATATTGCTGCCACCTCCAAGGATAAGATGTTTGTTTTCCTTAAAGAAATCAAGTTCTATCAACTCATATAGTTCATCCGGATCTTTGATGGTCACAAAGTATTTTGCCTTCGCATCTATGGCAAATGTATTGAGATCTTTTAAGGAAAAATTATATTTGATTTCCATTTGTTTTATTTAGCCGGTTCCAAATAACTAATTTTTTTTCCCGATGATTTTGCATATTCTATTTCTCTGCCGGTAGAATAACCGACATATCCCCCAACATTTATAACAAATATCTCATCGGCAAGGTCTATTTTCCTGAAATGCATGTCATCAAGCATTGTTTTAATCTCATCAGTCATCGGTTCACTATCAGCATGTCCGAACATACCAACACTTATAACAATATTTCCTTCTAGTGTGAGTTTCCGTTGTTGCTCTATGAACTGGTCCTTGAATCTGGTACTGCCACACAGAGTTATAATTTTATATTTCCCGATCATAATTGAACAATAATAATTTTTAAGATAACAAAGTTAAAAATTATATCTGAAACGCAGTACAAGATTATTCTGCATGTTTTTGAATTTATTTTCATTCTCCATGAAAAACAGTTGGCCGATGAAATTAAAATCCCAATCATTTGAAATTGAATACGTGAATACAGGCAATAATGCCAATGCATTGATATCGGCAAGATATAGGATTCCGAGACTTGTGGTTGAAGCCGGATTGATCTCATAACTATTCTGCAATATAAATGACCATTTATTTGGCATCAGATTTCTCGCATTCAAGGATTCCCCGGCCGAAAACAGACTGGTAAGTTCATTGATATCATCGGATCCATTAGAATTATGGAGCATTGATCCAATAATGCCCAAACCATTTTTAAAAAAGTAATCGAAAGAGATTGAGGTTAATACAGTTGTTGCATTGTCAGAATCCGGACTTTCAGGGAAAAAAACTGTACTTTCTCCCTTGAATCCAAGGTTTTTAATATTTCCTTCCCATCCAATCCCAGTTGCCAAATCATTATAATAATGAGCAATAAGCAATTGAATATCGTAAGAACTTATATTCATTTGTGACCTCAGAGCTATAATAGATCTACGAAGAGACCTGCCATATGCATATGCTCCCTGAATATATGAACCTGAACCAGTATTATAAAGCAGGCTAACTGCATCACTGCCAGGTCTCTCTTCATAATCATAATCCAGAAAATTATAAGCATTAAATAAGTCATTGGAATTCCATGCCCAGGTTTTGCCCCAGTTAAGTCTTTGTCGTCCTATACTGATTTCCCAGTTTTTGTAATTATAATTTAGATAAAACCTATCGATTTTTGAATGAAATAATAGTCCGGGTTTGTCAATAAGAAATGAAGAAAGCTTGATTTCTGTGTCCGGCTCAACAAATTCTTTATATCCTGGCAGGCTTAAACTGGCACCCCATATAATCCTGTTACGTATCTGAACATCAAGTGTAAGTTCCTTTGACAAGTAAGTCCTTAAATTTAATCTGTTGTGAATCAGATTATCATTCACTACATAATCGAGACTGGAACATGAAGTTGCATTTAAAAATTTAACATATCCTCCGAACTCAAATTTTTCAAAACTATTATCATTGGATTCATTCAATAAAGGAATTTCTGACATACCAGTATTCGAAATGGAATCTTCCTGTGAATACATAAAACAACAATGAAGCAACAGCAATAGGCTCAAAATGAATATATTAATTTTCCTCATTCTCGATAAGTAATTGATAATTAACTGATTACACAAAATAAAGCATTTCAATATATCAATTTAGTAGATTATTGAATATAATGACAGACTATCTTATTGATCTATGCAAAAATTCAAATATGTTTTCTCTGCTAAAACTACAAAATTAAATAAAAAAAATCAAAATCAGGGTTCTTTTAAAGGTGGAATTGATTGATCAGCATAATATTAATCCCTGAGACAAATTATTATTTTTGTGATAACCTCTTTTTTATTTTCAATACAACAAAAATAAACGCAGGCAGGTAATACCGGGGTGATAATGTTTTCTCCATGATTTAAATCACTTGAATGAACTGTTTGTCCAAACTTACTTATTATCTTTAATTTCAATTCCTGCTCTTCTGCAGGTACATCAACAATAAAAAATGAATTGAAAGTAGTTGGGTAAATTGCAATATTTTCGGAGAAAAAGCTGGTTTTAGTGGTATTTTTTACAGTGATCAGGTTAATTGAAAAGGGTTTAAGATCAATAAGCTCACCTGTTACGTAATTATTTTCCGTTACACCATTACCCTCATAAACCGGGTTTAAATAAGGTGTTAATGAATACCTGGTGGAAGCATTTTTTTGACCTTTAAAAGCAAAAAGGTCGCTGATGCCTACATTATTAAATGATTGGGAGGAAATATTGAGTATAAATACAGATTCTTCCTGGGAATTCCAGGATTTAAAAGCATGTAATGCATTAACATTTCCGGTTACAGTTATATTATTTGAAATATTGATTTTCCGCATCAAGGATTTTCCATTTAAACATTTTGCCAGAAGAGCCATTGAAATCCCTGAAGGACCTTTTAAGAGTTTACTTTTATTTAATATATCCGGATCATTAGTAATATGGTGATAAAAAAGCCGATTTATCTTAATACCAAGATTAATACAGGCCATAGTCATGGCTACTGATCGCAAACCTGCAGCCCACATACCATCTGCATTAGGTTTTGTTGCACCATATTCTGTCAACCAAATTGGAAATTGTTGAGGCACTAAATTGTAATCGGAAACGCTCTCACCAACATATTGAAATGCTTCAGCAATGGCTTTTTGAGCATCGGTATTATTTAAAACCAAATCAGGATCTCCATAGTTATCACTGATATAGTGGTGTTGGACCACTCCGGCAATCATACCTGCAAAAACCGGGTCATCAGAGAGCCTGCTAAAAACTGTATTGTTCCAATAATCACGACTTGCTGTACCCCCTTTTGTTGTGCAAAGCAATATTTTTAAATCCGGATATTTTGCTTTTACAGCCTGGCAGATTTTCTTCGAATGATCCAGGTATAATTCAGGATCTCCTGCATAAATTGCTGCATGTTCGTTAGTAAAGTAAAATTCATTTCCAAGTTCGATAGCTTCAGGGAACCGTCCGGTCTGTTTAAATTTATTAAGTGCAGCAAGCATATCAGTGATCTTTAACTGAAGAGTATTGTCACTTTTCAATACAGATTCAGGAGCATTGATTGAAATGCCAGTTGACGGAGTAGGTCTTGCCATATTTACAACATAAACTATTCCAGTCGAATCCGGCAATCCCTGCGTGAATAAATCAATAGTATATACAAACTCACTGAGCTTTCCACTTCCTACAATGAAGTTGCCTGTCCGCCAATCCCAGTAATTTGCCTGGGTACCTGCAGGATATCTTACCATTCCCGGATTGAGCTGTTCAACTAATTTCAAAAAATTCTGATCACTCCAGGAAGGACCTTCTGTGGACCGTCCATTATAACCTATAAGCCGTGAAGATATGGTTCTTACCTGGCTATCTAATGACAAAGTGACTTGTGCAGTACTATTAATACAATATGTTAAATAAATCAGGATTAAAAGCGGGTAAAAAAAATTTTTAATCTGCAATAAAGAATAGTTCAATTTAAGAACAAAATTTATTCTGCTTTTCATATTATCGATTAATATTACAATTCATGAATTTTCGAAAATACAGTTTACCTTAACTTTTGAAAAAGTCAAAAAATAATTTTGTCTTGTTGATCTATAGGCAAAAATATCAGATTTAATTCAATAATCAATCAATCCTTAAAATTTTTGTGAATAATTCATCAAAATTTTCCAATCATATATTGCGTTAATTCTGAATGATCCTGATACAAAATACTGATATTCTTTTTATTATAAAAATTAACACCTGTATCCTCTATCCCTGAATTGAATATAAATATTTTGCCATTGCAAAGACAATCGTGACATAGATAATTGTACATAGTATAATTAAATAAAATGATGACAGGTATTATTTATACCACTGGAAAGCTGCATTTATTCTTGTCCAATCATTTATGAATTGTATATTCATTGTTTATAAGTACCTTCGACCATCCAAGGTTATTGAAAAAAAGCGTAGACAGAGGAGCCTACGCTTTTTTTGTATTTTTTAATACACAGTATTTTTATATTTCATTAAACATTTTGGCTTCGGATAAAAAAATTCCCGCCCTTCATGATTCTTAACTTTCTCCTTGTGAATGAATCCATTATAAGAAAAATAATAGTGCCATAAATAATCATTATAATCCGAATATTCAATCCATCTTTTAGGATGTTTTTGAATATATTTAATATTCGTTTTCCTTGATTTTTTAAAAAATGTGATGGAATAATGATAATATTTTTTATACAAGGGAATTGAATGGGAGCAGACAAAACTATCGATCTTTTTTTCTGTAATCGGATCATTCTTATAACCATGTACAATGTAAGATTCTGAACATGTCATAAGACTATCGTTTGAATATTTATGTTCATAACTTTGACTGTCGATTCTTTCAAATCGCAATTCGGAATTACACCCAAATGTAGCAAATATTAATATTAAAACTAACAATTTTAACAAATTAGTATTTTCCATAAAATAATATTTATTCTGTGACATCATCAAGGTCTCCTTTTATTTTGAATACCGTCCCAGTTCAGCTTAGGCTCCAGCCTAATTCATAAAATTCAACAATCAAAAATACTACATTAGACGAAATATTTATGTTTTTTGATTCATTATTTGGATGAATAAAAGCGTAGGCAGAGGAGCCTACGCTTAACTGGGTAGCCTACGCTTAATTGCGTAGCCTTCGCTTAACTGGGCTTATGCTTAATTCGGGCACAACCATAGTATATGGCTATTGCAACTCCAAGTATAATGCTTGATCATCCAAATATAAGGATCAATAATCACAAAATCTTTCATTATCTTTAAAATCATTAGTATCTCTCAAATACATGCATTTATCTCCTTCAAAGAAAAAGCCTCTGAACTGTGTCCAAGTTAAAAATTCTAACAAACCCGATTGAGGACAAAATCGAAATTCGTACATATAATAATAACTGACAATGGTATCAATAAATAAATTATTTATACAAACAAAAACAACAAATTTGTCATTGTAACTGTAAATATCAGATAACTCAAATAAAACAACACAATTTGTATCTTTGAGCATTTCTTCTTTTAAATTTGTTACATCACCCATAAATGATCTACAATTGAACTGTGACACAAATGAGTTATGATTAAACTCTTCTTGTTTAGATAAAACAATACGCTGTGAGTCTAACCCAAAGTATCGACAATATGACTGAATTGTTTGTTTGTCATTTAATCTATTAGTTAAAATACTCACATAGTCATTATTTATATCGTATTTCATGCCAGAATTGGCTAGATCGACTAATGCATCACGACAAAGGTAATGATTAACAATATTATTATAAATATACAAAGTTCTGACTGAGTCGAATTTTCCCAGATTTTGGCTAAAACACAAATTTGAATCAATCACAAGAAAGGTTAACACCAAAAATAAATTAGTTATTAATGTCATTTACAGAATTTTTTTATATTATCATAAATATTTGGATTATTATGCGCAAATACCTGATAACTATGGTATTTGTCCTGTACAACCCCAGTTCAGCTCAGGCTCCAGCCTAATTCATAAAATTCAACAATCAAAAATACTACATTAGACGAAATATTTATGATTTTTGATTCATTATTTGGATGAATAAAAGCGTAGGCATAAGAGCCTACGCTTAATCCTGGGAGCCTACGCTTAACTGTGACTTTTACAATACTTGGATTCTTTCCAATTTGGCATTTACTTTTTACCTCCTGTAAACTTTTATTTTATTATCGAACTAAAAAAGTGAAGCCTACATAATTATTTTAAGATACTGAGGAACTTAAATTTATAAAAAGTATTTCTCCTTTATCATTAGTTTTAAACTGTACGAATATTTGATTACCACAAAGTTTACCACAAATACAACTGATATTAAAAAAATAATCATTACTATATTCATTTTTGAACAATTTTGAAAATTTTATGATCATAGCATGTTCAGAAATTAGTTTTTTATCCCAACCAACTTTTCCCATTTTAAAAATAATATCATCCGTAACAATTATGTCTGATAAGCCAATCCTCAATTGAATGATATTCATTAAAGAGCTAGTATCCAAAATTATACCACAATCAATAAAGTTTATTTTTTTTTCATTGAATTTAACAAATGGTAAACGATCACTAATTTGAAATATACCATCTACAACAGTATCAAGATAAATTCTACTTATATTAGGTGGAAAATCTATTTTACTAAGTACTTCTCTATATATTCGTTGTTTGGAAGTAGGATTTATAGAGTATTTTTCTTTCATATCACAAGAGAAAAATATTAATACATAAAAGAAAATATACATTAGCCTTTTATTTTTCATCATCATTTGCATTTATAGGTTCTGGTATCATTTTTTACAATAAGCCGTTTTGAATTCCAATCATCAATTGTAGTTTGTGGAAAGGCATCTGGCCACCACACTGATAGCCCGTCCCAGACATATGCCATATAATATTCAACTGGATACCTATTTTCGTCTAATTTTTTAAGGGTATTTGCCATTATTTTCATATATTCCTTTATCATAACCTGATGTTCAGAATTATAAGCAATACCATATTTCTTATTTATATACAACTTCCAATTCTCAATATATTCTTTTGGGTCATTTATTTTTAACCGAAAATCCACATGAACGAGCTCATGAATAATTAATGCGGCTATGTCCAAAAAATCATTTTTATTACAAAAACTTTCATCAAATGTCAAATGTACAACATTTTTATTCACTAAATCTGTCACTCCATCGACAACTATGTAATCAGATAAAATAGCTACCCCTTTAGTACTATCCACTTCAATATTCTTTATCAAATTACAAAAGTAGTTACCACTTAATTTTTTAATATCTTTCCACACACAATAAACATTTGTACATTTCTTAAATTCTGGGGTTTCCCAAATCCAGTCATTTTCTTCTGCCATTTCATATAATAAAATTTGTAATGACTTTGTACAAAGATTTTCTGAACAATAACTATTAGCATAAGTATTAAATATATCTTTTGAAGTCAAATCAGGATTACAAGGATCAAGCAGTGAGTTATCTGCAATTATCTGCTTAATATCAGCTCTATCGCACAAAAAAAACCTATTTCAACTTCAAAGATACATGAATTTTGTAAATATACAAAACGTATTGTAGAAAAGCGTAGGCATAAGAGCCTACGCTTAACAGGGGGTGTCAAATTATAGTTATAAAATTTCACGAACCTTTCAAGTGCAAGATCATAGAATTAATAGATCATACCAGGTCTTATCTTTTTTGAATCTAAAAATTTCACTTTTGAATCAATATATTCAAAAATACAAATTTCCGTATAATCCATGTATTTGATTCCTGTTAAAAAAAACACTTTGTCATTTACTTTAATTTTCAATGGTTTAAGAAAAAATAAAATTCCAAAATTTCTCTCTTTTGCTAATTTATCTGCATACTCTGCAAGTGACAATGTAATTGTATCAGCATCAACAAAGTGATATGTTCGTAGTGTATCATAATTCATCAAAGGAACTTTGTCATTTTCGGATAGAAAATCCCAATTTATGCTTGAACCGTCAATTTTGATGAAATCTTGAAAAATGTTTAACATTTGATCCTTTTCCTCTCGAAATTTAATGTTGAAAACTAAATCAAGCCTTGGATATTTATTTTCAATGTTTTCAAAAGGAGAAGGTGGATAATATAAGAAGAAATAACTATATTTTATATTGCTGATGGTTTCTGTCAATAATTCTGCAATCAGTTTTTCTTTTGCGTTATTGCATGAAACAAATAGCGAGATTACTAATAAAATAATTAAACTTTTCATTTTTTTATTATTTGGTATGACATCCTAATTTGTTTTCATCATAAGGTTGAACAGTTGCATTTCCGCATAGGTGCTTATACTTTTTATCAAATTGAGATTGGTAAATTGGATCCATAAATCCATATAATCCTGATGCAGCCTGGCACATAAAATGGTCAATTGTCATACTCTGATTTCCAAATAAACTATACAATTCAGTTGCTATTTTTCTAATTGAATTTTCAAAATGAAGCATTGCCATATGGTGTATATAGTCTGGATCATCATATTGTGAATCTTGCTTCTTAAGATTATAAAGCCATTTCTCATAGGCAGTCCAAAACTTTCCAAATGATTCAAATGCATAAGGGTCTAATCCTGCATCCAAAAAATCTTTAAACCATTTAATGTGTTGCATTTCATGTAATATTGTGGTGGCAACATCAAGATCAGATTGGTATCCAAACCTAGGATCATTTCCGGAACAGCCATAATCAAGTATCATATAAGCTTTTTTAGTTTTTTTATCATAATATGATGCTCCACTACCATCAATTTCTTTTCCTGAATGATCTTTATCTGAAACAATAATATCCAATTTGAATTTACCTGAATTATCTATTTCTTTAATAGCATTACAAAAATAACTATTTCTGTTTATACAATTTTTAAGAATCTTTTGGTACACACAATTGACAGGTTCGCAATCTTTTAGTGATGATTGCGGAAATATTTTATCTCCCATATCATTGTATAAGTCATCAAGTGGTTTCGTACCAAGGCCTTCCATGCAATTATCAGGATCATTTACATACTCATCTAATATATTCTTTGTGGTCCGCTCTGGATTGCATGGATCATTTATTGCATTATCAGCAATTATCTGCTTAATATCAGCCCGTTGGAAAAAGAGGTATTTGTTGGTTTCGCAATTGAACTTTTCCGGATTTCCACATATATCAGGATCACCATCCCAGACATCCATTATGTCATATAAAGTATAATTTGTAGCATATTGTTGGTTAAAGTTTTTTAAAGCCATTTGACAATCAGCTCCAGTCCTGTCATTGTCAGCAACATTAGAAAAAAAAGTCCGGAGACAACCCAAAATCTGCTCTAATGATAAATAAGTACTTTCAAAACTTGAAAAACAATTTGCAGTTCCACATAAAATGTTTTCATAACTTACACTGCATCCGGAGTTATTGTTGAATATATCATCGCAGATTGATATTGCATACTCTTTGGAAAGAATTGATAGTGCTTCAACATAATTCTTATATGACGGTTTACCATATGTATCCCAGAAAATTTTTGGATTTTGACATGGTAGTGGTGCTGTGCCACCGCTGCTGCCACCACCAGATTTCCAGTCGACGATATTTGTTTTTGGTTCTCCCCAAACTAGATCTGGTACAACAAAAGTACCGTTTCCATTTTTAAACATTCTACCGAATCTTCTAAGACCATTACCAACCCACCCCCAAAATCCACAACCTCCCATTTGTGGGCATCCATCCCCCTCACCCTCTTCAGCATCTCTCAGTGAGATATTACTTTCGGTGTTTAGTATGTTAGATAAATCATAATATTCTATTGCATTCATCATTCCAATGATTTCACCATTTTCACATTTAAATATATTTTCTAATTTATTTCTTTCATTTATTTCTATAATCCCACCTGAAAAGTTAATTAACATTGGATCAAATCCCCTTTCAGTATAAATTGTACTATCTGCACAATAAATCAGATTACTAAATTCAAATTCACCGAGTCTATTTTTTTTAATTAATATTTGATTTGATATCCATTTGAATTTTTTATGGATTTGAGTTGATGAGCAATTGAAAATGACTGCAGTATCATTATAAATTGATGGAATAAATGCTACTGATTTGTTTAAATCATAAAAAAATGGAGAATTCACAGTGATGTTAACACTTGGAATGTTACTTTTTTTTTCATTAAAAGCATAATAGAAATCATTAATCATCTCTGAACTAGTTGCATAATCAGACCTATATCCAATAATTTCATCATCAATCAGTGCTTCCTTATTGCACGCATTGAACAAGAAAAAAGAAGATAAAATCAACATACCAAATACAGCTAATCGTAATGTGCTGTTATACAGCGATTTACCCATATAAGGGGGGGGGGGGGGGTAATTTGATCCCAAAAATTATGTTTTTCATAATAAAATGATTTTGAAGAATAAAAAAAATATTATCAAAATAAATAGATGCAAATTCCATGCCAAAAGTGCTAAAAATCAAAACTTTAACATTTGGGGCCTCTAAACCTTACAGGTTTTTCAGAAACCTATAAGGTTTGAAAAGAAAGGGAGCGAAAGTTAAGTGGCATTTAATTACAAATTAATAAATCTTGGTGCTTTAACTAAGACCAAAATATCGACATCAGTTTTTCGAAATGTCAGAAACAATAAGCCCATCTTCAAGGGTAATAACTCTTTTTGCCCTGTCAATAACTCTCTGGTCGTGGGTAGAAAAAATAAAAGTCATGTGTTCTTCATCGTTAAGTTTTGCCATGATATCAAGGAGTTGGGCTGTAGCTTTTCCGTCGAGATTGGCAGTTGGTTCGTCAGCAAGAATGAATGCCGGTTTTGATGCCAATGCTCTGGCTACAGCTACCCTTTGCTGCTGACCTCCTGACAGTTGTCCCGGTCTTTTATTGATCTGGTCTCCGATACCTACTGCATTAAGAAGCTCACGGGTGCGATGGTCTCTCTCACTCACAGGTTTCTTTTGAAGCATCATAATAAATTCAATATTTTCATAAGCTGTCAGCACTGGAATCAGGTTGTAAGCCTGAAAAACGAATCCGATATTGTCTCTCCTGAAATCGATCAGTTTGCTATCCGAAAGTGTGGATAGATTGATATTGTTTACCAGAATTTCCCCCTCTGTTGGAGAATCAAGACCTCCGATTATATTGAGCAGAGTGGTTTTGCCTGATCCGGAAGGTCCAACAATGGCGGTGAATTCACCTTTAATTATCTGGAGATCAACACCTTTCAAAGCCTCTACCGGCACCTCTCCAGGGTTGTAAACTTTTGTTAATCCTTTTGTCTCAATTACGATCATATTTGGAGTTTTTTTAATTAAAATTACATTTTTCTTATGGCTTCAGCTGGTTTCAATCTTATAGCTTTATAAGCAGGATAAATTGATGCAAGGAGAGAAGTGATAAATACAGATACAGCCAGAATAAAATAATCACTATAATTCAGTTTCAGATATATAAAAGATGACATTCCAAATTGTTCCATTGATTTTTGGGAATAAAAGAACAAATTTAGGCCGTGTTTCCCAAAGTATTCAACAATCAGGAAAGAAATAAAGAGTCCAACCGGAGTCCCAAGCATTCCAAGGATAAGTGTTTCGGTTACAATCATAAAAAATACTTTGAATCTGTTCATACCTATTGCCATCAACATGCCGAGTTCTCTGACACGCTCAAGCACGGCCATCAGCATGGTATTGATTATGCCAAAAATCAGGGCTAACATAAATATGGCAATATACACTATACTCACCATACTGATCTGAGAAGCAAACAGGTCGAGTTCAGGTGCTATTTCTTTATAGGACTGAACCAGGAGATCCGGAAATGCTGTTTTTAATCGTTTGATTGTAGTGTCAAGTTGTTCTATATCATTCAGATAAATAATTGTCTCATGACCAATATCATTCTTTCCCAATAGTTCATTCATTGAAGAAATATTTATAAAAGCAGTATTTTCATCATATACTGCATTTCCCGATCTGAATATACCTGTTACCCTGTAAGCATTGGAGACAATTTCATTATTTATATTCTGGAATGTAATGACAAGTTTTGACCGCAACCTGATTTTAAGTTTTTCAGCGAGTACTTCACTTATAATTATTTGTTTTTTGGAATCAGGAGACAAATAAATCCCTTCTTTAATGGAATTTGAAATACCGGTAATATCTTTTTCCCTTTCCGGATGCACACCAAAAACTCTAAGGCCCCGGGTTACTCTTCCCGATGAAACCATTGCATTGACTACTGAACGGATGCTACTTTTTTTTATATTTGAGAATGAATCGATTCTGTTAAGTAAATCTGATGATTGCGGGATGAAATACCTGATTTCCTTCTCTACCGGAAATTGTTTGTCATGTATCTGGATGTGTGATGTCTCTTTCTGGATGGCATTCTGTATATAATTATCTGTTAAGCCATACACCATTGCCAAAAGAAAAATTATAGAAATAACCCCTATAATATTTGCAAATATAACCACAAGGCTTCTGACTTTGTTTCTCCAGATATTTCTCCATGCTATTTTTAGTATCATTTTTTATCAGTTTTCAGTCTTCAGTTAGAAGTCGGCAGTCGGCAGTTCGCAGTCAACAGTATTCAGTCTGCAGTCATCAGTCTTCATTCTACAGTCTTCAAATTTTTCATTTAAATACACATAGTTTTTTTTCATTCTTCACTCGAAAAATTGAGAACATTTTTCATTTTCCATTTTCAATTCTCAATTTTCAATTCTCAATTAACCATGCATTGCCTCAACTGGTTTTAAAGTCATTACTTTATAAACAGCGTAAAAGGCAAGAATTGTAGTGATCAAAAGTACAATCAATGCCTGGTACAGGAACAGGTCCATCTGGAAAGCAGTCGGTATTATGGGATCAAAACCCCATTTTTCGAATGCACCGCTCATTTTATCATCATAATCCGAGAAATTAATCGGATTAATATGGAAATAATAAACAAGAGGAATAGAACCCAGAATACCTAAAATTGAACCTATAAGACCTATCATTGCTGTTTCAAGCCAAACGATAAATGCCAAAAATTTTCGTTTCATCCCGATCGATATCTGCACACCGAACTCATAACGCCTTTCAACAGTCATCATCAGAATTGTACCAAATATTCCAAACGCAATAATCCCATATAAAACAACGAGTATGATATAATTTCCGGCGGCATCTGTTTTTTGAGCATCAACTAATTCAGGAAGCATCTGTTTCCAGTTCATAATCTCATATTCATTTTCCGGAAATTGTTTTCTCAGTTCATTTTGAACAAATTTCATCCTGTTTTTATTATCAAGTTTTAATGCAACTGAGGAAACCATTTCAGGAGCATCAAAAAATATCTGAGCCTGTGAGAGAGGCATATATATCATCCGCTTATTAAGGTCAGGAGAAGTAAACCTGACAATACCTGCTATTTTGTACATGCCGGCAGCATTTACACCGTGAAATCCCTGGCTTATAAGTGTCAGAGTATCTCCTACTTTGGTTTTGAGAGTTTGCATTACTCCTTCGGCTATAATAATTCCGCTATCTCCGGCAGTAAGGTATTTCCCATCAATAATTCTATCTTCAAGGTTTGTCAGTTCATTTTCTTTTTGAGGATCGGTCCCAACAATTAACATACCACTGGTTTGATTTCCTACAGATGCCAGGGCAAAAGATTCCAGTCGTGGTGTAACTCCTGAAATACCCTTTATACTTTCCGGCAATTTCATCAGTTTTTCGGAAAATACCATTGAATTATCAATACTTTTATCTTCCCAGTAACCATTTTTATGTATCTGGATGTAACCATAATAGAAGTAGATAATATTATCAAGCATTCTTTCCCAGCTCCCTTTCTGAAAAGAGTTCATAAAAGAAGCAAAGAGAACGGCAAAAAAAATTGATCCGGCTGTGATCATTGTCCTTAGCCTGTTTCTCCAGATATTTCGAAATGCGATTTTGAAAAACATCAGTTTTAAGTCATTTGCCCGTTAGAAAATTCATTTGAATGTAATTTGGTATTATATCTGCTATTAATTTTTTATTCTATTATCCTGGAGTGAAAACTATCACCTTATTACTTTCATATTTTTTACTGAAAAAAAGTCAGGTTTAAAGTTTACCCCAAATTCAAGTTGTTCATATTCAAGAATGGTACTGTTCTTTGGTTGATCGGCGGGCACCAGTTTCATGACAGTTGGGAGAACTCTTCCGCCAATTTCCTTTATATTTGAACTAAAAACAGTGTTTATCAAAAAATCATCTTCATCATAGAACTCGGTTTTCAATTGAAGGTAATCATTTTTACTTATCCACATTTTAACCCTGCCCCAAACTACCGGGGCATCTTCTTTGGGCTTTAATTCAAGAATGTAACATGATTTTCCTTCTACCTTTTCCTCACCGCTGATCCTATGCACATAATCATTAACTATTGATGACTGACGGGCAAGATCATCGTTGGTAAAATCAGAACCCATCCATGACTGCATCATCATTGAAGGAGGCATTTTTATTACTCTCTGAATTGTGGGCTGCCAGTTCCACATCTCATTTTTTTTCTTCAGGAATGTTATTCCCTGGTCTCTTTTAGGGGCAGTGATCAGGATAAGGGTCTCATCTTCTCCCTTTGACCATGCTTTCATTTTCATTTCCCTTGACCAGTCGGAACGTTTGATCTGCATTTTCAAAACTGAGAAACTCGAAAGGCCCCTGAATTTTTCATCAGATTTTTTAACAATTTCAAGTGCTGACTGGCCAATTAAAAAACCAGAATTTGCACAAAAAAATAAAAATACTACCAGTACTCTCATTTCAATAGTTTTATTCATTATCTCAATAATCAAGATATATATTTATGTAAAAGTTCATTTTTTTTAATGTGATACGTCTTATTTAAATATTATCTAAACACTAACGCCGAAATAATACCGACATGTAATATTAAATATTGGATTATTTATTATATGGAATTGGTATAAGATTTTTTAATTTACATTGAAATCCGGATCAGGATTTTTTAAATGTTGCTTAAGCCTTTGAGTACAAATTTCAGCTCCCTTTACAGATACATGATCTCCGTCAGGTATGAAATAACTTTCATCCAATTTCAAATCATGAAAATCCAGATAATGCAGTTCATTTCTTTTAACAACTTCTTTAATAAGGTGTTTATATTCTTTTGGAATTTTGTGCTCATAATATTTATCAACAGGAGGATTTATTAAAACCAGCCCTACTTTATTGGCTCTGCATAAATCAATAATTTCATGCAAATAGCGGATATTTGTTGCTGCCGGATCGTAAACCCTCTTTTTTTTATCAAAAAATTGAACTGCAATCCTTTTTTCTATAGATACTTTGTTTGCCTCTGAATTGGAAAAGACATTGTTATACCCTCCCATGAAGGATTTTTCCTTTGTAAACAAGTTTTTAAAATTAGCCGATATTATACTTTTGAAAAAATTCAGAGGTTCTTTTTTATTAGCAATGATAAGTCTGATCTTTTCACTGAAAGGCATAATAAAAAAATAATTTTTTGAAACCGGAGCTGAAAATTTTCCAAATATAAAATCATCCAAATAACCAGACAGATTGTGATAACTCAAACCCAGATAGACGGTTTTAATATGTCTGTTGGTTTTAAAAATTTCTTTAAGCTTAAAATAAGTAAAATAATATGACTCAGAATTCTGCGCAATATTTTTTGCATTTTTGATTTTTTCATCATTGAATGATTGCCTTATATGAGAATCACCTGCTATCAGATATTTTATGTTATTATCCTTAAATTCATTAAAAATCACCAATGAATTTGAAATACTGAATAATAACAAAAGACCCATAAACGAAAATAATGGCAACAATAAAAATATCAGAGTTTTTTTTAAGAAATATTTCATCTGTTCAAAATTGGAAATAAATAAACTGCTGCTCTTTTCCGCCAAAATAAAAAATCAACAATACTAAAAAATAATAAAAAGCATACCTGATAGGTTGTTTCCATTTCAATCCTAATATTTGCAAAGCATATTGCCTTTCTCTTCCATACCATTCAATAAAAATAAATAAGAAAAAGACAGTAAAGAACAGATATCTGCTTTGGGAAATACTGAAATATGGTAAAGAAAAAAAAGATGCTGAAAAGGTTTGAGCCAAATAATTCAATGAATCCTCAATGCTTACTGACCTGAAAAAAACCCATGCAACGGTGGTTAGCGTAAAAGTCATGATCATTTTAGTTAACTCGTTTAATGAAGGTAAAAGCTTTCCATGAGCAATGGTGTCTAAATTTGTACGGTTTTTTCCATAAAGCAGCAGTGGCAAAAAATATATAGCATTTAATAAGCCCCAGGCTATAAAGGTCCAGTTAGCACCATGCCAAAAACCACTCAAAACGAAGATTATAAATGTATTCCTGACCTTAAGACCCTTTGATACCTTACTTCCTCCCAAAGGAATATAAACATAATCCCTGAACCATGTCGAAAGAGAAATATGCCATCTTCTCCAAAATTCGGCAATATCACGTGAAAAATATGGAAAAGAAAAATTGCGCATTAAATCAAAGCCAAACAATCTTGCTGTGCCTATAGCAATATCAGAATAACCTGAAAAATCACAATAAATCTGGAATGCGAACATAAAAGCTGCAAGGGCAAGAGTACTACCTGAATAAGCTTCATAATTACCAAAGATCTGATTTACATACTCCGCTGCGGTATCAGCAATAACTATTTTTTTAAATAGTCCCCACAAAATCTGTCTTAGTCCATCAACACCCTTATAATAATCAAATGATCTGGGTTTA
The DNA here is from genome assembly GCA_050258615.1 of Deltaproteobacteria bacterium. Classification (GTDB taxonomy): domain Bacteria; phylum Bacteroidota; class Bacteroidia; order Chitinophagales; family Saprospiraceae; genus JADJGA01. The sequence continues at coordinate 152,467 of JBLMZC010000011.1, read as the reverse complement.
TAAAACTGTGGCAGCAGATTGGTAGCTCTTTCAATTGGACCGGCTACCAACTGAGGGAAAAAACTGATAAAGGCAAAAAAATCAATAACACTTGAGGTAGGATTTAGTTTTTTTCTGTAAACATCAATTGTATAACTCAGAGCCTGAAATGTATAAAAACTAATTCCGACAGGAAGAATGATATTCAGGGATTGTAAATCAAAACTTTTACCAAAAAATGAAAAAGCACTGACAAAATTTTGGGCAAAAAAATTGAAATATTTAAAGAAACCCAAAATTCCAAGATTTATTACTAAACTAAGGATCAAATATATTCTCCGGATTGACCTACTCTCCTGGTTTCTCAATTTATTTCCGACAATGAAATCAACTGAAGCACTACCAATCATAAGGAACAAAAATCTCCAGTCCCACCATGCATAAAACAAAAAACTTGATGCAACAATAAAAAGATTCTGAATTTTCAGGTTTTTATTAAAAACGAACCAATAAAATAAAAAAACTACTGGTAAAAAAATAGCAAAATCTATTGAGTTGAATAACATTTTGTACCTGAGCTAATTTTCAGCAAATTAAAAAAGCCGCAAAATAATAAAAAAAAGTCCAAAACTATACATCATGATCCAAATTATACCATTTACAATTATTCTTTAGTCCAATTGCATAACGATATAAAGCCGAAGCAATAGCTGTTTATTCCAACTGTTGGATTATTAATGATATGCTTTCGGTATTACCTCCAGTTTCTGATATCTTAAGAGAGCAAATGAAATAAAAAATATTATCTTATTCCAGAATGAAAACCTTACAAATCAGATAGTTAAAAAATCAATATTTTAATTTGTATGCAAATATTTTTCAATCAGTTCGTGCATATTAAAATTACCTGCGTGAATTTTTTCATTCAGATTTTCATCATTATAATCTCTAAGTTTTCTTAAGAATTTTTCAATTGTTCTTTTAGGGAAAATCTTATCTTTTTCATAAAATTGCCTTTCAGATTCTAAAAAATATGCAGTTTCATGACATGATCCAGGCAGGTTCTCAAACCTTTCTAAATCTTCAGATGTATATTTTTTATCATCAGAGGAAATAAATAGTTTTTCGGCTGTCTCGAGTGATTTGTCATCAGTAAGCCCTTCACATGCAGCCATGATAATTCCGGCTACAAGATGATACAGATCAGCTGAGCCATCGGAAGCACGGTATTCGACGGTCTGCTTTCCATGTATATAAGGAATTTCATCTTTCTGCTGTGGATTTGCAGTTTTGAGCATATTTGTGTGAGCAACCCAACCCAGGGGTATTCTTATCAGGGCTGCCCTGTTGCTAAAGCCCCAACATATTCTGGTCGGTGCTTCCTGATGTTTTACCAGTCGCAAAAACGAAACGGGTATTGTATTTCCGAATGCAGTTAGGGATTTCGAATGCAATAGTATTCCTGCCATCATTTTTCTGGCCTCATTACTCATATCTTCACCATCAATCATGATATTCCTATCGTCTTTTTCGAGATGCATATGAATATGCAAACCACTACCTGCCTTTCCTTCGAGAATTTTTGGCGCAAAAGTAATGGTTACACCGTATTTTTTCCCAAGCATTCTTAAAATCCATTTAGCTATAATAAGCTCTTCCACAGCTTTTTCAGGATCTACTGTCAGGAATTCAATTTCATGTTGCTCATAATATAAATCCCCTTCATAAAAACTTCCTACCTCTGAATGTCCATATTTTATTTCTCCCCCACATTCTGCAATCAGGAACATTGCTTCCCTTCTCAGTTGATCATATTTAGTAAATGGAGCTGTAGAATGATACCCTTTCTGATTTAATGCCGGATACATATCATCTTTTTTGCCTATCACATAATATTCAAGTTCTCCCATAGCCTTGAATTTTAGTCCTGTTTTCTGTTCAAAATCCATAATGGCTTTTCTTAAAATATTCTCCGGGGCACTTTCTAGAGGAAGACCATCTTTGGTAAAAAAGGAACACAGCATATCTACAGTGGGCCTCTCTTCAAATGGATTAACATAGGCAGTATGATAACGAGGAATAATATAAAGATCTCCTTTGCCTGCTTTAATGTCAGAAAATATCGATGATCCGTCAATACGTTCTCCGGTGGAAAGTATGGATTCCAGGTATTCCTTATCTGTAATTATAAAATTCACCGTCTTTAATTTGCTATCCTCTCCTACATAATTGAAATTAAGGAATTCTATGTTATTGTCTTCAACATATCTTACTATATCATTTTTAGTAAAGTCTTTAGGATTTTTATTAAGATATTGTGCAATTTTATTTCTGCCGGCCGATAAATTGAATTGTAGCATAATTGTAAGTTTTAAAATCTGGCCACAAAAATAAAACTATTATTCCAATCAGTCATAGATGTAAAATTAACTTGAAATATTTCTAAATTAGTTTTTTCACAAATGTGAGAATGTGAAAATTTGAAAATTTGAAAATTTGAAGATTTAAAGATTTCAAGATTAGTATGAAACTTAATTTTACTTGAAAAAAAAATTGAATACTGATTATTCTTTGTTTTGTTCAATAAGTAACAAGATTGAAACATTTTACTTTCGAAATGAATCGCGAGTATGTAGGATAAAACCAATACATAAACCTAATCCCTTGTAATCTAACCCTTCATTTGATTCTTTTATTTTGGAAAATGTTAATCTATACATTGGTTTTAAGTAAAACTTTTTTGCGATGATCCATTTTATTCCAGCACCAACATTATAAGAAAAATCGCTTTCATTTAAACCTTCAGCACTTATAAAAGATTCATTGTAACTGACTGACCCTATTCCGGCAGCCAATAAAGGAGAAATTGCCTTTTTAAGAAATTTATACTCAAAATTGATATCAACACAAGTTATTTTCATATCAAAATTTGTTGCCGAGTTGAATTGTGAACTACCAAAAATAAAATCTAATCCAATATTAAATCTTCCGATATTCAAACCAGATTGAAAACCATATCCCCAAAAATTTTCTATGGTAAACTCTAAAGGACCGTTGATACCTGGAAAACTACTTTTATCACCAAGCATTTGTTGAGCCAATAGTGAAAATTCAAAATTTGATTGGGAAAGAAGAACTGAACTATTCACCATTGACAGAAGTAACAGAATATTCATTAACTTTTTCATACCGCATGTTTTCTTTTGTTAAAATATTATAATCACATTTGGTATTTGGACTATCAAAAATTTATGGTTTTACTCCATTCTGATTCAAAGAAATAATAAGGTAAAACTTTTTTAATCTACCAACAAAATTACAACAAAATTTTTACTTTTTCAAGGTCAATCTTTTGTCAATGAATAATTTACATTTCAATGCCCATAAATAACATAAAGAATCAGGAATTAAAAAACTTAAATGACAAAATAGTTTTAAAACAGCTACCAATTGGAGAAGTTCATAGTATAAAATGTATTTCATACTAATCGCATAATTTTAATATAATTTATCACTTCAAACAAGTAAGAAAAGTATATAAATTTCAAGAAATTTTTTACCTTTGAAACTTTTAAAAGTAGTCAAAAAAACAATTTATAATTTTCAAATAATCAAATTTTAACAACCCAATGAGAACAAAACTTTTCCTCACCCTGCTTATTCTATCACTGGTGCAAATAGCACATGCAAATGTCATAATGCCAAAAATATTTTCAGATAATATGGTCATTCAGCGTAATGAACCTATTCCAGTTTGGGGTTGGTCTGATAAGAATGAAAAGATTCAAATAAAATTTTGCAACCAGATTGTAAAAACGAAGGCTGATGCAAGTGGTAACTGGAAAGTGGTTTTAAATCCCGAAAATTCTGGTGGCCCATTCAATATGATCATCCAGGGGAAAAACCAGATAATAATAAAAAATATTCTGATAGGTGAAGTGTGGCTTTGTAGCGGTCAATCCAATATGGAATGGACTGTAGAACAGTCAAAGGATTTTAAAATTTCAAAAATGGAAGCCAATAATCCATTCATCAGACATATTAAGGTTCCAAGGGCAATAAATTCTGCTCCCAATAAGGATATTCCTGATTGTAATTGGGATATTTGTGATAGTACTTCGGTGGGTCGATTTACGGCAGTTGGATATTTTTTTGCAAAACAGCTTTATGACAGTTTAAAAATACCTGTTGGCCTTATAAATTCAAGCTGGGGAGGAACAAATGTTGAAACCTGGATTAGCAGGGATGGATTTAAAGGTAATGCGGAATTTAAGAAAATGATAGAGAGTATCCCTGAAGTGAACCTTGATTCTCTTGTTGTATTGAATTTAAAAGAAAGTAGTGACAGAATAAAGCAACTGCAGGGATCACCGTTGTTTGATAAAGACAGTTTGCTTTTCAAAAATGAAAATTACGTTGACAGGAACTGGCCAACCATTATGCAACCTGCTCTATGGGAATCACAGGAACCGGGAGAAATAGATGGAGTGGTATGGATAAGAAAAAAATTTGAGCTAAACAACGAGGATTTGAAATCTGAAGCTTTGCTTGAGTTATCGACGATTGATGATGAAGATATTACTTATGTAAACGGTGTTGAAATTGGCAGAACAAATCTTTGGAATATCTTCAGAAAATATTTTATACCTCCAGGTATTTTAAAAAAAGGAACCAACACAATTGCTATTCGCATAGTTGACACAGGAGGAGGTGGTGGAATATACGGTGATCCGGAAAATGTCAGACTTAAACTTGGAGAAAAAACGATTCCGCTATCAGGAAAATGGAGTTATAGGGTACTTTCACTTATGGAATCGGTTGAACCAAATAATTTCCCTTCATTATGTTACAATGCTATGATCTTTCCTTTGATCCCTTATCCTTTTCGCGGTGTACTGTGGTATCAGGGCGAATCAAATGCTGGCAGGGCATATCAGTACAGGACTTCTTTCCCTTTGCTTATTGAAGACTGGAGAAAAAAATGGAATGCCAATTTTCCATTTTATTTTGTTCAGTTAGCTACTTTCAGAACCTCGGGAAATAGCAATGAAGGTTGTGATTGGGCTGAATTACGGGAAGCCCAGTCTATGACTTTGAATAAAGTCAGCAATACAGGCATGTGTGTTACAACCGATATTGGTGATCCGGTTGATATTCATCCTCAAAACAAACAGGATGTTGGTTACAGGTTGTCAAGGATAGCATTGAATAATATTTATGGCAAGAATATGATCTATTCAGGGCCAATATTCAAATCTATGAAAATCAATGGCAAAACTGTTATTCTTAGTTTTGAAAACATCGGGTCAGGTCTGATGACACCTGATAAATATGGTTATCTTAAGGGATTTGAGATAGCAGGTGAAGACAGGGTTTTTCATTTTGCAAGAGGTTATATCACTGAAAATTCAGTGATTCTTGAAAGTGACAAGGTAATCAATCCGGTTGCAGTTCGTTTTGGCTGGATAGGAGATGCAAGCGAGTGCAATCTTTTTAATAAGGAAGGATTCCCTGCTTCTCCTTTTAGGACAGATGATTGGAAGACATTAACAAAAAATGAAAAGTACAGAGTTGACTGAAACTAGTCAACTCCCGTAGATTTAATCTACAATAACAAAGCGTTTGTGAAGTTATATTGTTTTTAAAGATGTAAAGTATAATACTTAATATTAATTAGTTATATATTTTAAGTAATTGTATTATTACGTCACATTCACTAAGGTAGTAAAAATAGCTAGAGTCATAATAAAAAAACAAAATAATTATAAAACAATTTTCCTAATACTTAATCCTAAAGATAATTTATAATGAAACATACAAGAAATTTGTCAATTTTAACAATTTTACTTTTCTGCCTGCTCTGTTTACGTATCAATGCACAGGAGAAAATGAGCTTTCTAAGTACTTCAGGACATAATATAATAAATGAAAAAGGCGAAAAAGTTTATCTAATAGGAGTAGGACTAGGTAACTGGTTGCTTCCTGAGGGTTATATGTGGAAATTTGGGCCTGCCGGAGATAGGCCAAGAAAGATAGAAAAAGTGATTTATGACCTGATTGGTGAAGAAAGATCTAAAGCATTCTGGAAAGAATTCAGGGAGAATTATATCACCGAAAAGGATATTAAGGCTATAGCTGATTTGGGTTTCAATTCTGTAAGACCAGCTCTCAATTCAAGAGTTTTTATGACTGAGGAAGACAATCCAGTTTTCCTTGAAGATGGTTTCCGCTTATTGGATTCGCTGATATACTGGTGCGAAAAATATGGAATTTATGTGATAATAGACATGCATGGTGCACCCGGAGGTCAGACAGGGGCAAATATCGATGACAGCCCCAAGGACCTGCCTGAGTTATTTATTGAAAAAAAATACGAGGATCAACTGGTCAGACTATGGTTGAAAATTGTAGAACGATATAAAGATAATCCAACAGTAGCGGCTTATGATCTGCTCAACGAACCTCTACCTGTCAACACAGGAGCAGCCGATAAATACAAACATCTGCTTGTACCGTTATATCAGAGACTTATCAGCGAAATACGGAAGATTGACAAAAAACACATGATTACCCTTGAAGGATTTGACTGGTCTAATGACTGGTCATTATTTGATATTCCATTGGATAACAATGTATTCTATCAGTTTCATTACTATTGCTGGGCACAACCTGATGATCTTTATCCCGTAAACAGGTTTCTTGATAAAAGACAAAAATTAAACACGCCAATATGGGTAGGGGAAACAGGTGAAAAAGGGAAAACTATCTATTGGGGCACAACCCAATATTTTAAAGCCAACAATATTGGCTTCTCTTTTTGGCCATGGAAAAAACTCGACACTAAGAATACACCCTATTCAATTAAAAAACCTGAAAACTGGGACATCATAGCTGAATATACCAATGGAGGAGTAAAACCTGACAGAGATATTTCGATTAAAATTTTAGAAGAATATCTGAAAAATATAAAATTGGAAAACTGTATATATTTTGAAGATGTGTGCAATGCCATACTTACAAGAATTCCAGGCAAAATAGAAGCTGAAAATTTCGGACATGAAGGCTACAATGTTTCTTACTTTGTAAAAGACACCCTTAAAAAATCACAGTATTACAGAAAAAACGAATTTGTTCAGATAGTTCTTGATGCCGAAAAAGAAGGAGAATTCGTGTCAGAACAGTCTGTAACATTGAAAAAAGACGAATGGGTAAGTTATACTTTCGATAATCGTGAAAGCAGATCATATAAATTCAACATCAGGGCTGCTTCACTTTTGGATAATGTAAAACTAGAAGTAAAGTTGAATGGAAAAAAAATTAAAACGAAACTTACTTCAGGGGAACTAAAAGAAATAACTATTGCAAACCGTATCCTGAAATCAGAAGTTAATAATTTGCAGATCAAGGTTATCTCAGGAGAATTAAAGTTAGACTATATGATGTTTGAGTAAACGAGGAGACTGAAGTTTTATTCAGATACTTGAATTATGTATTTATTGATATTGCAAGATCATAAAAAAAATCTGAGTGCCATAAAATTTACCAGCACTCAGATTTATTCATTTAATTAACCGTTAAAGAGAACCAAAAACTTATTTCATCACTATAATTTTCTTAGAAGAGATAGTTCCATTAACATTCAATACTACATTATATATACCAGTTTCTAAACTGTTGCAATTCAAATCAAAGATATGATCTCCGGCAATTTTCAAACCCTGATTATACGTTGCTATCAAATTTCCATTCAGGTCAAAAACGCTGAAAACCACATTTGATTTCTCCGTCACTGTATATGTAAAATTAGTTAAATCAGAAACCGGATTTGGATAATTTACTCCAAGATAATTGCTTTTTGATTTATTAAGATTTAAAATTCCTGAAGTAGATTTTGAAGCATTGCCTAAGCTATCTGCCTGTTCATCAGTTAATGCTACATCCCAGATTGCCAATTCAGAACATTGAATCAAATTATCTTCTCCATCATTGTCATTAAACATTAGTAGTTTATCAACAAATGCATCTCTGCCATCTATATCCTGTGGCTGACCGTTTACCCATTTTTCACCATCAACATAGATATTGAAAAGTTCACCATTTTTTACTGAGATTACGACTCTGTACCATGTATTTGCAGACATTGTCTGTTCTGAATAACCATAACGCCAAGCGCCGATTTTATTATCAGTATTAATAAACATTTCAGCATCATCCTGACTATTAGGTATTTGATACAATGCATGCCAAACTGAAGCTTCAGGCAAATTAATATCCATCATAAGTGAGTATTCATTTACAGAACTGCCATTGCCATTTGGTTCGATATTTGGTGTCATTTCAAGATAACTTCCAACTCCAATCTCAACCCCCAGATTTCCACCTGTGGGTCCACTAATTGTCTTGTGAGTTCCTGACAAAACTAATGGCTCGCCAATAGTAGCAGCAAAAATATCAAGTTCGTCATCGAATGTCCACCAGCCTTTTCGTTCTGGAAATCCTGTTTTATCGGTAGCCTTGCCTAACTTAAGGGCTTGTTCATCATTTAGAGCGACATCCCAAATACCTGCTTCTGAACAAATCATTGTATTGTCTTCTCCATCTTCATCGGCAAAAAGCAGCAGAACAGTATCCAAAGCATCCCGACTGTCAATGTCCTGACCTGTTGCTGTAAGCCAAAGTTCTCCATCAACATAAATTTTATAGGATGTACCATTTTTTACTGAAATTAAAACCCTATACCAGGTGTTATCTATTATTTCATTTGAAGAATAACCTGTTCTGCTAGCACCTATTTTATTTGAAGCATTTATAAAACAATCACCATCATTGGAATTTGCAGGATCTGTATTAAATAAACTATGCCAAAGGTCCTTAACAGGCATCATTATATCGAGTTGCAATGTATATTCGTTGACCTTGGTCCCGCCTCCATTTGCGCCAATCCCATGTCTCATGGAAAGATAGCTACCAACACCGACTTCCACAGCAAGATTACCACCGTAAGGTCCGTTTACTGATTTCACAGTACCTGTTACTCCTAAAGGTTCACCTATAGAAGCAGCAGTCATATTGGCAGGATCATTGAATTTCCACCATCCCTTCCTAATCGGAAAAGTTGTAATAACTTTATCGCTTGCTTTTCCCAGTTCAAGAGCCTGTTCGGCATCCAAAGCCACATCCCAGATTGCAACCTCTGCACAAACCATGGTATTATCTTCTCCATCTTCATCTGCGAATAGAAGCAAGGTTGCCTCCAAAGCATCACGGCTGTCAATATCTTGTCCTGCAGCATCCACCCATAGCTCTCCATCAACAAAGATTTTATAGAAACTACCGTTTTTCACTGAAACTAAAACTCTATACCATGTGTTTTCAGAAATAATACCTGAAGAAAAACCATTTCTGCTAGCACCAATATTTTTATTTGCATTTATAAAACATTCACCATCGCTGGTATTAGTTGGATCTGTATTATATAAGCTATGCCAGAGTCCTCCTTCCGGCATAAGCAGGTCAAGTTGTAAAGTATATTCATTTACTTTTGTACCACCACCATTGGCATTGATACCATGGTTCATGGTAAGATAACTGCCAACACCGATTTCGATAGCAAAATTATCATCAGTTGGCCCGTTTACAGAGAGGAGAGAACCAGTTATAGCTAATGGCTCACCTATGGTTGCAGTTGTCAAATTATCTGAATTATCGAATTTCCACCAGCCTTTACGTACCGGGAAAGGTAGAACAGGTTCATTCAGAGCATTTCCAAGTTCCTGAGCTTGCTCAATATCCAAAGCTACATCCCAAATTCCAGCCTCGGCACAAATCATATCATTATCTTCACCATCTTCATCAGCAAAAAGCAATAAAACTGGTGCTAATGCATCTCTACCATCTATATCCTGTCCTGCTCCTTCAAGCCAAAGTTTGCCATCAACATAGATCTTGTAGAATGATCCATTTTTTACAGAAATCAAAACACGATACCAGGTATTTTCCAGGATTTCACTTGCTGAATAACCATTTCTGCTGGCACCAATTTTGTTTGAAGCATTTATAAAACATTCACCATCATTGGCATTAGCCGGATCGGTATTGTACAAACTATGCCAAAGATCTTTAACAGGCATTTTGATGTCTAACTGAATAGTGTATTCATTGACTAAAGCCCCACCACCATTGGCACTTAAACCATGAGTCATGGCAAGATTGCTTCCAACACCTATTTCTACTGCCAGATTATTATCAACCGGACCATTTACTGATGTGATTGTACCATTTACTGTCAATGCATTTCCTATGGCAGGAGTTGTCAAATTGACTGCATCATCGAATTTCCACCACCCTTTACGTTCAGGTACAGAAGCAGTAGCTGTTATACTGCAAAAAATCACAAGTAGTGCAGCGATCTGAAGTAATTTTGTATTCATTTTTAAAAATTTTGTTTGTTAATAAAAAATCTTGTTAATTATATTCTTCATTTTAAAATCCACATTAATTCATTCGAATTATCATTGCCAGAAAATTGTCTGTCAATTGCTTCCTGTACATGTTCTCTGTTTGTTTCAAGTTCATTGGAAGGATATAGCCAACGAACAGGAAGTTTATTTGGATCACTATTCAGATTTGTTGTCGGATTGATAGGAAATTCGGGGTAACCAACTCTTCTGTACTCATAGTAAGAATTATAACCATCCTGCATAAAACCTAAAAAATATCTTTGTTGCCAAATCTTTTTCTTCTTTTCTTCATCAGTACCGGAGAAAGCAACTTTGCTATCAGCCAGGTAAGTTGTAATTACAGAGGAAGTGATCTTCATGCCATGATGATATTTTGTATCGTCAGGAGTATTAGTAGCTACGAAAGTAAATGCAGCTTTTACACCATTGTCATAATAAGATTTAGCATCACCTGTAGCCCAGCCAAGCAAGATAGCTTCGGATATAATAAAGCATTGTTCTGCATAGCTTAGCAGGTAAGTTGGTTCACCTTTATTAAGAGCACTATATCTTTTGTTTATTTTACTGATCTGCTTGGCATTATATTTTGCAGCTATTGATCCGAATTCGTCTGATGGATTAACACCAACATAAGCATTCCAGTTATTGGAAGCTACACCGGAAGAAACTTTAGCTTCAGCAGCTTCTGCAAAATAAAAAAGTCTGTTATCCTTCAGTTCTTTCATTTTATCTACAATAGTAGTACTCATGATCGGATAATCTCTGAAATTGCTGTTATAGAAAGGATAATTCTCTACTTCAAGAGATGAGTATGTTAGCTGGAAATTATCGGCATTAGATAGGAAAATCTTATTTTCGCTTACTATACTGGCAAATCTCTGTTTCACTTTAAGATCTGCATCATCAGTCTTTTTCATCAAGTGTAGCAATATTTTTAGTTTCAATGAATTAGTTGCCTGTAACCATTTTAATGCATTACCTTTATAAACCGGGTCACCATCAAATGTTTTACCTTGTGCAAATAATTCTCCAGCCTGATCGAGTTCATCCAAAATACCTATAAACACATCACGCTGAGTATCATATTTTGGTTTATAAATCCCTTCTTCACCTTTCAATGCATCAGAATACGGAATATCACCAACAACCATAGTCAGGTTGAAAAAAGTATAAGCACGTAAAAAATGCCCCAAAGCTTTGTATGAGTCTTCATTTATTGAACCTTTGGCTGCTTCTTCCATTTTTTTAACGTTAGTCAGTTTGACCAGTGATGAAAAATAAGTACGGTCAAATTTATTGTATTGAATATCACGGGCACCCTCCATATAGGAAATATATTTAGCTAACATATCTTTGCCAAGAAATTCAGCACCTATATGAGAATAAGTCATTGTGCCTAAAATAAGATTGGTAGCAAGCATTCCGGGAGTTACCTTTGTTGTACTGTTGGGATCGGTATTATAGTCCTCAAATTTTGAACATGAATATAATATTAACCCTGCAATCAATAATAATACTAAGTAGTATATCTTTTTCATAATTTTAATTTTAAAAATTACATAATTTCATTAAAAAATGGCATTGATATTCAATCCCACATATCTGATCGAAGGAGAGACAAGATCCCAAGTACCTCCACCATCAGGGTCAGATTGTTTGTATTCTTTTCCCCAATAAAACAGGTTCTGACCTATGACAGAAATATTCAAATCCTCCATTGATATATATTGCGAAATTTTCTGTGGCAGTTTGAATGAAAGCGATACTTCACGAAGTTTAAGAAATGTCTCATCGAGAATATTTTGACTGCACCAGCTCCAGGCTCCTCTCTGGTAATTATCTTTGATGTACCTTTCATAAGATACTTCTACATCATTGGGAGCAAATACACGGGTATCTTCCACTATTCGTCCATAGGAATCATATACAACATCGCCTGAAACTACTTTAACACCAGAGCCTATATAATTCTGTTTTCCATTTACCACTTCATCATATCTCCATTCTGTGTCTGTATCAATATGTGCTCCAGAATGCCACAATAATGCATCCAGACGCGAGAAAGATAAGCCACCTATCCTGCCGTCCAAGGCTATATTTAAAGAAACTGCCTTATAAGTCAGGTTTGTACCAAAACCCCATACCCATTTAGGATCGCTATAACCCCATACAGTTTCGAAGTTGGACCTGATAGGAAATCCCTGATTGTGCACTATATTGCCATTGCCATCTCTTACCCAATCATTAACAGTGTATGCATCAGCCCTGGCACCCTCGTATATCCAATATTGATCAGCAGTATATACACTATCCAGTTGGACATATCTTGTTACATAATTTGACCAGTTGGTGTACATATCCCATTGGAAAACCCTGTTTTTCATTAATGTGCCTTTCAGTGTAAATTCTATACCTTTTTTAGCAAGAATTTCATCACTGTTTATAGTATTGGAGTAAAAACCTGAACCATTGCTTATGCTTGCAGAAGTGATAAAATCATACATTAATTTCCTATACCATGAAAAATCGAGGTGCAATCTGTTTTTGAAAAATCTTGCTTCTGTACCAAGTTCTACCGTTTGTGCACTTTCAGCAAAAATATCAGGAGATTTCAAAGTGGTAGGAAAATTTGCTCCATTGTAACCACCCCAAACATTGGTAGAAACAATATATGGATTTGCAATTTCATAAATATCCGCAGGTTTTTTGGAAACAGTCCATGAACCCCTGAGTTTCCAGAAATCGAGCCAGGTAATTTTAGGTAGTACTTCAGAGGCTACAAAACTTCCACCTACTGATGGGTAGATATATGGATTGTTTTCAGGCAACAAAGTTGAACTCCAGTCTCCTCTGGCTGTCAAATCTACAAATGCCAGGCTTTTATATGAAAAAGAAGTCCTTGCATACAAACTGTTCACCTGTTTCTGATATAGATTTATTCCCCACCCGATAGGGTCAACAGAACTTTTGAGAGAATAATATCCCGGTATTCCAAGACCACCTTTTGTAAATCCATCAAGATAATCATCTTTTTTGAAGAAAAGACCTCCTCCTGCCAGCCCATCGAACCTGAAATTGCCAAAACTTTTTTCAGCAGTCAATATTACATCAGTGTTTGAACTGTAACCATTACTTCTTTCTTCTTCATAATATCCTTTCTGATCCCAGGCATTAGCGGCACTAATTGCATTTCTGTAATTACTTCTGTTTATGTAAAAATCCAGTCCTGATCTGGCTGTCAGTTTTAACCAGGGAGTAAATTTATATGTTGCAGATACAAATCCATTAATAATATCCCTGTCAGCTGTTTGAATAACTTCATTAGCAAGAAAATAAGGATTATCATACCATACAGTATTGAACCAGTTTTGGGACACATCTTTTACTAACCAATAATCAGTATAGTCTCTGATATCCCATTCTGCCCCAAGCCAACCGATAAGATTGTATAGAAGCCCCCCAGAATATTGATTCCCTCTGATGTTGGGAGATGTATGCTTGGTATATGACATATTTGATTCCAAATCGAGATGTTTATATCTCATATCTCCTCCAAAAGTATAAATCATTTTGGTTTGTTTCTGGTTTGGAAACTGACCTTTATTGAAAATGTGGGTAAATGATGACCTCAAAGTACTATTTTCACCTGAATTAATTATACTAATATTATTATTTGTAGTGTATCCAGGTTCCTGAAAATTCTTCAGGTTGTTTTTACCTTTAGATTCAAGAAGGGAGTTTTCCTTCCATTCTTTAAGAACAGGGTCCCACAATGTAGCAGTTCTGCCAATGTCAAGTTTATCACCCCAAACATAATCATCACCATATTTTCCATTGAAACCTGAGGAATAAGATTTCTGGGTCTTAGGCTCAACTACAAATCCGGCATTATACATTGAAGAAGAATTCAGTTTGACAGATAAACCTTTTTTCTTTGAATTTCCTCCAATGGTTGTTACCATAATTGCACCACCTGATCCCCTCGATCCATAAAGTGCTGAAGCAGTTGCACCTTTTAGTACATCAATATTCTGAATATCATCAGAGGAGATGTCATTTAAAGTCATATTCTCAGTTGGTACTCCGTCAATTACCAGAATTGGCTTTTCGCCTCTAAGTGTAAGGTCTGCATTTACACCAAAATTTGAACTATTTTTTATAGTCAAACCTGCAACTTTACCTGTAAGTGCTGATGTGGGGTCTATGGTTTTTACTTTTTGCATGGCTTCACCCTGCACCTTTTGTGTAGCATAACCAAGAGCTTTATCTTCTCTCTTAATACCTAATGCAGTCACAACAACACCTTCAAGAACTTTACTTGTCTCTTCAAGTTCGACATTGATGACCTCAGAATTTTGAACTTCAATTTCCTGAGAGGTATATCCTATGTATGAAAAGACCAAAATGGTGTTTTCACCAGGAACACTGATAGAATATTTTCCTTCAAAATCAGTGACTGCACCTTTTGATGTTCCCTTAACTATGACTGTTGTTCCCGGCAAACCCAATTTGTCTTTGGAGTCCACCACCTTTCCGGAAATTAATTTTTCCTGGTATTGTTTAAATTCTCCAGAACTTTTTACAGGTGATAATATTATCTGCTTTTCACTCAAAACAATATTCACAGGTTCATTTTTAAACAAATTTTTGAGTATTTCAGAAATGGAAGTATTGCTATAAACAGCATCAACCTGTCGATTGAGATTGATTAGTTTTTGATTTACCAAAAAAGTGTAATCGCTCTTTGATTCTATTTCATTCAATACATCATTTATAGTAGAATTATGCATATTCAGAGATATTCTGGTACTTTGAGAATTCAAAAATAACGGAATCAATAAAAATGCAAAAAGGATTAAAGATTGTAGAATTTTTCTCATAAGCATATTGATTTACAAAATATTATATAGATGAAATTATTATTTTTTTTCTTGTATAAGTTCCATCAACCAATCTCTCAGGAGGCAATTGCCGGTAAACAAATGGTGATGATAATTTCAACAAATTCAGAACTTGTTCAAGAGATTCATTTTTGAATGTTGCCCTGAAACTGTATTGCTTCAGTTTTTCACCCCTCAATTCGATATCTGCATTATATTGAATACTCATCCTACGTGCAACTTCTTCAAAAGGATCATTTCTAAATACAAGTTTTCCATCCTTCCAAGCGTAACATTTATAAATATCATTATTGACAGAGGAAACCTTTGATTTTTTATCATTAAAACTCATAACCTCATTTGGCTTTAAATTTACAGAATATGGATTATTTTTTGCTTTCTCCGTGACTGCAACTTTTCCTTTTACAAGTGCCACCTGAGGTGATTTATCATTTAAATATGCTCTAATATTGAATTTAGTACCTGTAGCTGTTACATTGAAATGATGTGTGGAAACAATGAACGGTCTGAGTTCATCAGATTTCACTTCGAAATAGGCCTCACCTTCAAGAAAAACAATTCTTTTTTCGTCCTTAAACTGTTGCGGGAATTTAATTCTGCTACCTGAATTCAACCAAACTTTAGAACTATCGGGTAAAGTTAAAGAAGTATAAGCTCCAAATGGAGTATAAACTTCCTGAATTTTTAGTGATAATTTATCCTCAGGATTTATTTTTTTGGTAAAATATGATTGGATTCCAACTATCATAAGTGGAATTATAAGAACAGCAGCGATCCTTTGCCAGTAATTCCAGAATGTTATGATTCCGGATATAGCTTTAATTTGATTTCTAATTTTTCTTAGCGCTGATTCTTCAGAGATATTTATTTTATTGTGAGATTGCCAGATGAATTTCATCTGCTGGAAATATTTTTTATTCTGATCCGATAAATCCAGCCAATCAACAAGTTCCTTATCTTCTTCTCGGGTAGTTTCACCTGCTAAATATTTAGCAATCAATGTATCTTTGAAATTATCCATTTTAAAATTTTAAAAACCAAAATATAAAAAGATAATATTATAAACCAGTTTATGGTATGGTCTTTAAATAATGTCGTTTCAATGCAGTCACACCACATTGAAAAGAATATTTTTTTTATTTTTATTGGAAAGATGGTTTTAAAAAATCATACAAAGTATTAAGGTCATCAAATAAAATCCTTCAATTCTTCTCTCAGGAGACTAAGGGCTTTTCCCATTCTCACTTCTATGGTTCTGACCGACACATTTAGCTTTTCGGCTATTTCAGCGTAAGTCAATGCTTCGTTTCTGTTCATTTTGTAAACCATAGCATATACATCAGGAATTCTGTCAAGAGCAAAATGGTATCGTGCCTGAATCTCAGATTGAAGAATATAAGTATCGATATTATTATAGGAATTTAGAGCTTCTTTGAGGGTCAAAGCAGAGTACCGACCTGTCACCTCATGATGTCTGATGAAATCAACACAACGATTAAGGACTGCTTTAAGCAGATAAGAAATCAGTGATCCATAGATCAATGTTTTAGTCCGATTTTCCCAGAGTTTCACAAATACTTCCTGCACAATATCTTCTGATTGCATCACATCTGTAATCAGTGTGTTAGCATAATGAACAAGGTCAGAGTAGTATTTTTTAAAAATAAAAGTAAATGCAGTTCTATCATCTTTAGTCAGACGAATAACCAATTGATCATCAATTTGATTATAATCAAACGACATTTCACTAATAAATTACTTTTTTACAAACTTCTTATTTTGGATCTGTCCGTTCCCAAATGAAATTTTTAATATATAGATACCACAATTCAAATTTTCAATATTGATATTAGTATTTTTAATTTGGAGGTTTTTGAAATATTTGATCTGACTTCCATCAATACTAAATAATTTTATTTCTCTGATGTTTTGATCTGAATCGATAGTAATAAAATCTTTTCCCGGATTTGGATAAACATTTACTTCATTTTCAATTTCATTTTTAACTGACACAGTATTGCAATCTACATTTTCATTACCAATCCGCAGATAAATATCGTCAATATAGCTATCATTATCCGATCCGGCATTTCTGACACCTTTAATTTCAAATTTTATTGTTCTGGTAAATTTTGGAATTTTGATATTACCTTCCTTCAAAGTAAAATCAGGAGTATTGTGACTTAGCCATAAGCTTTCACCTAACAGTGCATTGGTGCTATTATAAAAATATATTTTAATTTGAGGAATATCATTTCCATTCCAGTCTCTCATATAGGCTCCAAAATAAGCAATAGAATTACCAGAGTCAATCATTGTAGCATACTGGCTGACATCTATCTTCTGAGTTGCACGGCCAATGGGATAATCATTGCAAAGACCACCTGCAACAAATAATCGCTGCCCGGAGTAAGGAGCCACACAACCACATTCTTCAAATGCAAGCGACTCTAATGTACCTTCTTCTATCATCCAGCCAGTGATTCCGGATTCAGCACCTGGATTACTCAATAAATTGGGAGAAAACGCTGAATTGGTCACATTAAATGAAACAGGATCACTCCACTCGCTCCAATTGAATTCCTTATCTCTGTAACGTACTCTCCACCAATATTTTGAATTAGTATTCAAACCTGATATTTTCTCATCTGTCAGATCATCATTTGCCTGAGTATTAACTTTATTATACCAATTTTCAAAATTTTTCCATGATTCAAAAACAGGATTTAAAAAATCACTCGATGTACTTATCTGCCAGTTTGATTGGCCATGTCCTGAATCATTTGCAACAGAAGCAAAATCAGATGCTTTCAATTCAACACATTCCAATAACAAAGAATCGTTGACAGGAGATACAGCTTCAGGTTTATTTACGGATTTTGAATTCCTGAAAACCGTAAAACTATCCGTGACAACATTGTCTCTATGAAGTGTTTCATTTCCTCTGCTTATTCTTTTTACTGACATTTTAGGATTTTCACCAGCAGTAACATCAAAAACAACAAAACCCCATTCATCTTGGGAAACAGTGAATTCGTCATAATCTTTATTGGAAAATTCTCCCCAATAATCAATATTTCCTGAGCCGGTCGCAACATTAATCCAGAAATGTTTAGTATCCTTAGACTGACCACGTGAATAGGCATGAGTATGACCAAATAAATGAAAACTCGGTTTTCCTGAGTTTTTAGTGAAATTTTCCAGCAATGAAAGAATTTTTCCCGTATAAGGAATTTCACCCGGAGTCCACAATTCCGATTTGAAAGGGTGATGAAGTTCGAGTACTAGAAAATCGATATCCTGGTTTCCCTCTGTTTCGATCAGGACATTTTTTAACCAGTCCAATTGCACCTGGGTGTTATAATTCACAATCTCATAGTTGGAGTCCATTCCAATAAATCTTACATTGGAATAGTCTTTATACCAGGTATGCTCAGTATAACCGACTGGACCATTATCTGGAAGGCTAAAATAATTAAAATAGTTAATTGAGTTCGATTCATGATTTCCCAAAACAGGATAATTACCGACATACTGAAGAACATCTCTTGCAGGAGTAAAATAATATTTTTCCCATTCTGAATATGTATTTCCGGAATTGACCAAATCTCCGACTGTAAGTACTAATCCAAGATGGTCTTCTATATTTGGACCATAATTTTTTGAAAAATATTTTAAAATACCATCATGATTTATTTCATAAAATACATTTGGATTGCCACTATCAAATTGTGTATCACTTAAAGCCACAAAAGTAAATGGTTTTTCGCTATTTGTAGCTGGATTAGTTTTGAATCTGTAAATGGAAGAAATGGCATTGCCTGTCTTTACTCTATAGTAATATTTTGTATCTGGAGTTAAGCCAGAAATAAATACTTCATGCATTTTTGAAATCCCATCAGTTGACGTAAATGAACTACCCGAAGTGATTATACCCAACGATTCTGAAAGACCCCACATAACTAAAGACTCTTCATTAGAACTAGTTTCCCATAAAATGTAAACAGAGGTCGGAGTGGCATCCTGAATGTATGGTAAAACCTTGATTGCCTGTCCAGTTAATGCAAAATTTGCAAATATTATAAAGGAAATAAGAATTTGTTTCATGATTTTAATTAATAGCTTTTACTGTCGGCTAAAAAAAATATTGACAAAACTATGAAAAAATTCTAAAAAATAACGACAGAGGCATCAAAATGAAAAAATTTAACAAAAACAATAATCAAATTTAATCAAAATCATTAAAATATAATAAAGGCAATCTAAGGTTTTTCTTCATTATTTTCCTCCAGATATTTCAAGTTAACTAACTGTATTGTCCTTCTTTGAAGCTTTGTGACTGTTAACTCAAACATATTCAGTCTCAATTTTTCATTCAATTTTGGGATCCTGTTATAATTATAAAGAATCAAACCTGACAGGGAATTGTAGTTTTCATTTACCGGCAATGGTACGGGAAGATATTCATTGATATCGGTCAATGAATGTGTTGCCTGTATTGAATAAGAACCATCCTCCAGTTTTTCTACAATTTGTTTTTCATCATCATCTTCATCCTGAATTTCCCCAACAAGTTCTTCAATAATATCTTCAAGTGTAATCAAACCCTGTGTGCCACCAAATTCGTCAAGAACAATTGCCATATGTAGATGTTGTTTTTGAAAATCAGCAAGTATCTGGCTTATTCTTTTGGTTTCATAAACATAGAATGCAGGATGTAAAATTGCTCTGATATCAATGGTTTTTTTCTTGTTCTGTTCCCTGAAAATATCCTTGGCATACAACACACCTAAAATATTGTCAATTGAATCCTGGAATACCGGGATTCTTGAGTAGCTGTTCTCAAGTATCTGATCTATGATATCCTGCACCGGCATTTCTATATCAATAGCAAAAATCTGATTTCTCGGCACCATGATCTGCTTTGCAATATGGTCAGTGAAATCGAAAGCATTTTTTATTATCTCATAGTTTTCAGCCTGCAGTTCTCCTCCTTCCTTACTTTGATCAACCAGAAGTCTTAACTCTTCCACACTGTGTATTTCATGTTCGCCCACAGGTTTTATTCCTATCATATTCAGAAAAATATTTGATAGTGAATTCATAAGCCAGATAAAAGGCTTAAATATCATAAAAAACCAGTATAAAGGGTATGAGATTGCAAGGGTAGTTGATTCGGCTTTCCTGATCGCTATTGATTTGGGAGCAAGTTCACCAAATACAATATGAAGAACCGTAATAAAAATAAATCCTACAGGTAATGAAATTTTATGCAATAGTTCATCAGAAATATTTAAGTCAAACAAATTAAAAAGATTTGTGAGTCCCTTAGCTACAATTGGTTCCCCTACCCAACCAAGACCAAGACTTGCTAATGTAATTCCCAGCTGAGTAGCAGACAAATACGTATCGAGATGATTTATAATATATTCTGATCTTTTGGCATATTTGTTACCTTGCTCAGCTTTCAGATGAATCTGTGAATAACGGACCTTTACAATTGAGAACTCAGCAGCAACAAAAAAACCATTTAGAAGGACTAAGCCCAGGGTTAGAAGTATTTCAAGAAACATTTAATGAATGTGTTGTAAATAATGTATTTAAGAAAATTATACAAAATAAACATATTCGATAAATAATTGTTTGCTTTTCTTTATTTTTTTAAGGAAATTACAAAAAAGTAACTTGAAATAAAAAAAAGCAATAAATATTTTATTTTCAGAAATTTAACACTACCTTTGCGCTCCAATTTTTTTATAATTAAATTTTTTAACAAGAATGAGACAATACGAAGTTACTTTCATCGTCGATCCCGTACTGTCAGGCGATGAAATAAAAGAGACAGCTCAGACATATGTTAACCTTATTCAGGACAATAAAAATAAGGTAGTACATGTAGATGAGATGGGTTTGCGTCAATTAGCATATCCCATAAAAAAAAGAACAACTGGGATGTTTTATTGTGTTGAATTTCAAAATGATGACAACACATTCATACCCAAGATAGAACTTGCGTTGAGACGAGATGAGAGAATTATGAGGTTCCTTAGCCTTAAACTGGACAAATACGGTATTGAATATAACGAGAAAAAACGTAATGGACTGATCGGAAAAAAAGGTGACAAAAGAGAAAAGCTGAAAGAAGAGATTAAGGAAGTAAAGGAGGAATTTATTGCAAATCCTTCAACTTTCAAAGCTGAAGAAGAATAATTGTATAACCTGTAAAAAAAAATATCATGGCAAGTAGAGAAGACATTAAGTTTCTGAATAATCCAAACATTGGTAAGAAAAGAAAAAAATATTGCAGGTTCAGAAAATTTGGTATTAAATATATCGATTTTAAAGATCCGGATTTTCTGTTACAGTTTATAAATCCTCAGGGCAAGATTTTGCCTCGAAGGATTACTGGTAATTCATTAAAATATCAGAAAAAAGTTGCCGTAGCCATTAAAAGGGCCAGACATCTTGCATTACTACCATTCGTAGCTGATAATCTGAAGTAAATCATTATCATGACAGGTAATGAATTATAAACAATTAAAAAATTAACAGATGAAAATAGTATTATTAAAAGATATGGAAAACCTGGGTAACAAATACGATGTGGTAGAAGTGAAAAATGGTTATGGAATGAATTACCTTATACCTCAAAAAATAGCTCTTATCGCAAACCAGGCAAATATAAACAAATTGAAAACCCAGCAGAAATCAGAAGAGAAAAAACTGGCTCTGATGGTTGATGTTTTTAAAGATCATGCTAAACTGATTGAATCCAAAGTTTTTGAAATTGGAGCTAAAGCAGGTACTACAGATAAGATATTTGGAAGTGTAACAAATATCCAGCTTGCAAACAAGATCAAGGAAGAGCTCGGCATTGAAATCGACAGAAAAGTGATTGAAATTGATGAAGAAGTAAAAACCCTCGGACAACATACTGCAAAGATAAGACTTCATCCTGAAGTTGTTGCAACAATGACTTTCGAAGTGGTAAAGGAATAGTTTTAAAGTTAGTGAATGACAAAAACCGTATCCGTATTTTATTGGATACGGTTTTTTTTTACTTAAAAAATACCTGGTTTTTTTGTTTACTAAAATTCCTCTTTATATTTGTATAATAAATAATATGTTTAAATAAAAATATAATAGCATGTCAGTAGTCAGATTTGGAGTTTCACTTGAAAAAGAGCTTCTGAATGCTCTTGACAACATAGTTATTCAAAACCAATATACCAACAGATCTCAGGCAATCCGTCACCTGATCAATAAAGACCGGGTCAGTTCAAAATGGAAATCTGATAATGTTGTAGCTGGATCAATTACACTGGTTTATGACCATCATAAAAGGGACCTGTCAAATAAACTTACAAGATTGCAGCATGACTATCACAATGTAATTCTTTCGCTTCAACATTTTCACCTTGAGCATAACCTTTGTATGGAAATAATTGCCGTAAAAGGTAAAGCTTCGGAACTATCTGAACTTGCAGATAAACTTACTGCAGTAAAAGGCATACAACATGGACAACTGACCATGAGCGTAGCTGATTGATTTTCATAAGTATCATTTTTCTGTTTTTTATTGTCACTTTGATTCTTAAAACCGATAATTCACATGTATCCTGAAGTGGCTTTTCTGATCTTTTTTTAAGAAGCATTCCTGACTATGCAGTCCTTGATGAAACAGAATGATCTGAAGTGGTGGCAATTTAAAAATTCAGTGATTTTTACATATACAACTTACGACTATTCTTTAGTTCAATTGCATAACGGTTGCTGACACTGATACTGATACTGATACTGATACTGATACTGATACTGACACTTCGGTCAGCACAGGCACTTCGGTCAGCACAGGCACTTCGGTCAGCCTAGGCACTTCGGTCAACATTTAAAATATAATGCAGTTGCAATAGCTGTTTAGGCCAACTTTGTCGGTACTATTACAGATATGATTTCGGTAAAAAAGGGATTATGCAATTCAACAGAAGGAATTCAAAAATGTCTGATCTATTTTTTAAGTTTTAGAAAAGAAATAAAAAGTCTATTTCTTTTAAATCTAAATTTTTTCTTTTTTTTTACCTTCGATAACCTCCCATAAACTTTTTGATATATTTTTGTGGAATTCCTAATTCTAAAAAAAATTATATGAATTACCCAAAAAAAGTTGTGATCGGAGATATCACTGTACGTGACGGATTTCAGCATGAAGAAAAATTTATACCTACCGAAGCGAAGATTTGGGTTGCAGAGCAACTGATATTGGCTGGAGTAAAACATCTTGAAATCACTAATTTTGGCAATCCAAAAGGTATGCCTCAGTTTAAAGATGCTGATGTTTTAATGAAAGGAATTAGAAACAGTAAAATTATAAAACATCTCTTGCCAGACGTAAAACTAACGACAGTAACTATCAGAGAAAAGGCAATAGAAAGAGCTATCGAGGCAAGAAAAGAAGGGTACGGACCGGATAGAATTTTGCTTATGGTTTCCACTAGTGAGTCGCACCACAGGACAAATTCCGGACTATCACTTGCCGATTACTGGAAAATGGCAGAAGAATGGATACCTAAAGCACGTGAAGCAGGCCTGAAAGTAAATGGCACAGTAAGTACTATTTGGGGCTGCCCGATAGAAGGCCCCACAGAAATGGGAAAAGCAATTGATTTTGCGAAACGATGGCTTGATATAGGTGCCACTGATGTGGAACATGCTGACCATGATGGATCAGCTTCCCCTGACAGGGTTTACAGGTACTATTCGATGCTACTCGACGAATTTGGAACACCGGACAAGCATATCGTTCATTTTCATACTACAAGAGGCTGGGGCCTGGCAAATGTACTTGCCTCACTACAGGCAGGAATGACGAATTATGAATCAACGCTTGGTGGTATAGGTGGACAACCTGCAAATTTCGTGGATGGTGTGCCTGTAACCGGCACCGGTAAATATTACTACAAAGACCCAAATATTGTTGGCCTTGTATCAACAGAAGATATGGTAGTTATGATGGATGAGATGGGGATTGATACCGGACTTGATTTAGATAAAATCCTTGAGACCGGGGCTATGGTGGAACGAATAGTCGGCAGAAGGCTTCGATCTGAATCCATAAAAAATGGAAGGATCCCGAAATTTATGAAGTAGGCGGAAGTGAAAACTAAAAGTGAAAAACTAAAAGTGAAAAACTAAAAGTGAAAAACTAAAAGTTAAAAACTAAAAGTGAAAAACTGGAAGTTTTGGATAGATGGAAGGGTGGAATGGTAGATATTTGGAATGAATCGATATTCTGCATCAATCTGCGGATTTGAGGATGAGATGATTTGTTGATGTGTTGATGAGAGGAAGAGTTGATTATTAAAAATCTACCATTTCACTCTTTTACCCTTTAACCTTTTTACCATCTTACCTTTCTACCTTCCTACCATCTACTCTTTCACCACTTTCTCAACTCTCAAAATCCTGAGCCCATCCATGAAAACACAGAAATATAAACCTGGCTTTATATGCGACATATTAACAACATTTTGTCCATAATATAAACGTTCGGAAAGTAGAGTTGTACCCGATATATCCATTATTTTTATCAGCCCTTTTTCAGGGATATATTCTCCAAGGGTCACCTGAAGGATATCTTCAACAGGATTTGGATATAGACTTATATCGATTGGATCATCTTTTTCAGGATCATCAGTAGCTGTTGAGCTTATATTTATATTTCTACACACAGTATTGCTGCTGTTCTCATTGCTCACTGTCAGACAGACATTATAGCTTCCATTTTTCGCAAACCTGTGAGTCGGATACCTTTCCTCCACTACCGGACTGCCATCCCCAAAATCCCATCGCCACGATTCAGGTCGAAAATATGACAGATCTGTAAATTTGATAAGCAGGTGATCAAGAGTATCAGCTTCATAACGAAACTTTGCAACCGGATCATTGTCGAGACCGAGAGTATCGCAGAGAGAGCCGTCGAGGGGTCCAGTGCGGTAACCAGGGAAATTTGGGATACCACGAGCTATTCCTGTAGGCATAAATACTGAGTGTTGTCTGACATCACACTTCTCACTAGCGATGTATGGATAGTTAATTATGCTCATCATTCGGGTTGATGCGGAACTTGAAGCTACATATATCCGACCATCTGGACCAAGACCCAAAATACAAAAATCAACCGGATAGCCTAAAGGATCTATAGTGTCAAATGGAAAGTAATATTTATATCCATCATAAGAAGCAACCTTAGTCTGACTTGCTAAAACATCATTATTATTAAGATCATATTGATATACAAAATCCATATTGCACATATATAAATATCTGCTATCATGTGAAAAGGACACACCATGAGCAAATCTATAATTTGAATGATCAACGTAAATAAATGCAGGATTTATAATCGTGCCTGCACATCTATCAAATTTTGCAAGAAATAGTTGTCCCCCTGTAGAAGTGAAATTCTTACCCACAAACCAACTCAACCAATCCCCATCAGGTGAGAAATAAATTTGACCTATACCATTGTAACTTGGCAATCCGGTTTCTTGTCTTCCCTGATAATGAATTCCGGAAGGATCCATCAACCAGATATTAAGTGAATTACCTATTCTTCGCGGAGCTACAAGCCACCAGTCTCTTCCATTACCATGCCTGACTGCAGCAATACTACCTGATAATGAATCCTTAAGCAATACAATATCCTTTTGTAGGATTTTACCTTGTTTATCCACATCACTGACTTCAAATGAAGCATAGCTAATCTTATACATAATATAAGAAGAATTCTCTCTGTCTCTCGTGGTATAAAAAACAATATACTTTAATAAATTTAGCGGTACTGGAATAATCAATGCTCCTTGAACTCCAAGCAATCCAGATGGTATTGCCATATTCTTATCTCCTTCATTACAATATTCCCAATCAGCACTGTAATTGATAGTATCCTCGATGGGTTCATCAAATTGATTGTAAATAACCTGTCCGTTTGTATAAGCAAGCATATTGCCTTTTGAGTTGCATACACTCGAATTAATACCTACAAAATCTAAAAATCTTTTCGGATCATAATATATCTTTGGGGGATCACAGTTAAAATCTATATTCGAAGCCCCTCTGGTTGTATCTGCCGCACGATCGGGAAGAATTATATCATAGGGTTCATCTCCGAATAACCAGATATGGTCCTCCTTCTGACCAATTGCCAAAAACGTTAACAAACTAAATATTAAGATAATTAAAACCCTTAGCATAAAAATTATTTTTTAAAACTCAGACCTGTTTATAATTTTTTAACAGGTACCTCTGAACATCACGGTTTGTAACCGTGTCGAAATACGCTCATCTGTTATGATCGTCAAGGTAATGCCTTTGGCTTCATAAATTTCAAACCATAATGCAAATTCTCGTCCATTATTTGATTTTCATATCATTTACAATGATTATCAAATACAAATATACTATTTATTAATCAATTGTTTCTTCCTAAGTTCAAACATATAGCCAGCAGACAACTCCAATGATTTGGATGATAAGATTAATCTAAAATGATTCAGATTCTCCTTATCTATATTTTTCAAAGAATTAAAACTTAGAGTAAACAGGATATTTTTGTGCTTGTAAGAACTTGATACAATATAGCCCAGAAAATTTTCCTGCTTAATATACATCTGTCCAAAATTATAATTATGATGATTGCTAAAAGCAGCTCCGATGCCAATGTTAAATTCTTTATTAAACATAAAATCAAATAAAAAACTACAGTTAAATGCATTGTACTTCAAATCAAATGATCGACAATTATCATCAACAAGTTTCTTTAGGGCATAATCAGTTTTTAATTCGATTTTTAACCAATCAAATATTTCTTGATCTGCTCGTATTCCAAACACAAAACTTTTATGGGGAAAACCTTTTTTATTAAACAAAAAATCATTTGACGGACAATCGCCATGCAAAGCGTCTTGAGTTTCAATTATTTCAGAGAAACTAACTCCAAAAGTCGGTCCTATTGAAGTTTGCGCAAATCCAGTTATTTTCAACATCGTAATCAATACAATAATAATAGGTAATAATCTTTTCATCGTTTTTTTACTTAAATATAATTAAGGAATAACTCTAAAACATAAGGCACTTTTTCACTTATTTCACTATAATTTTTTTATTTGAAACTATTTTTCGACCTGTATCAAATACATTAAAGAGATATATCCCTGACTGTATATCCTGTACTGAAATATTTATATTTGACCATCTTTCAGGAGCTATCCCTGATTTTATCTTTCTGCCCTGCATATCATATAATGTCCAGTGAATCCCCGATTCCTCACAACAATAATCAGGTGAACAATAATCGGGCATTGAAATAGTAAAAAAATCAGCAGCAGGATTTGGATAAATCGTTATACTTTCATTTTTATGTATTGTAGAGTCAGGTAGATACTTTTTATCTACATATATCATCTGAATCGTATCGATTGGACAACAGCCTGGTTCAAAACAACCCATACTATCTACTCTGACCAACCAAGTGTAAGTGAAATCGTTCCATGCTCCATTTTTATCCCATAGTTCACCTGTACATACCAGATCACCGTTGTTAGCTTCTTTGACATCAACAAAATATGAATGATCGCATTCAAAATTAACATCCTTTTATATTTTTTCCCAAAGCAATCTGCCATCAGCATTATATCTGAACATATATGCATAATCTTTTTTTTCAGGTTTCCTGTCTTGATATCTTCCAATCCCGACAATATCTCCATTTCGGGTAGTGATAAGTTTATCGATCCATCTGTCTGGAGAAAGTGTACCTTTTCCATACCGTTTTGTCCAGAGAGTATCAGACCACATCACCTGCCCATATTTATCAAATCGGGTGATTGTTCTCGGATTCAGTCCGTTTAATTTATGTTTTTTAAGGATTTCTTCAGGTAAGTCTTGTCTGTAAAAACTCCAGCTTATTACAAAACCACCATCACCAGTATCAGTTATATGGGACGTGGCTTTTGACTTTAGATCGGAATTCATGGTTTTGTTCCATATTAAATTAAGATCTTCATCAAATTTCAATACTTGCAGGATATTTTGCTTGTCACTTATTGGATAATTATTTGGCATAAATGTTTCAAAGATCACAATAAAATTACCATCACTAGTCATAATCATGTCAGTTATCGTATTCCTGTTTTCAGGTTTTGCGATGTCTAAAAATCTATTCTGTTTTATAACTGGCTTCATTATTCGCCTTTTGTCTAAACACAAAATGGTGCATAGTCTCTAATTCCTCCAAAAAACCTGCTGAATTTTATAATCACCAATAGAACATACCAAAAATATTTCAATAAAAACAATGCTGTACAATATAAAGTCGTAGATTTTAACTGTTTATTTAACAATTCTCCTGGCATTTTTTTTACATTTACCAGTATTTGAGGGCAAAATTTACCGACAATTCAGCATTATTAAAGTGCGAAATGCCTTGTCAGAATTATTTCTTAAATAATCCATACATTTCCCCGACATATACAATATATTTTTCCTATAATAATTTTTGGATGATAATTGCATCATGATTCAATGGAATTATAATAAAATATTTGATTTAATGATTCAGCTAAGGAATTTGATAAAACATATTTTTTGATTTTGCCATTTGGTCGAACAAAATACCATGTTTGTCGAGTTACTGTCTTAAACAATATACTATGTTTTGCATAGTTCTGAATTCGTCATATATTTGCATCATAATTCATAAACATAATGAAATTAGCGTCAAAATAAAATTCTGAAGAGATTTGTAACTAATGACAATTTCATTCGTACTGAATAATGAATTTACAAAAAAAATAAACTAAATAATTAATAACAAAATTAAAAAAAAAATTTAGCTATGAAAACAATAATTTTATTAGTGACTGTTATCCTGACATATGTTCAGGGATTTGCTACTATTGATATCCAGGATCTGAAAAAGGGTTCCTGTGTGGTCAAGACCATAAATGCAAATGACACTCATGTGTATAAATTACAACTTGAAGCCGGGACATTTGTTTCTGTATTTCTGACTGAAAATAATGTTATGCTAAGTGGAAACATTAAAATGACCAATAATAATACCATCAAGGAATTTCTGCATTGTGAAGGGTCTGACGATCTCTCAGTTTTAAGTTTTTTCCCCGAAAGAACTGGTGAATATACAATTGAATTAACTCCTCTGAATTTTTCCGGACAGGGAAAATATTGTATTGATTTCAAGGTAGAGATTTCTAAAGCTGAAAAACAGATCAAAGATCAGCAATTCGATGTTTCAGTTTTCGAAAATTATTATTTCGCTTTTGACCTGGATCAGGACAGGACAATCAGTGTCGGCCCTTCGCTGGATTTACTTGCCCTTGGCAAACTTACTTATTACGACAACAGGAACAACAGATTTGGGATTCTGCATCCTCTTACAGATTCAACTTTTTATTCTCCTTATTCGATGTATGACAAATACTCGAATGATATAAAAGTAACTTTACATAAAAATGGTGGAAAAATAAATTCTGTTAGCTGGACTGAAAACAATCAGACCAAGAAAGTTGGGCTTGATCAGGGATTTAGGAATGAAAAAGTCACCTTCATGAGTGGTGAGGTCAGATTAAAGGGTATGCTTATGCTTCCCGAAGGTATTGGGCCATTTCCTGCAGTGGTGATGACACAAAGTAATGCCAGTCCGACAAGGCATCAGGGATTTTTTATCAGCTATCTGTTGAGTCAGGGCATTGCAGTGCTATCATTCGATAAAAGAGGTACCGGAGAATCAGATGGCAACTGGATAAAAAGCAGCTTTGCTGATCTGAAAAATGACATCAATGAAGGAATGAATTTCCTTAGCAATCATGAAATGATCGAAAGAAACAATATTGGGGTTTTCAGCATAAGCCAGGGAGGGCTGATTTCGTCAGGCAATCTTGAAAGAGCTTCAAAAGCAAAATCCTCAGGCAAAGCATCATCTGACAATTCAATATCTGCTGAAAGCAATGACCTCAGAAAGATGACAATCTTCAATGACCAGGCCTTCAGGAAAACAACATTATCATATTATGACTACGTTGATGAAGCAAGCATTGGAATGCCATATAATTACAACAACAATTTCTTTTAATGGGTGTATCCCAATTTTGCAATTTTTTAAAATTCTTTGGGTTTTGCCCTGACCCTGAAGGGAATCCCAAAGAATTTTAATTACCACTTGGTTACTTTAGTACAAAAATGGGATACACCCCTTTTAATGAATTAACAAGGTGATTTATTATCCTTTGATGTATTAAAAAACCGGTTGAAATTACTGTTTTCACCGGTTTTTTTTGTTTTAAGAAATGAATTATACTTAGTATCAACTGCTTTCCTTACCTTTGCATAAAATATCAGATTATGATTTATTCCATGACAGGATTCGGCAAAGCCGAAAGCAGCGATGAAAAGTTTAATATAGTAGTCGAAATCAAATCGTTAAATAGTAAAACAAATGAAATCAGGATCAAGTTGCCCTCAGGTTACAGCGAAAAAGAACTGGCAATAAGAAATAATATCCTTTTAGAACTCGAACGGGGTAAAATTGATCTTACTTTGACCAATGATATTACCAATGGAACAAATCTAACAATTAATGCCGCTTTGTTCAAAGATTATTATCATAAACTGAATAAACTCGCTGATGAACTCGGCGAACAACACAAGGATCTGTTTCCTTCTATTGTCCGGATTCCAAACATCTTCAGAGAAGCAGAGTATGCTCTCAGCAACGAAGAATGGACAATTGCCGAAAAAACAATTATGGATGCTATTAAAAAAATCAAAAATTTCAGGGCAAATGAAGGTGAAAGTTTAAGAATCGATCTTGTAAACAGCTTGAATGGAATAACACGCAAGTTCGATGAAATCGAATTGCTGGATGGTGAAAGAAAAAAAATACTGAGGGCTAAAATGGATTCAATGATCTCTGAACTGGAACAAAAAAACAAGGTTGACAAAGACAGATTTGAACAGGAAGTCCTCTTCTATCTTGAAAAACTTGATATAAATGAAGAAAAAATACGTCTGAATCAGCATTGCAGCTATTTTATGTCTGTCATGAATGATGAAAATATAATTTCGAAAGGCAGAAAACTTTCTTTTATTGCACAGGAAATTGGCAGGGAAATAAACACTTTAGGTGCAAAAGCCCAGTTTTCTCCCTTGCAAAAAATTGTGGTCGAGATGAAAGATAATCTTGAGAAGATCAAGGAGCAACTTTCAAATGTGCTTTAGGGATATTTATGATAATTATGATGTTTATAAATTTATGTTTAGAGGGTTTAGGAAGTTTAGTAGTTTTAATATGCAGTAAATATAAATCTCAATGGTTCTCTTAAAATCCTCCTTGTCTCTCTGTGTAACAAAAAAAAAATGAGAATGAGATGACGAAAAAAAATAAAGCAATCGTATTTACAGCTCCTTCAGGGGCAGGAAAAACAACTATTGTAAAGCATCTTCTTAATACATTTCCACAAAAGCTGTCATTTTCAATTTCAGCCACAACAAGACAAAAAAGAGAAATAGAGACACATGGTAAGGATTACTATTTCATTTCCACGGAGGATTTCAGGGATAAAATTGCTTCAGGTGATTTTATTGAATGGGAAGAAGTTTATGAAAATCAGTTCTATGGTACATTAAAATCAGAAATTGAAAGAATATGGTCAGATGACAAAACTGTGGTTTTCGATGTGGATGTCAAAGGTGCAACAAAAATAAAGCAATATTTTGGTTCAGATTGCCTTGCAGTTTTCGTTTCCCCACCTGATCTTGAAACTCTGATTGACAGGCTAAAAAAAAGGGGTACAGAAAATCCTCAATCCCTTAAAAAAAGAATCGACAGGATCAAATCTGAAATGAAATACCGTGACAAATTCGATACCGTTGTAGTAAATGACTTACTTGACCATACGTTTTCAAAGGCAGAAAAGCTGGTAATTCAATTCCTTGGGTGGGACGACACTGATATTTTGATCTAATCTTGCGGGTCAAGCTTTATCTCAACCAATTCACTGATATTCATGTCTGATTGCAGGACAATGGTTTTCTTTTGTCCATGATATTTATAGTTCAGGCCTATAGTATTGGGTGGCCTTCTGCCTACATTCACAGCATGAAGAATTATGTAATTTCTTCCTGTTCTGTTTAGTTCCAATATGAGTTTTTTCGGTTTTGTTTCCAGGCTTAGTTTTTCATAAATCCAGTCACCGTTGAAATTTATTGACACAATATCACCATCCTGTATTTTAAAATCGTATAATTCAATTTCCAGTGAAAGTGTATCACTTAGAATTGATTCTTTAGCAATGGTTTTCACCTCACGTCCTGCCAGTTTTGCAGGCAGTGATCTGATATCTGAAATTGTTGAGGATATGGTTTCAATTTGTTTATCAATCCTTTTCGGATAAATAACCTTGAAATAATGAGGAAATTCCATGCGGTGGATCACTGGTAATTGTTCAATATCAATTGTAGTGTTCAATAGGCCTACAAAACCATTTCCATATTTATTAAATTTTTCAACCAATTTTACATTATAATAATAATAGTAATTACCATATAGTTTATACTCTTCTGTCAGAACAGGAGCATCGACCAGTTCATTAGCAATTTTTAAAATTCCGTCATTGATCTGCAGTACTTTCGATGTAGTAACCCTGCTTTTCGGATCAGGCTTTTTGTTGGTTTCTGTTTTAGTAAGATCAAGCTGTTTCTTCATATTTTCAACTGCTGTTCTTGTAGCAGGAGCATCACTTACCCTGACTTTCAAAAGCAGTTCCCTCGCTGATTCATAAAGATCTATTAATGGATTTGAAAAAGCTGAACTATTGTAATATTGCTTTGAGATTGTGTCCAGCATATCCTCCAGATTCATCTGAATTGCGTAAAAAAGGTCGATATGATCAACTGCTCTTTCCATCAGGAAATAAACAGAATCAAGATTTTTTTTCTGTGTAAGGTCAGAAGAAGCAATAAAGTCACCGATTTCAAATCTGATATTGTTTATTTTATTACATGTATTGAACAATTCTTCTGCCAAAGGAAATAATTTATTGAAGTTCTGTTCTCCTATTATTGATTTTTCCTGTTTGATCTTATCATACCATTCATAAGGTGTCACATTATAAAACCAGTGGTTCTCATCCTTAAAAATATTGGCCGGCAGATCGGAATTGCTGATATTATTTATGCGGTATCCGGGCAGATCGACAAACTTATTAACTTCCTGGTTAAAATTTTCAAGCAACCTGTGAATAGTAAGTATGCCATGTATAGATTCATTCGAAAAACTCACATAAGTATTCAATGCATTTATCTGCTCCTTTTTTTGGGCGATAACTCCTTCTGATGACAAAATCAATACAATCAGGAATATAAAATTTTTCAAAACACAAGACTTTTAATTAGATACAATAACTTTTTAAATTAGAAAATATTTGCATTTTAAATATGATTTTTTTCGATTATAACATAATCTCTTCGAAATTCCATATTTCAAATTTTCATTTTTATCTGAAATTATGTTTTATAAATTAAAACAAACGAAAATACTACACCTGAAGATTGTTACATTTTTTATTAAAAACCGCATTCAAAAATAAAGCCAACCTGAAAAAATATCAAATTTTATACAATTTTAAAATTAAATTCCTGACTTATTATATAAAACAATACAAAATCATTATTAATATTGCAGAGTTTTTTATTCATATTCTTCAATCCCCTCTGAATATTTTTTTATATTTAATCTATTATTCATATGTTTTACAATTTTAAAAATAAAACTATTTATGAAAAATTCAATTAAAGTTATCGGCACACTTGCCATTTTTTTCTCTCTTATGATATTCAGTTTTAAAGCAGAAGGCCAATTCACTCAGACAGTAAGAGGAAAAGTTATAGATGCTGAATCACATTCTCCATTGATAGGAGTCAATGTCATTATTGTAGGCTCAAATCCGATGATCGGTGCATCAACAGATGGAAAGGGTATTTTCAGACTTAGCAATGTGCCCATAGGCAGGCATAATCTGAAGTTCACTTATATATCCTACAAGGAACTGAATGTATCTGATATTGTAGTTAATACTGGCAAAGAAGTAGTTCTGGAAGTTGAAATGCAGGAAAGTGTAACAGATCTGGCAGAAGTAGTTATTGTCGGAAAGCGTTCGGGCGATGCTTCAAATGATATGGCAACACTAAGTTCAAGAGAATTCACGGTTTTTGAGACCGAAAAATATGCAGGCAGCCGTGGAGAGCCTGCAAGGATGGCACAAAAGTATGCAGGAGTAATTTCATCTGATGATTCAAGAAATGACATCGTTATCCGGGGAAATACTCCTCTCGGGGTACTTTGGAAACTTGAAGGAATCAATATTCCCAATCCCAACCACTTTTCAATTCCGGGCACAGGCGGAGGTCCGGTTACTATACTAAACAATAAGTTTCTGGCAAATTCAGATTTTTTCACAGGGGCTTTCCCTGCTGAATATGCTAATGGTATAGCCGGGGCTTTTGATCTAAAAATGAGAAATGGCAATAATGAAAATTTTGAAGGTAGTTTTCAATTTGGAATTCTCGGAACTGAACTTTTACTTGAAGGACCGCTATCAAAAAATAAAAATTCATCATTCCTCGTTATGTACCGTTATTCAACCGTATCAATATTTCATAAACTCGGTATAGACATCGGCACCAATGCCAACCCAACATATCAGGATGGAGCATTCAGATTAAATTTCCCGTTAAAAAAGGGAGGAAGCCTTGCTTTATTTGGTATCGGAGGAACAAGTTATGCTCCAATCATTAAGAGTGAAGATCTGGATACTACTGAAACAGAATTATACGGACAGATTGACCGGGACCAGTATTTCTGGACCCGCATGGGTGTTGCTGGGCTATCTTATTCCAAACCCTTGAATAACACTACTTTTATAAAAGCTGTATTCTCTGCTTCCCAGCAGCGTATTAAGGCACAGCATGATAAAGTACTAAAACATGTTGAAGGAGCCCAATTCAAAATAGATAGTCTTATTCCGATACTTGATTATACATTCCTGGACAATAAGTACTCCGCTTATTTTTCAATGAATAAGAAATACAGCAAAAAAACAAATATGAGGGCAGGAATTAATTTTGATATGTATGATTCGAAGTACCTTGATAGTGTCAGGGTAGTATATGTTAAAGATGATGAAATAACACTCGATTCAGTATCGCCCTGGAGACTGCGGTGGGACAGCGAAGCAAATCCATTTATCATACAGCCCTACATTCAGTTAAAGCATAGTTTCAATGATAATTTTATATTGTCTGCGGGTATTACTTCAGTCATTTACTCTTTGAGCAAAAACTCAATTTCTCCATTTGAACCAAGGTTAGGATTGTCCTATCAGATCAACAGGAAACATAAAGTAAGTTTTGCTACCGGGCTGCATTCTCAAACATTAGCACAATATTTATATTATTATGATAAAAATGATGAATACAGAAACAAACTAAATCCATACAATACTGATCTTAAACTTATGAAGAGTTTGCATTTTGTACTAGGTCATGAATGGTTCACAGGAAAATTCGTTAGACTTAAAACAGAATTATATTATCAGTATTTATATGATCTGCCAATCGAAAAAAAACAAAGCTCATATTCTTTGTTAAATTCCGGTTCAGGGTTCAGCAGGTTCTTCCCTGATGAATTGACCAGTAATGGTAAAGGCAGGAATTTTGGAATAGATATGACAATCGAAAAGGCTTTTACAAAGGGATACTTTTTTCTTGTTACCGGATCTTTATTTGATGCCAAATACAGGGGCAGTGATGATACCCTGCGAAACTCCACATTTAACGGAAAATACGGATTAAATATGCTGATTGGGAAAGAATTTAAATTTGGAATGAAGCAGTCATTGAATATTTCTGGTAGCGCCACAATTGCCGGTGGACAAAGACGTGGAATTGTCGATGTGGATAAAACTATAAGAGAACAGGAAGTAGTTTTTAAAGATGAAAAGTATAATGAAGATAAATTTAAGGATTATTTCAGATCGGATCTGAAGATATCTTATAAAATCAACTCAAGGAAATTTACTCATGAAATTTCATTTGATATTGTAAATGTTCTAAACACTAAAAACATTTTAAGATATTCATATTCTCCGGGAAAGAAAAATTCAATTGTTGAAGAACCACAGATTGGCAGATTACCGGTTTTTTATTACAGGTTTAATTTCTAATACATCCTATATATACATTTATTGAAAAGAGGAGTTGGTTTTATAAAATTAACTCCTCTTTTTTACGTTACAAAATTGATCCGGTAAAAAAAATATTATCATGGTTATCAGATTCTCTTTTCTGCTTATTATTGTCCTTTTCACAGGATGTTTTAACAATAAACATAAAAAAGTTGTAGTTCAGCATCCGGATGGATATTACAGGGAAGTTTATTTCGTGATAAATGATAGCATTAAGGACGGATCTTATCAGAAATTTTTTCCTGATGGCAAGCTTTGGGATAGTTGTTATTATAAAAACGACACACTTCATGGTAAAAGAAAAATTTTTTCAAATAAGGGATTTCTTGAAATACAGGAAAATTACAATAACGGGATTCTTGATGGTGATTACTTTTTATTTTACCCTGATGGAAAAGTGAAACTAAAGCAGACTTTGATCAATGGGGCTATCGAAGGGTTTTCCTATGGTTATTATCCTTCAGGAGCGATAAAAGAAAAAGTTAAGATGGTAAAAAATGAAGAAAACGGAAGTTTTGAAGAGTATCATGAAAATGGTAAAATACACTGGAAAGGAACCTATCTAAATGGCAACAATGAGCAGGACACACTTTATGAATATAATACTGAGGGAACATTGATCAAAAAAATGTTTTGCCAAAATGGGGTGTGCTCAACTTTATGGTCAATAGACAAATAAAGAAAACATCAAAATCGAATAATTTAATGAACCTATGATTAAAACACAAATAAAGTATTTTCTGATTGTTATACCTTTCAGCTTTTTAAGTATTAAAAATCTTATAGCGCAGGCTGGTACAACCAACACATACAAATTTCTCAATCTGTCATCATCAGCAAGAATCTCAGCATTGGGTAGTGAGATTATTTCAATTGATGATGAAGATATCTCAATGTCAAATGAAAATCCTGCTATTCTCAAAGAAGAAATGTCCAAATCCCTTGCTTTGGGTCATAGATTTATGTTCAATGGAATTTCAAGTCAGAATCTTGATTATGGATTTAAAATCGGAAAGATCAAAATGCCTTTTCATACCGGGATACACTTTGTAAATTATGGCGAAGCAAAAATGGCTGACATTTATGGCGATATCACAGGTACAGTGAGTGGAAGTGACATGGCTTTCCTTATTGGGACATCTTACAGTTTATACGAAAATCTTGCTCTTGGCCTGAACACAAGATTCATATATTCCAGTTTGGGAACCTATAATTCCTTTGGAATAACCACCGACTTAGGAGCTTTATATCATGTTAAATCAAAAAATTTAGATATTGGTTTTGTCATTAAAAATCTGGGTGGAACCATTGATCCTTATGCAGAAGCGAGAGAACCTGCCCCATTGAATGTCATGGCCGGCATTTCCAAAAGGCTTGCTCATCTCCCATTCAGGTTTAGCATTACAGCAACACATTTGAATCGGTTTAACCTGACTTACGATGATCCTGAAGGTGAAGATAATATCGTATTTGTTGGTGAAAATCAGGAGAAATCCAAGTTTGCAGTTTTCTCTGATAATTTTTTCAGGCATTTTATTTTCAGTGGTGAATTTTTACTTGGCAAAAATAGCGGCCCGCTGCGTATCAGATTTGCATATAATCATCGCAAAGCTAAAGAAATGTCGGTTTATCCCTATAGAAGCTTTGCAGGATTCAGTTTTGGTTTTGGTCTCAAAATGAAAAGGTTAACTCTCGATTATGCCTATAATATTCACCATCTGGCTGGAGGAAAATCGCACCTTACACTATCCACAAACCTCAATAATTTCCGGAAAAGATTATAAAATTGTACTAAAGTAAAATTGTAAATGGTATTACTTCAGAAGATTATATACCAGGTAGCTAAAAAAGTAGGCAAGACTGCCCATATATAAAAATTGTATGAATGGCCATTTCCATGAATTTGTTTCCCTGAATACAACTGCCAGCGTACTGACGCACTGCAGGGCAAAAACATAAAACATCAATAATGACCATGCAACTGCATTATTGTAAGTCAATTGTCCGGATGAAGGATTTATATCTTTTCTCATCCTTTCAGAGATCCTGACATTATCATCAGCACTACCGATACTGTAAATTGTTGACATTGTTCCAACAAATACTTCCCTGGCAGCAAATGATGTTATTATAGCTATTCCTATTCTCCAGTCAAATCCAATAGGCTGAATTGCAGGCTCTATCAATTTTCCAAGTACACCAATATATGAATTCTCAAGCTTTTTTGAAGCAATCAGATTGTCGGTGTCTTCTTTGTTTAATCTTTTTTCGACAGCCTCGCTTTTAGCCTGTTGTTCCGATTTTTCGATGTTATTTCCCGGCCCGTAGCTTGCAAGGATCCATATAACCAAAGAGATCAGGACTATGATCTTACCGGCTCCAAAAACAAATGCGCTTAATTTTTCTTTTACATAAAGTGCAATGTTTTTAATAATTGGCCTTTTATAACCCGGTAAAGACAAGATGAGGTAAGACTGTCCCCTGGATCTAACAAAATAATTCAATACCAGCGAAGAAAAAAGTGCCATAGTAATTCCAAAGAGATACAATCCCATCAATGTAAGTCCTCTTAAATTGAATCCCCAGATTTTTTCGTCAGGCACAGCAAAAAGTACCAGAAGTGAATAGACAGGGATCCTGGCTGAACAACTGATCAGAGGTGTAACCATAATAGTGATAAGTCTTTCCTTCCAATTACTTATTGTTCTGGTTGACATTATTGCAGGAACAGCACAAGCTCCACCAGATATCAGTGCAACAAGACTTCTTCCATTCATACCAAACTTCCTCATCAGATCATCAAACATGAATATCACACGCGACATATATCCAATTTCTTCCATTATGGCAATAATAAGGAATAATATGAAGATCTGCGGCACGAATACCAAAACACCGGCTAACCCTGGAATAATACCATCTGCAAACAGCAGTGTCAACCAGTTCTGATGAAAATTGTCTTTTATAAATTCTGACAGCCTGATAAAACTTACCTCTATCAAATCCATCGGAAATGTAGCCCATGAAAAAATTGCCTGAAAAACCAAAAGCATTATACTAAAAAAAATCAATGGACCTGCAATCCTGTGTGTAACAATGCTGTCGATCCTGTCAGTTATTGTCTTTCCTTCAGGCTTCACCCTTGCCACTATAGAGCCTGTCTTTGACTCAAAGATCTTATACCTTGTCAGGGTCTCATTTATTTGAAGTGAAAGATCACTAAAACCAGATTTTATTTTGTAATCCCTAATTTCTTCTTTGAGATTCTGAGATAGATGTTTTAGCCATTTGCTATGATGCAATTGCAATAAAGCCTGATAATCAGAATTACATTCAAGGCTTGACCTGAAATATTCAACAGCTTTATGTTCATTCATTCCGAGGTCATAAACAGGAACCACCTCCTTTTTATTCTCAAGCAATTTTATCAGTTTATCTTTAATAACATCAAGATTTTCCTTTGATTTATTGCTGAAAAAGATTGCCGGTGAGTCGAATAAATTTTCAAACTTCGTCGTTTTTACATCTATTTCCTGCTTTTCAGCCAGATCTTTCATTGTAAATACAACAAGAACAGGAATTTTCAGATCCTTTAATTGAGTAAATAACAATAATTGCCTTTTAAAATCGAAGGGGTCAATAACATATATGACTGCATCCGGGAAATCAGTATTTGCGGGGTTTGATAATATTTCAGCTACTACCCTTTCATCATCAGAATTAGGATAAAGACTGTATGCCCCTGGAAAATCGGTAAGTAATATATGAACATCTTTATCAATCTTCAGTAAAGAGGTCTTTTTATCGACTGTAACTCCGGGAAAATTAGCAACATGCTGCTGAAGACCTGTCAAAGAATTGAACAGACTGCTTTTGCCACTGTTGGGATTACCGATAAGTGCTACTTTATATATAAATGCAGACATCAATTAACAATTATGGATTTAGCTTCAGATTTCCTGAGAGCAATGATATTCTCATCAATTTTGAAATAATATGTACCACCTAAAGGTGATTTTCTTATCAATGATATCCTGGTTCCGGGAAGAATACCCATAATTAGAAGTTTTTGAGAAAGTTCAAAATTATCAAAGCTAACTACTTCCCTTATGTCTCCTAATTCAATTTCAAGGCTACTCATTTAATGACAATTTAATATTCAACAAATTTTAATGAAATTGGTTTTTTAATCAATATAATTAGCAAATAAAAAAAGGCTGGAAGTTTTTCCAGCCTTTTGAAGTATATTGATTTTTTTTAAAATTTCGGGCAATATATTCCTCTGTGTTCAGGACCACATATATTGTAGATAAAAGACAGTTCGAGTGCGTTATTCAATTTTGAAGCACTTCGCAGAGAGGAAACATTAACATCATAACTAAGTCCGACTCCAATATTCTGATAATCAAATTTTGCAACAACTATAACAGCATCACTATGAAGTTTACTTTCATATTGTGTACCAAACCGGTACCATGCACCAAGCTGAAATCCCTGTTGATTTAACCTGCTGTTTCCAAGTGCAAATCTCAAAGCTGTACCAAGGTTTACCTGAACATGCGGTCCCTGTAGAAATGTCACAAAATAAGGTAGAACAGCTATTCTTGGCTGAATTTCAAATGATGCACCCCCATGTAAAGTTATTTTTGAATAAAGACCCTGTGAGTTTGTTATTGTTCTGATAACAACTCCATTTGAATCCACAATAGATCTTTTAAAAGATTGGTTCGCCTGATTTAAATGGTGAAAGGCTGCTCCAAAATAAAAGTTCGTATATTCATCAAGAATAGACCACCACAATAGACCAGCTGACACATCCCCAAAAAAGAAGTTTGGATTTGTAACAGTCTCAAATGCGTTGTTATCTTCATCCGGAAAGTTGAAGTTATCTGTATCTAATCCTCGCCGGGCAAGACCTGCTTCTGCACCTATAACAAGAAAATGGGCCTTTTTTCTGTATCCTCCCATTTGTTTTGAATAGGAACCTGAAATTTTGCCCTGCATTGTTCCATAATTATGCGCACCGGCTATATCACCCCAGAACGTACCGCCAATACCAAAATAATCATACCTGCCTACA
Source organism: Deltaproteobacteria bacterium (assembly GCA_050258615.1). Classification (GTDB taxonomy): domain Bacteria; phylum Bacteroidota; class Bacteroidia; order Chitinophagales; family Saprospiraceae; genus JADJGA01. Next base: position 110,727 of record JBLMZC010000011.1, on the reverse strand, counting down.
GGCATTTTCTGGTCGTATGACATTGAAAAAGTATTATATGCCCCTGACTTTAATACCGGAGCCCACTGATTTCTGAAATTCGCTATCACCCTGCCTGTACAATTTGAAACCCCTGTGAGTGCTGGATTGAGATTTAATGGTGACATATAAAACTGACTGAAATGAATATCCTGTGCAGTCAGCGACAGACCTGAAACAAATAAAATGCTCAGAAATAAAACATATCTAAAAATCTTCATGCATTAAAAATTTATTATCAACAAAATACATGATTTTTCAATAAAAATCAATCAACTATTTTAATTTAAAAGTTTAAAAATACCATTTATTTTATTATGACATAAAAAAAATTCATTTTTTTTAAAAAAAACTGCTTTTTTACATCAGATTTAAAACAATCTCTCCATTTTTAAGATGCAAAATAATTGAAATTGCTGCCTGGGAAACAACATTTATTCTCTATTTACTTATTAAAACTATGTACTTTGGTGATAAAGGAATTAACAGGTAAAAAAAATTAATATATTTTATTGATTTTGCTGCCGGGATAATAATGATACAAAATCTGATCTCTGATGTAACCTGCAAGTGCCATACCAAGCCCTCCTATCTGACACATTCCGGCACCATGTCCCCATCCTGCCCCATGATAAATAAAACCAGCCGGAATATCATTACCTTCAATAAAATAAGGTTCAATAATGATCCCTGAACTGAAAAGAAACTTTCTGTGCAGTAGTTTCCTGATTTCGTAATCCTTATAAATTATCATTTTCTTTTCAGAATTATCAGTACCGACATATAATACTTCCAGTTCAAGCAATCGTCCGCTTCCAGCACGTTTAACAGGATTTAGAAATTTAACATATTTTATTGAAGTGCCCATTTTCTCATTTAAATTTGATACAAGCTCTTCATTTGTAATGTCAACTGTCCATCTGAAATATTTGCCTTTTTCATCCACATTTCCCAAATACCTGTGCAAATCTGATTCATTTATGAAATGAGGACTGCAATAAGTCTCTGGAATAGAATTGACCCAGATATTAAAATCAGATTCTTTTGTCAGATCAATATTTAATTGTCTTTCAGAATCAGTTTTATTTTGCATATACTCCTTTGGATCATTTTCCCACAGATTTTCAAATCTTTCCATTGTACCTCCACATGATTTGGAATAACGGGCATCTACGATTTTATTATCATACATCAACACAAGACCTCTTGTAGAATTAGCTGCTTTCCTGCTATGGTCAGTGAGATTGTTTACCCCCTGATATCGCTGACAGCAATCATCATTGCATACGTCAAATCCTAAGCTGGTATGTTTCTGTTCTACATTGGCAAGCATCCATGACCGGGCCACTATGGTCTGAGCCTCAATATATGAGTCAGGGCAAATTGAACTCATCTCTGACGTTGCCACACACGCCAGGTATTGTTCAATTGGCAATTCATTTATCATCAGAATAATATCATCTAAGTTGTAAATTATTATACTATTAGTAAGCTTTACATCTATTTTTTTTGCCCAGTGAAAACCTCTGCCTGCTATAACATTTTTCACTGTAACAAATGATCCAATACCATCCTGGAGAATGTCAATTCTGTCAAATTTAAGATCATTCAGTACGAGCTGACCTTTTTCAGTTCTAATTTCAATATTTCTGAATGGATTAATCACATTGCCGTCAGCAATCAGCTTTGAATTCATGGATGAAGTTAGATCCAGACGTACACTTTTTTCTAAATCTTCGGGCAGGATTATTCCAACCCTGAGCAAAGGTTCTTTATCAGGAATTATACCAGGCAAAAGCATATTAAATGTTTTTTCTTAAATACGCGTCTATTCCAGCTCCGATTGCAGGAGCTTCGCGCAAATCAGAGAAAAAAATCAAAGATTCATCGAATTTATCATTTTTAAGATAATGCTCAATAAAAGTTTTATCATTTAGATTTAGAACTAATCCGGAAAGATAAGATATCATCTGATCATATAATACTCCTGTCCCTTTTGAAATCTTCATCAGATCTCCAAGACGCTGACCAAATATTATTCTGTCAAATAATTCATTTCTGAAAGGATGTGTTACCGAGAGTTCTGGTCTGGAAGGATTTATAAAATCAAAATAATCCTGCCACCCAAAATACAATGTTGTAATTCTCTCAAAAATCAATTCTGCTATATTTTTGCTGACATCATCCATGGTTAGCTGGCTATTAGGATCTCCATCCTGCGCAAACCTAAGGATTTGTGGCGGGAAAACAGACTGAGCGTTTAATTCTTCAATTTTAATTCCGGAATATCGACTATAAATAAATTGAATACCTCCTGCAGAAGTGTATCTTTCCAACGAAAGTCCGGATTTAGATTTCATTTCCCAGGTCTTCGCAATCCATTCTTTTACTTCATCAAATGGACACAACTTTCCTTTCAATTTAACAGCATCAGCTATACCTGTTCCACCTCCAAGATAATAAGCATTATTGATACCCCTGAATTTTCCCAGATCGGAATACTCTTCGCCGATACCGCAATAATCGGCATCACTACCCAGAACTGCAATTTTCGAAAATAGTTTAACCCCCAATGCTTCAAGTTTTTTTTCAACCCTGTCTGCAAAATCCGGCATTCTTGGACCATTGGCAAGAGCCACTATACCTCTCCTGTCGGATGTTTTCAAACCTGGCATTCCTATGCCGACAAGTAGTCGTTTGTCAGTGTGCCTGATTGCAAATTCACGAATCACATCTGCACAAGCTTTGATATATACTTCTCCCTGAACCATTTCATCCTGAGTCAGTTCAATGTTTTCAGCCATCTCTGATAATTGAATTTTTAATTCTACAGGCACGAAAGATTGAATAAATTCATCATAATGTCTGTATTCCCTTATCACGTTTTCTTTTCCAAGGGAAAAAACATTTTTCTCCCTGTCAATAAAAACTTCCCATGCACTGATTTTTGTTGCACCCCCGTCTATTCCAATTAATACCATTTTAATTGTTAATTGTTAATTGTTAATTGTTAATTTTATGGCTTTTTGCTCATAAAGGAATGTTTCTTAATTTTTTATTGAATTATAAGCCATTCTCCTCATTATTGCGTGTTTTCTGATATCGTCTTTGGCCTCATCGTTTCTCATAATCAGATCTTCACTTATTGAGTGATCAGTTCCGCCACTATGTCTCACAACTTCATAAATTGGATCCCAAACCCTGCCTATACGGTAATATTCTGATACTTTTAATACCATTTCATAATCTTCCCCATAATTCCTGGCAAACTCATCATCATTCACTGAGAAATAGCCCATTTGCTTTATTACCTCAATTGGTAAAGATCTTGGAGCACCTGCACCATTTATTCTCAGGAGGTTATTTCTGCCATTTTCATCAGTCCATTCATCATGTGTGACTACAGGTATTTCTTCAAGTCTTTTAAAACTGCCATCATCTTTCTTTTCCCATACCTCATAGGAACCGATTACCATGCCAATACCCGGATCTGAATCATAGACCTTGAGTATTTTCTCAACAGCATCAGGTTTTAATCTGTCATCAGAATCTAGCTGAACATAGTATTTTCCACGTGCATTGTTTGCTCCTATGTTCAGGCACAGTCCTATATTGTTAATATCTACCACTATCAGGCGAATTTCCGGTTTTTGAGGATTATATTTGTTACCCCCATTCATATATTCCCTTACTACCTCTGCTGTGGGGTCAATCTCACCTCCATTTACAACAATAATAGCTTCAATATCCTGTACTGTCTGCGCTTGAATGGACTCAACGGCAGTACCTATAAATTCAGGTCTGAATCCTACAGGAATGATTATACTGGCTTTAAGCTCATTATCATCTTCAACTTTATAATCCACCGGCATCAGTTGGAAAGGTTTCATGCAGGCTCCAATCCTTTGAAGATGCCGTGTCAGAATATTTTCGGCCTCTATCTGAATATCTTTACCTGCCAAAAGGTAATCAAAAACATTAGCTTTTTTATCTGAGGCCTTTACTGAATAAAATGATCCACTGAATTTATTTGAGATCCTTGTCAGAGTGAAATGTTCAGATATCTTAAGCCTCATATCATAAAATGTATTGTATTTCACATTTTCATCAAAACCTCCAATAGACAACAAGGCTTCTTTCCTGATAAAATAAACCTTGCCATAATCCTGGTTATCCCTTACTCTGCCAATGTGATGGAACAGCAATTTCTTTTCAATAATAGTATTACCAGTCAAAAGCTCATAATCAGTATAAAACAATCCTGAAGATGGGTTTCTTTCTGCTGCAATCAGAAAAGCCTCAAGGGCAGCATGCTTTAAGGAAACAGTACTTTCCTTGTTGTCAATCAATAAAATAAATTCACCTTCCGCAATTTTAACTGCTTCATTAAGAGACCTTGCATACGATTTTTCAAGTGTGTTCACAATCCTTATTTTGCCTCCGGCAATAACTTTATCGCTCAAAGCTATAATCTCATAATCCTTATAAGTCTGGTTTTCAATCGAATTAAGAGTTTTTACAAAATCAGGATTTTCATTGTTCCAGTTAAAAATAATGCTAATATTACTGTTCATTTGCTAATTTTTTTTTATCAAAACACAAAGTTACTAAATAATGCATTTTGAAAGTATAACAAATTGGATAGAATTTAATGTCCCGGTCTGAGATGAAGTATAAATAGTGGAAATTATCTGCAGGATTCCAATTATAATTCACTTAAGTACTTAATAAAAGTGAAATTTTATCGAAACCGATTTTCTTATTAGAATTGAGACCGGCAAGATTTGCTTGTCTTTTTCGAAAAAAAACTGTATTAAAATTATATCTGAATAAACAGCAAAAATGCTTAAGTGTTAAATTTCAAATAGTTACTATTTTTTAGATAATTTGCCATCGCATTCCAGAAGTTCTAATATCTTTTTATGATTGCGGTGGTCAGAAAAACCCGATCCATAATCATCGGTGGGATATCCAAGTTTAACACATACTGTATTATTACCATTATCAAGGTAATCGATATTTATCCAATCGCAGATTGATGAAGAGAATAATGCCCAGAAATAACCTGTGTAAATTATTTCACCGTCAACCACTGCTGCAAAAGCTTTCTTGTGTATTATTGGTTCACCATTTAACCTCTCTATAGTTTTTTTTGTTAACGTGAAAATATGTTTTTCAGGGTTATATTTTAATATTTCATCGTAACTGATCGCTTTGTCATTGCTAAGGATCTCAGAACCCGGTATAATTACGTTTGATTGATTTTTTGTTTTATACTCTTTTAAAAAGTAAAAATCCAGTCTTTTTTCCCCAGATTCACAGTTCTTTTCACATGATGAAAAAAATAAGGAAGTAAATATAAAAAAAAATAAAATTTTCATAGCCATGATTTATATTCTATATAAGTATATACTATTTTCACCGGTCAGTTTCATATTTTCCCCCTTAATTTCAAGTCTTTCTGCTTTATTCAACGCTTGAATCAGGATTGAAGCCAAATTATTATCACAACACACTTTTGTACAACCAAAAGCCTGAAATGCAATTTCATTTTCGTTTTTAATCTTATATATTGAATTGCAATTGTTTACATCAAGTTTTAATGAAACCACAGAATCATTTTCAAATGCTAAAATATAATCCAGCCCCTTCAGATCATAAATGATGTCGCCTTTGTCAACTTTCATTACATGCCATTTTCCTAATAAATCCTCATCTGTATCTTTATTACATGCATGAAAAAATTGTGTCAGGACCAAAAACAATGGGAATAATAAAATTTTCATAGGTCAATTTGTTTAATTAGGATTTTCAATTTAACACAACAAAATATAGACGTAATATTCTCGAAAAAAGTCAAACAAAAATAGTATTTATTTTAAAGCAACTACAAAGAATACCTGATAAAAAAAAAGACAATCTTTTGTCAGATTGTCTTTTTTATAAACTTCAACCAGGATTATTTAATACCAAGTTTTGCTTTTACCTGAGTACTTATATCAGTTGAACTGTCTGCATAAAGGATAAATCCCATACTTGCATCGAAAACGTACTGATATCCACCTTCTTTAGCAACATCATCAATTGCTTTCTGAACTTTTTCCCTGATTGGCTTAAGCAATTCTTCACTTTTTTCAAGTACGCGTTGCTGGCTTTCCTGGTCAAATTTTGAAAGAGCTTCTTCTTCCTGTTTCAGTTTTGCAGCTTCTTCATCGAGTTGTTTAGGTGACAATTCACCTTTAGCCTGTTTTGCCTCAAGATCTTTGTATTTGGTCTGAAGAGCTTCAACTTTCATTTGACCAAGGTTAACGAGCTGATTTCTAAATGTTTCAAGATTTGAATTTGCCTGCTGAACTTCAGGCAAACCACTTAGAATTCCCTGAGTATTTAAATATGCAAATTTTTGTGCAGATGCTGACATCACAAATAATGTCATAATAAAAATAAAAGAGAGTTTTTTCATTTGTATATAATTAGTTTTAAAAGTGTGCAAAGGTAAAATGAAATTATTTAATACCAAGTTTTTTCTTGATATCTGCTGTTTTATTGTATTTATCAGCAACAAAAATAATGCCCTGATTTGATCCTTTATCAAATACAAGTTCTATACCCTTTTCCTGTGTGTATTCTGTAATTGCAGCATAAACCTTATTTTCAATAGGTTGTACCAGTTCCTGTCTTTTTTGAAATAATTCTCCCTCAGGTCCGAAATAACCTCTTTGCATTTCCCTGATCTCCTTTTCTTTGGCTACTATCTGATCTTCTTTCTTTTTCTTCATCTCTTCGGTCATTAGAACTGATTCGGCTTCATATTCATTATACATTGCCTTTACTTTATCCTGTTCGATAATAACTTTCTGCCGGTATTGTTCTGAAATTTTGTCAAGTTCCTTTTGTGCATTCTTGTAATCTTCCATATTTTCAAGTATTGCACTCACATCTACGATAGCTATGGACTGTGAATTGATACCAAAAGCCATTACGGTAAAAAATAATCCGAATAAAAATTTCTTTAGCATAAGTTTGATTTTTTTGATTTGCAAAAATAAATAATTTTACAATATAACATCCACTAAGAGAATAATTGCATTTTAAAAGTATATTTTAACTTAATTTTAACTCATATAACGCTGGAAAATTATAAATTACTACAAAAAAACCCTCTCTTTTAACGGAGAGGGCTTTTATGAAGAATTTTATTCTAACGAAAAATAAAATTTTAGATATGTCAGGCAATACTATTTAAGCATCACCATCTTTTTTGTAGCTGTGTAATCAGAAGTGCTTAGTGTATAATACATTACTCCTGAGTTTGTCAGCTCATTTTTTGTTATATTAAGCTTATTGAATCCTTTTTGTGCCTGTCCATGTTTCTTTAACAGAAGTTTGCCATTAGCATCATAAACACTCAATGTGAATTCATCGGCTTTGTCTGTGCTGAAAGCAATTTCAGTATCAAAAGTAAATGGGTTAGGATTATTCTGTAAAAGATCAAATCCTGATTTGTCACTTCTGAAGCTAATGCTTATATCCAAAGTTTCATAGGCTGAATTATATGCCTCAGTTCTGGTGACAGATGAATTCATTTGTACTGAACTTTCAATATCAGCTGCTTTGAGTGTCCTGAATTTTAAAACAAACAAAGGTGTATTGTCAGCTATATCAAGGGCATTTTCTTTGAACCAGCTAATTGGCATAACACCGTTTTTAGCTTTTGCAGCATTGATATTAGCTATACTGATATCGAGAACTCCTGATTCAATACCTGCGAATTCAATATTTTTTGTATTGAAAGTAAATGTTCCCTGGAATCCTGTGATGTCATTGAAATCCAATGAATATACAGGCACTTCAATAATTTCATTCGCACTGAATTTATTATTTGGAAGTACAAAACCTATTGATTCAGTGTTTCTTCCATTTAACATTTCCATTTTGTTCACATAAACATCCCCACTTACATCCCCTATTTTTACTGCTATAAAATCAGCTTTAATATCACTGCTCATCTTTGTGATAGCATAATTTTCAGAAACATTTATTTCTAGTGGATTAATAGAATTATCAAATACATAGCTTGATGAAATAAATCTCCAGGACTTATTATTGTCAAACTTTTCGTTTACACCAAGAATTAGTTTCCTCAATTGAAGTAAATCAGAAGCAGTGATCTTTTTATCATTATTGATGTCTGATGCAATAAAATCGTAAGGTGTCTTAAGTTGTTTCAACCCAAGTATATGTTTCTGCATGATCACAAGGTCAATTGTTGACAATCCGTTAAGATAATCTTCATTAGCAATCGGCAGTACTGTATATGAACTTCCGTAGTTTACAGGTGGGAATTTATATTCTCCGTTAATATCCGTTTTCTGATCATTTAACTCACTTCCTGTTAGTTTAATTCTTACATCTTCGAGTTTTCTGTTATCTTCAGTGACAATACCCCCGGATACAATTCCTTTTGGCAGTGGACCAGCAGGACAAAGATTAAAATTATCCTGTACATCTAATGTTGTGTTGCAGAAATCCTGAAGCAATGTACCATCACTGAGGGTTGCTGTTACCCAAAGAGTTATCGGTTTATCATTACCTTTATCATTACATCCAAAAGTCCTGATAGTATCGTTTACATCGGTAGAGAAAGAGAATCTGAGATCATAATCACATGTGTGTGATGAACAGCAATTGAACATCCATGCTTTCATTACTGCAGTCGGTCCTTGTGCCATTTGTGTCAGATCTACTGCCAGGCCGTCAATACACCTTGGAGTTGGTTTTTTACAATTGTTGATAGTAAATAGTTGTTCCCTGATGGTTTTATTTCCACACTGATCCCATACTTCCCAAAGTACTTTGTGAGTACCAATCTCATAATCGTTACTTGCATCGAGGTTGTTTCCACTAAATATCTGTGATGTAAAATCCCATGGATTTGATAGAGTATTATTGTTATAATAATCAATTCTGTATCTCCATCTCAGATCTTCATTTTGAGTACAAACATCAGAACATGTAGTTTTTAGTTCAATATAACCTGTTCCGCAATCAGGATCATATGTACATACAGTTTTTGCCGGGGTAGCAGCAATCACAGGCGGCACACTGTTGGTCACAGTCAAAACCTGATCGTGAGTCCATCGTACAAATTTACCGTTCACCTTATGGCAGTCATCAAGTACTGTCCATGTCCTGATTATCTTGAAACAAGCCTGATTATTATCAAAATCGTTATCATTATCAATCAATACAAAATCGCTCCATGTGTATCCCACCTGATCGCATGAATTTTCATTCAGAGTTGGAAATCCTGATTGATTGGGATGCAATGGACTGCTTGTATTATTTCTGTCAGCAGGGTTCATACAGTTAGTAAAAGATTTATCAACTGGCCAGGTTATCTGTCCCCATCCATTATCATTAGTTACATTATTTTGATTGTAACCAAAATATCTTTCTCTGTAAAATGCTATAGTTTGTTTGCATGTATTTGGTCTGCCTCCGTTATCAGTAACAGTGAAATTCCTTGTTATAAGCTTAATTGTGTCTGCGTAACAAGCAAAATTTACAGTACTTGAATCAGTAGTGATCGTGTAGCTGCAATTATCATGTGCTGTAGGCCATCCGAATGAAGTCCTGAGTTTTACAGGATCATAAATAAATTCGCAATCCACTTTTCTGTTTTGAGGGCAGTTTATTGTCGGAAATATCTTATCCTGTAATTCTACATTGACCATACAGGTATTTTTATTTCCGGCTGCGTCTGATACCTGCAACACAACCATCTGTGTGCTGGCAAGATCGGCACATGTATAAGTAACATAATCAGCAAAATCAGCAGCAGATGGCATTTTTTTAATCTTTAAACTGACAACACTGCAGTTATCATAACTACCACTGTTGACAGCATAAGCAGGTAATTGAGCTTCACCATCATATGTAAGGGAAACCACTGTGTATTGCTGGCATATAGCTACAGGCTGAACCTGATCAGTCACTGTGACATCAAAAGAACAACTGGCTGTATTACCACATTTGTCTGACAAAGTATATGTTATTTTATTCTTACCTGTAGGCAAATCCCTGGTTGGGGTATTTGATCTGTCCTGATTATCGAGAAAAGTTTGTGGTGTATTACTGTTATTTTCAATCAGGATATCCCATTCAAAACCTGGCTGGCAATTGTCAGTTACACCTGGTGCAGGGAATTTGTAGGAATCGACACAATTAAACTGATTTGTATTTACAGTCACTGAAGGAGGACATGTTACTACGGGAGGAGTAAGGTCAGCTATCTCAATCAGTTGAACAAATATCCTTGGAGGTCTTTGAGCACATGAAGTCTCATTTATAAACCATGTTCTGGCTATTCTTTTTTTGCATGGAGTACAATGTTCAGGAACTTCCATATCAATATATGTTACGGTAAGGTTACAATGACCTTCACAATCAGGTCCCAATGTTTTCACCACTCCGTTTATGGTCAAAGTTGGCCATCCTGTAACATCAGGTGAAGGATGAGTAGGATATGTTAAATCCTTTTTAAAAGGGTCTGAGCATGATAAAGAATTTCCTGATGTAACCAGTCTATTGGCTGGAGCTGCAAAAGCAGAACTATATAGTGTAGTAGAAAGCCTGCTGATGTTGATCGTTACTGTTATTGGTAAAGAAAGATTTCCACTTGGATCTATAGCCTTGTATGTCCTTACAATCCTTCTGAAAACAGTATCCGGTAACGTAAAAGGAACTCCATCGCAATTGTTTTCATAAATGATTTCATTCGTTATTACTTTGTTAGCCGGTTCATTGCAGTTATCCAATCCTAAAATACCCATTTTATCGTCAATAACATCAAAACAATATAAATTATAAGTACAATCGGGTTTTTTCTGATAAACAACAGTAGCAGGAGTTGGCTTTGTAATATTCCAGGTATAGCTCCCTGTCTGTCCATTTGTGACTGATGTAGTTACAAGGTAATACTTTGCATAAGCCTCAGTCAATGTTATGGTGAAATTAATATTTCCACCTGCTGCTGCTGCAAAATTGTCGTACATGAAATTTGTACAAACCGACGCAGGATTGAAAGCATCTTTATACATTGCAACAAAAAATTGAGTAGCCGGAGCAGCAGCTCCATTAAGGGCAAATGTGTAAGATCCTGTAGTAGAAACAATTATTTCCTGAACATCATAATAAACACTGGTCCCTGAACCACTAGGTCCATTACATGATGGAGCAATAGTTGGACCTGAACTTGAAGTCCTGTTAAATACAGGATCAGTTGACGACAAATCACCTGCAAAAGCGGTAGCTTTATCATAACAACCAATAGTAGGGACCATCATGTCAAATACAAATAGCTGAGTAAACGGGGATTGATTCCCTGTAATAATATACTCAACTTTTGCTTTAAGTTGCTGGCCTACAAAGCCGGACGGAATAGTTGCAAAGCTAATACCATCATCGATCAGATTGTTATTCAGATCATAGATAAAAACCTTGAAATCTGCAGGATTTGTACTACAGGTATTACTTTCTAATATCTGATTCCAATAAACATCTGCCTGGCAGTTTTCATCTACGTACACGTTCAATGCATCATCTGCAACCAGAGCGCACTGAGCAGAAGCATTGAAACTTAAAGTAAACATAGCAAACAAAACAAGAACGAATGTTCTTAATTTGTCGGCCGGGTTTTCAAAGTGAATAAATTTCTTCATAAGAAAATTTTTAAAATTAATAAATAAGTAAATAGTATGTACATCTTTATCATAGCCAGAAAGGCCTTACTTCAGGTTGGTGCCAACAGTTTACCTTATTGGGTATAAATGTCAAAGATAATTCAGGAATAATATCAGAGACATTTTCATATTGCAAATTTATGCAATATTTTTTATGCTGCAAATAAATTCATTAAATATTGCATATTTTTGTAATATATATATCATAAATGTCGCCTTGACGACAATTTTGACAAAAAAAACTATTTCCATTTTAGAAACATGGCTAAAGATGTATGCTTGTTTGAGAATGGAGAATGGACAATGGAGAATGGAGAATGGATAATTGAGAATTGATAATTGAGAAACTTGTCCGTATGGATGGAGAATTGATAAACCTGTCCTGCTTTTGGTAAATCGTCATTCGTAAATCGTAATTCGTAATTTATTCCGGTTGTTGGTTGTCAGTTTGTCGGTTGAAAATCAAAAATCGTAAATCGTACTTTGTCTGTATCACTGCTTAAGCTGATTTCAGGATTTCACGGATTTTTTAACCTTTAGCCTTTTTACCCTTTTATCCTTTCAACCATCATTAACAATTAACCATCCATACGGACAAGTCTTACAATTAACAATTAATTCGTAATTCGTAATTTATTCCGGTTACCAGTTGGACGGTTATAAATCGGAAATCGTACTTCGTAAATTGTACATCGTAAATCCTATAGTATATATTTGTTAGTTAAAAATCATAATTTTCCTATTCCTTTCTGTATTCAGTAAGAATAAACCAATAAATTAATAAAATGTTAATACCGGGATTTTCCTACTTCTGATTCAAAAAAGATGTAAATTCGCTTTTTTTTTAATTAAAACATTTTAAATATGAAAAACGTAATTTTTTTATTGACCTTTACTATTTTTACAATTGGAGCAGTTCAGGCTCAAAGCAAGAAGAAAGTAGCTAAACTTCCGAGTTTCACAGTAGAAAATTTCGAGAAAAAAGCAGAAAAATTTATTGGAAAGCCTGTTTATATTTCCGGCACAGTTGATCATGTATGCAAACATTCAGGGAAAAAGCTTTATATTTTAGGAAAAAATGATGAAAAAGTGGAAGTTTTGGCTGGTGATATTGAAAGATTTCCAAAAGAACTGGAAGGAGAGGACATTAAAGTAAAAGGAACTGTAATGGAAGAAAGAATCGATGAAGAATACCTGAAAGAATGGGAAACTGAAATCAAGAGTGAACACAAGGATGGTTCTGCAACTTGCGCTACTGAAATGGAAAAAATCAAAGCTACAAGGGACAAAATGAAGAAAAATAAAAAAGGTTACGTACCGATTTATTATCTTGAAGGTATTTCTTACGAAAAATTTTAATGAATGACTGAAAGAAAAAGGAAGTGGCGCTGGTGGTTCAGAGTTATTCACAGGGATGTAGGATATTTCCTTTTTGGTATGACGATCATTTATTCTGTTTCAGGAATTGCATTGAATCATATCAGAGATTTTAATCCAAGTTACGAACAGGTTTTCAAAAACATTACAATTGATACATCTAAATATGATCTTACCAAGGATGAAGATATTATGAATATCGTCGATGTGTTCAATGAAAAGGACAATTATAAAAAGCATCATATTAAAAGTAGCGGATTAGTAAAAGTTTATCTTCATAAGGGAAGTATTATCATAAAACCATCAGGTGAGGTAAAGTATGAAAAATTTAAACGCAGGCCGATATTGTATGAAGTAAATTTCCTGCACTACAATCCGGGAAACCTGTGGAAATGGTTTAGTGATGCTTTTGCAGTTGCCTTGATTTTGCTTGCTGTTACTGGTATTTTTCTGGTTAAAGGCAAGTACAGTATTTCAAGGATAGGTCTTATCTATACTGTACTTGGCATTATTATACCACTTTTATTTTTATATTTTTATTACAAATAGAAAAAAGCAGGTTCAGGCCTGCTTTTTTTATTTTTAAATGCTCTGATATACAGTATTTAGTATTTCTGTGCTTCTTGTTTTTGTTTTTTCAAGCAGATCATTTGATTTTTCGAGTATATCACTGACAAATTTCTCATCATCGAAATCCTTACAATTGATCCTGACATTCATATAAGCTCCTTCCACTGCAGTTTTTATTGCCAGAACTCCGACTCCGGCATCGGAAATTGAATTCGGATTTCCATTATTTGCCATATATTCCAGCATATCAAGAGCTTTGTAAGATGTACTCATTACTTTGTATGGTATCCTGATAGCATATTTAGTAGCGGATTTAATCGCTTTTTTTCTTTCTTTTCTTTCTTCCGGATTTGATTTAGGAAGTCTGTATGCATCCATGATCTTATTGAATGCGGCAGTGTCCTCATCAATCAGCCTGATCAGTTCATCTTTAAGTAACTGTCCTTTAAGTGCCCATTGGGAAAACTCTTCCCATCTTTCTTCCCAGCCCGATTTATTTGCTGACAGGTTTGCCACCATTGTCCCAAGAGCGGCACCAATAGCACCACTGTAAGCAGCTACGCTTCCACCTCCCGGAGCTGCACTTTCTCTTGAAGTTTCGTTTACAAATTCTCTGACAGTGAGATTTGCGAGTTTTGCAGAAACATCCTCATCAATAAGATACTCAATGATCTTTTTTCTGAAATCAAATGGCTTCAATTCTGCAAGTCCCAGAGATTTTACAGCAATCATTATTATATCATCTTCCGGAATACCTGATGACCTTTCCTGTTTTTCCAGAAAATACTTACCTGCATCTATTAAGACCCTTTTGGGAACAAGCCCTATCAATTCACTGCCTGTAACTCTCAAACCCCTGTTGCCGGCACTTTTAACAACTTCTTCAAAAGCAATATGCAGTGGAGTTTCATTTATATTTGTAAGATTCATTGATACCTGGGCTATACCGTATTCTTCGATAAACCAGCCAATAGCCTTAACTGATTTTAGTGTTCCAGGAATCCTAAGTTGTTCTCCATTTTCATCAAGCAAAATTTTTCCTGTGGGGCTGTCATTTTCTCTTTTAGGTCTTCCGTTTTCCCTGACATCAAATGCCACTTCGTTGGCTTTTTTCACAGAGGTGGTATTCAGATTCACATTATATGCTACCAGAAAATCTCTGGCACCAATGACTGTAGCCCCTGACCGGGCATTAAATATCGCTTCCCCGAAATCTGGTTTCCAGTGAGGGTCAGCTAATTTCGCCTCAAGACCTTCGTACTCTCCTGCCCTTATGTTTGCCAGATTTTTTCTTTCTGCAACCGAGGCTGCCTCCTCATAGAGAAAAACAGGAATTTTAAGTTCTTCAGCAACTCTTTGAGCAAGCTTTATTGACCATTCCACTGTCTCTTCCATCGAGATATCAGATACTGGTATAAAAGGACAAACATCCGTTGCACCCATCCTTGGATGCTCTCCGCTATGCTTTGACATGTCAATTAGTTCTGATGCTGTCCTGATGGCACAGAAAGCCGCTTCAACTACAACTGCAGGTTCTCCAACAAATGTTATCACTGTACGGTTTGTAGCCATTCCCGGATCAACATCAAGCAATTTCACACCTTCCACACTTTTTATTGACAATGCAATTTTTTCTATAATTTTACTGTCTCTTCCTTCACTAAAATTAGGAACACATTCTATCAGTTTCATTTTATTTTTTTTTGAGAAAGTGCAAAATTGATCATTTTAATTAAATTTTAATATTTTTTTTTACCTTAATGTAGCATTTTTATCTTTGATATCATCTATTAGCATGTAAACAAGTCAAAACTAATATTTTTTGGATGACTTCAATAAAAAAAATTTAATTTTACAATATAAACTCTATATAATGAGGTTTTTTAACTTAATAATAATTTTATTTTTCCTGTTGCTTGTGGCCGGATGCCGCAAGGATGAAGACATTTCCGATAATACTGACATAGAGTATCCTTCAGAGCTTTTTATAAATACTTCAGTTAAAGGTACTGTAAAAGGTAGTCGGGGCTTCGTAGTTACCGGCGCTGTGATCCAGATAGGATCAGTACTGAAAACATCTGATTTTAATGGATATTTTCATTTTGAAAATATAAGTACCAGGAAATCAGGCGAAGTTATAAAAGTCGAAAAACCTGGATTCAGAACAGCCTATAAAACTTTTTATCCTCAAAAAGATGGAATAATTTACATAGACTTTGAGTTGGTTGCAGAGACAGGAAATATAGTGATAAATACAGGTGACAATAAAAAATTACTTGGAAATGATGAGGCCAGTATTGAAATAACCGGAAATTCATTTGTTACTGACGGACAGGATTATACAGGTATGATCCAAATAAAACCTCTTTTTGCACATCCTGATAATTTTGACTTTTTCGAAAAACAGTTTGGAGATCCTATTGGTTATGACAAATACTTTAAAACCAAAGGATTAAACTCATTTGGGATAGTTGGCATTGAAATGTTTCAGTCAGGTGGCAATAAAATTGATCTGGGAAGTACAAACAGGGCTGAATTGAGGATTAAAAATACTGTCACAGATGCTCCGGTAGAAATATCAGTGTGGAAATACAATTTTGAAAAGAAAAAATGGCTTGAAACCAACGATAAAGCAAAACTTGTTAGTCAGAATGGAAATACTTATTATATTGCTGAAGTCAAATCAGCAGGCTTTTACAATTTAGCACAGAATTTCGATGTTTATGAAAAAGAACTTACAATTACATCAAATGAGGGAGTCAATGCGCAATTCATCAATGTAGGTATTTCAGCTCAGGGACTTAACTACAAGCTAACTCAACGAGCTTCCAATCAAGGTAAAATTATTACATTCCTTCCGTTAAATAAAAAATCAGATATAGCCGTAAATCTTAATGATAAAACATTTACCGAAACAATAAAAAAAGAAGAAAGTACTATCAAAATTCCTGCAGATCATAAGTTGATCACTGTCAAAGGATTACTTAAAGACTGCAGTGGAAATCCTGTTAATAAAGGTTATATAACCATAATATCAAATAAGGATACAATATTCTTTGATGTTGATCAATCCGGCTCATTCAATTGTAATATAATTGATGCAAAAAACGAACCGAAAATCAGCTGGATGGCAAGTGATACCAAAAATGAGATCAACACATTTATTCATAAATCCATTAAAACTGATATTAGTGATCTGGGTGAAATATATGTTTGCAGCGAACCATTTGCCTTCGTGCAATTTGGAGAGGAAAAGTATACTCTTGATTTAAAAATGAAAGATATAACTAGTTCTACTCTTGCCCTGGAATTTATTAAAGGCAGCAATAAACTTGAGATAGTTTGTCTTGATTTTAAAGGTGAGAAAAAATATGATCTCAATACTTTTCCATTTACTTTTGCTTATAATGAAAGTGCTACCAAAAGATTATTTCCCGTAGGTGAATATCAGATTGTTGTGGATGAATGTAACAAACCGGGAATGATCAGAGGCACATTTGAAGGTAAAGCGAAAAAGAATTTTGACGATGAAACTATCAGGGATCTGAAAATTAAATATTCCGTAAGACTTGAATAAATACTGACCGGCAGATGATAAATAATGGTTTTTCGTTCTTAATAATACTCTCTGCCGGTTTCTTTTTTATTAAATAAATAACGACAAGAATTTTGGATTTAAACGAATTGGTCATAGGATGCAAAAATAACGACAGAAAAGCTCAGAAAGCTTTCGTTGACCATTTTGGCAAATATCTGTTTGCTATTTGCAGACGATATATGCGCGATGACGAAGAAGCAAAAGATGTACTTCAGGATTCGTTTGTTTCAATTTTCAACAACATAACAGAATTCAGGTCAGATGCACAGGCATTGAAGTCCTGGACAAGGCAGATTACAATAAATGCTGCCCTGCAGAGAATCAGAAAAACATACAGGGACAAGGAAATCATGACCGAGACCATGACCGATGACAGAAATGAAATGCCCGATATTTATGGCAAAATAGGTGCTGATGAGATTTTGGGATTGATAAATCAACTACCCGCAATGTATAGCCAGGTCTTCAATATGTATGTTATAGATGGTTACAGTCATAAGGAGATATCGGATCTGTTAGGAGTACAGGAAAGCAGCAGTCGCGCTATGCTGACCAGAGCGAAAAAAATGATAAGAGATAAAATATTTGAAATACAAAAAATGGCAATTTGATCATGGGAGAATTTGAAAAGGATATCAGGGAAATGTTTGCAGACTATGAACTGCAAATTGAAACAGATGAGATCTGGCCTGGTATTGAAAACAAACTTAATAAAACCAAAAGGAAAAAACGATTCCTTTGGTGGTGGATAACTCCAATGCTTCTGATTATACCGGCAGGAATATATTTTGCAAATCAGAATGGTATAAATTCAGAAAATGGAAATAAATCTGAAACTCCAGTTTCATATAATAATATTGAAGGAAAAAATAAAACCCTGACAACACAAAATGAACATATAAATAAAAATACAGAGGCACAAAATAGTACCAATTCAATTGCTTCAGAAACTAAAAGCATGTCTTACACTTTTAAGCGACTATATTCAAAAAATAAATCAGGTTCAGCACAGACTAAGTCTAAAACACCGCAATCACTGGACTATGAAAAAAAGGATTCAGAAAAAATTATCCCCAATTCTAATACATTTGCTAATATAGATGATTCAGGAAAAAATCCTGCACGAGAGATTTTAACACACAGTCAGATACTATTGCCCGAAACTAAAACACTACACTCACTTATACAGCCATACTTTTATAACAGGAATTTTGTTCCGGGCATAAAGATTCAACCCAAGCCTGAAAAAGAAATTGATAAAACACAAAAATGGAACAGTTCAATAGATCTGGCATTCGGATTTGCCCTTGCTGGTAAGTATATCAGAACCAGGGAACAAAGTTTCAATGACTATAGAGAAAAAAGGATAAAAACAGAAAATCATCTTGAGGCAATGACTTCAAGCATTACATACAATTTAAAAAACCGTTCAGGTTTGTTCTTTGCTACTGGGATTGACTATTGCCAGATAGATGAAAAATTCAGCGATTATGATAGTATTGATATTTATAAGTCAGGAGAAGGAGTAATAAATATTATCACAAATCCAGATGGTACTATCATTGAAAACAGGGGAAAAAAAGAAATAATTGAACATAAAACTTGGAATAAAAAGATTTACAATTATTATTTTTTCCTGGATATTCCACTTAGCATAGGATATGCAGGTAAAATTAACAGAATAAATTATGAAGTAAGCAGTGGTCTTAGTTACAATATTGCCTTTCTTAAAAAAGGTCAGATCATTGGTATAAATCAATATCCGGTTGACATAACAAAGGAAAGCGGCATTTTTAAAACCCGGACAGGTTTAAGTCTGATTTCGGGGATAAAAATAATGGTCCCTTGTAAAAATAAGATGCTTTTCATTGCTCCAAAAATAAAGTATAACCTGCAAAGTGTAACAAATGATGATTATCCACTTTCACAGAATTATCTCACTTACGGCATTGAGATTGGGGGAAGGATTGGTTTTTAATTTGTTAAATGTGATCTGGCGAAATTATTTTAGCTTAGAAACAACTTAAATTGGATGGTTTAACAATTATTTTTCATTTTGGACGTTTTATGATCAGTTAAAAACTTATTAAAAAAAAATTTGAAAATGAAAAACTTACTTTTTATTCTTGCAGGTCTTGTTTTTATTTCATTTTTTGGTTGTGGTGATGATGAACCAACCAAATCAATTGATCAGTTTGTAGGATCTGCTACCGGCAAATATTATACATACAAATGTTCCGACACGCTGATAATTCAGGAAACTAAAGAAAACGCAGTAGTAAAAATAGAAAAGCAGGATGATACAAATCTTACAGGAAATTTGACAGATGGCACCGGTAAGTCAATATACAGCTTCAAAGGATTTTTAAAATCGGCAACAAGTGATACATTTTACATCACCAATTTCATATTAAATTCCCTGACATATACCGGCCAGGGCATTAAGAAAAATGGCAAGCTGAATATTGTATTTGGAAACAGTGGCTGCAAAGTAGGTAACAGCTACAGGATCACAGGTGAATTCAAACAAAACTAATTTTAAATACACTTAACATTATAATGACTGTTAATCACTTAATTAGCAGTCATTTTTTTATATGGTTTATGAAAAAAATTGAACATATCGGTATAGCAGTGAAAGATCTTGAGCAAAGTGAAGCATTGTTTACAAGGTTACTGAACAAATTGCCCTACAAACGAGAGACAGTGGAAGCAGAAGGAGTTGTTACTTCCTTTTTCGAGATCGGCGACAGCAAAATTGAACTTCTCACTCCAACAGATGAGAATAGCCCTATTGCAAAATTTCTTTCAAAAAACAAAGAGGGTATCCATCATATAGCCATTGAAGTTTTTAATATTTATAGTGAAATAGAACGGTTAAGAGCAGAAGGATTCGAAATACTGAACGAAACTCCAAAAAAGGGAGCAGACAATAAGCTTATTTGTTTTCTTCATCCAAGGAGCACAAATGGAGTTCTTGTAGAAATTTGTCAGGAGTTGTAATATCATGCTATATAGAATTTCCATGCACAATAATATGAATCAGGATGCGGATCCGGAGGGCACAATACAACTTCGGTCTTGATACGAGGATCAATGATTTGTGCAAATGTAGTGTACTCGATAATTCCGCCTGATTTGCAGGGATAGTTATTAAGTCCTTTCCGCTTTCTTGCTGCTTGTACTCTGCATTCTACCATCCTAAAAACGAAGCTATCATCCGTTTCTTCTACTATTTCCTGCCTGTTCACAAAGGCATACAACCGATGCAGAAGTGCTGTTTTTAACCCTTCCAGACCTGCAAATTCCGGTAATCCCAGTTTTCTTTTAATTGTAAGAGCCTCAAAAGGTGAAAATTGAGCCCAGGTATTGTCATTGACAATTTTTGCATCCTCCATCCCGCGTGAAAACTCAATTGCCTGAAACCAAATACCATCATTTGCAAGCCAGTTTATTGCCATTGCATTTTGCAACTCTTCCAGTTCTTCTTTAGAATAATCATTAAAAACCAAAGGAAAACCATTTTCTGTTTCAAATCCAGCCGTTTTTCCAATTCTATTTATGAAAATATCAAAAAACCTGTTCCAGGCATTATCGAGGATATCAAATGCCATTTCCTTACCAAACTTTTTCTCGGTCTCAGCATACCAAAAAGAATAATGCATGATTATTCTGTGTAAAAAATCCTTGATTTCTTTCAATTTTTCCATTCTTTGACCAAGTTCCATATAGCAAATTTTATTGACACAAAATTAAAAAATCTGAGCCAATCAGGTCTAGTTTTTATAATTAAAATCTTTATGTTTCTAATCTTTCAATATCAATAAGAATAATCAATAAGTCCACTTCAGAAATAATATTCTGTCTGAATTGAGTTATTATGGAATTAATAAAATAAAAATTGCACATTAATAAAATTGTAAACAAAATATTCCTAAATTATATTAAATCTTAACATTAAGCCTGTTTTAATAATTATAATTCAGTTTCATTATTTATCACAAATCTAATTTTGTATTCATTTTACTATTTTTTTTGCAGCAGTATAAAGTATAAAACTAAATTTGCATGTAGTTGTCTTATCATGACGACCAAAATGCAGATTTATTTAGTTCAATTCAGATAATCATAAACTTAAAATAAAAAAAATTATGAGCCTAAGTTTAATCGGTAAAAATGTTGGAGAATCAGTAACACTGAAATTAAATGAAACTTTTGCAATACTAAAGGCAAAAGGTGAACCAGTTATCCACCTTGGTGGCGGAGAACCCAAGAGTAAAGCCCCTCTTGATGCTATTACTGCTCTTGCAGCTCATCTCAATACGGGAGAGGTCAGGTATGCACCTGCCGATGGAAGTGTTGACATGAAAAAAGCTGTGATCAGGTATACGAGAGAAAATTATGGTCGTATGGTTGAGCCTGAAAATATAATTGTTTCAAGTGGTGCCAAACAAGCAATAATGGTTGCACTTCAGGCAATTCTGGACCCTCAGGATGAAGTGATTTTCCCTGTTCCTTACTGGGTTTCATACCCTGATATGGTCAGATTGTGTGGTGCTGTTCCTGTACCTGTAACACCCGAAGATGGTTCTTTTACTCCACGCATAGAAGAAATAATTAAAAATGTAACCTCCTATACAAAAGCCATTATAATTAATAGTCCCAATAATCCTTCCGGGGCTGTTTACCCTCCTGAATTTATCAGGGAAATAGTGCAATTTGCTGAGAAAAAAGGCATATACCTGATCATGGATGACATTTATCAGAAACTGGTATTTGGAGGAACTGTTGTAGCCAATCCATATGATTATGCAAGTGATTTTGGTGAAAGCTCAAAGCTTATAATTGTAAATGGGGTTTCAAAAGCTTATGCCATGACAGGTTTCAGGATCGGTTGGGCTATAGGTAACAAAGCCCTTATAAAAGCAATGTCAAATATTCAGGGACATCAGACTTCAGGAACCTCAATCCTATTGCAGAAGGCTGCTATCGGTGCTATCAACGGCATACAATCGGTTGTTTCAAGTCTTAATGCTACTCTTGAAAATAACAAAAGGGTATTGGTACGTCAACTTAAAGCATTTGACGGAGTGCACATCATTGAACCACAGGGAACATTTTATGCATTCGCAGATTTTAGCGCATATGAAAAAAGTTCAAAAAAACTATCAAATTTCCTTCTTGAGAAAGTGAAAGTACTTACTGTACCTGGCGTAGAATTTGGTATGGAAGGATATCTGAGAATTTCCTTCTGCGGAGGAATCAAAGATATAAATACAGGAATCGAAAGGATAAAATGGGCAATAGACCCAAATTCACCAAATGAACTTTACATAGGTGAAAGAAAACTTGTGAGAGACTGGGCTTGATTAATGAGTGAATTTGAAAATTTGAAAATGTGAAAATGTGAGAATTTGAAAATGTCAGAATGTGAAAATTAATTACTAAATGGTTAACTCAATAATTCGATTAATCTATAACTCAGTAAATCAATAATTTAATAAAACAATAATTAAATAAATCAATAACATATTATTGCTTATGAAATACTTAGAATTCGCAACACCGGCAAGCAAACATGCTTCGACATATAAATCAAACTTCGGACTTGAAAATCATGGCCTTGTTCACCTCGATACAATTTACTGGAATCTTCCTGTACCAGCACTTATAGAAGAGGCTGTGTTCAGGGGTGAAGGTAATTTAGTAAATGGTGGGGCATTTCAGAAATATACTGGGAAGTGGACTGCAAGAGCAGCCAACGACAAATACTTCGTCATGGAAGAAAGCTCTAATCAGAATATTGACTGGGGTTCCTACAACAGGCCTATGACAGAAGATAAATTCAATTCCATGTTTGCAAGACTCCAGGCATACTGGCAGGGAGAAGAACTCTTTGTTCAGGATGTTTATGCAGGTGCCGATCCTGAATACAGATTACCTGTAAGGATTGTTACAGAACATGCATGGAGTTCTCATTTTGTAAAAAATATGTTCATTTCTGAAACTGACCTTGCAAGGCTAAAGGAATTTGTCCCTGATTTTACTGTTCTGGTTGCACCTTCATTTAAACTTGACCCAAGAATTGACGGAACATTGAGTGAAACTGCAATAGTGATCAATTTTGGTGCAAAACTTGCAATAATAGCAGGGTCTTCTTATGCCGGAGAAATAAAAAAATCCGTTTTCACAATCATGAATTACCTGATGCCTATGCAGGATGTAATGTCGATGCACTGTTCTGCCAATGTAGGAAAAGATAAAGATGTTGCCCTTTTCTTTGGCTTGTCAGGAACAGGTAAAACTACCCTTTCTGCTGATCCTACAAGGTATCTGATAGGAGATGATGAACATGGCTGGAGTGACCTGGGAGTTTTCAATTATGAAGCCGGGTGTTATGCGAAAGCTATAAGACTTTCTGCTGAAGCTGAACCTGAAATTCACGCCTGTACATATCGATTTGGCACCATACTTGAAAATGTTATTTTCGACCCATCATCAAGGCATATTGACCTCGATGATGCAAGGCTGACTGAGAATACCAGGATGTCTTATCCGCTTGAATTCATACCAAATGCTGTAAAAGAAAAAATGGTAAGATCCCAACCAAAAAATATTATTTTCCTGACTGCAGATGCTCAGGGTGTTTTGCCTCCGATAGCAAAACTAAATATGAATCAGGCTATTTACCACTTTATTAGCGGATACACATCAAAAATTGCAGGAACTGAACTTGGACTGGGAATAGAACCTGAAATAACATTCAGCGCATGTTTTGGAGCTCCATTCATGGTACATCATCCATATTACTATGCAAATCTACTGAGGAAAAAAGCCGAAGCATGCGGAGCAAATATCTGGCTGGTCAATACCGGCTGGGTCGGAGGTAAATTCGGAGTTGGCAAAAGAATATCGATCCGTCATACAAGAAACATGCTCATTGCAGCTCTTGAAGGCAAACTAGATAATGTAGAATACAGGAAAGATGAACTCTTTGGATTTGAAATACCTAAAACATGTCCAAATGTTCCTGAAGATGTTTTCGATCCTGCAAATGCCTGGGGAAATAAAAAAGATTACTGGAGGAAGTACGATGCCCTTGCTTCAAGATATATTGAAAATTTCAAATTATTTGCATCAGGAGTACCAAATGAAGTTATTTCAGCAGGTCCTAAACGATACAAGGAATTATAATTAAACTTCTAAAAGCTGTTCAAAAGCCCTGAAAATTTTCAGGGCTTTTTGCAAACCATTTTGAAAAAATAAACATCTATATCCTTAGAAACTAAAATTATCATTTTTCAAAATTAATATTTGTGAAATATATACTTTTTTGTGGGCTAATCCTGCTTTACGGATTCCAATGCGACGATGATATTGAATATGATGGGTCTGAGAGGTATAGATTAAAAGGAACCATTCTGGATGAAAAAGGTCTTCCTGTGAAAAATATTGGATTGTCGCTTTTTGGGTTTGCAAATGCCTATTATGAAAACTTAATTCAAAAAGGAGTAACTGATAATGAAGGAAGATTTGATCTTATTTTTTCGAAAAATAATGCCACAACACACTATCTGGAAATAAACAGTTTTTATAATAATTATTCTCATCCTGAATACCTTAATGATAAATATTCAGAAAAATTTATTTTTTTCAAACAACTTACTATTGTCAATAATGAGATCGATATGACTGCACATTGCACACTTGTTCCAGGAGTGCCATTAAACTTTGTTTGTGAAGATTCAGAAACCGTATCATACTATTCTATTTACTACCAAACATCGCAAGATATATATTTAGATGAAACTGATAAAATAAAATTCGAAAGGAGATTGCCAATTTCAAGTGGCTATACCAGAAAGATTATAGTACCCGCTAACAGTAAAGTAAAGATTTTAATTAATTCGTCCTCCAAATCCATTGTTGACAGCATATATACAACTGATGTACCATTTACCTACACTTTCAAATAGGCAGGATGATAAGATCAATACTTATTTGTTATTTACTAAATTTTGCAACTTTTTCATTTTCAAAGGGCATTGATACGATTCCCCATTTTTCTCACAATACTTCTATTGGGTATGTATATAATGACTTTATGGGCGATAATATTTACAATAAATATCATACCAGGTTTGAAGGATTTTATATTACAACAGGTATTTTGATATTCAAGCATTTATCCCTGGATGTATCAGCTTCAAAATACTCAGGAAGAGTGACTAATACTTCATTTATAAATGAATATCAAACTACTATCAAAAACAGCTGTATAAGTGGTTCGTATGTATATTATCCTAATGAAAAACTCGCATTATCAACCAGCTTGATTTATAGATCTGTTATAGGTAAAAATCAGGGAAAGTTTTATGGATCAGGGTTTGGGGCAGGAATAAGTTTAAAATATCACATTTTTAAGTATTTATATCTTGAATTTGGAACAGAGACAGGAATCATGAATTTTAACATTAAAACTCCTCCGGATCTTCAGGATCAGTTTTCAAAAACAAGTTTTATTCTCATGAAAGCAGGAATGGGATTAAGGCTTTTCTAAAATTGTTTTTCTTAACCAAATGAACAAATCACAAAATAATAAATTATATAAGTATCATTTAAGAAAGAATGGTTACGCAACTGGAAATAAAAAAAGCTGCAGATATAATTAAAGCAGGAGGCCTGGTGGCCTTTCCAACCGAGACAGTATATGGGCTGGGGGCAAATGCCTTAGATACTCAGGCAGTGGCCAGGATTTTTGAATCCAAGGAAAGACCATCTTTTGATCCTCTTATTGTCCATATTGCTTCGATTGAAGACATTGATTATCTTACTGCTGTCCGTGATGAACGGGTAAGGTGTCTGGTCCAAAATTTCTGGCCGGGACCATTGACCTTGGTCCTGCCCAAGAGCATTATTGTTCCTGATATCGTTACTTCAGGATTGAGTACAGTTGGAATCAGAATGCCTGACAATCACATTGCATTGGAACTAATAAGACTTTCCGGGTGTCCTATAGCAGCACCAAGTGCAAATAAATTTGGAAGGATCAGTCCCACAAATGCTTCACATGTAAAAAAACAACTGAAAGATGTCGATTATATTCTTGATGGAGGCCCTTCAAGAGTAGGTATTGAGTCCACGGTTATTGAATTGCTGGATGATGGATTTGTTATTTTACGACAAGGGATCATTACCAAAACTGAATTAGAACAATTTATTCCCTATTCTTCACATGAAATTTACCGAAAAGATATCATCACTGCTCCGGGAACGTTGGAATCGCATTACAGCCCAACAAAACCTCTTTTCATACTGGGAAATGGTTTGAAAGTAACTGATACTTCAAATGCTGCCTTTCTGTCATTTGGTTCAATTCCGGATAAAAACTATAAAATAACAGAATATTTATCCCGAAACGGTGACCTTTATGAGGCTGCTGCAAATCTTTTCGGAAAACTACATTTACTGGAAGATAGTAGTGTTGATTTTATAGTAGCTGAGCCTGTTCCTGAAACAGGTATAGGTATTGCAATAATGGACCGACTTAGAAAAGCAGCACACCAATATTTAAAATAATTAGCTTTTCTGCCTGGTCTCATTCCTCCTATGATAAATCTGCGTCGCAGCATGAAAAATGATAATTGATAATTGATAATTGATAATTGATAATTGATAATTGACAATTAAAATCCTGCTATCCTAAAATCACTTAATCCTAAGAATCATAGTTCAGACAACAATGGACAATGGAGAATTATTTCAGTTTTCGGTTTGTCGGTTAGTCAATTAATTATTTTAATTCCTATATTTCAGTCGGTATTATTACAGATATGCTTTCGGTTTTATTTATCACATGGAATTGGTATTATTTTTCTGAATGAATTCTTAGTATTATCTCTTTTATGTAACAAACACTATAACACATCTTAAAAAAATAAAAAAGAATACTTTTTTTGTGGTTCTGACAGTGAACATTAATATAAATTGACATATTTTTACGTTGTATTTTTAATAAAAGCATTTTCAAAGATGAAATTTTACCTCCTTTTTCTTTATTTTACATTTTTATCAGTTTTGTTTACTGATGTTACTGCTCAAAATATTATTGATAACCAAATACTTGTAAATTTTCATTACCAGGTCAAAAATGAGACACTGGAAGCTCTTTTAAAAAGAAATTTTAATATTGGGGGTGAAATACTGATCACTGACCTTTGTATGGAACCGGTGATAGTTAAAAAAATTGAATTTGACCCTGGTAACAATAATACAGAAACTATTATTGAGTTTCTAAAAAAAAGGGATTTTGTGGCTTCTGCACAATTCAATCATTTTGTCGAAAGCCGGAATACTCCGAATGACTCCCTGTTCAAACAACAATGGTTCCTTAACAATACAGGACAGTCAGGAGGTACTGCAAATGCTGATATCGATGCTGATCTTGCCTGGGATCTCACCACAGGGGGCACAACTAAAAATGGAGATACAATTGTCATTTGCGTGGTTGATAATGGCATGGATTTGACACATATAGATATTGTTAACAACCTCTGGACAAATTATGGAGAAATACCTGATAATGGTATTGATGATGATCAGAATTCGTATATTGACGATTATAGGGGTTGGAATGGTGAAGATCAAAACGGTAATATACCTGCAGGAAATCATGGAACATCAGTAGCAGGACTCATAGGTGCACAGGGAAACAACAAAAAAGGTATTGCTGGAATTAACTGGAATATCAAAATTCTACCTGTATTTAAAGGAAATGATGAAGCTCATATGCTCTCTGCATATGCCTACGCATACAATCTTAGAAAGCGATATAACGAATCGAATGGCACAAAGGGGGCATTTATTGTTGCTACTAATTCCTCTTTTGGGACTGATTTTGCTAAAGCTGAAGATCACCCAATCTGGTGTAGTATGTATGATTCTCTTGGAAGTGTAGGAATTCTGAATATTGTAGCAACAGCCAACAGTAATACTAACGTAGATGTTCTAGGTGATATGCCTTCTACTTGTCCTGGAGATT
This sequence comes from Deltaproteobacteria bacterium, assembly GCA_050258615.1. GTDB lineage: Bacteria > Bacteroidota > Bacteroidia > Chitinophagales > Saprospiraceae > JADJGA01. Next base: position 82,379 of record JBLMZC010000011.1, on the reverse strand, counting down.
ATATGATCTCTGTTACCAATGTGGATCATCAAAACAATAAAGTGAATGGTGCTGGCTTTGGTCCGGTTCATATTGACATAGGAGGATATGGTGCCAATGTACTTACAATTAGAAAAAACAATTTATATACTTCATTTTCAGGCACTTCAGCTGCTACTCCTGTTGTGGCAGGTGTGGTAGGACTGATATATGCCTATAGTGAAAGAATAGCAGCTATCGCAATAACTAATCCACAACTTGCCGCTTTGATGGCAAAAGACGCAATTCTTGAAGGCAGCAAGCCGTTGAATTCCCTAAAGAACATAACTGTAACCGGAGGTGTGGTCAATGCCTACAATTCTCTAAAAAATATCGGGAAATATGATGATGATTGTGCCCCACCCTATCTTGTTAATATTGATACAGTAGGTGCAGATATTATCGGATTGTCGTGGGAAAACCTGGACAGCAGTTCTTTTAATCTTGCTTACAGAACTGCAGGTCAGGAATGGAAAACAATAGAAAACATCAAAAGTCCATACAAATTGGAAAATCTAGGTTATTGCTCCTCATATGAATTAAAAATCCAGGAAAAATGTGGTGATTCCCTCAGTCCATTCGGATATACCTTAAATGTCAGTACCTTGGGATGCTGTACTTCCCCTGAAATAAATGATCATTACATCCTGAATAATAATTTGCATGTCTCATGGGATAAGAATTTTGTTGCACAAAAATATTATTTCATATATAAGTTCTGGTCTGAACCAATTTGGGATACTATTATTACTGAAAATAATTTTGTGGATATTGATTATACTAATGATTGTGGAATGGTTTCTGTTTACTTAAGGTCGGAATGTAATGACACATTAAGCACAGGAAATCAATCGTTCATTTTAGGTGAAAATTGTCCTGAATGTTCGTTGAAAGAGTATTGTCTTCCATCAATTGATAATGATCTGGAATGGATTACTAAAATAAGGATTGATGATTTTGCAAATGAGAGTGGAAAAAATTATGATGGCATAGGTATTTTCACCAATTCTCCAGCCCTGAAATTAATACAAAATGAAACCTACAAGCTTACAGCTGAAATAGAATTCAGTGATATAAAATATTCTGATTCACTATTTTTATGGGTTGACCTCGACAATAATGGTGTATTCGGGGCAAAGGAACTTTTAGGCCGTGTTGCCAATAACAAAACCAATGAAGCAAATATTGTATTCAAAGTTCCTGAGATATCATTTTCAGGAAATTCAAGAATGAGAGTCATGTTAAGCGCATACAGCATTTCGAATCCCTGTGAAATAGCTGGCAATGATTATGGTGAATATGAAGATTATTGTGTGTTTCTGGATACTGTGAAACACTGTCAAATTCCCGGTTTAAACATAAATCACAGTAAAATTGATTCCGGCTCTTACCAGATATCATGGAATAAAACAGGAGTGGATAACAAATATCTTATTAAATTGAAAGTTAATGATCAGGAAGATTTCATTCCAATAGCATTTATTAAAGATACATCTTTTGTTTTTCATGGGCTTGACACATGTACTTCTTATGATATCAGTATAAGTGTTTATTGCAATCAACTCGATATTGCCGATGAAAAAACTTATACCTTCAAAACCCAGTGTTCTAATTCTACCTATGAGGAATCAGAAATTAATGAATTCAATATTTATCCGAATCCTGCTAAGAATGAATTGTATATTGAACCTTTATATATAACTCAGGGCTACAGTTTTGAAATAACTGACATATTTGGAAAAGTTATTTACCTGAATAAATCAAATGTAGGTAACTGTAAGCTTTATTTGAAAAATTATAATTTAAATCCAGGCATCTATTTCCTAAATATCATATCGGAAAATAAAAAGTATAACTATAAAGTATTGTTATGTGATGAATAAGGATCAGATCAATTTAGGCGTTGCCGGCAATCCTGTTTCTCATAGTCTTAGCCCGGAGTTATTCAAAAAATATATTGAAGGGCATGACCTTAAATTCTGCTACACCAGGTTACTGGCAAACACAGTTTCTGATATCTACCGGCTAATTAATGCTTATGATATTAAAGGAATAAATATAACTTCACCATTCAAGGAATCAATACTTGATCTTTCAGATGAATTATCGCCATATGTAAAATTTACAGGAGCTGCCAATACGCTTTTATTAAAGGGAAAAACAAAATCGTTATACAATACTGATATTTCCGGTGTTCAGATGCCTCTGACAAGGATTCTCAGGGGAGAGAGAGCTTTTTCGGCTTTGGTGATAGGTGCCGGAGGAGCAGCCAAAGCAGCTATAAAAGCTCTAAAAAATTTGAATGTAAGTACTATTTTTATAACTAACAGGACCAAATCAAAAGCCGATGCCCTTGCTGATCAATTTGGAATCATATCGATAAACAAACCTCAGGTTTCAAAATATGCATTCGACATTATAATAAACACCACTTCTGAATGTCCTGAAATATTGTCTCATCTTTTAATAAGTGAAAATACAATACTTTATGATGCATATTACAAAAAAAGACCAATGGAAGAAATCGCAAATAACTATAATTCACAGTATCTGAGCGGATTAGACTGGCTTTCTGAACAGGGAAGAGTTTCTTATGCACTCATGACAGGAATTTCTAAGACCGACTTTTATTGTAAACAAATTAATAATGACCATGGTAAAATAAAAAGAATTGCCCTGATTGGAATGATGGGTACAGGAAAATCAACTATAGGTAAACGTCTTGCCGAAAAACTTGGTTACGATTTTGCTGATATGGATAAAATGATACAGGATAATGAAGGTTTATCTATAACCAGAATATTTGAAACTAAAGGTGAGGCATTTTTCAGAAAACTTGAAAAAGACCTTCTGAAAAATATAATAAAAAGAGAAAATATAGTCATTTCAACAGGAGGAGGCATAATTGTTGATGAAGAAAACATTGTACTGCTGAAAGAAAAATGCTGGAATATTTTGCTATATGGCTCTGCAGAAAACCTGTCAAGGATCGCATCAGATAAAAACAGGCCTTTGCTGGCAGGAAAAGATAAAATTGATGAGCTAAATAAAATTTTCAATGAAAGAAAAAATAAATATTACAAAACAAGCGACATTGTAGTTTGTTCAGATACTGACAGTTATCACAATATCAGTGAATTTATTTATGACGATTACAGTAAGTCCTTCCTGCATTAATGGCGAATTGACAGCCAACCCCTCAAAAAGCATAATGCAAAGGGTAATTGCCATTTCAACAATTACAAATGGTGAAGTAGTTATTTTCAATCCGGACAGGAGTGAGGATTCAATGTCTGCTCTTACTATTGCAGAAGATATGGGCTGTAGAATTGAATATGACAACCAGTGCATAAAAATACAAAAAACAGCTAATTTAAAAAAACATATCTGGAATGTTGGGGAATCAGGGCTAAGTGCCAGGATTTTTTCTTTTCTTGCCGGGCTTTTTGATGAAGAAATAATGATAACAGGGCATGGAACCATTTTAAACAGGTCAATGAGAACCCTGATCGATGCACTTTCAGCAGCGGGATTAAGTGTAGAGCACCAAAACTTCAGGCTACCTATCATAATAAAAGGGAAAATAAATAAATTCAGACATATTCTTGATGCTCAGGATGGGTCTCAGGTACTGACCGGAATGCTGATAGCCTTTACCCAGGCTGAAAAAGATTCTGAAATTGAGGTAATAAACCTGAAATCCAGGCCATACATCGATATTTCATTATCAACTTTACAGTTATTTGGTGCAGATATCATGAATATTAACCATAATTTATTCAATGTAGGCGGAAATCAAAGGCTTGGAGGCATTGAAGTAAAAATTGAAGGTGACTGGAGTGGTTCAGCATTTTATATGGTTGGAGCTGCCATAAGCGGGAAAGTTGTTTTCGATGGCCTGAACCTTGAGTCATACCAGGGAGACAGGGCAATTTTAGACGTGCTCAAATCAGCAGGAGCAAAAATCATTGAAAAAAATGAAAAAGTCATTGTGGGAAAAAACAGGCTCAACCCATTTTATTTTGATGCAACTGACACCCCTGACCTTTTTCCACCTTTAGCAGTTCTTGCTGTAAATTGCAGTGGTATTTCCAGGATCAAAGGGATTTCAAGGCTTATTAATAAAGAAAGCAACAGATTCAACAGTTTAAAGGAAGAATTCAAAAAACTTGGTTTGCAGATTGAAGCAGAAAATGATAATATGATAATAAAGCCGGGTAAACCTACAGGTGGAAAAGTCAATTCACATAATGACCACAGGATAGCAATGTCATTATCAATCATCGGACTGAATGCTGAAAAAAATGTTATTATTGAAAATGCAGAATGTGTAAAAAAATCATATCCTGATTTTTTTACAGATTATCAGAAACTTGGAGGTAAAGTAATCTGAAATTTTATAACTAACAAGATTATTTTATACTTTTGACCCGTGATAAAAGAATTATCAAGTATAAAAAACTAACCTTATGTTACAAAGCTTAATTTTCTTCGATTCATCAGTTTGGACGGAACTACTTCCAATAACATTTACCAGACCTGTTTCAAAGCTGAGAATTGGCATACTGTCAATTGAAGAAAAATGGAAGTATCTGATGCCAGGTGATTATAGTTTTTCTACTCAACCATATCTTCAGAAAAAATATAAATTGAATTTAACAGAGGACAATATTTTCATCAATGGTTCGGTAATCCCAGATATAAATCTGATTGATAAAATTGTTGGATTAAACCCTAATTCAGCTCTGATGAGTAATGACACAATAATAGCAGTCAGAATCAAATCAAGCTATAAGGAAATTATTGATAAAATATTCAATTCACACAATATTTCCGGATTAAATATTATAAATATTTCAAATATAAACAAATTAGAGCATCTTTGGGATATATATCAGAAAGCTGGACAGGAAACCATTAATGATTTTCAATTAATTACCAAGGGAAAAAAATCAGGAAAAATATCAGAAACAAATACTATAATTGGCAATAAAAACGATATTTTCATAGCAGATGGAGCGAAAGTTGAGGCTTCGGTCATTAATTCTTCCACAGGACCTGTTTATATTGATCATGATTCAGAGATTATGGAAGGATGTACTATAAGAGGCCCGTTTTATCTCGGCAAACACAGTACTTTAAAAATGGGTGCAAAGATTTACGGTGCAACAAGTATAGGCCATCATTGTAAAGTTGGAGGTGAGGTGAATAATTCTGTTTTTCTGGATTTTTCCAATAAAGCTCATGATGGATTTATCGGCAACTCAGTCATAGGTGAATGGTGCAATCTCGGAGCCGATACAAATAATTCCAACCTGAAAAATAACTACGCAAAAGTGAAATTATGGAGTTACCGATCACTTTCCTTTGAAAATACCGGTGAGCAGTTTTGCGGGTTATTTATGGGCGACCATTCTAAAGCCGGCATCAATTCTATGTTCAATACAGGCACTGTTGTAGGAGTTAGTGCCAATATTTTTGGACCCGGATTTCCAAGGAATTTCATACCTTCATTCAGTTGGGGAGGGAATCATGGGTTTATTACCTTTGAAATTGAAAAGGCACTTGAAACAGCTGAAATAATGATGAAAAGAAGAAATTTAGAACTTGATGACACAGAAAAAGAAATACTAAGACAAATCTTTCTTCAGTCTTCAAAAAACCGAATTTGGGAAAAAAACAAATAAATATCTGGTAAGCAGTCCATGAAAAAACCCCTGGCAAAGAAAATATTGAGCTATTTCACTGATGTTCTTCTTGAATCCACCAGCTCTGATTTCAATGAAGTATTGGAAATCTATTTAAGTAAAGGCCGATTTCAACTATGTACTTCTGGTGCTATTTATTCATTTGAAGATAAATACATCAATTTTTTTGAAACTTTTAAAAAAATAGACTGGAAGAAAGTCAAAATTGAGAAAGTCCTTTTATTAGGACTGGGCTTAGCCTCTGTACCACAGATGCTGGAAAAAAAATTTCGCAAAAAATTTGAATTTCATCTTGTGGAAATAGACGACGAAATCATAAGACTTGCCCACGATTATATCTTAAATGATCTTAATTCACAATTTTATATATATGAAATGGATGCTGAGATCTTTTGTGAAATTACTGAAGAAAAGTTTGATCTGATAATTATCGATATTTTTGAAAATAACAAAGTTCCAATTAAATTTGAAACTATTGAGTTTTTAGAAAAAACGAAAGATATGCTTTCAAATGAGGGTGTAATATTATATAACCGCCTCAATATTGATAAAGAAACAAAAGAGACTACTACACAATTCTACCATGAAATATTCGAAGAGGTTTTTCCAGATTCAAAAGAAATATTTATAAAAACCAATATCATTTTAAGCAACAGGAAAGATATTTATCAGGAATAAATTCTTACTTTTGCAAAGTTTATTAGAAAATTGAGCTATAGAAATTTATAATATTTATGAAATTTATAAATTTATAATATTAATGGCTATTAAAATTTTTCTTTGAAACTTTGGATTTTTTGGAGTGTTATCAGGCAATTAATAAAAAAGTTTATCATATTACTAGTAGCTTCCGGAAAATTAAAAAATGTGGTTTAGTGAATAAAATGAGAATATCATTAATTTCAATTTGGTCAAACCTGACTCAATGTTCATCAAGAACAAGTTCAAAAGATCAGGCGCATATTTATCAAAAAGCATTTTCAAGTATGATGTAACTATTGAGCCAAATTATAGTTTGTAATGATTTAAATCTCATAAATGAACAATTATACATTGAGTTAAGAAAAGATATTGAAACAATAGGTTACAAATTAAATGCCTTAAGAAATTCAGCTATTAAAATATCATAATCATAAATTTCATAAATAAAAATTTCATAAATCATAAAATATCAATTAAAATGTTTAAAATCAATATTTATCTTAAATTCGCTATAATAGCAGTATCTCTTATTCTCGGTATCTGGCTCTGGGCTGCATTTGGAGTATGGTATGGTATCTGGTTTATAATCGTTGCGCTGGTTTTTATCATCAGTTATATTTTGCTTGGCACAATCGTTTCAACTTCAGAACTCCTTCAATTTCAAAAATTTGCCGAAGCAGAGAAAAGACTAAATCTAACTTTGAGTCCAGGGTTATTATATCCCACCAACAGGGCTTATTATTATATTTTAAAAGGTTCATTTGCAGTTAATAACAAAGATCAGGAAGCAGGTGAAGCCTTATTTAATAAAGCCTTGTCCATAAAACTTCCCACAGATAATGAAAAAGCTATGATCCTGCTGCAACTGGCAAATATAAATGCTTCAAAAAATAAATGGACTGCAGCAAAAAATTATTACAATGAAGCAAAAAAACTAAAAGTTACAGAAAAAGCCCTGAAAGATCAACTTAATCAGTTTTCCAAGGTCTTTGCTAACAAATCAGCCATAACACAGGCTTCTTCTATGGGTAAAGATGGCTTCAGTATGATGACAAGGGGTAGTAAACGCAGAAGACCAAAAATGAGATAATATTTTTTTAATTAAATCCTAATTACGCAATAGCGTAATTTACTCTCTGGGCTGACAAAAATAATTCCAAAGAATTGATTTGTCAATTAAGCATTAGAATTCTAATACTTAATTTGGGTTAAAATTACCCAGTTATACCAAATTCATTTATATAATATTCCAATAATTTGGCACTGACACTGACACTTTGGTCAGTACAGGCACTTTGGTCAGCATTTAATATATAAGGCCGACTGAAACTGGGGGAATTGGGGTTCTTAAATCGGATTTGTGCTGACTGCAAATGTCAGTACTATTTTCAATTTCATATCGGTATTAAATAGCAAAATAGTCAGAATATTAAGAAGTCCAGAGTTGTTATTTTAAAAATCTATTAACCAATTCTGAATATATCTTCAATAGCCTTCCTTCTGTAATCGAAAATTTCCTTCAGTTTTTTTCTGATTACCAGCTTATTAAATATCATACCCAATGGTCCAAACGGTGGTGAATAGCTGACAATATCTGTCATTAATGTTCCTTCGCTCTTTTTTTCTAATATGTGTTGATGGTGCCAGAGCTTATATGGTCCAATTCTTTGTTCATCGACAAAATAATGTCCATCTGCAACATGGGTTATTTCAGTCACCCAGGTAGTTTTAATCCCAAATAATGGACTTACCATATAACTTATTATCATACCCTGGTACATTCTTTGCGGTAAATTATCAGAAGTTATATCAAAACCCATATATTCAGGTGTAATCCTCTTTAAATTGGCAGGTGCAGAGATAAAATCCCACAAGATCTTGCTATCGACAGATATGAACTGTTGTATTTTGAATTGATAAAATGCCATAAAAACAAAAACCTTTTTATATTTTTTACTGACAACAAAACAGGGCCTTAATCATATAAAATTGATTATCAGACTAATGACGAAACAAACATATTTTGGGGTAACTTCAATTACAGGTCAAAGTTAACCATCCAGTTGATTCCAAATTTATCAGTAAAAATACCAAAATATGCATTCCAGAAAGTATCAGATAATGGCATGATGATTTTCCCTCCTTCTGACAACCTGCTAAACAACGAATCAGCCTCTTCTCTTGATGATGCATTTACCGACATTGAAATATTATTACCAATACTGACATTTCCTGAAATTGAAATTGTGTCACTACCCATAAGAACAGTATCTCCTCCTATGGGTAGAGTAACATGCATTATTCTATTTCCTTCATTTTCCGGTAAAGGAGGCATTCCCTCCTGCATAGGCATCTCGTTAAATCTTCCCAGATACGTAAATTCTCCTCCAAAAACAGATTTGTAGAAATTGAACGCTTCTTCGCAATTTCCGTTAAAATTCAGATATGGATTAACTGTCATAATTTTAATTCTTTATCAAAATAATTTTTTCCGTGGGTTCAATTTATAGAAATAATAATAATAGGATACCATCAATACAGCCAATACGAAAAATGGGAAAAAACTTACTATTTTGATACCATCAATTACGAAATGACTATATGCTGCTGCCAGAAAATCAAATGTAAATCCTGCATAAGCCCATTCCTTCAATCTGGCAGGAATCTGTGGGAGTATCAGAACTATAGCTCCGGCTACTTTGAAAAGCATCAGCATTGTACCAAAATATTCAGGATATCCAAGATGCCTTATACCTTCCCTGGCAACTTCAGTATGACTTGTAAGTGCAGGCATTAATCCCTCAAACAAAAAGATTAAAATTGTCGCTGTCCAATAAATGATCTTGTCTTTTTTCATTTTATTTTTTTATTAAAATTACTGAATAAAACTTTAACATAGGATTCATAGAAAAGTTTGTGATATATTGATTTTATTAGATTATAAAACCAGGAAAAAATAAAAAATAATTGTAACTTTGTGTTGATAAAAATATAGTATGTAGCTTTTCTTAAAATAGAAAAATGAATACGTTGCCTTTATTGCCTTATAAATTCAGGTATGTTGGCATTTTCTCTTTGTTTATTGCCATTACAGGTGCTTATTTATATTTTTTTGGCGGGAAACCAGCTTTTTTTACTATACCTGTATTTGCAGCAGTTACATCTTACATTGAAACCAGGACAATGGTAATTGCTCAAACTAATGTATTGGATGAAACTGCTTTGATTTTTTTTATAATTTCACTTATTTTTTTAGGATTCTCGAAAGAAAAAAATGAAACTGCCAGGCTTCAGTTTTTAAGATTTAAATCGATTATATTGTCAGTATACATTACTTCCGGTATCTGGATATTGCTCGCTATCCTTATATACGGATGGGCAATTTTTATTGTTTCTTCAGGTGTTTTTATTCTATTTCTATTATTAAATTTATTAATATATAATATATTAAAATTCAATTATTTCAAAAATTATTAACATAACATAAAAATCATTAATTATGAAAACTAAATCTTTTATATTTTCTATTTTTACAGTTTTGCTTGTTTTTTTGAATTCCTCATGCAATCTTATTGATGATGATGATTCCATAGGAGGTGCTCAATCACCAATTGGTGCAGTAGATAACAGTTTTGGTGTTTCCCCGGTTACAGGCATTTCTAATCCTAATGCAAAAGTTAGTAAGCTTGAAAAAGATATTTCCACTATAACATACACCTGCACTGTTGATAATCCTGATTGGTTGAGTATAGCTCCTTATATTCCTGGAACAGTTGTCAATGGAAAAAATGTGACTTCAACCGGCAAAGTAATTCTTACAACAGAAGGAATTATGAATGTCTATGATGAGGGAAATCTTGTGCTTGTAAAATATAATGCAAAAGTTGGTGATTCATGGTCTTTGAAACGGGGAACCAAAACCATTAAAAGAACCGTAACAAAAAAATCAGAAACTGATGATTATGCATGGGGATTTTTACTAATTAAAACAATAACTGTTGAGGAAACCGGTCGTGATATTCCAGGTGTTACCAAAATTGTTTATCAAACTAATCACAGGTTTGGGCTCGTCGGTGTAACAGTATTTTTTGAAGATGGAACTGAAAAAAAAGTTGGCATTTTTAGTACTGCGGAAAATGGATAGTATTGCTGTAGTTTGGCAATAATAATAGTTATTATATTCTTAGTGCCTTCCAGACCTTGATATCAAGCATGCAGATCCAGATAAGAAATGCCATAAAAGCAATCTTTTGAATAAGGGGAAGAATTTCAATATAAAATTTTGATACATATATAAAATAATTCAGGGCAAGAAAAAACAAACTTATGAGTCCAATTGTCAAAAGCACAACCTCATTTTTTTTATATAGTCCGTAATATGCTAAAGCCAGAGGAGGAATTCCAAATATACCTGCAATATAAGCTGCGGGGCCATGAAAATCAGTAAATACAAAATTTGCTGAAAACATCGCTGCTAATCCAAAATACCTGATCAGAAAGAAAATTTTCTGATCACCAAAATATAAGGGAATGATATAAGCCAGAAAGCCGATTGAAAAACTCAAAACCAACATTCCAAAAATTGCCACAGGTCTGGCAGTATTGATTTCTTCACTTTCAGTAATCTTATCTGTCAGATCGCACCAAAAATTATTAATCCAGTCGAATCCAGCATGATCAGGGTACTTATCAGACCCACCGGGATATAAGCATGTGGCAGCTATGTATATAAGAACATAAAACAATACCCCTATTAAAGGTATCAATTTAGATATATCATTATGATTATTAAAACCTTTATTATATCTCATATTATATAAAGATATTTTCAGCCACAGATTAGTCACTGCTATTTTTACATTTAATAAATCCCTTATTAAATCAAGAGTTAACAAATATCAATTATCGATATTACTCAGTTTTTTGCAGCTCTGATTGTTGTTGTCTCATTGATCCAGCATCCAACCTTAAATACCTGACCTTCCTTGATCATTCTGGAATGAAGTTCTTCTTTATCAGGCATATATTTTTCATAATTCCTGATCAGTTTATTAGCTTCAGTTGCTACCTTGTTATCAATTTTTTTTGCATATTCAAATTTATCGATTGCAGGCCAGGTTACGATCTGGCTGTCCCATCCTGTACCAGGGCCACAAAGTGGGCCACTGGAAGCATAAAGTTTACCGATCAGTATATAAGGATCGCCCCAACCAGACTTATAACCTGCAGCTTTCAAAGCATACTTTCTCGATAATGGAAAATTCCTTATATCACCATAGTATATTTTTGCTATCAGCAAAGAATATTTGGCTTTCTTTTCATTGTCATCTGTTTTATCAATAAAATCTTCGAATGAATTAATAGCTTTCTGGTATTTTCCGTTATTGTAAAATTCAAATGCCTTTGTCAATGGACCGGGTTCAGGAGGTGCTATGTAACACCTGGAATTTCTGTCCTTAATAATATCTGCAAACGTAGGGTCTTTCATATCACATCCACCCCAAACAAGCTTACGATATACAAGATCGACTGTATCACAGTCATTTCCGTTTTTCTTATAATAAGCAAGATACTTTTCCTTATAAAACTCTGGACTGTAAAAACCCTCAATCTGTTCAAATGTTTCAAGCAGATAAGGTGCATAATCCTTTATCACATCCCATGATTTACACTCATTTCCTTTGCAATTGGCTGACCCATACTTTATTGCATCCAAAAGCAGGTTTGCGTATAATTTAGCTTCTGCAGTGTCAGTTTTTTTTGCCTCAAATCTTTCAATCAAAATTTTGCTGAATGGATTAATTACAAAGTAATCCGACTTTTCTTTATTGATTTCAACAGCTTTCCTGAAAAGATTATAAATTGTATCAGGATGTTTGAAATTACTGAAACCATAATAGTAGTCAAATGCCCTTCTGCCTGCTACTGTCGCCTCTTCTGCGAAACAACCCAATCTTATAAGGTACACTTGATCAATGGAATCAATCCATCTTTTTTTCTTTAATGTATCCGGTTCATTTTCGTAAAAATGCCTGAATATCTTTATCCCGTCATCAAAATGATATCTTATCTTTCCATTTCCACCCGGGGCTCTGTAAAATGCTTTTGTCCATAACTCATAAGCCTGGCTGTAATCATTGATTTTCAGAAAGTTTCTGTAATTTGTAAATTCGGCCATAATTTCTGTAGGATCAGCGTAATCACTGAACATTTTGCATGGTGTAGCTCTTTGTGCATTTACAACCGGATCAGAATTTCCTTTCTGTTCTGTTTTTACTTCTTCAGCTGGTTTGGGAGCTATTTTAGGTGAACATGAGGTAATCAGCCATAATGATACAGCTATAATTAAAAAAACACTTATTCTCATTTCAATTTTTTTTATATTAAAATTTATTGTGCAAATATAGGTTTTTAAACGTACTTTTGAAAAAAAATTTAAATCTAATTCCAATGTTAAAAAACTATTTTTTTTTATTATTCATATGTACAATATTTTTCAGCAGATGTAAAAATTCTGGTCATACTGGTTCCTATTTTTTTTTGACCGGTGAAACTATGGGTACCATATATAATATTAAATACAAGGATAAAAATGATTACCAGACTGAAATAGACAAGGAATTGATAAGGATCAATAATGAATTATCAACCTACATTAAAACTTCGACTATTTCAAAATTCAATATATCTGAATATGGAATTAAAGTTGACCGGAGCGATTTTATGATCAATCTGTTGAAAGCAGGTGAAATATTTGTTTTGGCTGATGGATTATATGATCCCACTGTCATGCCTCTTGTAAATTATTGGGGTTTTGGCTACACTGAACATAAAAAAGTTGAAAAAGTAGATTCTGCAAAAATAGCTGAATTACTTAAGCTAACTGGATTAAGGCTTGTTAAAATCATACCTTCAGAAAATGACAGTGTTTTTATCAGCAAAAAATTTCCTGGGGTACAACTTGATTTCAGCAGTATAGCCAAAGGTTATGCCGTTGATAAAATAGGAGAATTACTTGCAAAAAAAGGGATTAATGACTATATGGTCGAAATCGGAGGAGAAATCGTAAGCAAAGGCCTATCACCGGCAGGACAGAAATGGGTTATAGGGATAAACACACCATCAGAAAATGCGGCCCCTGATGATTTTTTTATGGAAGTTAGCATTTCAGGCAAAGGTATGGCTACATCAGGAAATTACAGGAATTTTCTAGGTGAGGGAAAAGAAAGATACAGCCATACAATAAACCCAAAAACCGGATTTCCTGAAAAATCGAATCTGTTAAGTGCAACTATTATTGCTGAGGACTGCATGACAGCCGATGCACTTGCAACTGCCTGTATGGTTTCAGGGTTTGAAAAATCAAAAAAAATGATTTCCTCACTGAAAAATACAGAAGCATGCTTTATTTGGTCAAATGAAAAAAATGAAATGGTAGTATATACAACACCGGGTTTTAACAAAAATTAAAAAAGCAAAAATGAATACTTTTAACTTAAAAAATGATCTTGTTTTTATTGACCTTGAAACAACCGGATTGAATGTACTAAGAGACAGGATCATTCAGATCGGACTTATAAAATATACAAAACAAAAAGCTGATCCGAAAGAATTGGAAATGCTTATAAATCCGGGAATACCAATTTCTGAAGAGTCAATAAAAGTACATGGTATAACTCCGGCAGACATTCGAAATAAACCATCATTCATTGAAGTAGCAGAAAAAATCTATAGTTTTATTGGAAATGCAGACCTGGCAGGATACAACAGTAACCGGTTTGACATTCCAATGCTGATCGAAGAATTTGCAAGAGCAGGATATGATTTTGATATTGAAAAAAGAAAACTTGTCGATGTCCAAAGGCTTTTTTATAAAATGGAGCCCAGGACTTTAAGTGCTGCATACAAATTTTATCTCAACAAAGATCTCGAAGAAGCACATGATGCTCTTTCAGATGTCAGAGCCACAGCTGAAATTCTCAAAGGTCAGATTGAAATGTATGCAGGAAAAGATTATACTGATCAGGACGGCACTATTATAGAAAAACCAGTTACAAATGATATAAATGCCCTTCATCAGTTTACCAACGATCTGAATATTATTGACGTGACCCAAAGGCTTAAATTAGATTCAAACGGAGAAATAGTTTTCAATTTCGGGAAATATATAGGAAAACAAGTTGCTGAAACTCTGGCTAAAGATAAACAATATTACAACTGGATACTAGAAAAGGACTTTTCTTACCAGGTAAAAAAAATTGTGAAAAAAATTGTGAAGGAATATGAATCAAAAAACAAATAATATTTTCCTTATCATCTGCCTGCTAACGGCATTGTTCCTCATGCCATCATGTTATGAACATGAGCAGGGTTGTCGTGATATTAATGCACTAAATTATTCAGTTAAAGCTGATCTTGACTGTGATGATGATTGCTGTAATTATCCCGGTATTGACATTCAGATGCAATTAGTAAAAGGAAATGAAACAATTGATACAAACAGCTATTTTGATATGGGCTTTGGAGACAGTGTGAGAATAAAACAAATGAGAGTTTATTTCTCGGATTTCAAAATAATCGGTACTGATAGTAAAATTTATCCTATATGGCAGGATAACTTACTCGGTATTAAAAGCAATAACACTTTGGAATTTAAAAAAATAAATTATGCTGCAATGAAGTTCAAACCTGAAAGCAATAGATACAACATTGGGGAGTTCAGGAATTTGGTTAAAGCAAGTCAGCTCGAA
Source organism: Deltaproteobacteria bacterium (assembly GCA_050258615.1). Classification (GTDB taxonomy): domain Bacteria; phylum Bacteroidota; class Bacteroidia; order Chitinophagales; family Saprospiraceae; genus JADJGA01. The sequence continues at coordinate 67,201 of JBLMZC010000011.1, read as the reverse complement.
TTCATCTTTGGGTTGCAATCTCATGTAAATCATGCAGTCACCGACAAAATCACTGAATCTAACCCCCTATATCAGGGCAAGGATAATATGTATATTAATGATGACATCGGGTATTATTTCCTAAAAATGACTCTTCAGTCAAAAAAAGATCCACAAAATTTCATATTTATAGAAATTTCAGGGGATGAAAATATCAGGCCAATATCAGTTTCTGGTGTTTTTGATTTGACTTCCCGGAAAAATCACCTTTTCAATTTAAATCTTGATGTACTGTCACTTTTTAAAGGAATAAACCCTGATGATGATGTAAATGTAAAAAAATCAAAAATTTTGGATAACATTGATGAATCAATAACACTTAAACCTTGATTAATACCAAATTCATTTATATAATATTCCAATAATTTGGTATAATACCGGCTGAAATTGGGGAAATTAAGTTTCATAAATTGTACCTGTGATGACTGAAAATGTCAGTACTATTTTCAATTTCATGTCGGTATAATATACGAAATCTTGCTTTAACCCAAATTACGCAATAGCGTAATTTGCCCTCTGGGTTAACAAAAACAATTCTAAAGAATAATTTTATCAAGGTTAACCCTGACAAAAAATGCAATAAAAAATGCATTTTTTTCAATTAAGCATTAGCAATTGGTAATACATAATTTGGGGTTAATCGAAACAGACCACGAAGCTAAAAAGAAGCATTAAAGAGTTTCTTCTCCAGTCAATTCTTCAATTTCCCTCAGGACTTTTCTTTTCTTCATTGGCCAAATTAGAGAAGCGCCAATACTAATAGCAAGAATGCTTAAAATTATGATCAGTGAATGCAAGGTAGTAAATCCAATCTCCTTGAGCTGAACGTGCAATAGCATCTTAAATCCTATAAATGAGAGCAGAACTGCCAGGCCGTGCTTGAGGAATCTGAAAATACTGATTACGTGGGCAACTACAAAAAATAAGCTTCGTAAACCCATGATTGCAAAAACATTACTAAAAAATACTATATAAGGATCCTGTGTCACACTAAAAATAGCTGGAACAGAGTCAACAGCAAAAATAACATCTGAAAACTCAACTACCAACAATACAATAAACAAAGGTGTGAAATAAATCCTGTTGTTATCCATTTTATTTCTGAACCAAAAATGCTGTCTGAAATAATGTGGGTAAACAGGAAAGTATTTAGAGAAAAAACGGACAACAGGATGATGTTTTGTATCAATCTTTTCATTTTTATTTCGCTCAACAAACATTTTTATTCCTGTATAAACAAGGAAAATACCAAATATATATAATATCCAGTCAAATTTCTGTATAAGTGCCGAACTAAGGAAAATAAAAATAAACCTCATTATAACTGCACCAATAATACCCCACATCAATACCCTTCGGTAATACATTTTTTGAACCCCGAATGATAAAAAAATCAATATCATCACGAAGACATTATCAACCGAAAGCATATATTCAATAAGATAACCGGTAATATATTCCAACGACAAATTACTCCTGTAAATTTGCAGCGCTTCATCCAAACTTGCATTCTCCGGTATAATAATATTGTGCTTATACAACAAAATCTTTTCCCTGACCTGATCAATACTTTCAAGCCCATGAATCTTTTCTCCGAAAAAATATATAAGAAAATAAAAACCAACTGCAAAGCTTACCCATACCAAAGTCCAGGTCAATGCTTCCCTGAATTTGACTTCATGGCTTTTTTTATCAAAAATTCCAAGATCCAAAGCAAGCATTGCTATAATAAATATAATAAAACCGGAAAATGTCAGAAACTCACTGGAAAACATACAATTTTAATTTTGACTGGAATACAATACTTATTTTAAATCAATGATAAAACCATGCAAATATGAGAAAGTTTATTTTTTCCCGCAACATTTGCAATTTAAAACATTAAAAAATAAGCTTTTTGCTGAAATTTTAAAAAAAATTAATAAAAAATAAACTTTTTTTTGAAGATTTCACATATTTTTTTTGAGAAAAAATGCACTTATGTAGTCATTTTAATTATAAAGACATCCATTAAGCATTGTTTTTCAATTATTTAAAAAATTTATTGCATACATATTATATTTTTTTATATGTGTCATTTATATTTTTTTGTATTTGAAAACCGGAAAATGTCGTCGTAATATTGTATTATGAAAAATAAAACAACCCGGTTTAAAGAAATCGGATTTATTTTTAGATATGTTCATGGGATTATAATTTGTTAATAATAAGTTGTACAAAAGTACAACTTATTATTAGCGAATTCAAAAAAATGCAGATTGAGTAAAAAATATATAGATTGGGTTATTTAAAGTAAAATTCGTTCTTTTTTGGTTTATTACATTCACTTGTTCATGGGATTAAAAAAGATGTCTTAAGAAAGTTTAAGACATCTTTTTTTTATACCTAAAAAAGCCCTGCTGAAAATCAACAGGGCTAAAAAATTAACAAAGCTATTATAATTTAATCTGATCGTTTATGACTTTACTTTCTTATCAGAACTTGATCATTTTTTTAATCTGGTGTTTACCTTCAAATTCAAGATCAATTATCAACAGACCACTATAATCAATGTTTTCTTTATTGATCGTAACTGAATTAAATCCTTGCTTACCTGTAAGAATTTTTTCCTGAAGTATAACTCCATATCCGTTGCTTATTGACATTTTCACCTCGCCTGCCTTTGGAAGATCAAATCCAATGCTTGTGGAGGAAGCCCATGGATTTGGTTCATTCTGATAAAGTATGAAATCTTTGGTTTCCGGACTCCTGTATTCAAGTTTAATACCCAATTCATTACCTTCGGCATCAAAAGCAATTGAATTAGTGAACCTGTCAGAAATCCTCAGTACTTCACTTATATCTGCATACTGCCTTACTTTAAACTCAATACCAAACAACTCTGCAGCTTGTTTCAGGTCTATAGGTTTCGAATCGTTCCAGGAAAATGTAATGATACCTTTATCAATTTTCTTCAAGCTAAAATTTTCAGAAGAAATATCCAGTTTTGCATCATTAAACCCTTTAAATTCAAGATATTCTGGATTAAACTCAAGAGTAAACTGTAAGCCCTCAATGCTAATATCATTCATATTATTAATTGGGATTTGAATCAATTTATCCTTATCCAGATTGACGTGATCAGTTGTTAAAACCAAATCTTTTGCAGTTCTGGGAGCTAAAGCCATCAGTTTGTTGGCAGTCACAGAATTATTGACGTCTCCTAACTTTATTCCTGTGAAATCCAACCTTTGTTTTTTCTTTAGCTTCTTAACGTCGAGTGATTCCATGTATTCTTCATTAAGCGGATCTGAAGGATTATTGAATTCATACCCGGAGTCGATAAATTTCCAGCTATCATTATTTTTGAATTCATTAACTTCGCCAAGGATCAGTTTCCTTATGTTAAGAATGTCACTGGCAGTGATTTTTTTGTTGTTATCGACATCAGCTGCTAATAGCCTATAAGGCGTACCAAGTTTTCTGATCCCAAGAATATGTTTTTGAATATGTACCAGATCAAGAGTATTTACTCCATTCAGGTAGTCATTCTTTTTTCTTGGTTTAACAGTATAATTACCTTCAGGCAAAGGTGGAATATATTCAAACTGACCATCAACTTCAGAAATCAGCTTTGTGTTTTCAGTTCCGGTGATATAAATCTCAGCGTCTTCAACCCCATAATTGTTTTCAGTTGCCAGCGATCCAAAAATCCCCGGTGCTATATTGCCACTACAATATCCATTCGGATCTTCAATAAAAATTCTGGCAATGCATTGATCGATTAATAATTGATCTCCATTGAATTTATAAATTGGAACCTGTATCATTTGGTTTATGTCATCACAATCAAATATCAGACTATCCAGATCTGGATCTGTTTCAGAAAAAGACAAATTAGCACAATCTTGCTGTTCATGTGTCAAATAATCTACATACACCACAAGCATTTCGGATTCAGGCATTAGGAAATTATTGGATTTTTCACAGAAAGAAAGTCTTGTTACTGTCAAATTATACAATTTTGTTGAAGCATTACCGCACTTATCAGTTGCTGTAATTAAAACGTCCCATTTTCCCGAAGGATAAGTACCTGAGGCATCAGCTGAATTTGGATTATCTGCATATGGTGAGTTGTTTGTAACTACCACATCTTCATCGCAATCCAAGACGTATCCGTACAAATCAACATATCCGATACTATCACATAAATCAGACGGAATAATTATTACAGTGTCACTAGGAGCAATTATTATAGGTGCCACATCATCTGAAATTATCAGTATTTGAGTAAATTCAAATACTCCGGTATTTGGATTGGTTGAAAACTGGCAGAAATCTTTGACTGTCCATATTCTTTGTATTGTGTCATTACATTCACCGCCCGGTGTCAGATTTGTATCGTCATAGGTGATTGTTATTTTTGCACACCCGGTATTTTGTAAATTAACTATTGGATGACTATCGATTGAGTCAGGGTCAATGGTAATGCAATTATCCAGAATCAAAGTATCCTCGGGCCAAATAATATTGGACTCTCCAAATGTATAAGACTCAGACTCAACAATTATTAATTGAGTACAAGTCGAAATATTTTCGCTTGGGTCCTGTACTGAAAAATTCCTGGTTATTACTCCTGCACCGCAATCGTTAATATTCGAAATTACAGTCTCATTATAATCTCCACCCTGAGAACAATTATCAAATATCAAAGGCTCTCCAAAAACATCAGAAAACAATTCCTCTTCTGGTATCTCAAGGCAACTAATTGAAGTGTCAGCCGGACAGATAATAGTTGGTGGAGTTGTATCCCTTACTATTAATATTCCGGTGCAAGTACTGAAATTACCATTACCATCGCCTACAGTTAACAAGAATTCGATAGGAATACCAGCGTCATTACAATAAAAAGTGTCAGGATTTACACTTAAAGTTATATATCCACACTGGTCGTAACTACCAAAATCCACTGTTTGCCCGGTTATAACAGCCATTCCGGTATTATCCAATGGAATTTCAAGTGTATCAACAGCATTACAAACTGGTTTTATTGTATCCTGCACAGTTATCAACGCCTGACAGGTAGAAGTATTGCCACTATTGTCAGTTAATACTACCTGGACAGCCTGGATTAATCCGGCATCCTCACAAGTAAATGAATAGGTACTTAAAAATGTGTCGATAATTTCTCCGCATGGATCAAAACTTCCATCATCAATGTCACTGAAAGTAAAACTTGCAGTCCCGTTCTGACCTATATAAATCGTTATATTATTCACAAGACATTGAGGAGCAATTTGGTCTATTACTGTAACTATTGCTGTACAGGTATCAGATTCACCGGTTACATTATCAGTAACTATCAGATTCACTATATTTTCACCTATATCCTGACAATCAAAAGTATTAGGTATTACCTGCAAAGTCACATTAGAAGACCCTCCACACCCACCTGAGCCGGCATAAACATCAATTGGATTTAAAATGCCTGTTCCATTGCTATTCAAAATAAGTGTAGCATTTCTGGAATTACACAAATGAGTTAGAGTATCAATCACAGTAACTATTGCATTACAGGTGCTTGAATTATTGTAAATATCCCTTACTGTTATGACCACAGGATTCGGACCAAGATCATCACAACCAAATGTATTCGGGACAACTGTAATACTTGAAATTCCGCAATTGTCTGTTGACCCTGATGCAACATTTGCTCCGGTTACTTCAGCCTGTCCGTTTGCGTCAAGAGCAATAGTATAATTATTTGGATTACAAATCGGATTAGTATTATCCTGAACAATAACTATCACATTGCAAACTGACTGATGATTACAAATATCTGTAAGTGTATATTTAACCTGGGTAGTTCCCACAGGATATATACCACTGGCATTAACTCCGGGATTAGCAGCATATTGAGAATTATGAGAAAGTGTCAAAACTGAAGTACACTCATCTGCCACATATGTTGGAATTCCAATATTTACAAATGCATTGCAGTTAGGACCTGCATTTACAACAGGTGGACTTACACAATTCAAAGCCGGAGTTTCAGAGTTTTTAAGTATAAATTTCTGTAGAAAATAAATTGTTGTATCAAGTGCAGCACAATTGAAATCAACTTTCCATGTCCTGTCTATTTCATTACAGGTAGAATTTGGGACATTTATATACTTATCAGTATAAGTGACCTTAAAATCAGAACAATTGCATTTATTATTGACTATCAGAGCATCAGCTATACCACCACCGGGAGTAAGGTTAGGATTGCATGCTGAAACTATTATTGTATCTTTTGGCCATGTTACACATCTGTCAAAAGGATTACAGATATAAAAATTATCCTGAACCTCAATTCGGGTCTTACAAAAATCAAAATTACCAAATGGATCAGTAACATAAAGGTAAATATCATGATAATCTTTTGACAACCAGCTACAATCGAGTTTAATCAAGGTATCGTTTACATTCTCACTGAAACTGAATTTCAATGGAAATCCACATGAATGATAACTTCCCTGATTAAGGTTTTCGGCAATCAGATCAGCATAAGCCGTTATTTTCCCATTTACCAAAACCGGACCCAATTCAATTACCAGATTATCTATACAGATTGCTGTTGGCTTCGTACAGTTTTTAATCCTGAAATTCTGTGTTCGGGTGTATGAATTTCCACATCTGTCCTCAACTGTCCATATTATCACATGATTTCCGATAGGATATGTTCCACTGGCATCAGCAATTGCACCTACCTGATTTCCTTTTATATCATACGTTCCATTGGAATAAAGGTCAATTGCAAATCTCCACTGGAAATCATCCGAATCAGTACAATCGTCTTGTGCCAGGGCTTTCAAAATGACAAATCCACTCTGGCAGTTACTGTCATAAGTACAGGTATCTACACTGCTCAATGGGAGTATATACGGATTGACTTTATTCTTTACATGGATCAACTGATCATTGTACCATTTTTTAAATTGACCATTTTCCTTTTGACACATATCAACAACTGACCATGTACGCACTATAGTGTAACAAGCATCACCCTGCACACCAAAAAATTCTGTGTCTTCATATTCATATCCTGCTATATCGCATTCATCTTCCCTTAAAACAGGCCAACCAAGTTTATCAGGACTTAATTGTTCTGCTCCGCAGGCACCTGCTATGATGGTATCTTTTGGCCAGGTAATATCATTTTTATTAAATGGTTTCGAATTTACAAACTTAATAGTTTGAGTGCATTCTTTTGTAAGTCCACCACGGCCTGTTGCTATAAATGTTCTTGATATTGTACCAACACCGCATTGTGATATATTAATTTCAGGTTTTTTCTCCTTTACATCAACACCGCAAACGTCCGTCCCCGTAGCTGTACCAAAGTATTTGGCAAGATTATTTGACTCATAAGGAAAATCACACTCCACTGTTAAATTGTCTGGGCATTGGATCTGAGGTGGGTACTTGTGCTGCACAACTATATTAACCATGCATTCATTCCAGTTCTTTGAAATATCATAAACCCTTAGCACAATCATAATATTACTGCTGTCAAGATCATTGCATGTAAACCTGATATCGGGACCAAAATCATCATTAAACATCCTTTTTACTTCAAACCTGTCTATCTGGCAATCATCATAACTGCCGGAATTGAATGATAATGCAGGCACAAATGCCTCTCCTGTCGGAAGTAATGAGACAACAGTATTCCTTTGACAAATAGCAACAGGTGGTGTCTTGTCAACAACAGTGATGTTCAAATCGACAATTGAGAAATTGTTACATTGGTCATATATTGTATATCTTATATGATTTTTCCCTTCATATAACCTTACCGATCCACCATTTGAGTTTTCAAGAAAACCTCCGGGATAATTAATATTCACTTTGAACATTGTTGAACAATTATCTTTAATGTTCAATGAAGGAATATTTACTAATGCTGAACAATTATATCCGTCTGTAGTAACAGTAAAATTGTCAGGTAATTCTGGAATAGGTGGAATAAGATCATGAATTTCAATAATCTGTATATGAGTTATTATATTATCAAATGTTATATCTTCACAATTCTCAAATACATGCCAGGTCCTGATTATTTTCTTATAACAATCATTGGAAGCAGCTATAAAGTCATTGTAACCTACTGTCACTTCACAGAAATTATAGTTGCATATAGTAAACAGATCTTTACCAAAGTACAAAGGTGTACCTGTCACTGAAGGATGAGGATTTCCATTTTTGTCCAATTTATAAGCATTGCAGGTAAGGGCAGAATTATCTGAGATCAGCCAGTCTTGTGGAAACTCAACTGCTGATTTATTAAGCCTTCTTACACTGATTTTCTGCTTACATGGTTCTGATTGATTGCCATATTTATCAAACGCAACATAATCCCTTGTAATTATTTTTGAAAAGGCAGAAGTACAGTTTTCAAGTACAGATGTTTCATTTGTAATTATTACCATAGGGTCATTATCACAATTATCGGTAACTGAAGGGCCTGGATATGAACCCATATTTTCACATTCAATTTCAGCATTGGTGCAATCCAATACCGGGCTTATCAAATCAACAGCCTTAATGACTGTCGTGGCTCTCTGCCCGCTACATTGATCTTTTATTGAAGCTGTAATTTCAATACCTATATATTCAGAAGTAATTATATTTGAGGGTAATATATTTCCATTAGGATCAACAAGTGTTATTTCAAATGGTGTATTTGGATTAATTGCTGATTCAAGAATCATTTCAGGTGTTACTACCAATTCACAATTCACATCAACACTTGCTATTAAATAATCATCTGATACAATTGCTCCGGCTGAATTACCTATCTTTACTTTAATAGTTTTTGGGGCAATACAGTTAACAGCTGTTGCATCGATTACCCTTAGGCCGTAAACCCCTGGTGTGGCACCCCATAAGATATCTACTGAGGCTCCGGTAGCTGAACCGATGATTGTTCCTCCACCTGCTGGTAAGGACCATGAATAAACTGCACTCGGATCAGGATTATTTATTGAGTATGATTCAGCTGTATTAAGGCATGTTCCTTGATTACCGGCTATTTGAGGCACATTGTACTCACATAGCCCGCTATGCATATATAACTCCTGTTTATCTCCAAGGTCATTAACGACCCTTATATAATAAGGTATATTATTAATATGAACTGCCTGAATCCAGTACCTGCTTAAACCTGGTTCTGGGTTGTTAAGGTCTTCAGTCAATGGGGTATTTAATGCATATAATACAGGTGCGGCCGGAGGTGCCGGACTTGCCAGATCATAGAAATCAACTATCGAATCAAGCCTCCAGTTTTGGCCACTTGGAGAGATAACCGCTACTTCTATCCTGAATTGTCCATTCTCAGGGTCTGAGGCATTATTCAGACAAATACAAGGATCCAGTATTATTTCTGTCCTCACAAATACAGTAGCCCAATCATGATCGTCCTCGTCATCATCACCATTTCCATTCAACTGATTGTCTGTACCTTTATTATCATTATTAACAAAATCATCAGGCCTGGAATCACGGTCATATAACCCAAGATTATTACCTGATATATCAAATGATGATGATATTTCTGCGTAATTTGTTAAAAAGTTTACACCATCTGCCAGATTATCCAAAAATAATTTTAATGATACTTTAATTGACTTACCAGGCAATAAACCAACAAGTGGCAAATAACCATTTGTTGTTGAAAGAAGAATTTCAGCTTTTTTCTTATCCGGACCTGTATATTTCCATTTGGAATCTTCAAGAATAAATCCCTCCGGAAGATAATCTACAATTGTAATTTTATCGGCAGTAATTGCACCCTGATTGAACACTTCAATTTCAAATTCGACAGACTCTCCCTCCCGCATATTATGTCTTTTCGCTATTTTGGTTAGTGCAAGATCATAGTTTTTTATACTGAGAGTGGCTATGTCATGATCATCCTCATCGGGAACCGGACTTCTTGGTGACAAGGTAATATTGTGCTGTGTTACTGTTTCCGGGATGGCTCCTGAGTCATCAGTTTTTATGTCATTTGGGGTTGAATCATAATCTTTTGGATTATTCTCAAGTTCTGAAGTGACATTCATTACTTCAGCATAATTCATCAGATTATCTGTTTTTGTATTTTCAGAAATGATCAATTTTATAATTAACTGCCTGTTTTCAAATGGTTTAAGTTCATCTGTAACAGTGAATTTAGCTTTATTTGCTTCGTATGTAACCCAACCTGGATTTAGTTTTGGATCAAAGACAAAATCATCAGTCAGATAATCCACTATTTCAAAAGTTTTAGCAGTTACAGAACCCTGATTATAAACTGTAATTCCAAATGAAACTGTGTCTTTAATTCTGAAAACAGGTTTTTCAGTAATTAACATTTTTATCAATGCCAGATCGAGGATATTGATTGTGGCAGGATCATGATCATCTTCATCTAATGAACCATCATCATCTATAAGATCATCTGTAACCAAAACTCCGGGTGCATTACCATAATTGATTTGACCCCCTATATCATTATCTTTAATATTATCCATTTTTGAATCCACATCTGAAGCGGCATTGCCATCCAGGGTCTGTGCAGAACTGATTTCAGCATAATTTATAAAATCCTGAAGTTTTGCATCAGATTTAACTTTCAAAGTAATGAATGCATCAAAGCTGTTGCCAGGTTTTAGTTCGGATACGAACCTGTATGTTGCTTTATCTGCATTGAAAACCCATTCCGGATTTATCACTTCATCGTATTCATATCCCGAGGTATTAATGTAATCTGTAACAAATATATTCTGTGCAGATAACGTTCCCTGATTGAAAACGGAAATTTTAAATGTTACATTGTCTCCATATCCAACATTATTATTAGTGACCAGGGTTTTTCTTAGCGCGAGATCAAATATTTTTACTTCTGAAAATCCAAAATCAGCATCATATCTGTTTTGACCTGAAGATTCAGTATTGACCTGGATGTAGGGTTTTCCATTAAATGAGTCACAAATACCCTGTGCAATAATACCATCACTGTCATTTTTATCTTTATTCGCGCCAACTCCTTTATTATCTATTGTCAGATAGTATGGCTTCCCATCTATTTTCAGATTATCTGCAGAAAATCTTACATCGTCGAGTACAACATAATATTTCTTCAAAATTTCGAGATTATCAAAACTTCCATTTCCATCAAGATCAACATTGGTATTGTTGAAAACATACATCCCGTTTAAATCTGTAACTGCTGATCCAACTTTATTGCAGTTCTGGTCATACAGTGAAAGCAAAACTCCGGCAACACCTTTTTCACCTGGATCCTGAATTCCGTCCTTATCTTCATCAAACCAAACAAAATCACCAATTTCCTGAGGAAGAGGATCATAAAGGGCATCCACGTCTCCAAAAGCAGAAGCTTTACCGAACTGAGGATACGTTTTATGTGAATAAACGGAAAAAACAGATCTTATAGTTCCATCAGTAGTATTAAACTTTTTTATGCCTCCTGCATAAGCAGATGCTTCAGGGTCATAAACAGGTACAATTACTTCACCTGATCCCGGGATTACCAGGGCACTACCGGTTGCTGTTTCAGGATGTAATCCGGGATTTGTAGGCCAAAAATCAAATCCAAAAAACTCACCTCCACCAGGTCCTTGACCGTTTCCAACCCCTGTTCCACTATAAATCCCGGCACTTCCATTATTTTCTAATAACCAATTGCCATTATTTTTCCATGCCACCAAGATATCTCCATTCTGAACATCAAGCCTTCCTGCAGTACCTGAACAGTATCTGTGACCAATTCTGTCATTCAGTACTAAAATCATATTGCCTTCATCTGAAAACTCAATATCAGTAAGCCAATGCTGTACTTTTACGTCATGGGATGGATTATTACTCAAATATCCCCTAGGATAATCTGACTGAAAAATTTCATTGAATGTATTCTGAATTATGTCGAATTCATAAACATGCATAGTGTTGTTCAAAGTATTTTTTGACAACTCAGCTCCACAACTGACACCAATATATAATTTTCCGTTATGATTTTTTAATGCGAAAGCATGCATGTTGCCTCCTATACATCCCGGATTTGGTATCTGAATCTCCTCAATTTCATTGAATTTTGACTGATCAGTCGGTATCTTAATTAATGTATTCTTAAAAAGATTAGTGACAAAAAGGAACTTTTCATCTTCAGATAATTCAAGACTACCTAATCCCGTATATCCAACCTGAGCTCCATAACCGCAATCCTGGGCATCCTGTATTGACAAAGGTCCCAGATTTATTCCAAGCGCTGCAAGGTCAACGAAAAGAGTGGTTGACCAGCCAGTAATTGATTTTTTACTAACATATATAGCTCCATAACCTCCAGGTCCCAAATATGCATATTGTTTCACAAAAGCTGATGTAAACAATTGCTGGGTTGATCTTTTAAAAGCTGCACCCCATACTGCACCTGTCTCATTTTTTTTTGCAATTTCCTGGATCGTGGACCCCGATGAAAAGTTTTCAGGAAAAGTCAAAATAACACCACTATTGACAAATTCATTCTGTTTTCCCTGAATAAACATTGGCATCACAATCAAAGGATTCTTATGAGTATAGGATGTTGGTTTATGCAAAAGCAATTTTACATCGCATCCGGGTGCTTTTAACTCCATTACATCCTTAAATGATTTAGCAGGGTAAAACAACTCTGGATATTTGAATTCAATCCTGTAAACCGACCCGTCAACCAGGCCCTGCAATTCAAATTTGCCTGAATTGTCAGTAATTGCCTTCGATACAAGGGTCTGATGACTATCATAAGCAAAGACTTCTACAGCATTGATTCCCGGATCATTCAATTCAGGATTAGAATTGAAATTAATATCATTTAAAACAACACCACTTATTTCACCTGGTTTTGAAGTGCACTGGGCCTGGACATAAGTAGTATTATAATGCAAAATTAGCATTAAAATAGAAAAAACAATGCTTTTCTTTAAAACTGAAAATTTTCCAGTAAACCGATTTAATAATAATAGCTTTCTCATTTTGACCTTAGTTAAAAGAAAATTAAATATATATATCATTGATTAATAAAACCAAAGACACATTTTACTACTAAAACTGTTTACTGTTGAGAACTTGACCTTTGTCGGAATGTCATAATAATTTGACATTCAATATGCAAATATATGTTAAAATATTTTAATGTGTATGTTTTTTTTAAATTTTTTTTTAAAAAATATTAATTTTTTTTTTAATGTGTATTTAATTCTAAAATACAAATTTAGATTTTAATAAGTTTTTTTATAACTATACTATCACGAAAAATCATTTTAACTATATATGCTCCATTTGAAAAATTGCCAATATCTGATATCATTCTTTTATCATTTATACAATTGATGACTCTTAATGTATTTCCAGCCAGGTCATAGATTTTTATAATTACCGGTTTATCATTTGTCATAATTTCAAATGTAATTTTATCATAAGATGGATTTGGAAATACTTCTACCAAATCACTTTTTTCCTGAACAGAAGATGAGGCTGGGCAAACTATTTCAGTCATATACTTAATACTATTTCTCAATGAATCAAGTAAAGAGTATAATGCATTGCCGGGACATTCTGTATAGTTAGGGCTACAACCATCTTTATGACCGGAAATATGCTTCATAATTCCAGGATATGAAGTTATAGGACCAATACCTGCAGGATCAATTTTTTCAAGACAGCTTTTCCAGGCCAGCAATGATTTTAGGGCAGCAATTGACTGTGAAGAAGGATAAATACTGGTATATGTACCCAGAATACAAACACCCATTGTATTGTTATTATAACCACACATATGAGCGCCCCTTACATTATCGCCGCCACCTCTTCCCTCATAAATTATTCCATTAGGGTCAATAAGCCAGTTATAACCAATATCCTGCCAACCGTTTGTATTAACATGAAAATCAAAAATAGAAGCAACTACCCCCGGCCAGTTACTGCTTGTATTAGTTCCTGCACTATGATGTATAATCAGGTGACTGACATCAGTATAGCTTGCAGGTGGTTTAAAAATATTTTCATTAAGTCCGAAGCTGCTTCCCCAGGAGGATCTGACTATAAATTCAGGCTTTGGGCAATTACAATCTGAATAGTCTCTTACACCAGTTTTTTTTTTAGTTTTTGACTTTTCTATTTTATCCCCACCAGGTGAGAATACTCTGATAATGCCCTTTACTGATTTTATATTAACAGCTTCTGGAATAATATATCTGAGCTTCAATAGTCCGGCTTCTTTTATATCAAGATAAACCAATTGACTAATATACAGATCAGAGATTAATTCTTCCTGAAACCTGCTTAATTGATAAATTGAGTCATGAGAACTCAAATAAATTATTATTTTTCCGGTGTCAAGACCTTTTCCATTCAATTTCAAAGATACTGCTATAAAATCTCTGAAACTGTAATCTGAAATATCAATTGATTGCTCATATAATCCGGATTCCTTTTTATTCAGTTCGACAGGAAACTCAAGTACAATATTTTGGGAAAAAGAGCTTTCAAATCCTGATAAAAGGCATACTATCATTATCAATCTAAATATCATAAAAATTATCAGTTATCAAATATAAATCAATTCTTCAAATTATATATAATCCAAAAAATGGTTAAAAACTTTTAAATACATCAAAGATTACACAATTATATATATATACACAAAAATACAAAAAAAAATTAAAGAATAAACAATAAAAAAAAATCTTATCACAATATTTAATAATGACAAAATACCATTTGTAAAAGTTGATTTTTTTTCAATGATTTTATCAATTCGAATCAATTTTTTGAATTGATAGATCATTTTATTTATTAGAAGTTTAATTATTTAAATTTATATTGAAATTCATGATAACTTAGACAATTTTTCTATTATAAAATCTTAGGCACAGAACTGGCACTTAATTGATTTAAAAAACTCCATTATTTTTTTTATTAACAATTCTTTGTAATTTAAATCAAAATATGTACTTTTGCACTCCGTTTTTATTCGGAAAAATATATAATAACTGAGTAAGACGGTCAGGCAAAAAAGTAGAAATTGCCTGATTTTAAAAATATGTTAAGGAGTGCCTGGCTTATTTTTTGGTATTTGGGAGTTTTTCTTGTTAAATAGACCGGCATTTAAATTATATATCATGGTCCGGTAGCTCAGCTGGATAGAGCAACAGCCTTCTAAGCTGTGGGTCACAGGTTCGAATCCTGTCCGGATCACTTTTAAGGCACTTAAGGTGCCTTTTTTTTATTTTTATTCAGATGGAACAATTTTTAGATTTTTTCATTGAACCCTACAAAAACAGCTCTATATTGCTGATTACCCTCGAAATCCTGGCGGCTTCTTCAGGTATAATAAGTGTTTTTTTCTCAAGAAAAGAAAATATCCTGGTTTATCCTACTGGTCTGATCAGTACAGGAATTTATGTATACATTTTGAATATTTATGAACTAAGAGGGGATATGCTCATTAATGCATATTTTTTTATAATGAGTATTTATGGATGGATAAACTGGTCCAGGGCATTGAAAGGGACTACATCATTGGTACAAATTACACGTACCAGTCTCAAGGAAAAAATTTATGGCATTCTGATTTTTGCAGGTGGAATTTTATTTGTCTTATCTGCCTACCGGTTTTTTGAAACGAGGATCACATATATCACTTATATTGATTCCGTAAACACAGCTTTATTTTTTGTGGCCATGTGGTATATGGCTCTAAAAAAACTTGAAAACTGGACGCTCTGGATTGCCGGAAATATAGTTTCACTTCCTTTATATATAATTAAAGGGCTTGGGTTTACTGCCATACAATATACTGTATTTTTGATTCTTGCTATCATGGGTTATATTGAATGGAAAAACAGGTTGAAAACTTATAAAAATTAAACAAAACTGGAAATTTGTTGTAACTTTTGGAAACTTAGGCAGCCTTTCAGAAAGCAGACCACAAAAAAAAATGTCTAAATCCTTCATTAGATATGACTAAACGTAGCATCCGATTGTCCTAATAAATATGACATTAAAATATCAATGCTAACCGGGTGTTAAAAACCATTATTTTTATAAGGAAATTAATAAATTTCTGAAAAGATCATAAGATGCACTAAAGAAGTATTATAAAAGTCCTGGTCCGGGTTTATTTAGATCAGCATAGGAAAAATGTTTGGCTCTTGAAAGACGTTAGTAAACGACATAAATATTGACTCTGTTGCTCGCTGTGAGAAGCCACTCTGAACCGCTGTGATATTAATTAAATCACTCTGAGAACCCCCTGGATACCAATGAGTTTCAATTATAAAGTTCAACTCATGATTAGGTATATAATAAAATTATCTCTCTGATAAAAAAATACCAAAATCAGAGTTTTGTTTCATTGAATCCTTAAAAACCCTGCAAGTATCTTCAATAGTTTTTGAAACCGGAATATACTTATATTTCAATAAATCTACCGATTTACTATTATCATAAAATGAATCAAAAGATGCATTTCTAAGAGATTGTGAACTCAAATTTGATTTTGTACCAAAAAGAAAATTATAAAAATCAATTATAAAAGCTAAAAGTCCTACAAGCTTCTTGCTGAGTTTTATTGAAGGTGGTTTTTTATTTAATTGCAGAGCCATTTGATCAAATAAAGATTTGTACCTGACATTTTCAGAATTGCAAATAAACCTTTGTTCGGTAATGTCAGATTCAGCAAGACGGATTATCATACCAGCCACATCTCTTACATCGACAAAACCATTTGTTCCTACAGGGTAAAATAGCAAACCATTATAAATTCTGCTAAAAAATTCTCCTGTTCCAGTTTTCCAGTAACCAGCACCAATTATTACAGATGGATTTACTATTGCCCCTTTCAATCCTTCAGCAAATGCTCTCCACACTTCCATTTCAGAGAGGTACTTCGAGATTGCATAATCTGAGTTAATTTTACTCGATTCCCATTCGCATGTCTCATCCATCATCTTGCCATTCTCTTTTCTTCCAAACGCTGCAATTGAACTGACATGGATAAACCTTTTAATTTTATGTTCAAGACATAAATTTACAAGGTTAGCCGTACCTTCTATATTGGTTTGCATCATTGATTTTCCGTCGGTTTTGCGGAATGAAACCATGGCTGCGGTATGGATGACTAAATCTATTTGGGAAAGGATCTCATCAAGTGCATGAATATCAAGCAAATCACCTTTTATCAATTTGATTTCGCCTGCAATATCTTCAATGAGGGATAATTTGGCTGTACTCCTATATAAACAATAAACCTCCTTATATCCTGAGAATACTAACTGGCGTACAACATTGGACCCAACAAATCCGGTAGCACCGGTAATTAATATTCTTGTATTTTTATCAGTCATTGCAAAATTACAGGTGAAAGATACCTTCTCGGACAGTTCCTACATATTTTTTAATACTTGCCAACGATTTTTTTTAACTCTTCAGGAAATACGGGAATTCTTTTTTTACCAAGGTTTCTCACTCCATTTTCGGTCACCAGCATATCGTCTTCAAGCCTGACCCCTCCAAAGGTTCTATATTCATGGACTTTATCGTAATTAATAAATTCTGAATGCAACGATTCTCCTTTCCATTTGTCGATCAGGGCTGGTATGAAGTAAATGCCTGGCTCATTTGTCATAACATAACCCGGTTTCAATGTTCTTGCAAATCTCAGATATGCAGTTCCGAAATCCTTGCTTCTTTCCAACTCACCGGCATAACCAACAAGGTTTTCCCCGAGATTTTCCATATCATGAACATCCATACCCATAGCATGTCCTAATCCATGTGGCATGAACAAGGTGTGAGCACCTGCTCTTACAGCCTCATTAATATCTCCCTTCATCAAACCTATTTCCTTTAGACCTTCAGCTATAATTGTGCATGCCAGAAAATGCATTTCCCGGTATTGAATTCCAGGCCTGGCCTTTTCCTGTACAGCATTATTTGCTTTAAGTACGATCTCATAAATCTCCTTTTGCTTTGTTGAAAAATTGCCTCCAACAGGGAAAGTCCTTGTGTGATCAGTTGCATATCCAAGTGGAGAATCAAATCCACCGTCTACCAGAAGCAGATCACCGTCAGATAATTGATTTTCATGATGCTCATTATGAAGTATTTCACCATGCTTTGATAAAATAATCGGAAATGAAACATAGCCACCATGTGAAATTGCAATTCCTTCAATAGCTCCAACAATTTCTCTTTCATACACTCCATGCTTTGCCATTTTCATTGCTGTGGTATGCATTTCATAGGCTACATCCATTATACTATCAATATGATCTATCTCAACCTGATCCTTTATAAGCCGTTGTTCAACAACAGCAGTGGTCAATTCTGCACTTGCCATTGAATGTATCTGATCGTAAGGAACTCCCATGACTTTGGCCAGTTGAAGTACTGAGTCCGTTCTGTACTGAGGCAAAAAATGAATTTTTCGCTTTTTCTTAAGTGCATCGTTAATGTATTCCGATATTTTTTCTGAATTGCCTGTTTCGATAACTCCTGCTGAGAAGGCAAGTTCAGCTACCGAGGGCTGTTCACCCATCCATATGATGTCTTCAATAGTGATATCATCTCCAAATACAATATCTTTTCCTTCATCAAAATCCATAATTCCAAAAAAACCCGGCATCGGCAATCCAAAATAATATAAAAATGTGCTGTCTTGCCTGAACCTGTAAATATTTGATTTGTAATTGTATGGCAGATTTCCGTTCCCCGGGAAAATAGCTATGCCTGATGTGAATTTCTTATGTAATGAATTTCTTCTTTCTACATAAACCTGTTTATCAAAGAGTTTCATATTGTTCTATTTAAGTAATTTAATTTTAGTTGCATTTTTAACTTTTTCATAAGTATTATCGGAATTTGCTGAGATAAAGGCAACGATATTTATATTCCTGAGCATCCAGGTACCGTCGCTTTTAGGTAAATTGAAATCAATAGTTTTGGAAAATATCTCATTTTTCTTTAGCTCTGACCCTATATCCGTTCCATTGAATGGGGTGATCATATCTCGCAGGACATTCTCAAACTCATAGTGCTCATTTACTGATCCGTTTTTCATAATTTGCCTGTCAACAATATGATCTTCCGTTACTGCCGCATATAACTTGAGCTGCCCCTTAATATCTTTTAAAGGAATAAGGCCGATAGTTAGCTTTCCTTCTCTTTTTAAGGTATCAAATTCTACAGATGCTTCTATATTGATAATATTTTCTTCATTCAGTTGCTGTTCGATATATTGCTGCCAGGATGTATACCCCGAAACCGGAATGTCGGGCTCCTCAAAAATAATCCTGTCTATGACAGCTGCCGGTTTTCCCAGGTATGTCCACATTTTTTCTATATTTTTACCATCTTCACACCTGAGATCATATTTGCTTTCCTGAAAGGGCTCACTCAGATCTCCGGCATGAATCGCTATCACTGCTATTCTACCTTTATACTTGTTTTCAATATTTTTCAGGGTTATTGCTCCATCTGGACAGTTAATACAATGTACCCCGGTAAGTTCTTCAACGAGTACGACTTTTTCTGATTCATTCAACTGAAATTCCGGAATCTGAACAGGAATTTCATCTCCACAGCAGGAGAAAAACAAAACAGGGATCCCTAAAAGAAAAAATAATAAATTTCTCATTTGCTTTTATTTAAAATCTTGAAGTAACATTTAATTTGATCCCACTGAAAGCTGGCTCGAGCCGACATACTCCTCCTGAACAAACAACTCCTTCAACCTGTTTAATATATCTCAGTGAAAATCTGCTTGCACCCCCCGAATAAGTTATCCCAAAAGAGGGATAGATGATCTTTTTAAACTCTCCTTGTGAATCTTTAGGTGCTCTCTCTGCCGGTTTTATGTTATACATTGCTGCAGCTTCTATGCTCCAGTGTGGTGATTTACCAAATTCAAAAAACAGGTTTAGCCAGTTTCCATAGTCCTGCTCTGTAAACATGTATTGGATTTCAGTATTAACTGAGGTTTTTCTGTCAATTCTATACAGGAAATCTATAAATGGTGTATAAGCAACGAGCATCTCTTTTCCTTCACCCTGATAAACCGGCTGATTGTATTTCTGGTACTGTAACCCGCTTACAAGTTTCCATGTCCTGTCTTTAGCATATCTGATTTCTGTAAACACCTCCTGATATAACTGATCATTGTCAAGTGTGAGAATATTTGAAAAATTTGCATTCAGACTTAATTTTTTATTGAAGCTATATTTAACATCAAACTGATATGCATACTCACTAAGCATTTGGGTGGCTGGACTATATCTTGCATTGAGAGTGTATGTATTTAGCTTGTTCATAGGGGGAATAAAATTCAACAGTCCTTCATTTAAATTTAATGAAGCATCTGTTCTGAAATCAAAATTTTCTGTTCTCTTATATTCTGCTGTAATACCAATTTTATCCTTTGCATAACTTAAGGTTGAATAAATGACTGATCCTGCTTTATTTACATATTTGCCGTTGGTAAACTCCCCTGATATCTCCTGCTTTGGTGCATTTGGATCAAAAAACACTTCTTTTGATTTCAAAGATCCTTCAATATATAAAGTAAAAACATCATATGAAAATGTAGAAAACAACGTTGCAAGACATGTATTGTATTTTGGAATTACCCGGTCGGCAGGTAAATAATTCTTTATAGTATTTACAAGTGAATTAATGGTCTTCTCATCATTCGTTCTGCTGACGAAACCTACCCCGGGAGCTATGGACAACGGTTTTTCCTTTCCTAACGCAAAATAACCCTCAATACTTCCCCCCTTTATAATAGCAGGATATGTACCGAAAAGATATTTCTGCCTGCCTGTAAATATCTTTGCAGACAAATTATCATTAAAGTTATACTTCAACCTGATCCCAAATAAGGAATTATCTATAAAAAGAGGTCTTTCTTCATAAGCTCTGTATATAGTTCCACTCCCGATCTGATCGTAAAGATACCCTCCGCTAATTTCCAGTTCATCGATTTTCTTTTTAATAAACCAGTTTCCAATACCCTGATCTGAATATGCAGCATTTGGATTTCTTAAATTTGAATTATTAAAAATATCAAATCTCATTCCAAATTCCCATGTGTCAATATTATATTTGAGGTTTAACCAGCTTTCTGCTCCATATAGTAAATGATCATATTGAGGTATTTCGTATGCACCAATCAGGGAATCTCTCATAAAATAGGAAAAATTGCTCTCAAGTCCACCCGACAGTGTTCCCTTATTCTGTGATTTTAACCCACAATTATATATTAACACTAAAATTAATATGTAAAATATCCTACTTTTGATCTTCATAATATTACTGATTAATTGACTTATTTTATATGAAATGAGACAGGCAAAAATAATACAAAAGACTTAAAAAAAAAAGCAATTTGAATAATTTTCTATTTTGCATTGAGTTATTAACCTGTCTATGAAAAAAAAATTTTTACTTTTGCGCTTTTAAAAATCAAATAGTAATATATTTATATTTATTAATTGTTTATTTTTTTGTCATTAAATGTTATGAAAATGAAAACCAGTTTTAACTCTGTAATATATATGCTTTTTATAATTAGTATTTCATTAATTTTTTCGTGCAAACAAGAAAGGAATAGTTTAGATGGATATGTGGAAAAAGATCTGTTAAGCGAAGGTATTCCTTTAAAAATAAAAGCTCCTGAAGATGTAAAAGTTGAAGTTAGTGTCAGGAACTTCTATAAAGAAATCAAAGTTAAAAATGATAAAGGCTATTTTTTGCAGATATTAAGTACTGAAAAAACAAGTGGTGACATCGCTTCCTTGCTCAGCGAATTGAAAGAGGAAGTGAAGAAAGATCCATATTTCAGCCGATTTATTGTAGAAATGGAAAGTGGATTTGTTTTTGAAAAGAAAACCCAAGATGGCAAACTAAATTACGATTTCAGACATATAAAAGTTGGTGAAAATCAACAATTTGTATTCCAATCAGGAATGTATGGAATATTTACGCAGGAACAGGTTATAAAAATGTTTAAATCCGTACATTAATAAAAATTTCATATAATAATAATATTGTATAAAATGAAAAATAAACTTATATTTTTAGTTGTATTTTTACAACTATTACCTTTATTAAATAGTAGATTAATTTCTCAGTCTTCAAAACTTTTTGAAATTGCCAAAAATATAGAGATATATACAAATGTATACAAAGAATTAAATAAAAACTTTGTTGATGAAATTGATCCCGGCATACTGATGAAGACCGGAATTGATGCAATGACAAAGTCCCTGGATCCTTATACAGTTTATTATTCTGAATCTGAAGCTGAGAGTTACAGGATCTCAATGGAAGGAAAATACAGTGGTATCGGCACGGTGATGAAAACTGTTGACAGCGTTATTACAATTGCTGAGCTTTACAAAGATAGCCCTGCTTACAAAGCAGGACTCAGGATTGGAGATAAACTCATTGAGGTAAACGGAAAATCGACTGCAGGTAAATCCAGCTCAGATATCACCAACATCGTTAGAGGTGCACCCGGAACTGAAATTGATTTTAAAGTTCAGAGCTATGGTGAAAAAATCACAAAACAGGTAAAAGTGATCAGAGGCGAGATAAAAATACCAAATGTGCCATTCAATGGAATGATAAACGATAGTATTGCTTATATTCAATTGACTACCTTCACTGAAAATGCAGGTGACAATGTTAAGATCGCATTAAAATCACTGAAAGATAGTTTTAATGTAAAAGGAGTTATCCTCGATTTACGGGATAATGGCGGAGGTCTCCTGAGAGAAGCAATTAATGTTGCTAATATTTTTATAGAAAATGACCAGGAAATTGTATTTACAAGAGGAAAGCTGGAAGAACAAAACAGATCATATAAAACTACCAAAAGTGCTTTTGATCTGACATTACCCCTTGCTGTTTTGATAAATGACAAGTCAGCCTCAGCCAGCGAAATAGTATCGGGATCTATTCAGGATCTGGACAGGGGTATATTAGTTGGCCAAAAGTCTTTTGGAAAGGGACTGGTCCAGAATTTCTTTACACTGGGTTATAATTCGAGGGTAAAAATGACTGTCTCAAAGTATTATATCCCAAGCGGCAGATGCATCCAAAGCAAAACTTATGAAAATGGCAAAGCTGTAATAATAGATAAAGAAAAACAACATGAGTTCAAAACCAGAAATGGCAGGATAGTATATGATGTAGGAGGAGTTGAGCCTGATATTATCGTAGCAAAACCCGAGAAAAAGTCATTTGTGCTAAATCTTTTAAAGGATAATATGATTTTCAAATATGCAAATGAATATATAAATAAAAACAAAAATATTTCTCTTGAAACCAACTTCAGGTTTGAACAATATGATGATTTTCAGAAATTTCTGCTAAACAATAATTATTCCTATAAATCTGTTCCCGAATTAAAACTTGAGGAGCTCAAAAATTCCATTATCAGCGAATCAAAAGACACCAACCCGGACTCCAGAATATCAGATTTGAATAAACTTATGATTGAACTCAAGTCTGAAGATGAAAAATCGAGTGTAGATATTATTAAAAACCTGATAAAAAAAGAGATATTGCTAAGGTTATACCTACCGGATAATGGCATCAAACATCTTCTTTACGATGACCCTGATATAGCAAAAGCAGTCGAAATTCTTGCAGATAAAAACAGATATAATGAGATTCTCAATAAAAAAGGGTAATGCACTACATATTACATATTGAATCAGCAACTGAAAATTGTTCTGTTGCTGTAAGCTATGCTGACAAGCTTATAGCG
Source organism: Deltaproteobacteria bacterium (assembly GCA_050258615.1). GTDB lineage: Bacteria > Bacteroidota > Bacteroidia > Chitinophagales > Saprospiraceae > JADJGA01. Next base: position 43,332 of record JBLMZC010000011.1, on the reverse strand, counting down.
ATAATATCTGAGAATAATACACAGACACATTCTGAAATTGTTACTATACTTATAGAAAAGACACTAAAGTTAGCAGGAATTAAATATAGCGACCTCTCAGCTGTGTCACTGAGTGAAGGGCCGGGGTCATATACATCTCTTCGGGTAGGTACTTCCGCTGCAAAAGCAATTTGCTATGCTCACAATATTCCCCTTATAAGTGTAAATACCTTGTTTTCCCTTGCTTTAAAATCATATTGTGCAGAAAGGGATAATATTTTTTATTTTTCAATGATCGATGCAAGACGAATGGAAGTATATGGCTCATTATATAACCAAAAAATGACTCCGGTTTTTGAAAACAAGCCAATCATACTTACTGATTTTGATATTTTTAACCACATAAAAAAGGGCTCAGCTATATTGTTTTCCGGAAATGGAGCACATAAGGCTTTACAGTTTTTTAAATATCCTGAGTTTTTTAATACTGAAATTGTCTGTAATGCTGAAAATTTGATTTTTCCAGCATTTTTTAAGTTCAATAATAATGACTTTTCTGATCTGGCCTATTTTTCCCCAAATTATATCAAGCCGCCAAACATTACATTTCCAAATACTAATAAGCTATAATTCAATCATTTACAAAATATATATTTATAAAATATTGATAAGAAAAAAAAATATTTAAAAAATTTATACGCAAAACCGTCAAAACCAAAAAATTGGCATAATTTCTGATAACTATACGTTATATTAGTCAACTTAAATAATTTTTAGTTATGAGAGACAAAAAGAACGAAACTGTAACTCTAAGAAGAGGTGGAAAAGAAATTTTATTGGATTATGCTGACCTCCGAAAAGCAGTTTTAGTCCTGAGAGCTGTTAATCATCAACTCCGGCAAAGGATAGTAGATCTTTTGGAAGAAAGTGAAGGCATAACAGTTACCGACATTTATATCAAACTCAGGCTGGAACAATCTGTAGCTTCACAACACCTTGCCATCTTAAGACGCGCAGGAGTAGTGAAGACTGAAAGAAATGGTAAATTTATTTACTATAGTCTGGACAAGAACAGGCTCAAGCAAATATCCGGTTTGGTTTCGGATCTGACATCTTAAAGAATAAAAAAATCATTTTCTATGATGTAAAACCTACAATTTACTTAAAATACCCCCAATTTTTAATAAATTATAAAAAAAATTAATATATTCTTTGGATATATTAATTTTTCTTTTCATATTTGCACTGAGGTTATAACAATTGTCTCATTTATTAGAAAACTACAAAGATATTGGAATGAAAAAGACTAAGGTTTTAATCGACGTTGCAAACCTATCGTATGCAGTCGAACTTACACGTGCACTTGCGCATCCCCTAAGAATGAAAATTCTGGAATTTATTGACAGAAGCGGTGATATTAATGTAAATAATATATACCGGTCATTGCAATTGGAGCAATCCATCACTTCACACCATCTGCGTATCCTGAAAGATGCAAAAGTGGTAAATGCAACCAAAGACGGGAAGCTGATGATTTATTCAATTAATTATGACATTGTTGAGAAAACTGTCAATGCAGTCAACAACTTCTTAGGTAAATAAGAAGTATAAAGTAGTCAGATTTTGCGTTTATTAATCCCAGCCGGTTAATAATCCTGTGGACCTGATAATTTCCGGTTTGGCAAGGCTATTGTATTTGCCAGATCATGAATGATGAGACCATATATAACAGGCAGCATTATATTCAGCAAAATGATACAACTTTAGTATGTTCGGCTAAATATTTGAGTACAAAAACTCAAATACTATCAGAATTTAGCAATTTTCCAATTCAGGCAGTGCTAATTGTTATTATTAATGATTTTTACTTTTTAATATAGCTTTATTGATCCTTGTTATAAGTGAGGGTCCCTCATATATAAAACCTGTATATAACTGCAATAAATCAGCTCCAGCTCTTAATTTTTCCATTGCATCGTGTTCACTCATTATTCCACCTACCCCAATAATGATTTTATCCTGTTCCAATAATCTCCTTAATGTTGTAATAATAGCTGTACTTATGTCCCTGACAGGCAATCCGCTCAGACCCCCTTCTCCCACACTTTCCAAATATTCTTTCTCATAAGAAAGATCGGCCCTTGAAATAGTAGTATTAGTTGCAATTACTCCTGTTATTCCTGACTTTTTGTTCACCAACTCAGCAATATCCTTTAATTGTTCATCATTAAGATCGGGAGCAATCTTTAAAAATATTGGCTTTTGAAGTGATTTTGTATTATTGAGTTCTATCAAACTGTCAAACAATTCCTCCAACCTGCTTTTTTCCTGCAGTTTTCTCAAATCAGGGGTATTGGGTGATGAAACATTTATGGCAAAATAATCAACATAAGGATATAGTTTTTCAAAACAAAAAAGATAATCTTCAGTTGCATTCTCCAAAGAAGTGATTTTATTCTTGCCTATATTGCCACCTATAATAATATCATGTGCTTTTCTTCTGACCAAATTCTTTATTATCTGTTCTGCACCTGCATTGTTAAAGCCCATCCTGTTAATCAGAGCCTTATCTCTCTTTAGCCGGAAAACTCTTGGTTTAGGGTTACCCGGTTGTCCCTTCGGTGTAACTGTACCTATCTCAATAAATCCAAATCCAAAGTTCGATAATGGCTTATAAAATTCAGCATTCTTATCAAATCCTGCAGCCAGGCCCACAGGATTTTTAAATATTATATTTCCAATTTTCTTTTCAAGTATGGGGTCTGTAACGCAAAAAATCCTTCTCATCAGTGAACTGAAAAATGGTATTTTATTTGCAATTAGCAAAACGACAACTGAAACATCATGTATCATTTCCGGAGAAATAAGGAATAAAACCGGTCTGATTATATTTTTATACATGTTGAGTTTTTATTTTTTACATTTAAGTACAGAAAACCATTTCAGGTTATTCACAAATGCCTTCTTTTAATTTTTCGAAATCCCGAACCAGCAATCTTCTCCTGTCGAATGTAATAATATTTTGATTCTTTAATATATTAAGAACTGTAGTAACAGTTTGTCTGGAAGTCGATGTCAGGTTAGCTATTTCCTGATGTGTATAGAATTTATTCACTACAATCTCAAAACCTATCTTCTTACCATTTTTTTCAATACTGTCAATGATAAAATCCATTATTCTGGTTTTCGAATCCTTAAAAACCATCGACTCCAATCGCTCATCATAAGCAATATTCCTTTCACCAAACAAATTCATAAAAAACCCGGCAATCCGGACATCCTTCCTGATCTTTGATAAAATAGCAATAAGACTGATAATCACCAATTCGGTTTCTTCTATTGCAAAAGATGAATCCCTCCTGTATTTCAAACCGACAAGGGCATTTTCTCCAAAAATATCATCAGCTTTGAAAATAAATTTCGTAATTTCCCTTCCATTTTCAATGTAGCACCCTGTTTTCACACTCCCGGATTTTACAAAATATATCTCTTTTGCTTCATCACCCGGTGAATATATACTTTCACCTTTTTGGTATTTTTGTACATGACCAAGAGTTTCAAATGTCGATAAAAATTTATTCTCTGGCATAACCCCCTTTTATTATTCCATTGTAAGATCAAAACTCTTAACAAAATCAGCCAATAAGGGGTTCATTTCATTCATTTGATCATATTTTTCCTTACCGGTTAATATTTTTTTTTGCACAATCTCCCTGTGTTCCGGAAATTTGCTGATATCAACAATTATGTCAATATCCATCAATGGATTGAAATGATGATCGCGGATACTGATGAAAAGTGATTTTTCCTCACTTAGTATGTCTTTTGCCAGGAATGTTGGTACATATATAATGAGATTATCGTCATTTTTCTCGGGACATAATTCCTTCAGAACATTCAATACTATCTGAGATGACACTGAATCTATCCTTTCATTAATAGCCCTCTCTACTAATAAAATATCGCAACTGATTGGCTCTCTCCTATTTAATTCTTCCTTTTCAATTTCATTTATAAGGTCACCTATTCTGGGCAATCTTGCTGTTGATCCGGGAAAAACACCGGAAGGTGGGACATTAGTTATACCTGGCTCACTTACAACTCTCCCAAAACTGTTCTCACCTGAAGACACGCTTGATTTCTCAACAGTTTTTACTTCGGAGACTGCATCTTTTTTTTCTGAAATATTTTGTTTTATCCCTGACGATGAATTATCAGAAGCGTTCAGTTCAGGTTTTTTTTTTTCGTAGTTTCCGTAGCTAAGTTCGAAAACATCTTTCAGATGAACCAGTTTACTGAGAGCAATTTCAACATGTAATCTTTTATTCTGACTATTGGCATAAAAAATATCACATTTATTTAAAATATCAAGTGCTGAAAGTAAAAATTCACCGGGGCTTATTTCAGCCTGATTCAGATACCTGTTTTTAAGTTCTTCTCCGGTCTCAAGTAGTGCATGAGTTCTTGGGTCTTTAGCTACCAGCAGGTTTCTGTAGTGTTCAGCAAGACCAAGAATGAAAAAGTTTGGATCAAAACCCTCGCGGAGTATCTGATCAAACAACAGATATACAGAAGTAAGTTTACCCTGCAGAATATTGTCGGTTATTTTGAAATAATAATCATAATCAAGCAGATTCAGAAGATCGAGAACATGCCTGTAAGTGATTGTTACATCCCTGGCAGAACTTACAACACGGTCAAATACCGACAATGCGTCCCTCATGGCTCCGTCAGCTTTCTTTGCTATTGTATGAATAGCTTCCTTCTCTATGGCTATATTCTCGCTTTTGCTTATGCGCTCCAGTTGCAACACTACATCACCGGTCTGGATCATTTTAAAATCGTAGATCTGACAACGTGAAAGTATCGTGGGCAATAATTTCTGTTTTTCTGTTGTTGCCAATATGAAAACAATGTGAGCTGGTGGTTCTTCAAGAGTTTTCAGAAAAGCATTGAATGCAGCTTTTGAAAGCATATGTACCTCATCAATTATGAAAACCTTATACTTTCCCAATTGTGGCAAATATCTTACCTGTTCCTCAATCAGGATTCTAATATTCTCAACACTGTTATTGGAAGCTGCATCGAGTTCAAAGATATTGAATGATGCATTATTATTAAATGCCATACATGAATCACATTTATCGCAGGCAGTATGCCCATCAACAGGATCAGAACAATTGATTACCTTTGCCAGGATACGTGCACATGTAGTTTTTCCAACACCTCTGGGACCTGTAAACAAATATGCATGGGCAATTTGCTTTTTTTGCAAGGCGTTCTTCAGAGTTGCAGTAACTGCACCCTGCCCTAGTACCTCATTAAAAGTCTGTGGTCTGTATTTCCGCGCCGATACAACGAATTCTTCCATATAACCAACAAAGATAAAAGAAAAATATAAAATGCAAAATATCTAAATGAAATTAGATTTTTTTATTCTGCTTTAACACAAAATTTACTTATTCTTTCTAATTCCTGCAAATAAAAACAATTAAAAATGAATTTCAATTTTTCCATTAATTGATAATAAATATTTTGTTCCCCTTCATCACGGGTAATGTAAGCTTATGACATTAAAGGGACTGACTGATATCAGTAATAATTGTCAGACTCTTTGATTGAATAATTCTGATAAATAATTCATTTCAGATAGCAATCAGTGAACAACAGATAGAATGGTAAAGAAGTAAAAAAATCATTTATATTAAATTCAAACCGGTATCTTAGCTATTCTGCCTATATGCCTCCCTCCTTCAAATCTTGTAGTAAGGAAAATTTCAAGCATCTCCAATGCCAGTTTTTTACTGACATATCTTGCAGGAATTGCGAGTATATTTGCATCATTATGCAATCTTGCCAGAATGGCAATCTCCTTTTTCCAGCACAATGCAGCTCTTATCCCCTGATGCTTATTGGCAGTCATTGCAGCTCCATTTCCTGATCCGCACAGTATGATCCCGTAAACAGATAAGCCATTTTCAACATCTTTTGCCACTGGATGAATAAAATCAGGATAATCGACACTTTCGTCATTGAAAGGGCCATGATCTTTAACTTCATATCCTAGTTTATTTAACCTTGCAATTATTGATTTTTTATAGGTAAATCCTGCATGGTCACTTCCTATGGAAATTTTTTTCATTGCTAGTTTTTTCAAATAAAAGACCCGGCATTTAACCGGGTCAAAATTCCATTAATTAAAAAGCTTTTTATCCTGTTCAGAATATGGTCGGAGTTTTTTATCAATTTTATTTCTGAAGTTCTCATCTTTTATTTCAGGCAATAATCTCATCAAACTGCTTAGTGCCATTTGCGTTTTTTGCATTTCAATATCAAATGAATTGAGCTTTTTCTTATCGAGTGAATAGAAAAATTGCATATACTGATCTATTTCATTTGCCAGAATATCGATATGTCCCCTGGCATCCTTTTCATCACCCGACTTCAGAAGTATCTCAATAAAAGGTACAACAGAATAATCATACGGAAAATTGAAATGAGGAAAAGCAGCAAAATATTTTTTCGATAAGTCAGCAGCTTTTTTCATGTCACCTTTGTTTGCAAATTCCTGTGCTCCCCTTGTCATTATCATCTTCATTGCACTCAACTCCGGACTGTAACTTTCATCTATAAAAGTCTCTGTTTTATCAAAATCTCCCCATTTCCATTTGGTCATAACATTATTGTAGATCTTTTCAGCATCCACGCTTCCACTGCCAAAAATACCCATACCTCTTGCACTTTCAGATCTGACAGGTACTACCCTGAGTCCCAGACCTTCCAGCCGTGTATAATCATTCAATCCCATCAGTTTCTCGTTTCTGACAGTAACAGAGAAATAAATTGGTCTGGTGTCAAGATTATTGGCTAAAATATCCATAATAGCTATATCATCCTTTGTAAGGTAATTTTGTCCCTCAGCAAATGTCAAAGGAATACTGCTTACTATACCTGTTGTATCACTGACCCATTTATTCTTTATGGCTAATTGTTTATTTACAGGAATAAACATACTCTTGGTAGGGATGAAACTAGGAAATGATGTACTCTGACCCTGAATAGGATGATCACCTGCCATGAATTCAAGAGCGCTTAGCAAAGGCCATGGTTCATTGATCTTGGCAGGATCAGGATTGAAAAACACCATCTGATTCCTGTTATTACCTCTGAGACTGTCTGCAGGTATTGACAGTTTTATTGGTGGGGAATCATTGACTTTATTCCTTAATTTATTTATATACCAGTCAACAGCTATAAGACTGAGGTTTACCACTCTGACATCAGTCCTGATTCCTTCAACTTCCTGCACGTACCATAATGGATATGTATCGTTGTCACCATAGGTAAATATTATAGCATTTGGTTCACATGAATTGAGGAAATTTGCAGCATAGTCTCGTGTTCCATAATGGCCCATTCTGCTCATATCATCATAATTCTGAAATCCCATGAGCAGGGGTGCTGATAATACTGCCAATGTAGTGATAACAGCAAGGATATTGGCACTGGTTTTCAGTTTTGAAATTAAAAAACTATAGATTGCTGGTATTCCCAGCCCAACCCAAATGGCAAAAACAATTATGGAGCCGGCGAGCACGTAATCTCTTTCACGCGGTTCATTAGGAGGTTGATTTGAATAAAGTATAATGCCAACACCTGTTATAAGGAAAAGCATCATCAATGCAACAAAATCCTTTTTCCGTCTCTGGTAATGGAAAAACAAACCCAGCAGACCAAATATAAAAGGAAGGAAATAATATGAATTATTTGCTTTTTCCTTTTTCATCGAATCAGGCATAAAGTCAGATTTATAAAGACGAGCATCATCAATTAACTTAACTCCTGATTTCCAGTTACCTTTTGATACATCCCAGGAAAAATATCCCTGCTGTGCATTTTGCTTTCCGATGAAATTCCATGCAAAATACCTCCAGTACATCCAACCCAGCTGGTATCTGACAAAAAATGAAATATTAAAAGCCTGTGAATTTTTTCTATTGGTATTTGCTCCCCATGCTTCATAGAGTTCATTATGCTGACCATCATTGTGCCCTACCCTGGGAAAAAACATTTTATCTTTGGCTGCATAAACAGGAGAGATTTTCTCATCTATCTTTTCATATCTTTCCCCAACTCTTCCATAACGGGGTGTCACTTCATAATCCACGGGCTGCGCATCCCAGTGAGGCCCCCTCAACAGGGGTCTTTCTCCATATTGTTCCCTGTTCAGGTAAGGCAATAGTCTGAAAGCATCACTCGGAACATTCATATTTATCGGAGTATCAGCATTAGCCCTGATAACGACAAGGCCAATGGTTGAGAATCCTATAACAAGCAAAACTGCACTGATACTCAATAGATGCAAAAGATAATTATTCATTTTCCTCGCATAAAAAAATCCAAGATATATTATCCCGGCTATAGTAAGCACTGTTGGCAACAGACCAGAATGAACAGGGAGTCCAAAGGAATTTACAGTAAGCAACTCATACCAGGTCCAAAGTTTTGGTATACCTGCTATGATAATATTGAGCACAACCCCTATCAAAACAACCCCAACTATCAGGCTGACAAATATTCCTGAATAGGTGTGTTTTTTATACTTTTTATAATAATACAGAAATGCAATCACAGGAAATGCAAGAACACTTAACAAGTGAACTCCAGTTGACAGTGCAATTGCAAAAACGGCAAATAGCAGCCATCTATCACTATCAGGTGAATCAGGCAAACTGTACCATTTAAATGATGCCCAGATAGTAAGGGCTGTGAAAAATGTTGACATGGAATAAACCTCCCCTTCAACAGCTGAAAACCAGATAGATACTGCAAATGCTGAAGTCAAACCAGCAACGAGACCTGCTCCTGCCAGGCTTATTATCTCAGAATTTGAAAGTTTTTCAGTTCTACCGGCAAATATCATTTTACCAAGTATCATAGTAGTCCATGCCATCAACATAGCAGTAAATGCAGAAAATAGTCCTGACATAAGATTTACTGCAAATGCAACGTCTGATGGATTATCCGATAACATATCGGCAAAATTGGCAAACAAACTCCCTATGAGAATAAATAATGAAGCTCCTGGTGGGTGTACTACCTGCATTTTATATGCACCAAGTATGAATTCACCACAATCCCACAAACTACCTGTGCGCTCGACAGAGAAAAAGTAAACTATGAAGCTAATTATAAACACCAGGATCCCGGTGAAATTTGTAATTCTTTTAAATGTCATAAATCATGTATTTTAATTGAACCGACAAAAATAATCAAAATATTAATAAATATCAATACTTTAAAAATATAATCGATTTTTATATAAAAATTAAATATATCATTGCAGGTTGCAATTTGGTGTTTATATTTGCATATAATTTTTTTTAAAACCGATCTCATATACAAAAATCAACAACTGAATCGCAATGTTTAAACTATTTTTATATATTGTTATTGCTTATCTTGCATATAAAATTTTCATCAGCCCTAAAAAATTAAATCCTCCCGGCAACGGGGATCAAACTAAGCAGGATAGCAGGGATAACAACGTCAATTATACCGACTACGAAGAAATTAATTAAATGAAGTATTTAACCTGTACATAATCCAGCTTTGCTTTCATTTGAACCTGCGGTTTTTTCACTGTAACCTCTATATCTATGACAAATGGAAATATTTTTTTAATTGCATGAGCTATATTGAAAGCTAAGGTCTCTATCAGTCTGAATTCATTTTTCATTAATTTTTTACAGATCTGATATACCTCTGAATAATTTACAGTTTTACTCAGGTCGTCATTTGCAGCTGCTTCCTCAAAATCGATTCTGAAAGCTACACTAACAATGTATAACTGCTTGATTTTCCTTTCAGCTTCAGGAACTCCATGCACCCCATAAAACTCCATGTTATTCAGTAGTATTTGACCCGATTTTGTACGATTTTCCATCTTTTTCTCTTTTTTAAAATGCAAAATTAATAATTTACAGGTTTGGCAGTATTAATGGGGAATGGATAATTGATAATGGAGAATTGATAATTGATAATTTGTTTCAGTTGTCAGTTGTCAGTTTTGCAGTTGTCGGTTAATAATCGTAACTCGTAATTCGTAATTTGTTTCAGTTGACAGTTGTCCGTTTATCAGTTATAAATCAATAATCAAAAATCATATATCATATATCTGTGAATATCCATCAAATCAGTGTCATCCGTGTGCTAATAAATTGAGAATTGATAATTGAAATCCTGCAATCCTAAAATCTTATAAATCATAGTTCAGACAACAAAGGAGAATTGTTTCAGTTGACAGTTGTCGGTTTGTCAGTTAAAAATCGTAAATCAAAAATCGTAAATCGTAAATCGTAAATCGTAATTCGTAACTCGTAATTATTGTCTGAATCACAGATTACACGGATTTCCTGATTTCACCGATTTGAACCCCTTCACAATTTTACCATTCCACCCTTTAACCATTAATCCATCATTAACAATTAATTCGTACTTCGTTTCAATTGTCAGTTGTCGGTTAAAAATCGTACTTCGTAAATCGTAAATCGTAATTTGTATCAGTTGTCCGTTTTGCAGTTGTCGGTTAATAATCATAATTCGTAATATTTCCACCACAGCCCCTGGCCCCTAAAGGGGAATCCAAAGCTTTTAATTACAACTTAAGTCTTTATCCACCCTCCAACCCTTCAACCTTCAACCTTTTCAACCCCTAATTCAAAAATCGTAATTTGTAATTCGTAATTAGTTTCGGTTGTCAGTTGTCGGTTGTCAGTTGTCAGTTTGTCAGTCGATAATCAAAAATCGTAATTCGTAATTTGTAATTCGTAATTCGTAATTCGTAATTATTGTCTGAACCACAGATTACACGGATTTCCGGCTAACACCGATTTTTTTACCCTTTCACCATTTTATTATTTCACCCTCTCACCTTTCAACCATCACCCTTCACCCTTACTTTATTTATATTATGTATAATTTACTACAAATATCACAAATTAAATATTAATAATAATTATAATATATTATATTTGCAGGCATATCGAATTTTGGGGATTATAACATTATGACCCACAGTAGGTATATTTAACCAAAGTATTTTTATGATTGAAAGTATTTCAGATCACCAATTATTTTTATTGCCAAATGTGAATGACATAAGGGCAAAAGATTTTCCATTATTTGAGACCAAAAGAAGGATATATCTTGATTCCACTGCCACCTCACAGGAACCACAGTCAGTAAAAAATATTATGCATGAGTACCGGTCCAATACCATCAGAGGGAGCAATCACTCCAAAAATTCACAGGAAGCAAGGACAGCTGACCAGGATTTCGAGGAATCGCGGCTAAAACTTTCCGATTTCTTCAATGCAGGCAATTATATTTTATGCTTCACCTCCGGAACTACAGATTCTTCCAACTGGATTGCTACCCGCTTTCCTTTCGAAAAAGATGATCTCCTGGTTCTGACCAATATGGAGCACAATTCACAAATTGTGACTTGCAGAAATCTAGCACATAAACACGGTGTAAAAATTGAGTATATACCTGAAAATGTATCCACGGGGCAGATTGACCTTGAAATTCTGTCGGAAGTGATAAATAAACACAGAAAAGGCAAAATATTATTAAATTTAGTACATGCATCTAATGTAACTGGCATTATCAATCCTGTAGCAGAGGCAAGGAAAATTATAGGCGACAGAGGATATATCTACCTTGATATGGCTCAATCAGCAGGACATTTACAGGTTGATCTTGATGAATTGGATGTTGATTTTGCTGGCATTTCAGCGCATAAAATGTATGGTCCAACAGGTGTTGGGGCTATTTTTATAAACAAAAGCAAAGAACGTTTTATACCTAATACTGTAAGTGGTGGAAGTGCTGTAAAACTTGTAGCACATCACATTACAGCTTACTGCGACGGACATGCCAGGTTTGAGCCGGGCACACAGGATATAGAAGGAGTAATAGAATGGGGATTTGCGATAGATTATCTCAGAGAGATTGGTATGGAAAAGATCTGTGCACATGATTCTGCTCTTGGACAGATGTTTTTCACTGAACTGTTGTCCATTCCGCAGATAAAAGTATTGGGACCACAGGAGATATCCAAAAGAGGTCCCGTTGTAACATTTACTACCAGTACTCTCGGTATGGATCATGAAAGGATAGCTTGTGAACTTGATAAATACGGCATCAGTGTTCGTGATGGTTGCTTTTGTGCACATATATACGTATCACAAAAACTCGGAGCTCCTGATCTTGTACACGAACTTCGTACCGGAATGATGAAACTCGGGCTTTTCAAAGACATGCTTATGCTACCCGGTGCTGTTCGCGCTTCATTTGCATTTTACAATACACCGTCTGAGGTCACCAGAACTGCCGATGTCCTGCGCAGGATCCTGAAAGTCAAACGCAAAATCATTAACCGAATGAATTAATTAAAATTGAGAATGGAGAAACTTGTCCGTATGGATTGAGAATGGAGAAATGGAGAATTAATTCAGTTGTCAGTTGTCAGTTAGTCAGTTAATTATCAAAAATCGTAATTCGTAATTCGTAATTCATAATTTATTCCGGTTGTCAGTTGTCAGTTAGTCAGTAATAATCAAAAATCATAATTCGTAATTCGTAATTCGTAATTCGTAATTCGTAATTCGTAATTTATTCCGGTTGTCGGTTGCCAGTTGTCGGTTAGTCGGTTATCAATTGTCAGTTAGTCAGGTAAAAATCGTAATTCAAAAATCGTAATTCGTAATTCGTAATTCGTAATTCATAATTCGTAATTCATAATTCGTACTTCATCACTCCCTACCCTATCCACGCATCAAAAAATATTATCATCCAGGTTTTCAATTTTTATAATTTTCCAAAATATATTGTCCTTTAAAATGAATTATATACATTTGCAACTTTGAAAACATAAAGATATGGCAAAAATTGACCTTTACCGTCATCACGACTATTTATTGATGGATGAATTGTTAACAGATGAAAACAAACTGGCCAGGGATGCTATCCGTGACTGGGTAAAACAAGAAGTCACCCCCGTGATAGAAGATCTGGCACAAAAACACGAAACCTCATGGAAAATCCTCAGGGGTCTGGGTGATATAGGTGCTTATGGACCAAATATTCCAGCAGAATACGGCGGTGGAGGGATGGATGAAATTGGCTACGGAGTCATCATGCAGGAACTCGAAAGGGCTGACTCAGGAGTAAGGTCTATGGCATCAGTTCAGACCTCCCTTGTAATGTTTCCAATCTACAAATATGGCAGTGAAGAACAAAGAAGAAAATATCTTCCAAAGCTGGCATCAGGAGAATGGATCGGATGTTTTGGCCTTACTGAGCCTGACTTTGGGTCCAATCCCGGAGGAATGGTAACAAATATAGTCGAAGAGGGAGATTCATACATACTCAATGGTGCGAAAATGTGGATCACCAATTCACCCCTCGCTGATATAGGGGTTGTATGGGCAAAGGACAGTGAAGGAAAGGTGAGGGGCCTTATAGTCGAAAAAGGAATGAAAGGATACACAGCTCCTGAGATACACAACAAATGGTCGCTAAGAACTTCTGCCACAGGAGAGATGATATTTGAAGATGTGAGAGTTCCAAAGGAAAATATTCTGCCCGGTGTTACAGGACTGAGGGGACCATTGTCATGCCTCAACAAGGCCCGGTATGGTATTGCATGGGGGGCTGTAGGAGCTGCACTCGACTGTTATGATACTGCCCTCAGATACTCACTCGAAAGGATTCAGTTTGGCAAACCCATCGGACACTTTCAGCTTCAACAGAAAAAACTTGCCGAAATGATCACCGAAATAGTCAAAGCTCAATTGCTCGCCTGGAGGGTTGGAACACTGCTGAATGAAGGAAAAGCCACTGCCCAGCACATATCCATGGCCAAGAGAAACAATGTGTCAATTGCACTGAACATAGCCCGCGAATCAAGACAGATCCTCGGAGCAATGGGCATTACAGGGGAATTCCCAATGATGAGACACATGATGAATCTCGAATCCGTGATCACCTACGAAGGCACTCACGATGTTCATCTCCTGATAACCGGCCAGGACATAACAGGGCTGAATGCGTTTGAGAATTGAGAATTGATAATGGATAATTGATAATTGATAATGGAGAATTGATAATTGATAATGGAGAATTGATAATGGAAAATTGACAATGGAGATTGGATAATGGATAATTAAAATCCTTCAATCCTAAAATCTTATAAATCATAGTTCAGACAGAAATGGAGAATTGTTTCGGTTTGTCGATTGTCAGTTGTCGGTTAGTCAGTTATCAGTTGTCAGTTTTGCAGTTGCCGGTTAATAATCGTAATTCGTAAATCGTAATTCGTAACTCGTAATTCGTAATTTTTTTCGGTTGTCAGTTGTCAGTTAGTCAGTTAAAAATCGTAAATCAAAAATCGTAATTCGTCTCGGTTGTCTGTTGTCGGTTAGTCTGTTAATAATCAAAAATCGTAATTCGTAAATCGTAATTCGTAATTCGTAACTCGTAACTCGTAATTCGTAATTCGTAATTCGTAACTCGTAATTCGTAATTTGTAATTCGTAATTCGTACTTCGTAACTCGTAATTTGTAATTCGTAACTCGTAATTCGTAATTCGTAATTCGTAATTCGTAATTCGTAATTCGTAATTCGTAATTCAACCTTTCTACCATTCAACCATCATTAATCATTAAAAAAAAGTGTTAAAAATTTTTTTTTTAAAAAACAATGCCTATATTTGTGCGGAAGGTTTATGAAAAACAGACCGGGGACAATCATAAGCTTTTCTAAAAAACTTAAATTAATTTTTTCTCCTGATCTTTTTCAGTAATGAATCAGATTTAGTGGAATAATTTTTGAAGACGAATTCTCTGATAAGGACTACTACAAACACACACATCTCAGTATGTGTGACAGGCAGATAATTATTTTTTTAACATTTTTAAAACCATTGATCTATGAAAAGATTATTACTTTTAGTTTCTTTTTTTTCGATGCTGATGTTTTTACATCTGGACATTTCAGGCCAGTGCAATTTTTCATCAACAACGTTATATGGTACTGCTACAGCTCCAACTACTACATGTAGTGTGGTATCTATTACAGCTTGCGCTTATTGGAGTGAATATAGCACTGTTAGCGGACTGACCATAGGCAATACTTACCAAATAATTGACACATGGTCTGGAGATTCTTCTGATGGTATTGGGATATACACCTCCACCACATTAGGCACAACACCATTAGCATGGGTGTCTGGAACTACAAGTCCTTTGACGATAAATTTCACAGCTACAACGACCACTGTTTATATTCAGACTTTTGCTTCAGGATGTACAGCACCAGCTACGACATGCCATACAAGAACGGTTGCATGTACCTCATGCCCGCCTCCTGCACCGAATTGTACCACAAATATTTCTCCGGCTAACGGAGCAACTAATGTGAGTCTTACACCAACACTTACCTGGACAGCTGCTCCTGGCGCTGATTCATATCAGATCTGGTTAGGAACTTCAGTTGCAACAGCAACATTATTAGGTTCTGTAACAGGTACATCAGCAGTGATCACTGCTGCTGCAAATTTACAAACTTTAACCACTTATTATTGGTACATAGTCCCTGAAAATTTGTGTGCCGGAGTTAGTGCAACGGGATGCAGTGCCAATGCATTTAGTTTCACAACCGGAACTCCACCTGCTAATGATAATTGCGAGGGTGCATATGTCTTAACAGTCAATCCTGCACAGACATGTACCAGTGTTACTGCAGGCACAGTAAATTTGGCAACACAATCTCCTCAGGATGCTGCAGCTTGTTCGGGAACAGAAGATGATGATGTTTGGTTCAAATTTGAAGCGACTTCTTCATCTCACTCCATAGAATTATTGAATGTGGCAGGAAGCACAACAGACCTGTTTCATTCAGTCTGGACAGGCACATGTCCTGCATTGACCCTGGTACCAAATACATGCAGCGACCCAAATACCTCAACTGTTTCTGGTCTTACAATCGGACAGATATACTACATCAGGGTTTATTCTTACACATCTACAACAGGACAAACAACGACCTTTGATGTATGCGTAAAAACACCTCCGGCTCCACCTGCAAATGATAATTGCGAGGGGGCATATACAGTATTTGTAAATCCAACGCTGACCTGCCTGAGTCTTACTTCAGGAACAGTGGCTTCAGCAACTGCTTCCCCTCAGGATGCTACGGCTTGTTCAGGCACAGAAGATGATGATGTTTGGTTTAGTTTCACTGCAACTGGAACATCTCATGGCATCGATCTTTTGAATGTGGCAGGAAGTACTACAGATTTGTACCATTCAGTCTGGACAGGCACATGTCCAACTTTGACGCTGGTACCAAATACATGCAGTGACCCAAACTCATCTATAGTAACAGGTCTTACTCCCGGCCAAACCTATTATATCAGGGTTTATTCATGGACAGCTACAACGGGACAAACATCGACCTTTGATGTCTGTGTTAAGTCTTTCCCTCCTGCCCCGGGTAACGATAACTGTGCAAATTCAGAACCCCTCACGGTAGAACCCTACCAGGCCTCGGGATGTCCAAATGCTACTTATGGAACAACAGCTTCTGCGACTAAGTCTACACCAAATGCAGCATGCACAACCACTGATAACGATGATGATGTATGGTATTATTTTACCGCTACCCAGACAACACATATTGCAAGATTGTGTAATATTGCTCTGGCTTATGGCACAATGCCGTCTTCAATGGGGGTTGAAGTATTTAATGGTTCCTGCGGAGGAACAGCATCAAACTGTTCAAATGCTGTTACCATATCTACCGGAACTGCTTCAGCCACATTATCAGGTTTAACAGTAGGTACAACATATTACTTAAGGGTATGGGCAGCAGGTACAGCCGGAAGGGTGAATTTTGATATCAGCATCATGGAACCACCTGTCATGACATTCGTATCTTGTACAGTCGGATCACAGATTACTACAAGTGTTGGTGCGGGTACGGTGAATGCAAACATAGTAAGACTTGATATCGTTGTAAATGGAATTTCCAATCCTTTAAGTGCTTTCAGATTTGGCTGCAGCACAAATGGATCCACTTCGCCGGTAACTAATAACATCAGCACAGCAAAATTATATTATACAGGTACGTCAACAACATTTACAACAACAACTCTCGTAGGTTCAGCTGATATTCTTGGTGATGGTGCATTTACAATTATGCCTTCACAGGTTCTCACCGGTGGACTTTCAAATACCACCAATTATTTCTGGCTGGCATATGATGTCAAATGTGGTGCTACAACTGCTCATCTACTGGATGGTGAAGTCAATGGGGTATTTGTAGGTGGAGCACCTCAGGTACCTACAGTTCAGGCACCAGCTGGCAGCAGATCAATTATAGCATTGAATTCGTATGACACTAAAGCTGACGGCAACTGGAACGATGCAGCTACATGGGCTTGCGGAGTACCTCCTGAAGGTACAACATCAGCTATCAATATAAATCACAATGTAACTCTGAATACAGATTATTCATTTAATGGGAACCTTACAGTTATATCTGGAAAAACACTAAGCATACCAAGTAACACTCTAACCGTGGGGCCTGTTGGTGGTGGAAATAAAGTAGTCACAATTAATGGAATTTTAACCATATCAGGTGGTAATTTAAATGTTAATGGTTCTATGACGTTTGGAGCTTCCTCAGCATTCAATTTGTCAAGTGGAAATTTAAATATTGATGGAAATGGAACAAGTTCTGCTACCTCAGTGCTACTCGCGCTTAGTACATCTACAGTTACAATTTCTGGGGGCATTATAACTTTTATAGATCCAACTGCAAGTACTAATACTTCTTCTGTAATCTCATATTCAGGACCAGTTGTGAACTTTACAGGAGGTAAATTAAGATTTGGGGATGGAATCTCGACTGCTAATGGTCCAACTAATGGTTTTTATTATTCTCCCGGTTCAGGTGGAAAATTAAAATGGTATGATGTTGAAATAAATGGGGGAACAGGAACCAGAAAAGTTTTAGCTTTTTGGGAATTAATTGTCAGAAATTTACTTGATATTAAATCTGGTTGTATTTTGGAAAGTGGTGATGATATCCATATATTAAAAAATTTGGTAAATAATGGCACATTTATCATTCCAAGTACAAGTTACTATTTATGTTTTGGCGATTATAGCGCTGGATCAGGTAGTTTGATTACACCTACAAGCAATATTCAAACAGTTACTGGTAATGGAGTTTATCAGAATCTTCTTACATCTCCTACTGCTAATATGACCAATCTTCATATAAATAATACAAGTGGTACTCCAATAATATTGCCTCCTCAATTCTATTCTGGAGTAGGTACTGGTTCAATATCAAGTAATCTGTATTTAACAAATGGGATTATTGATTTAAATGGAGGAACTTTGACATTGGGTATTTCGGGTACTTCTAATGGTTCATTATTTCCAACTACTCCAACTTCTTCATCTTATATCATAGGAAAATTTGAAAGATGGATTGCAACAGGTGGAGCTGGAACTAACAGATATTTCCCGATAGGAACTGCTACAAAATACAGGCCTATACTAATAAACTATCCTACCTCTGGCCCAACTACTGCAGGTAAACTTGCGGCTGAATTTGTAAGTATGTCACCGGGTGTCAGCGGTCTTCCTCTGTCATACGGAGGAATTGTCTGCGAAACATCTTCTCCAACAGGATACTGGAAAATGACGCCTACAACTCTTTCAGGTGGTACTTACACAGCTACTGTCGATGCAAGTGATTTCACAAAGTCGGATGGTGTAACAACTATAACAGACCTGGCCAATATCAGACTTGCCAAAAGACCTGATGCAGGCAGCTGGGCAGATCCTGCTACTGCAACTGCACCAACAAATTTAAATAGCGTTTCTGCTTCGGGCATGACAGGATTTTCAATTTTTGGTCTTATAGGAAGGGCAGATGCACTCCCAATCGAACTCCTTACATTCAAAGGTTATGCTGACAAGAATGTAAATGTTCTTGAATGGACAACTGCAAGTGAGATCAACACTGATAAATTTATTGTAGAAAGATCAATTGACAGCAAAAAATGGGAAGATGTGGCTGAAGTGGAATCAGCAGGAGACAGCAGAATCACCAGCAGCTACAAAGCCATTGATGATCAGCCTTACAGCAAAGCTTATTACAGACTCAAATCAATAGACAGAGACGGAAGATTCCAGGTATCAGAGTCAATCTTTATTGAAAGGAATGACAGGACATTCAAACTCTATTCAGTATCTCCTAATCCAAACAGGGGTGACTTTACAGTTACTTTCAATGCAGCTTCGGATGGAGAAAGCAGGCTGATACTTGTCAATTCCCTTGGCATGAGAGTTCATTCTCAAAATGTGAATTCTAAAGCAGGCACAAATGCAGAATATCTCAATGCCACCGATCTGACAAATGGTATCTACACATTGCTTATAGAACAAGATGGACAGATCATTACACAAAGAGTAGTGATTAACAAATAGATGAAAATACAATTACGAATTAGAAATTACGAATTACTAATTACGAATTGTTAATTATTAAAGAAATTTTATAGAAGTGATTCAAGGGGGTTGTCGGATGGCAGCCCTCTATTTTTTTAGGGTAGGATGGTTGGAGTGTGCCACTGTTGGTGTTGTCATCAACAGTCTAAAGGTAAAAAACCTGTTTGTTGATGGTAGCAAATATGGAAGAAGTTGATTTGAGTTATACCAAATTCATTTATATAATATTCCAATAATTTGGCACTGACACTGACACTTTGGTCAGTACAGGCACTTCGGTCAGCATTTAATATATAATGCCGACTGAAATTGGGGGAATTGGGGTTCTTAAATCGGATTTGTGCTGACTGCAAATGTCAGTACTATTTTCAATTTCATGTCGGTATTAGAGATCTGAGCTGTGTTTTGTTGGTTTGTCGGTTGTCAGTTGTGGGTTTGTCGGTTGTCGGTTAAAAATCTAAAATTGTAATTCGTAACTTGTAATTCGTAACTCGTTTCGGTTGTCAGTTAGTCAGTTAATAATCAAAATTGTAATTCGTAATTCGTAATTCGTAATTCGTTTAGGTTGTCGGTTATAAATCAAAAATCGTAATTCGTAATTCGTAAATGCTAATTGGTTCTTTTTTACTATTAACTTTGCACTAAAACATAAGATAATGAAAAGATTTTTTTTAATAAATGTGGTTATGCTTTTATCGGTGGGAATTTATTCGCAGATACTGAACATTGAACAGGACAGGATCAAAACCGATACTACCGGATGGGCTGGTACAATGGAGATGTCATTTCAGTATCTGAAAAACACAAAAGAGCTGATGACTGCATCATCAAGGGTACATATACAGTTCAAGACACAAAAAAGCCTGTACCTTTGGCTCACCAATTACAGCCTTGCAAAATCGGGCTCTTCCAGTTATGCTGATGCAGGTTACCAGCACCTGAGATATAATTATAAATTAAATCCACGGATGACAGCTGAGGTTTTCACACAGATCCAGTACAATAATCCTCTGAATATTAAACTAAGATGGCTAACGGGGGCAGGTCCCCGTTTTAAAATACTCAGAACCAATTCATTTGTACTGTATTCTGCTCTGCTTTATATGTATGAATATGAAAATGTTGTTAAACCAGATCTTACAAATAAAGATCACAGATTAAGCTCCTATCTTTCATTCACATGGAAACTAAGAGATAATTTCAGCCTTATCAATACCAGTTATTACCAGCCAAAATTCAGTGATTTTTCTGACCTCAGGTTTGCATCCCACACTGACATGAAAATCAGAATCAGCAGGCACCTTGCTTACAAATTGTCGTATATTTTTACTTTTGACTCTGCACCCGCTGAAACAATACCAAAAAATACACATGCTCTGCAGAATACTCTGAGTTTTGAGTTCTGATTACCAGATTCAATGATGTAGCTGTTTGATGGTAATATTTTTAATAACATCAGTAAACTTTGAACATATTGTTTTTTTATTTTAAAAAAAATATTATCTTTGCATTCCCTTTTATAAACAAAGGGTAAAAGTTCCTTTAAGCCCGGGTGCTGAAATTGGTAGACAGGCATGGTTGAGGGCCATGTGTACTCAGTGCGTGCGGGTTCGAGTCCCGCTCCGGGCACTTTCCCCAGGAAAAACAAATGAATTTATTATTGTAGGACTTGTCCATATAGCTTGCCCGTAGGGGATGGAGAATTAATTCAGTTGTCGGTTGTCGGTTAGTCAGTTGTCGGTTAGTCAGTTGTCGGTTAGTCGGTTGTCGGTTGTCAGTTAAAAATCAAAATTCGTAATTCGTAATTCGTAATTCGTAATTCATTCCGGTTGTCAGTTGTCAGATAGTCAGTTAAAAATCGTAAATCTGAATTCGTAATTCGTAATTCGTAATTCAATCCGGTTGTCAGTTGTCGGTTAGTCGGTTGTAGGTTGTCAGTTAAAAATCAAAATTCGTAATTCGTAATTCGTAATTCATTCCTGTTGTCAGTTGTCAGATAGTCAGTTAAAAATCGTAAATCTGAATTCGTAATTCGTAATTCGTAATTCAATCCGGTTGTCAGTTGTCGGTTTATCGGTTGTCGGTTAATTATCAAAAATTGTACTTCGTAAATCGTAAATAGTACTTTGTCTGAATCACTTCCGAAAACTTTCGGAATTACACGGATTTCCTGATTTCACCGATTTTTTACCCTTTTACACTTTCAACCTTTCATCCATCACAAACAATTGATCATTATAACCTGATACGAATTATTTCCTTAGGATCATCAGTTTTTCCGTAAACAATTTTTTGCCGTCGGTTACTTTAACAATATAATTGCCATTTAAAGCAAAGGATACATCGATTGTAGCCTTTCCGCCAATGAAATTATGATTTCGGGAATATAGTTTATTGCCGAGTATATCAAAAACTGTAACAAAAGCCTGAGTTGTAAAATCCTTTGATTCGAAATTGATAAGTGAAGCAGCAGGATTCGGATAAATACTCGTTTCAGTGGCTATTTCGCCAGGTAATTCTGATACTGCAGTAGTGAGGCTTCTGACACCATTGCTGAACCATCTTCCCCATCTTCCACCTTCAATGAAATATTTGGCAGTGTTGACCACCTGATTTATTTTTGTATTATCTACATCCACGATTCCTATATTGGCTGTTCCGTCATCATAGTCGAAGATCACTTTCCTGTCATCTTTGCTGTAACTTGGTGAGCTCCAGTCATTATTACTGAAAATGGTTCCAAGGTCTCCGGTCTCAATATTATAACCAAGTAGATAATATTCTGATGAACTTTTATAGTCAAAGCCTATTATATAAGGAGAATTTTTTGAGAATACAGGGTTTCCAATGCTTACATCATCAGGTAAGCCTGAAAAAAGTTTTTCAACCCTGCCCTGTGTAAATGTCTTTGATTTATTATTCCATACATTCAGAAATCCTATATCCCAATATTCAATATCAAAAAATCCACCGGAGCTCAACGAATTCTTACAGTCATACATGATCCATTCCCCTGAATAGTCAAACTCAAGAACATCGGCATAAAGAACTGTACCAAGTTCGACACCCTGAGCGGTTGAAGGATTATATAATTCAAATTCCTGCCATTTCTGAAGCAGGTAACTCCAGACATGCACTTTATTCTCTACTTCATCTTTCAGTGCTGCAATTTTAGATCCATCTTTTGATATTGCAGCTGTCCTCCAGATAGCTTGATTCGAAATTATCTCCTCAGTTCCATTGCCGGAGGGCCAATCCATTTTGATGTAGTGGATTTTTTTATCAGTACCCACAAATACCACGTGTTTTCCATCATCAGTTATACTGGGTTTACTCAACACATCGGTATTTGACAATGGATTCTTCAACAGGGTTCCATTTCCGTCCAGCAGATAGAGTGCACCATAGTCCTCATCAGTACAGATCACATAATCATTTCCCGGATTGGTTTTAAGATCCTGTTGATGACTTGATCCTGATCCACCTGAACCTCCGATGCCTACAGCTGCAAATGCAGTAGAAGCAGCATTTTTCACATCATTGCCATAGAGGTCGGCTGCTGAATTCTCAATTGCAACCCTGAGGTCTTTAAAGTCAGAAGATTTGGTGAGATAGTGAACAAGGGCCCTGTAGTAAACCTGTTCAGCCTTTTCTTTTCCAACCGCAGAAGCAAATTTAAAAAATGCAAGATTTGGAATACCGCTATTGATATGTACTCCCCTGTTATCTTCCTCACCGGTATATTTTTCATCATAGTGTGCAGGCTGATACCCGTTTGAACCCGCTCCTCCGTTATGTGGGTTGCTCATATCACGTAGAGCACCAGTAGGGAAGTATTGAGTACTGACCACATCTTCGCCAAGCTTCCAGTCATCCCTGTCCATCATCACACCAAAAACATCAGCATAGGACTCATTTACAGCACCGGGCTCATCATAATACTCAAGATTGGCTGAATTTTGTATAACACCATGCGTCAGTTCATGCCCTGATACATCAAGCGATTTTTGCAGAGGGCTTTTAAACACCTGCTTACCATTACCGTAGAACATAGCAGTACCTGCCCAGAAAGCATTATCCATGCTTTGTGAGTTTTCATCTGTAACATTTATAATAGATATTACATTACCGCCTTTCCCATCTATGGAGTTTCGTGAAAATTTGTTGAGATAGTATTCATAGGCAAAACTCGAATTATAATGGGCTGAGACTGCACCTGCATTCCAGCTGTTATTGGAAGATTTTACATGATCGAGGCTATTATTAAAAGCTGAACTGTTAGGGTTTGTATTCTTTGCATCGAGCGTGATAATAACACCTACCGGATCATCGGGCAATGAGCTTTTTGAAGCATTGAACATTGACCTTGAAATATCGACCATATAATACTGACCATTTTTCTCATATACATTTATTTCCCTGTTTGTGCCTGTGAGGTCCTTTGCAGTAGTTTTTACACCTCCCAGAGGTGATAGCATACGGCCTTCAGGAATCAGGCTGCAATGTTCGGTCTGCTTTCTTATAATTTCACCTGCCTGAGCATCTATCAGGTATTTATATCTGTGCATGGAATTTGGGGCAACTTTGGCAACATACACAGGTTTGAAATCACCGCTGACTTCATCAGGTAAATACATTTCCTCGATGGTTATTTCTTCTTCTGATTGGATGAGTTTGGCAACTCCATGGTCCTCTCTCATATGAATATCGCCAGACTCCAGATCATTTCTGATTATCTCCTCAATCCCGGAAGATTTTAGCAAAAAATCATACCTGTTTTTGTCTTTCTTTTCACTTCTCTGCTCAATAGAGAAAGACGGATCACTGAACCATTTTCCGTTAATAAAATTATAATCAATATTATTGTAAATATGCAGATAAATCTGACCTCCAAATATAAGTCTTTTCCTGAACATCTGATTCATTTTTATGTGTGTGATACCGAGTTCATCGGTAACTGCACTTTCTATTACAAAGTCGCGTTCATTAACTATTCGCATCATATTTTTTACATGACTGTTGCCGAGTATATTATATGCTCTGTCCTTCACACTCTGGTCTGCTCCATCATTTGCTCTGTCCTTTTTGATATAGATAGCTAGAGGCAATTCTCTTTCATCATACCGGACAGGAATAATATCTGTGAAACCTCCGGATAATTCAAGCCTCGAATTATTAAAATTATCAATTTTGAACTGATTTTCTTCCTTAACCTCAGTGATAAAATCACCATTAAGATCCTTAATATTTCCAGGGTCAACATCAATTAGTTCAGGTGATTGATTATTATAATTGCTTTCAAATCCTTTAACTCTTGAATTTTGCCTGTTCTGCCCAAATACCTGGGTCAGTATAGTTATAAAAATCAGTGAAATAATTAATTTTTTCATTTTATAAAAATTTCATATTGAAATAAATAGAATCTGAAAGCTAATTTATGATTTATCCTTTCGGGGGATATAATTCATAACAAATCTGTAGAACAATAGCAGTTGCTGATCGGTACTGTTGAGATCTGACCAGACCGATTTCAGTCTTACATTTCCATCTTCAAACTGAACGAAATAACTCATATTGCCAGGTGCATTGATTTTCTTTTCAGAAATATTTAATAATTTGTAGTTTGCAAAAACCTGATCAGTGATATTTTTATCAAGTTTTCCAAGCATGACCCTTTGCTTTGAAAGTGAATTGAAATGAAACACCTTGCCATTTTCGAGTACTGCAAACTCATCAAAAGCACCAGTAAATCCTCCACCACTACCGACAGTTATCTTTTTTCCCTTATAATCGTCATAGCCTTGCTGTTGTGACTTACACGAAAAACAGCCAAATGATATCATGATTAGGGCAAATAATGGCAATTTCATTGTGCTCGGGTTTAAATATTAAAAATTAAATTCCAGCTTTACTTCATATGTTTTCATTCTGAACAAAATCATCCAGAATATAAAGTTACGAATTAATTGACAAAAAACTAATAATTATTAAATTTTAACACTTTTTTAATCAAATTTAATGTTAATTGGATGTAATGCTAGATATTTTTCGATATTTTTGGTTTTAAAATTGAATTATGTCCAATCAAAACTTATATGACAAAAGGGGTGTCTCTGCATCAAAATCAGAGATTCACAAATCAATTTCAACGCTTTGGAAAGGGCTTTATGAAACTGCATTTTGCAAAATTCTTCCTGACTATACCGGAGGAGCTGATGAATACGTAAATGTGATGCATGCAGATACTGCAGGTACAAAAACCTCACTTGCATATATCTATTGGAAAGAAACCGATGACATGTCAGTTTGGAATGATGTGGTACAGGATGCTATAGTCATGAACATTGATGATATGACTTGTGTAGGTTGTACTGATAATATCATCTTATCATCGACAATAGGCAGAAACAAGCATTTAATTCCTGCTGAAGTCATTTCAGTTTTGATAAATGCAACTCAACATTTCATCGAAAAAATGAAAAATTATGGTATCACCCTTCATCTGGCAGGTGGAGAGACGGCCGATGTCGGTGATATAGTCCGGACAGTTGATGTTGGCATAACAGCTTTTTCCCGTTTGCAAAAAGATGAATTGATAATCAATAATATAAAGAACAAAAATATAATTATAGGATTTAGTTCATACGGTCAGTCAGTATATGAAGACAACCACAATTCCGGGATGGGAAGCAATGGCCTGACCTCAGCCAGACACGACATTTTTTCGGATATTTACAGATACAAATATCCTGAAAGTTATGCTCCAGAGACAGATATCAATTTTATTTATTCAGGATCAAAATTACTTACAGAAAAAATCGAAATCGATAATACTAAATTCGATCTTGGAAAATTTGTTCTTTCACCAACCCGCACCTATTTGCCCGTCCTTAAGGAAATTTTTAAAACCCATAGAAAAAATATTGATGGACTGATTCATTGTACAGGAGGGGGTCAGACAAAAGTTATGAAATTTGTAAAAAATAAATGCATAACCAAGGATAATCTGTTCGAAATTCCTGTTCTTTTTAAATTGATTCAGGAGGAGAGCAATGCAAGCCTCAGAGAAATGTATGAGGTGTTCAATATGGGACACAGGATGGAACTATATACCGATGAAAAATATGCTGAAGAAATTATCGGTATTTCTAAATCTTATGGAGTGGATGCAAAAATAATCGGACATGTGGAAGAATCAGAGCAGAATGAGCTTAAAATCAAGGTAAAAGATCAGTTGCTGGTTTGGTAATTTGCCAATGTGCCAATGTGCTAATTTGAAAATTTGAAAATGGACAATTGAAAATGGACAATTGAAAATGGATAATTGAAAATGGACAATTGAAATAGATAATTGAAAATGGATAATGATCCTGTTTTTTAGGGAGAAAAATAAAGAATGAAGAAAACAATCTGTGGGGCCTGAATAATCATAATTAATTCTTATTAAACTAAACTCCTGTAAACTTCCTAACCTCTATGAACTTCCTAATTCCTCTAAACTTTATTTTCAAATTTGCTAATTTGCTAATATGCTAATTTGCTAATTACTTAATTATTTCCTCCTTTTTTCTCCTTTCTTT
The DNA here is from genome assembly GCA_050258615.1 of Deltaproteobacteria bacterium. Classification (GTDB taxonomy): domain Bacteria; phylum Bacteroidota; class Bacteroidia; order Chitinophagales; family Saprospiraceae; genus JADJGA01. The sequence continues at coordinate 16,180 of JBLMZC010000011.1, read as the reverse complement.
GTTAATTTCTTTTTCAGGATTTAGCATCGGAGGTTCATCGTACTTTTGAGGAAAGACATTATCGATGAAAAACCACTTATCATTTTTCAATTTATATCCGTGATATGTGCCATCAGCTACAATTAATCTACTTGCATTTGGTTCCCTGCTTGAAGGCACTGATATAGTGTGATCAAAAATGATCATATTAAGCTCATTTTCAAATACAAGTCTGGAATTAGATTCTACGCTTGTTAACAAAACCACACGGTTTTTAAATAGTTTTTTATTTAATGTGTCTTCGAAAATGCCTTTACCAAATTTTGGAATTCCATTTTCAAAATATATAGATTCCACACTTTTGATCTTGATTTTATCCGGCAATATTTTAAGTCCAAAAACCAAATATTCAGGTTTATCATTCACCGTAGTCTGATGTAAATTGTAATATATCTGTCCATACCAATTTGAAGGTGTAAATACTTCATAATCAATGTCATAATTCTGCCATTTGTTATCTTTCAGGAAAAATACATTATCCTTTGTCTGAATCACTCCATAATAATCGAATTCTGTGGGGGATTTCATCAGTTGCCAGGAAAAGATCCTGAATGTGGAATCAGCAGGCATAATTTTCGATACCCACTTAAGTGAATCAAATGGATAATCGAAAGAATTTTTAGAAGAAAGTGTTTCAAGAAAAATATCATTGAATTTTTCCAAAGCATATTTCCTATGTTCAAGCTTGTCTGAATTGACAAGCCAATCATTATATCTTGCCAATTGTACTTCAAGTTGTTCAAATTCACTTTGACTGAATAATACTTTTGTCAAAAATATAAAAAATAAAATAGTTTTGAATCTCAACATTATTGCATTTTTACTTTTAGGAAAAAAAGGTATTATCAATTCAATAACGCAACTATTGAAAACGTATTTTATACTTGTTTGAATTTCAGCAATTATCCCGGTGGTGATCAATAAACTTACATAGTTTTAAACTTAGTAAGTTTACTATTTCGCAAGGCTACCCCAAACCACAAAAGGGGAAACAAGCTCTTTTTTTTCAGTTAACAGATGTCAGTTTCTAGATTAGCAGCTGTCTTCAGTCGAAATTCTTCCTTTTCACTTTTATTAATTTGCATAATTTCAGGCAAAGGCGCAAAGACGCAAAAATTTTTCATATTTCATTCTTCACTATTCACTCTTAACTTTTACTGCTGACTGATGACTGCCGACTGACAACTTTTCACTCTTCACTTTTAACTTTTCACTTTTAACTCCCTACAAATGTATCACCTCATCATAAGCGGCTGCAGCAGCTTCCATAATGGATTCACTGATGGTAGGATGAGGATGTATTGATTTTATCAGTTCCTGGGCAGTTCCTTCAAGTTTTTTGAAAACCACCATTTCAGCAATCATTTCTGTCACATTCTGACCTATAAAGTGAGCTCCGACCAGTTCCCCGTATTTAGCTTCGAAGATAAGTTTTACAAATCCCTCATTATCACCCGATGCGGTAGCTTTGCCTGATGCGGTAAAAGGGAATCTGCCAACTTTGATCTCACCGAACTGTTCTTTGGCTTTTTCCTCTGTGAGGCCTACAGAAGCAACTTCAGGAGAACAATATATATTGGAAGGGATATTATTATAGTCAATATTTTCGGGGTGATGACCAGCAATTTTCTCAACACAGCAGATGCCTTCTGCACTGGCAACATGAGCCAGAGCGGGAGTAGGTATCACATCTCCGATTGCATAAATACCATCAATATTAGTTCTGTAATAATCATCGACTTCGATAAATCCGTTTGCTGTTTTAATACCAAGCTCCTCAAGTCCTATATTCTCTGTATTTGGACTGATTCCTACTGCTGACAGGACTATATCGACAGTAATTTCTTCAGTTTTGTCATTCTCCACATTTTTCAGGCTCACCTTGCATTTACCCTCGGCCAATTCGACTTTTTCAACCGATGTTGAAGCTTTTACTTTGATGTTTTCTTTTTTAAAAGATCTTGTAAGGACTTTACTGACTTCACTGTCCTCTCTTGGCAGGAGTCCCTGTTTTAAAAATTCAGCCAGTGTCACTTCTACTCCCATTGAAGCATAGAAATAAGCAAATTCAACTCCAATAGCACCTCCTCCGACAACAAGCATACTCTGAGGTATCTTTTCCAGACTCATGGCTTTTCGGTAACCTATAATATACTTGTCATCAATTTTAAGATTTGGCAATTGTTTGGCTCTTGCACCGGTGGCTATAATGATATGGTCGGCAAAATATTCATTTGTGCCATTTTCTTCCTCTACCAGTACTGCTTTATTTTTTCTAAGTTTACCATTGCCTTTCAAAACGGTAATTTTGTTTTTCCTGAACAAATATTCAATTCCTTTGCTCATTTTGTCTGCAACTCCCCTACTCCTGTTAATAACTACTTCAAAATCAAAGCCATAATCAGCAACATTTATACCATAATCCTGTGAATGCTTAATATAATTGTAAACCTGTGCACTTTTCAGCAGCGCTTTGGTCGGAATGCAACCCCAGTTGAGACAGATTCCTCCCAATGATTCACGTTCTACTACTGCTACTTTGAATCCTAATTGAGATGCTCTGATGGCAGCAACATATCCTCCCGGACCGCTTCCTAAAACTATGATGTCGAATTTATTTTCCATATTTTTAATGATTGAATGAATGAGTTTTTGAGTTATTTAATGATTGATTTTGTGAATGATTGAATCTTGAAATCTTTTAATCTTTTTGATTCCTTTAATACTATAAATAATAGTTAAGACATATTAAGCTATTTAGTTGTTGAATAACATCCTGGATTTTTTCCGGTAAATCATTTATAAAACCAATAATAAAACAGATGGAAATCAATATTGTTGAGACATTAATTTACAGAATGCACAAATAATTAAATTCAATAAATCAATAATCATTTAACTCAAAACTTAAAAAGTGCCGCAGGCGGGAGTCGAACCCGCACAGCATTACTGCCACACGCCCCTGAAACGTGCGTGTCTACCAGTTTCACCACTGCGGCAATCAATATTTCAAAAATAAGAGAGTGCAAAGGTAGTGTAAATAAATTTGAATTTCAAAAAATGTTTTTGAATTATTGTAACATTTAAAAATTTTTCAACTGAATTTAACTTTTTAAACCTTACATTTGCATCAAATAAAATACCTAAAATGGATACAAATAGTAGAATACAAGATTTAAGGAATGAGATGAAGACTTCAGGAATTGATGCCTATATTATTCCTTCAGGTGACCCTCATCAGAGCGAATATGTTGCTGATCATTTTAAAGATAGGGAATGGATTTCAGGATTCAACGGCTCTGCCGGTACTGTAGTTGTTTTTCATGATCATGCAGGAATGTGGACGGATTCAAGGTATTTCATTCAGGCAGAAGCTCAGTTTAAGGACTCTGAATTTGAACTCCATAAGATCATCGACAGGGCAAATCCTGGTATGATAGAGTTTATAATCGACAATCTAACTCCTGGTGCTGTTGTTGGTTGCAATGGCAATGTCTTTGCACTTGCAGAAATCAAAGAATTAAAAGAAAAATTTAATGGTAAAGGAATAAAGCTGATAACTGATAAAAACCTGACTGAAAAAATATGGTATGACAGACCCTCATTGCCAAAAAATAAAATTGCCGATCATTCTCCCGAATATGCAGGAAAAACAAGGCTGGAAAAAATGGAAGAAGTTCGGTCATTGATGAAAAATTTGAATGTAGAAGAATATCTTATTCCTGCTCTTGACTCCATTGCATGGTTATTAAATTTGCGTGGAAATGATATCGATTTTAATCCGGTTTTTTATTCGTTTGGGATTTTAAGAGAAAATGATTTTTTATTATTTGTAGATAAAGAAAAAGTAAATTACGATTTAAAAGTCGATCTGGATGAGTCAGGAATAATTTTATTGGATTATTCGGAAATATACAATTATCTGTCTGATTCAGGAAAATCCATTTATACAGATCCATCTTATTGCAATTTTAATTTATACAACAGTATTTCAGGAAAAATTACAGAAGGGGAAGACCTTATAAATAATATAAAAACCATAAAAAATTCCGTAGAGATCGAAAACCTGAAACAGGCTCATAGACAGGATGGAGTTTCACTGGTAAAGTTTTATATCTGGCTCGAAAATGAACTTAAAAACAGACCGGTAAGCGAATTCGAAGCAGCAGAAAAAATAGCTCATTTCAGATCAATCCATCCTGAATACAGAAGTGAAAGTTTTGAACCTATAGTTGGATTTAAAGAAAATGGAGCAATAATTCATTACAGCCCGACATCTGAAAATAGTTCACTGATACAAGGTGAAGGAATGCTACTAATAGATAGTGGTGGTCAATATCTAAATGGAACAACCGATATAACAAGAACTACATATATTGGTGACCCTACTGCAGAACAAATACGACTATATACAGCTGTGCTAAAAGGACATCTTGCAGTAAAAAATATGAAATTTCCAGTAGGTATAATAGGTTTTCAGATCGATGTTCTTGCAAGGCAGTTTTTGTGGGCAAATGGTGTCAGTTTTTATCACGGTACAGGCCATGGTGTGGGTTTTTATCTGAATGTTCATGAAGGGCCACAGGGAATAACCAACTTTCTGGCTCCGCGGGCTAAAATTGCCATTAAAGAAGGCATGCTCACTTCAAATGAACCGGGATATTATAAAGAAGGAGAATATGGGATCAGGATAGAGAACCTGATACTTGCTGTAGAGGCATTTGAAACTGAACACGGTAAATTTCTGACTCATGAAGATATTACTTTGTTTCCTTATGAGAAAAAATTGATTGATTTCAAAGCTCTTACTCAGTTTGATGTTATGCTCATCAACGAGTATCATCAAAAAGTTTATGGTTCATTGTCAGCTTTTTTGAATGAAGAAGAAAAATCCTGGCTGGAAGAAAAATGCAGAAAAATCTGATTATACTTTGAAAAAAGAAAGCTAAAGTATAATTTTGTAAAAAAATATAAAAAATGGCAAAGCAAAACAGAGACTATGGAATCGGCTATGAATTTTTGGCCTGGGCACTTGTATATGCATTCTTTCTGGTTTTATTGATGTTGTGGATTTATTCACAGAATTTTGATAATATCCCTAAGGTATAAATTACCAGGATAAATAAACTGATGAAATTAATCTATCCCAACAGTATCTCATCGCGAGATCTGCATCAGTTAATGCTTGGTTCTATTATACCCCGGCCGATAGCTCTGGTCAGTACGATAAGCAATAAAGGAATTAAAAACCTGGCACCATTCAGCTATTTCAATGCTATCAGTTCAGAACCTCCAATCCTTGGTTTTTCTGTAAGTGACAGAAAAGATGGTTCATTAAAAGATACTTTAACAAATATAAAGGAAAATGGTGAATGTGTCATAAACATGGTCAGCTTTGGAATCAGCTATCAAATGGCATTGGCAGGAGTAGATTTTCCACCTGAAATTGATGAATTTACAAAATGCGGCTTCACGGAAGTTCCATCTGTCAACATTAAACCATATGGAATACTTGAATCACCGGTCAGATTTGAGTGCAAAACAGAGCAGATATTAGATTTTGGCTCTGAACCTAACAGAACATCACTGGTGATCTGCAATGTGATCAGTATCTCTTATGATGAAGCGATAATGAATGAAGAAAACAGGATTGATCCGATAGCACTTGGGCTCATTGGCAGACTTGGCAGGACCAATTATTTAAAATTGAACAAAGAAAATATTTTCAGCATCAGTCAAAGCAGGTCCATGATACCTCTTGGATATGATAATCTGCCTGAAGAGATTAAAAAAAGTAAAATTCTCACGGGCAATGAAATAGCTGCAATTGCAGGATTAAATAAATTGCCTGATGAAGACACAATCAGAGAAATTTCTAAAAAATACTCTGTTCATGGCCAGGATTTAATTTCAATCCATACATTAGCTTCGGATCTGATAAAATCAAGAGAAGTATTTGAAGCAGCCGCACTAATTTTATCGGCAAACTGAGTATTCTTCCACATTTTTCAATCTTTACTGGAATTGTTTAGTGAGTCTCTAAATAAGCATTGTTCAGCAAATATTTCTACGAAAAGAGTATATATAAAATTATATTTGGCAAAAATATAATATCATGAAAAAAATAATATTAATTGTCATAAGTTCATTGTTCTTATTCAATGCTTTCGGACAGAAATTAAAACCTTATATCTTAGCAGGTTCCTCGGCTTCTACAATAGATGCTGTAGAAAAATCAATTATTGAAAAATTAAAAGCAAACGGTTTTTCAGTAGAAGGAACTTATAAGCCCATCGCTGATAAAGACAGAACTATTATTGCAATTACCAGTGATGACCTGATTGCTGCAGTAAAAAAAGCTGGTGGTTTCAAAGGTTTTGCACTTGCATTAAGAGTAGCATTGACAGTTGAAAATGGTAAAGTGATGGTTTCATATACTAATCCTGAATATTGGGGAAGAGCTTATTTTACTGACAAATGGGATATCGCAGCACCATATTATAGCAAGTTTTCTTCAAAGTTAAAGACATCGCTTGCAGATTTCAGCAATGAAAAATTTAAGGAATTTGGTTCGGCAAAAGGAATTGATGCATCAGAACTCAAAAAATATCATTATATGGTCGGTATGCCTTACTTTGATGATAATATTAAAATAAAAGAGTTTAAAAGTTTTGAGGAGGCTATTAACAAAATCGAAGCTAACCTGAAAACAGGAGTGCCGGATGTAAAAAAAGTATATGATATAAAATTGGCAGGAGAGAAAATTGCATTGTATGGTTTCGCATTAACAGGAGCTGAAGGTGAGAAATTATTCATGCCAAAAATCGATATCGGCAGTCCTAAACATACTGGATTTTTACCTTATGAATTACTGGTAGTTGGCAATAAAGCTTATATGCTACATGGCAGATTCCGTATTGCATTGTCTTTCCCTGATCTGACAATGGGACAATTTATGAAAATTGTTTCTACTCCGGGTTATATTGAAGAAAAGATGAAATCAGTGTGCAAATAGGAAGATAGTTTTGTTTTCAATATTTGTATCTTAAAAAAAAGCATTCAGGTTCATCGCAAATCAACTGTCTGTAAATCACGTGATTCAGGATTTCTGTATAGTGCATTCCCTTACCATTAATCATAATGTATTCATAAACAAGTCTGATGCCATGGCTGTAATCGACATACCAGTTTATATGACCTGTGTAAAGAGGCTGAATAATTGAACCATCAGGATAATGCCATCCATAAATTGCGACTCTGTCTTGTTTTGGATACTCTAAAATTTTATAACTCAAGACAACATCTTTCTTGATACCTGAAATCAGGCCTTTCCTCCCTTTTCTCATACCTTCTATGATTAAATGGTGATGCCACATTGTAGGAGTACTATCGCGGTAAGCAAACATAGGAACTGGATTAAGTTTTATTTTACTGGCTTCGAATATTTTATCTACTATTTTTTTTGTAGGTAAAAAACATTGAAAAGAATCAGCAATTTTCTGAGCAGCCATCGGGGTGATGCAAACCCTAGCCCAGTCATCATCCAAACCTACTGAAAGATAATCAGGAGCAACAAAAATGCAGGCCTCAATAGACTTATCATTGATGATACCGGATATTTGAACCGGAACAAACTGTTTAAGAAAATCAGGAATATTGCCCTTCAGTACTTCATTTACTACCAGTGAATCCCTTGAAATCCAGTTCATACCGCTAGCTTTTTTATAAAAATCAGATCCTCTCAGGCTTGAAATTCTTTCGGGGAACACCGGCCTGAGAGAATGAGAACAGGAAGTGATCAGGAAAACTTTTGAAAGTAAAAATATAGTTCTGATTATAAATTTTGTAACTACTGACTTAATGATTGATTCACTGCAATTCATGTTGATGAATTAGATTTTTATCAATTTGAAAATATTTTCATGATTTGAAATCATTACTTTTATAAAATAAATACCACCGGACAGATCAGACACATCTGCTTCAAAGAAAGGACTAATTATGTCTATATATCTCTTTAAAACAGTTCCGCTGATATCTAATATTTGAATTTGATTAATATCCATTTCAGAATTTATTTTCAAAACATCATAAACAGGATTGTTGAAATAAATATTACCACCTCCTAATTCACCTGATTTTAAAGTTCCACTACAATTGCAGTTCAAATCGATTATGTCATTTGTACCATTTGATTCATCACTATCATCACAGGGTACTCCAATCTGATCTGTATTGCCACAAAATTTGTAAAAATCTCCCTGCCATGGCAACAACTTATTATTATTAAAAATTTTTACTAGTGTTGGCTTACAGAGGCTCTTTAATTCTTCGGGATAACATCCGCTTAAATTATTGTCCTTTAAGTTTATTATTTCAATGTTGTCCAGTAATACTGTATTTATTTCTTTTGGAATCCGGCCGGTTAATCTATTATGATTTAAGACTAAGTTAACTAACCGATGCAGTTTTCCAATCGAGGCCGGCAGATGTCCGGTGAGTTTATTATTTGATGCATCAAAATCTATTAAATTGTACATATCCCCTATTTCTTCAGGAATAATACCTTCAAACTGATTATTTCTGAAATTCAGATACTGAAGTCTTTGTAGTTTTTCTATCTCTTTAGGAATTGATCCAGAAAAATTATTATCATTCAGCAATAAAGTACTCAATTCCTGCAATTTTCCAATTTCCTTAGGCAAAGTGCCACTAAAATTGTTAAAACTAAGATCAAGGCCATAAAGATAGACAGATTTACCAATTACCGAAGGTATAATACCAGAAAATTTGTTACGACTAAGATTTAGAAAAGCTAAATAAGGTTTAAATAGTCCTTCAGGTAATTGTCCTTCAAAACTGTTGTTTGAAGCTGAAATGTATCTTAAATCTGCCAACAATTGAATTTCGCTGTTAATTGTTCCTGTGAAATAATTATTATCACAGTACAAATGTGTCAGTTTTTTGAGTCCTTTTATTTTATTGAATATTTCTCCTTCAAATTTATTATCATTTATCCGTAAAACAACCAATTCAGGCAGACTAAAAAGAATATCAGGTATATTGCCGCTAAGTTCGTTATTGGAAAGCTCCAGCCTCCACATCATCTTCAATTTCGATAATCCCTCAGGAATTGATCCGGTAAACATGTTATTATTCAACAAAAGAGACTTCAGTCTGACGCAATTTCCGAGTTCAGCAGGAATATTGCCAAAATAATTATTATACCTCAAACTCAAATTCTCAAGATTTGGCATATTGATATAATCCGGAATTTCACCTGAAAGATAATTTTCTGAAAGATCAAGGTTTAAAAGTGAGTTCATTTTGAAAATGAATGAGCTTAATCCAAAGAACTGATTGCCATTCAGATATAGGCTTTTGAGATTGTGAAGATTTGAAATATCCAATGGTATTGTTGTCGAATAACTGTTATAACTTAAATCCATAAATTCAAGATTCTTCAATTTTCTGATAGAATCTGGCAAAGTGCCAAAAAGTTCATTTTCGCTTAATTTAAGATACTTCAATTCGCTCAGATTATATAATTCTTTTGGGATCTTACCATAAAGTTTGTTTTCTGGTAATGCAATCGAAGTCACTCTTGCATCTATGCACTTAACACCATACCAGCCTTTGCAGGGGTCACAATTTGTGCTGTCAGCTCCTTCTTTCCACCCGGAGTTTTCCCTCCAGTATGGTCCGTTTGTTGCATTGTAAAAGGCCATTAGATTGATATAATCAGGGGTCTCAACTACTTCTATGAATTGCCATTGTCCACAACCATAGCTATTTACGACGAGAACCGAATCTTTTCCATATTTTGTCAATGGAGATCCACGCCAACCGGCAGGTATAAAGCCTGCTTTTAATTGTTCAGAAATGGCATTTACTTTGCCTAAATTGCCATAATAATTATCAAATACATGTATTTTTTTTGAAAAGGGAACACCTTCAAAACATTTATTTGACCCAAACACTGAAATATCCATATCCCCATGATTTCTGAATTGAAAATCAAGCACCGGATTTGCAGTTTTTATTATACTATCACCTATCTGCCAGGTATATTCATCAGCATTTTGAATTGGATCTACAAAAAAAGTATAATTTCTCCCTTTACAAAAATATTCGCAATCTTTATCTTCTCCATTGCAGGTAATGCTACCTGCATCTGTCACTTCATTATCACAATATCCGGTTAACCATTCAATCCAGAAATGACAAATTGTCCCGCTGCATCCATCTATAAATAAATAATAGGTTTCCCCCTCTGTCAGTCCGTTCAGGTTTACAAATATTTCTTTCGGATCAACACAAGGACATGAACCAGCTATCATATTGATCATATCACAATTGTCATAAACCCCCCATTGTAAACCAATATTATTTCCTCCTGTATCACAGTGCTCTACATGAACTAAAAAATCCACATTAGAATCAGCTGCAATAAATCCAAACCAAGCCGGATTGTGAAATGCATACCCTGGTCCACATCCGGGAATTGGTGTTGACTGCCATATTTCGCCCATATCAAAATGTAAATTATTCAGATCAGTGAATTTATATATTTTTGCTTCTGTACAATCCATGTCGGCATCAATAGTATGGCCAGATAATGAACCGTAATAAAAAAATCCTGCATCAAAATCAAGATTCCCTATATTATAAGATAAATAAAATGTATCGGTTTTTCCAGTTTCATCAATATCGCTATCATATTTATCATCAGTGGCACCCATCACTGTGGGTATAAACTCTTCATGAAAGGAGAACTTCAAATAGTAATAACCCGGTTCGATACCTTCATTTGACTTAAATTCATATTGTCCTTCTGCATCACTTTTGGCTGATGCAACAACGAAATTGCTGTTATAATTTATCAGTTCAACTCTGACTCCCTTCAGTGGAAAATCGGTATTCTCCTGAATTCCATCAGTGTCAATGTCTCTCCATACATACCCACCTATTTTAGTTAGAGAATCTGATAATAATTGAGAAAAACTATCAGTAACCATACCGGGAAGCTTCCCTTTGCTATTGTTGTGAATTGGCAAAAACACTTCAGTTCCACCGACTTCATACGATATTAAGCTCAGGATGAAAATAATAACATTGAAAAAACTGCTATATTTCATAGTTTATTTTTAAACAAAATTAAACTTTTTTCAATGAAAATGCCATATGATAATTATTAAACCAGTAAATTATTATAAAAAGATTATTCCCAAAATCCATTGGCTCTAAATATATTTCAAAAACTAAATAATTAGTCTTAATTTTGTTTCTGATTTTAATTAATTATTCCTGAATACTAATCAAATCCAATCCGATGACCAATAAGCGTTTAATAAAAATTAAGGAAAGAACAATAAATAAAAATGACTCCATACTGAAAGCATTAAAAAAAATGGATGATATCGATAAAAAAATGCTTCTGGTATTTGATGGAGATACCTATATGAATATTGTCAGTATTGGAGATATTCAGAGAGCAATCCTTAAAAAATTCCCTCTCGAAACAAAAGTTAATGATGTTTTACGTCAAAATACTATTTACGCAAGCAGTGAAGACCATTTTTCTTCGATCAGAAATAAAATGCATAACTACAGAATTGAATGTATGCCTGTAATTGACACTAATGGAAATCTGGCTGATGTCATTTTCTGGGAAGACCTTTTCCCTACTACAACCCTCAATTCAAAAAGACATTTTGACCTGCCTGTGGTAATAATGGCTGGAGGCAAAGGATCAAGACTGCAACCCCTTACCAATGTACTGCCAAAACCTCTAATACCTGTTGGTGAAAAAAGCATACTCGAAAATATAATGGATAGTTTTGTTGCTCATGGTTCGAAAAGGTTTTACATATCAGTCAATTATAAAGCAGAAATGATAAAACACTATTTCAGGGAACTCAATAATCCTTCTTATGAGATCAGCTATTTTGTGGAAGATCGTCCTCTGGGTACTGCCGGCAGTATGTATTTATTAAAGGGAGAAATCAGTGAAACTTTTTTTGTCAGTAACTGCGATATCCTTATAAAAAATGATTATACAGAGATACTGGATTATCATAAAAAACACAAAAATGAGATTACTATTATTTCAGCTTTCAGACACTATCCCATACCCTATGGGATTATCGAAACATCAAATAATGGCAGATTGAAAAGTATAACCGAAAAGCCCGAATTAAGCTTCCAGATCAACACAGGCATGTACATCCTTGAGCCATCTATTCTTGATGAAATTCCTGAAAATTCCTTTTTTCATATCACCGACCTGATTGAAAAGATAAGAAAACGCAAAGGCCAAATAGGTGTATTCCCCATTACAGAAAAATCCTGGGTTGATATAGGAGATTGGGATGAATACTTAAAAAATAACCAGCAAACATGAAGCGTGTACTGATCATAGGAGATGGAAGTTCTGTTTTTGTCCTAAATCATGCCAAAAACATAATAACACATGCAAATGATATTGTACTCGATATTTTACTGACAAATAGTTTTTTAAAACCTGATTATTCAGCATATTTCTCAGAAGTGCATTTTTCTTACAAAAACTCTTTCCTCACAAAAATCCCACTTTTGAAAGGTCCAATAATTCGCATTATAATATGCCTTTACCTGCTGAGATTTAAAAAAAAATATGATATTCTTCATGTTCAATTTTTAAATGACAATATTATTTACTTCAATATTTTTTCGAGGATAGCACCAAAAATCATTTTTTCGATCTGGGGAAGTGATTTCTATCGGGCAAAAGGAGTAAATCTGTTTTTTAAAAAAAGGGTCCTGAAAAATGCAGATATAGTCACATTTGCAAATGAACAGACGAAGGATGATTTTTCTAAAAAAATATCATCAAAGGCAGAGTACAAAATTTGCAGGTTCGGATTACTCCCTCTGGATTACCTGCAAAATATAAACTCCACAAAGCTTGAAAGCCGTAATTATCTCGGACTGCCAAAAAATAAAATTATTATTACTATTGGGTACAATTTAAACCCTAACCAACAACACCTGATGATTCTACAAGAAATTATCAAGCTTAAGAATTCGGACTACTTCAAAGATATCTTTCTAATTTTACCTATAACTTACCCAAATGATAAATCCAGATATAAAACAACATTAATCAAATTTTTAGAACTTTCTGAATTGCCATATAAAATATATGAAACATTTTTACCAGAAACTGATAACGCCCATTTGCGAAATTGTTCTGATATCATGATACAATTACAAACTTCTGATCAGCTTTCAGGAGCAATGCAGGAATACCTATATTCAGAAAACATAGTCATTACAGGTTCCTGGCTTCCTTATAAAGTACTGTTTGATAAAGGTATTAAAATGATTTCTGTAAATTCCATTTCAGAATTAAGTGGAGTCCTCAATAAAACAATAGAAAACTTAGATGTAATCAGGAACTCAGTTTCTGAAAATAAAAATATCATATTGGAATTTAGCAGCTGGGATAAAAATATCAGATCATGGATTGAAATTTACAATTGATTCTTACTCTAAAAATTATCAAGAATCGTTAAAGTATTGTAAATTATTAAATTAATGAGTTCAATTTCTATTTATTATGTCATCCTTAAACCTGATATTTACCTTCTGCGGGAAATTGGACCCTCATACAAGTTATACAATTTACAATTATTCTTTAGTCCAATTGCTTAGCGGTACTGACACTGCGGTCAGTATCTTGGAACTGACACTTGGGTCAGCATCTTGGAACTGACACTGACACTGACACTTCGGTCAGTACAGGCACTTCGGTCAGTATTTTAAATATAATGCCGATGCATTAGCTGTTTAGAACAATTTTGATGGGCTATTACATATATACTTTGGGCATTAAAGACAGTAATCCAATAGGGCAGCCCGACAATTTTGATTGTAAATCCTGATGAATTTTTCAGGCTTACAAGTCTAGTCTGTTTTAAAACTTATTTATTTCTTTATTGTTAATTTTTAAATAATAGGTAATTAATATTGAATACAGTTTTATTAATCAGTATACATATATTATTGCATCTACTCATGTAGTATTTTAAAAGTTAAAAATAACCACTGGGTATTTTCGATTTATCAAAGCATAAAACAATTATAAAATGAACTATACCAACTTTTTGATCGATAATTCTCTACGATTTCCAAATAAACCTTGCCTTTCATTCAGGAAAAACTACGAATGGAAATCTTATAACTGGAATGAATTAAAGTCAAAAGTAGCGCAGTCAGCAAACGCTCTCAAAGAATCAGGAGTAAAACCTGACGACAATGTTGCGATTTACTCTGAAAATATTGCAGAATGGATCATTTTTGACCTGGCAATTGTCAGCATAGGAGCTGTATCTGTGCCGATATATGCCACAAGCACATCTCCTCAGGCAAAATACATTCTTGATGAAGCAGAAGTCAGGGTTATACTGGCCGGAAGTCAAATTCAGTATGACAATATAATAAGTATTTATGCAGAGAGTGAATTTCTGGAAACTATTATTGTTGCTGATACAGATGTCAAACTGGTATCTGAAAAAAGTTACCATTTTAACAATTGGATTCAGGATCAACCAATTGAATCAGAGATAGAATTCCGTAAACAATCAGATTTAGCTACAATAATCTATACCTCAGGCACAACCGGGGAACCAAAAGGAGTCATGTTGACCCATGGAAATTTTTTAAGTGCTTTCGAAGCCCATATTGATTTTTTCAAATTCACAAATCTGGAAAATGAACATTCTCTTTCATTTTTACCATTGAGTCATGTATTTGAAAGAATCTGGTCTGTTTTCATGCTTTATTCAGGTGCTCAGATATATATGTCTGAAAACCCTAAAATGATAGCCGAAACTTTGAAACAGGTCAGGCCAACAATGATGTGTTCTGTACCCAGATTGTATCAAAAAATACATTCAGGCATATTTGATAAGATTAATAAAGAATCAGGCATAAAACAAAAGATATTTCATTGGGCTATCAGAACAGGAGCTGCTTTCGCTGAAAACCGAAGAAAAGGAATACAAAACAGTTCTTTTTCTTCTTTCAAATATAAATTAGCTGAAAAGCTTGTTTTTAGTAAAATCAAAGCTCAGATGGGAGGCAGACTCTGGTTCATGCCGGTTGGCGGAGCCGCAATATCTGCTGATCTGACTAAATTTTTCGAATCGATTGGGATTCATCTGACTATCGGATACGGACTTACCGAAACTACTGCAACTGTGACCTGTTTTCCATTGACAAATTATGTTTATGGCACTTGTGGAATTCCGTTGACAGGGACGCAATATACTTTAGGGCCAGATGATGAGATTTTGGTAAAAGGCCCTGGAGTCATGAAAGGTTACTACAAAAAACCTGAAGCCACATCAGAAGTATTTACTTCGGACGGATGGTTCAGAACAGGAGATTCAGGCAAAATCGATCCAAATGGCAATCTTATTATTGTGGACCGTTTGAAAGACCTGATGAAAACTTCTACCGGAAAGTATATTACTCCTCAACCAATTGAAAATCTCCTTACTAACGATAGTTTCATTCAGCAGGCAATAATTATCGGTGATGAAAAGCCTTTTGTGACCGCTCTTCTGGTACCTGACTTCGAGGCTTTAAAACAATTTGCTGAAAAAGCAGGTATAAAGTTTGAATCACTTGAGGAATTGGTAAGGATGGACAAAATAAAAGAATTTTATAGGGAAAAAATAGATTCCCTCCAAAAAAATCTTTCATCTTTTGAAAAAATAAAAAACTTCAAACTACTCCATGGGGAATTTACCATGGATCTCGGTGAAATAACACCTACTTTGAAAATCAAGAGGAATATTATACTTAAAAAATTCTCCGATCTTATCGATGATATGTACAAATAATCCGAATCAAAGGATAAAAATATTGTTTGCCACCAAGACACTAAGGCACCAAGTTGTGATAAGTGAAAATTTTATTTTTTTTATAAAACTTTGTGCCTTTGAGTCATAGTGGATATATTTGAACTGGTAATAATACCGACATGAAATTGAAAATAGTACTGACATTTGCAGTCAGCACAAATCCGATTTAAGAACCCCAATTCCCCCAATTTCAGTCGGCATTATATATTAAATGCTGACCAAAGTGCCTG
>JBLMZC010000010.1:0-69761 GCA_050258615.1 Deltaproteobacteria bacterium | reverse complement strand
CCTCCAGTTGTCGAAATTGCCAATCCAAATGTGTTAACATGTATTCAGAATAATGTCGTTTTAAATGGCACAGGATCTTCAGTTGGACAAAATATTAGTTATTTATGGACAACACCAGATGGGCATATTATTAATGGTCAGGATTCAATTATTGCAACAACAGATCAGCCTGGCACTTATACTTTACTTGTAACCAATACATCAACATCTTGCTCAGCACAAAAATCTGTTCAGGTAACTGCGAATATCAATCCTCCGACAGCAACAGTTAATGATGCTATTATATCTTGCCAGCAAAGTAATGTGCAGTTATGTGTCAATATTACCAGCACATATCAATCCTTCCAGTGGCAGAATGGTTCACAGGAACTCTGTATCAATGTAAATACACCCGGACAATATAATTTTACGGTGACAGGTACTAATGGATGTCAGTTTAATGGCTTTTCAACTGTTGTCGCAGATAACTCACTGCCTGTTGCAAATATAGCTGAACATAATCGGATCCAATGTGGAATAACATCAGTTTCATTGACAGGAACAGGCTCAAGTTCAGGAAGTAATTATTCTTACCTATGGTCAACAATTAATGGAAATATAGTAGGAGCCAATAATACTTTGACAATTAATGTAGATAAAGCAGGTAAATATTTCCTTGAGGTAATAAATAACGCAAATCAATGTACTTCAAAAGATTCAACCATAGTTGAAAATGGTCCTGTTGCTCCAAATGCTGCTTATACTCACAATGTAAATTATAATCAGGTTGTTCTGACAGGATTAAATAATCCTTATTCTGTTTCAACATGGGTGTCGGGTGGAGTGACTCAACAGGGAAATACAGCTACTTTCAGCTATAATGACAATGGTACATATAATGTCTGCCATACAATTACTAATGATTGTGGTACCGAGACCATTTGTTCTGATATTGTTATTTCTGCTATTTTGCCTCTGACATTTATCTCAAATGAAGTTGATGTCATATGCTATAATCAAAACAATGGCAGTATTTCAGCTCAGGCCTCAGGTGGGATAGGTACATATACATATACATGGACCGGACCTAATGGTTATACAGCATCCGGGAATAATATTACCGGCCTGGTTCCGGGCATATATAATCTCGTGATTACGGATAGCGGGAACCATTCAGTATCTAATAGTTTTATCATTGATCAACCTTCAGAGATATCAAAAGTAGCTGTCATTGTAAATGCTTCAGGAAATCAAAGCAACGGATCTATTGATCTGACAGTAAGCGGTGGTGTTCAGCCTTATACTTATCTTTGGAGCAATGGTGCAACAACACAGGATTTGAATAATGTGCCTAAAGGGGATTACATTGTTACGGTCACTGATGCAAATGCTTGTGTTTCTACCAGTACTTATACTGTGGGTACTTCAGCTGTACAGGAAATAGTAAACAATCTGATATACAAAGTGTATCCAAATCCTACGTCAGATAAAGTCTTTATTGATTTGAATTCAGTGCAACTGGCAGGGTCAGAAATGGTAGTATCTGATTTGAATGGAAGAGTGATTGTAAAAAGAAGAATAAGCTCAATAGATAATACTGTTGAAATTGATCTGAGTAAATTGACTGGTGGGGTATATACCCTAAAAATTGAAAACAGTAAAGTGGCTGTTATAAGGAAAATTGTTAGATTATAAGATAGATTATCAAAAAAAAAAGCTGATCCATGAGGTCAGCTTTTTTTTTATCAGTGAATGACTTTTATTTTCATCCAGATGTTTTCATCAGGTCTGTTTGAAGAATTCCCCCTGGCTTTGGCTATTTTGTCAATTACCTCAAACCCTGAGATTACCTGACCAAAAACTGTATATTCCATATCAAGAAAAGGAGTACCTCCGGTTTCCATGTAAGTTTTTTTCTGTTCGTCAGTATATTTAATTCCTTTTCTGCTTTCCATCTGACTTAATTGTATTTCAGGAACCTTTGTTCCCTGGACGATATAAAATTGTGAGCCTGATGATTTCTTCTGCGGATTTACCTGGTCACCCATCCTTGCAGCTGCAAGAGCACCCTTTTTATGGTATAATTCAGGTTTTATTTCGGCATCGATCTGATAGCCTGGTCCACCGGTACCTAATTGTTTGCCTGCAACTGCATTTTTCGATTCGGGGTCACCACCCTGTATCATAAATCCATCAATCACCCTGTGAAATAACAGGTCATTGTAAAAACCTTCTTCCGCCAGTTTCAGAAAATTATCGCGGTGAAGGGGGGTTTGATCAAATAGTTCTGCTTCCATGTTTCCATAAGGTGTTTCTATCAGTACCA
Organism: Deltaproteobacteria bacterium; assembly: GCA_050258615.1. Classification (GTDB taxonomy): domain Bacteria; phylum Bacteroidota; class Bacteroidia; order Chitinophagales; family Saprospiraceae; genus JADJGA01. The sequence goes on along the minus strand of JBLMZC010000010.1, from coordinate 67,456 downwards.
GACATTTTTCAGGTGGTAGAATGTTCAATTTCATTTCTTCTTTACTCATTTTTTTATCTTTTTTAGCAATTAATTCAACATTGTATATGCCGGATTTCATAAATCTGTGTGTTGGGTCAGCAAGTTCAGAAGTGGTTCCATCACCAAAACTCCAGGAATATGAGTCGGCTTTTTCCGATTTATTAATAAAACTGATTGTTGATGGAGCATGATAATTAGCCCCGTCAGCAACCAGGAATGAGGCAACAGGTTTATTGCAAGCAGCAATTAGCAATACGTTCAGCGTTAGTATCAGTAAGTAATAGGTTTTCATATTATTGATTTATTTAAAAATAATTATATTACAATTTTTTTTAACGTGAAATAACAAATATTTATTATATAACTTATTTTTCAATTTTCAGGCTCAGATCAAGTATGCCTGCAGAATGAGTAATTGCACCGGCAGAAATAAAATCCACTCCCGATTCAGCAATTGATCTCACAGTATGAAGTGTAACTCCGCCTGAGGCTTCGGTTTCAAATTTTCCCTCTACAGTTTGTACTGCCTCTTTTAACAAAGCGGGTTCAAAATTATCAAACATAATCCTGGTAACTCCACCGGTTTTCAATACTTCATGAAGTTCTACCAGGTTTCTGATCTCTATTGTGATACCCAGATCAAGATTATTCTCCTTTAAATATTTATGCACTTTATTTATTGTCTTTTTAATGCCACCACCTGCATCTATGTGATTGTCCTTGATCATAATCCAGTCAAACAAACCATCCCTGTAATTATGACATCCACCAATTTTTACTGCCCATTTTTCCAATGGTCTCAGTAATGGAGTAGTTTTTCTGGTATCAAGAATTTTTACAGGCAGGTCCTGAACTTCAAATGCAAATTCTGAACTAACTGTAGCGATTCCGCTCAGTCTCTGCATTGAATTAAGAATTAGCCTTTCAGACTTTAGTATTGACCTGGTATCACTGGTAACCTTAAACACTATATCGCCATAATGAACAACATCACCATCGTTTTTAAAACGTTCAAATTTTACGTTTTCTGATACATGACGGAAAATCATTTCAGCCAGTTCCACACCTGCAATTATCCCATTATCTTTAACTATAAGGCGAGCTGTTGAAATTGAAGAACCGGGAATACAGGCATTTGAAGTATGATCACCTGAGCCTACATCTTCGTTAAGGCCGTTTTCAATAAACCATTTTATATAATCTTTAAAAATATTTTTCATTTTAGTCAATTTTTTAATTTTGGCACTACATCTACAAAGTCAGGATTGAGGAATTTTATATTTACATTCATGGGTTTTCTTACTATGGAAACAGGTATTTTTTCATTCTGTAACATATTTTCATTTATATAAGCAGATGCTGAAAAATCATCGGGTTGAACAAGATCATATTTTGAAAGTCCCAATTCAGCTGATATTTCTATATATTTAGGAAACACTTCAAACTTATCTTTACCCGGACCTTCAATATTTACGGGCAGTTTTATTTTTTTTTCTGCATAACCTTCTACACGTAAAGTTACTGATATTGTTTTTTTGTCAGTATCAGTGTAAGCATTTGTGTTTTTAAGGGGGATCTCAGATTTTACTGTTTTATTTAGGTTTTGAACATGCAGCAGCTCAGTCTGCCATACTTTGATTGTGTCAACTATAGATTTAGGTCCTGTCACTTTAACAGTTTCAGGATGAATTAATGGTGGAGCCTGAAGACCAAAATCCTTATCAAATTCCAGCTTACTGATTAACCTGACAGGAATATTCCTTGAAATTTTTTTATCCATTTTTATTTTTTTTTCAGGGAATACTATGTCAATAATTTTTATTCCGGGTTCATTAAAATGTTTTTTCAAACTTAGCAAAACTTTTTCTTTTGACAATGATTTATCATCAGAGCTGACATTGACAGGAATTGGTTTGTTCTTTCCGGGTGAATTTATGAATAATAATTTAAAGCCTTCACCTTCAATAGTAAGGCTGGCCTTAACCATGCTATTGGTCAGCAAGACCATTTCCGTAGGTGGCAAAAGTTTTAACCAGATCTCTTTTGTATGAGTATTCTGCCTGTTCAGTATAGTACTTGCCCAAAAAAGAACAGCAAGAAAAACAAACGGAATGAAGGAAATAATAGTTTTTTTATTAAATTCCAGCTTCATACTAATTTATTCCTTATCTGGTATCTTTACAGATTCTGTCATTTCTTTTGATACAGCTGACTTCACTATTTTAATGTAAGTTTTTGGATCAATCTGAAGATATACAATGTCATCTTCGATTTTGTTGATCCTGCCAATTATTCCGCTGGTGGTTACAATATCTTTACCTTTTTCAAGGCTGTTTAAAAATTTTGCCTGTTCTTTTTGTTTCCTGGCTTGAGGTCTGATTATAAAAAAATAGAAAACCAGAAGTATACCTGCAAAAAGGATCAGATTGACCATTCCTGCTCCACCGGATTGTAAGAAAATCATTGTGTTAATCATTTTGTTTATAATTTAGTTATTTAGGAATTACAAACCCTTTCAATGTAAGTTCTGTCATATTGGGGTATGTGTTTGAAAAAATTTTTATTTTTTTAGTCTGACTTAATTGTTTACCCTTGGTATCAAATTTGATAGTTATCTCTCCTCCTTTACCCGGACTGTATGGATCTTTTGAGAAATCAGGAACGGTGCATCCACAAGCTGACTCATGATAGAGTAGTAAAAGATCTTTCGAACCTGTATTTTTGAACTTAAAACTGTGTTCTACTACCTGTCCTTCTTTGACTTTGCCAAAATCAAATAAAAGTTCTTTAAACTCTATTTTTGCCATTTTTGTCTGATCAACCTTACCTCCTTTAGTGGGGATCTGTACTTCTGCGGAAAGATCGGTGGTGACTGCTTTTGAAAAAGCATCTTCATTTCCTTGTTTACAACTATATGATATAGTCAATGAGAAAAACAAATAGCTTAAAAAATGGATCATTTTAAAATTTTTTGTAAAATTAATATTTTTCATTATCAAATGTCTTAAATCAATAAGATATATATTAAAAATTATAAACGAAGGCAACCCTGTAATCTAGCGGAAATAACACCTGGTTAGTATTCGGATTTACGTTGTAAAGCAAACTAACAGCCATTGCCCAGTTGGATGCTGAAGAATACTTATAACCTCCTCCAATGTATGTTAAGAGGTAAGAATTATCAGCGGAGGGGTCAATTATATTGACATTATCAAAATACATTTTGTCAACTTCAACTTGTGCATAAAAATTTCTGTATATTTTGACTGTACTGAGTGCTCCAAATCCATAATCAAAGTAAGATTTGTTATTGCCTGCCCCTTGATACCATGCATAGGTGTAATAACTGTGAAATATCAATCCTGCGTTAATGAATTTTGTTATTTTATACCCTCCCATCAACGACATATTAATATCAAATCGATTGTTAAATATTCCAATATTACCGACATTAATGCCATACCATACTCTGTCTTTGAATCTTATTTCTTCTTTATTATCCTTTTTCTGTCCAAAAATTTGATTGTTAAATAAAATAATAATTAAAAACAAAAACAATGCTTTTATTAAATAGTTATTTCTCTTGTGCATAATAAAGTTAACTTTTTAGATAAGAATTAACTATTTAAACGTAAATTTATTTTGCAAATAAGATTTTTATTACGGATTCTTATTTTGATTTAATGATTATTTTTATTTTTGGCGGGCCAAATTAAAATTTTTAAAACTTCACATGAAAATTAACATTTTTTTTATTTTTTTCATTGTTTATCTGAACTCAGGAATAGCACAGGATAATTTTCAGTTATTCCATAGTTTTGATTATCACAATAAAACATTAAGAAGTTCAGGTTTTTTAAAAAATGCTGTCTTTGCTGATTTGAATTTTGATAATCTGTCTGCTATAAACAGAATTAAACCAATGACATGGAATTTTTCATTGCCAGTTGGGCAGGATGGAAGATTAAGCAGTTTTATAATGTCAGATTTTGATTTTATTGATAGTGGACTTGAAGTTATCGGCACTGAAAGCGGCAAATCAGATTATAAAAAGGGAATCTATTATATTGCTACCGGGGAAGATGGGGAAAGTAGCGGAACATTTGCTTTGTACGATGATAAAATTATGGGATTGATCGTAACCGGAAAAGGAGAAAATTATAATTTTGGAGAGATTGCGGATAGACCAGGTAAATATATTATATACAAAGACAGTGAAATAAATATTGATCATGGGTTTTATTGTGACACCCGGGATGATGAAGCAATTAATGAAATACATGATGAAATTCTATCTGACAACAGGGATAATTTGCCAAAGTGTATTGATATTTATATTGAAGCAGATTATGCTTTGTATGTTGAAAATGGTTATAGCATTAACAATACTGTTAATTTTATTTTGGGTCTTTTTGCAGAAACAGCACTTTTGCTCCGAAATGAAGGAATAAATATTAAAGTGTCAAGAATTAAAGTATGGCAAACACCCGATAGTTATAATACTACAAGTTCACATAAAGCCCTGGACCAGTTTGGAGATAATAATCCCGACAGCAAAACAGACCTGAATCTGCTTTTAGCCCTGGGAGGTAAAGGCTTAGGAGGGGTAGCGTATATAAATGGGCTTTGCAACGAAGGTACACATTTTGCTTATGCAAATATTGATTCCACATTTGATAATATTCCAAATTATTCTTGGTCAGTTATGGTTATAACTCACGAATTGGGCCATAATCTCGGCTCAAGCCATACTCATTCCTGTAGTTGGACCAGCGATTTTAAACAGATTGACGATTGTGGTAATGTACATTTCTACAATCAGGGTACAACTCCCGAAGGAAATAAATGTTTCGACCCGGACAATCCTATAATTCCTCTTGATGGTGGAACGATTATGAGTTATTGTCATCTTATCGGAGTTGCCGGTATCAATCTGTCAAAAGGTTTTGGAGAACATCCGGGTAACCTGATCAGAAAAAGAGTTAGTAATGCGGACTGTGTAAATACCTGTATCAATTACGGTGATAGTATTCCTGTCGCTCAGTTTACATCAAAATCACTAACATGCGTGGAAGGAGAAATTAAATTCAATGATATTTCAATGAATAATCCTTCAGAATGGGTTTGGATTTTTGAAAAGGAATATGGTCATGATACTGCTTATCATAAATTTCCTGTCATAAAATATTTGAATGAAGGACAATTCGATGTAAGTCTTATAGCCAGAAATGCCATAGGTTCAGATACAATAATGAAAATTGATCATGTAAATGTAATACCAGGCCCAATAGCCGGGTTTTCCTATGATTTTGTTAATGAACAGACAATTCAATTTAAAAATACTAGTGATAATGCTGATAAATATTTCTGGAAATTTGGCGATTCGAATGTAAGTTTTCTCAAGGAACCAAAACACAAATTCAATAAAGGAGGCAAATATATTGTCGAATTAAGGGCTACAAAAGACACATGTAATACTCATAATTACATTTCAGATACGATTGAAATAAAAATTCCATTCAAAGCTAGTATAAGTTACAACAAATCAGTAATTTGTCCCGGTGATTCAATTTATTTTCAAGCTACCGGTATGAAATATGATTCAGTCAAATGGACATTTTCCGGTGGAGATATCGAAACAAGTACCAATGATAGGGTATTTGTAAAATATACCAAAACTGGTGAGTATGATGTTGGAATTATAACTTTTTCACCATATGGAAGCGATACATTGGTTAAAACCAATCTGATCAAAGTAAATGGGATTCCAGAAATTTATTTTGATTATACTTCAAATTCAGATACAGTCTTTTTCAATAATCTAAGTCTCGAAGCCTCATCATTTACATGGGATTTTGGTGATTCAACAGTTTCTACCCAGCTGAATCCAATACATATATATGAGAAAAGTGGTAAATATGTTGTATCGCTGAATGGAAAAAATTCATGTTTCGGCAGCGAATTCAATAAAGAGATCATCATACAAAAAGTATCAGTTGTCGATGAAAGTAAACCCGATATGAAAATATTTCCTAATCCGGGTTCTGGTAATTTGAATATTATAATATCAGAACCAAATGCAATTTTGAATTGGATCAGGATAAAAGATATGAAAGGTAAAACTTTTTCTTATGATGCATCTCCCTTTGAAGGTGAAAAAAATAATATCAGGCTGGATTTGAATTATCTCAGGGGAGGAATATATCAAATTGAAATTAGCACTAACATAGGAATATATAGTTCTAAGATAGTCATTATAAAATAGAAAGTAAAGATTAAATATAAAAGTTATTACAATTAAAAATTTAAAATATGCTGAGAAAGATTTTAATTACATGTTTCTTTTTAATATCAGTGTTGATTATTTCAGCACAGGAAAGTAAAGATATAACAAGACTTTTTTCAATTTCCGAAATTCAAAACAGAAATGCATTGGATCATGCACAAGGTGCAATTACAATGGATATAGACATGAGTTATTTGAATGAAATATATAAAAACAATTTCGAAAAAATGAGTTTGTCAATTCCAGTTTCAGATGAAGAATTTGTTACTCTTGATTTGCATCAATTTAAAGTTTTAAGTGGTAATTTTATTTTAAGGGCATCAAATGGAGATACAATTAAAAATTACAAGCCCGGTTTGTTTTACCGGGGCAAAATAAGAGGCAAAGAAGGCATTGTCACTTTAAGTGTTTTTAAACAGGAAGTAATTGGGATTGTAAGTATTAAAGGAGAAGGTAATTTCAACATTGGTAAAATTGAGAATTCAGATAACAAATATATTATTTACAATGATTTTAAAACTAAAATCAAAAGACCTTTTGTTTGTAATACTGAAGATGTTATTGCAGAAGACCAAGTCAGATATTCCGAGAGTACAATAAATGAAAGAACGGGTGAATGTGTTAAGTTTTATCTTGAGGGTGATTATGAGCTTTTTCAGGATAAAGGAGGTGTCGATAATGCTTCAAATTACATGACCGCATTGTTTGCTGAAGTTGCTGAATTATATGCCAATGAGAATATTAGTATTGAGATTTCTGAGATTATGGTATGGAACACTGCTGATAATTATACAAATAGCGATTCAGGAACTGATTTAGATATCTTCATTGAAAACAATCCTGATTTTAATGGTGATCTGGCTGCTTTGATGTCTTTAGGGGGAGGTGAGGCTGGATTAGGTGGGTTGGCTTATGTAAATGTTTTATGTTCGCCGAATTGGGCTTATTCATTTAATGGTATTATTGGCGCTTTTAATAATGTTCCATCTTATAGTTGGGATGTTGAAGTTTGTGCACATGAATGGGGTCATAATTTTGGTTCCCCACATACGCATGCCTGTGCATGGAATGGCAATAATACACAAATTGATGATTGTGGTAATAAGTATGCTTATGATAATGGTGAAACTCCTGAAGGAGACCAGTGTTTCAATCCAAATAACCCAATACTGCCTGATGATGGAACTATAATGAGTTATTGCCATTTGAATGCGGGAGTCGGGATAAATTTTAATCTTGGTTTTGGGCTTCAGCCTGGTAACTTAATAAGGAACAATTATAATAATGCAGCTTGTCTTACAGCCTGCGAAGGAGGTCAACAAATTCCGGTTGCAAATTTTGAAGCAGAACCCTTAATCTTATGTGAAGGAGAAAGTGTAATCTTTACCGATTTATCATTAAATAACCCAACTTCATGGAATTGGACATTTCAGGGAGGAGAACCGGCAAGTTCTGATTTGCAAAATCCTGAGATAATTTTTCCTAATGCAGGAGTTTTCGACGTGACCCTCGAAGTTAGTAATTCTGCAGGATCTCATTCTCTTACAAGAAATGACTATATTACGGTAAATAACGTTGCTCAGCCACTATTTGCTTATACAATTTCTGATTACAATCAGGTGTATTTTACTAATCAATCGCAATTTGCAACTGAATATTACTGGGATTTCGGAGATGGTTCAAATAGTTCAGAAGTTAATCCTGTTCATGAGTATTATGATGATGGTATTTATACTGTAACACTTTTTGCATCTAATAACAATTGCCAAACATACGAGGAATACACAATAAATATTGAAATTATAAGTCCTCCTGTAGCAGGGATAAATTTTTCTCAATCTGATTTCTGTAAACCTTCAACCATTCAGTTTTTGGATGCATCCAGCAATAATGTTACTTCAAGATTATGGAGCTTTGAAGGAGGGAATCCGGCTACTTCAACCTTGGAAAATCCTGTTGTGCAATACAATGAATCTGGTGTTTTTAATGTTTCTCTCACTGTCTTTAATTCACTTTATTCAAATACTTTAGTACTTGAAGATACTGTTAAGATTTCGTCACCTCCCATTCCAGATTTTCAATATGTTATAAATGGTAGTATTGTTACATTCACCAACACTACCCAAAATGGGATTTCATATCTTTGGAATTTTGGAGATAACACTACATCTAACCTGGTAAATCCTGTACATTCCTATATCAGCGGAGGCACGTACAACGTGTCACTTACAGCCACTAATCAATGCGGAAATAGTTCAAAGGTTAAAACATTAACAATTTCGGCCGAGCCTCATGCTGATTTTTCTGCAGATAATACTTCCGGTTGTTCTCCGTTTTCAACTACTTTTCATAATTTATCCAATACTACTAATGTTTCGTGGGTTTTCCAGGGCGGTACACCTGCTACATCAACTCAGCAAAATCCTGTAGTAAATTATATTAATGCAGGACAATATAAAGTAACTCAATATGCTACAAATAGTTTAGGTACTGATACTTTGATAAGAGATAACTATATTCAGGTACAGCCTCTGCCCACAGGAGCTTTTACGCATATTATCAACGGTTATACAGCGAATTTTAATCAGGCCACAAATAATACAGCCGGCTTCTACTGGAAATTTGGGGATGGTTCGCAGTCAACACAGACTAACCCATCTCATACCTATCAAAATGACGGAACCTATCTGGTAGAATTTATTTATTTCAATAATTGCGATACATTAACATATTCAAAAAGTATAACCATTGCTAACCCCCCTGTTGCTAACTTCATTGCCTCAGCAGTATCAGGATGTAAACCATTCAGTGTTTCATTTACTAACACTTCTTCTGTCAACGCTACTTCTTACTCCTGGACATTCGAAGGAGGAACACCCGCAACTTCCACATTGAAAAATCCTGTTGTTGTCTTTTCAAATAAAGGAAGCTTTAATGTAAGTCTTACTGCAACAAACAGTATAGGGTCAAATACAAAATCGGAAATTGATCTGATTAATGTGAATGGCATACCTGAACCTGCATTTACAAAAACAAATTCTGGTCTTAATTATTCTTTTACCTATACAGGTGAAACTGCAAGTCAGGTAAAATGGTTATTTGGAGATGGTGCCTCCGCAATAGGACAGCAGGTAAGTCACACCTATGCCTCAACCGGTGTTTTTCCGCTCAAAGTAATAGCCACAAATAATTGCGGGTCTGATACGCTCGCATATTCACTTGAAGTTGCACTAAAACCTACTGCCAATTTTTCTTTTAATAAAAAGTCAGGATGTGCACCTCTCGAAATACAATATACAAATTCATCCACTTCCGCCAATTCAGTATTCTGGACTTTTGAGGGAGGTATTCCTTCATTCTCAACATCAAATAATCCTATTGTTGTTTATACTGTTGGAGGTAATTATGATGTTCAGATCATTGCTTATGGAACTAACGGCAGCGATACTTTATTTCAGGAATCACTGGTTAGTGTAGATGGAGGCCCCAATGTTAACTTTAATTATAATATAAATGGCCCTACTGTAAAATTTACAAACCAAAGTTCTTCCGATGCCAAAGAATTTTTCTGGGATTTTGGAGATGGTACTGTGAGCGAGGAAAAAAATCCCTCCCATACTTATAATGCTAATGGAAATTACACAGTAACTTTGTTTGCAAATAATGATTGCGGACAACAGTCAAAATCCAGGAATGTTTTAATGTCAACAGTCAAGACTTCTGATTTGTCAATAAACAAGTTTATTCTGTATCCTAATCCAAATAATGGCAATTTCAGTCTTGAGTTTGAAACACTGGAAGCTGGTGATTACAACTTCAAAATATTTAATTCTGTTGGAAGCTTGATTAAGGCTTACACAAGACATTTTAACGAAGGAAACAGCAAAGTTGATTTTCCATTAAGTGAATTGCCACAGGGTTTATATCTTTTAAAAATGTCAAAGGATTCAAAAACACATCAGGTATTGTTTTCAAAACAATAATGTTTTAAAAAATTATTAAAGGGATTGATTTTTTCAATCCCTTTTTTGATTGTCTGATTGATTCAGAATGAATTATTGATTATGATTATAGCAAAACTTTTGTTACTATCTCAATATCATTATTTTGCTCACAATGATCATCTGGATTGTCAGACCGAAAAGGTGAAAAATTCTGATGAATTTTTCAGGTTAGGGCCAAAATTTCCTCACCAGAATTTCATTTTATATACTACAATTCCGGGAATTCTTCAATTCTGTCGATGGTCTGATTTTTAAAATCAACTTTATAGATTAATGTCTGGTTTCCATTTGTAATGCATAAGAATTCTGCATTCAATGCAAGGTTATACTTGCTAATCTGCAATGCCACAGACTCGCTCAACTTTACTTTGAAGGATTTACATTCTACGATCATTCTTGGATTTCCTCCTCTGCCAAAAATTAAAATGTCAAATCTATGTGCTTTCCCTTTTATGTTGATTTGCCTTTCAACAGCAATGTGTTTGGGTGGGATAAATTGCTCATTAAGAAGGAATTTGATGAACATCTGACGGACCATTTCTTCCGGAGTCAGAATCACCTTTTTTTTTCTCAAATCATCAAAAACATAATTTTTGCCTCCTGTTTCATGTATGACGAGCAAATTCCGGTATGTTATGAGATCTTTCATTGAAAATTGCTGGAAAGTATCATATCCTGGAAATGAACTCTTTTACAGACTTGACAGGTTCTGTAATTATATCAGTGGTATTGAAATTGATTATCCTGATCCCGGATTTTTCAATCTTACTCAAAATAAATAATTGCCAGTCCAGATTTTCAGTCGACCTGTAATCGATCAGATGATTCTGTGTGATCAGAACCTGCTTGTTATTCACTTCCAGGATGCTGTCCACAAGTAGATGAAATGGTGTATCGATGATTTTCATTTCTTTAATACCCTGGTTTTCAAGTATTTTTAATATCACTTTATTTAATACTTCATCCAACGCTGAAAGTATTATCTTGTTTTTTAAATGAAATATCTTTATATTTGGGTTAGTCGATTGAAGCATAAAAGCAAGATTTCGTGCTGCATAAAGCCTCTCTGTATTATTCATGTCAATCAATTCGATCATACCTTGCTGATGGTTGCCTTTTAATTCAGCATGTTGTATGCCTATTTGATATGAATGACTCCAAAGTGCATTTTTTAAATTATCAGTGATATTCTCTTCTTCACTCACAAATACCATTTTCCCGGTAAATCCTTCAGGTATAAGTTTTTCTGCCCTGTCCTTGTAATCTCCGAAGTTTGCAAAAACAATGCAATCAAATTTATCTTTTAAATGTCTATTGTTTTTTTCCATAACATCCTGGACCACTATAATTACCGGCATTACTGTATGCAAAAAATCATCTTCTGACTCCATTAATTCTTGTTCGGAAATATTTACATCAGCCTGGTTTAAAATTTTCTTTAATGTGCTATTTTTTTGGTCTTCTATTTTATTCAGATATATATCCCTTTTATTCTGCCATATTTTAGCACTTTTCAATCTTGCAAGTTCTTCTTTTTTATGACATACATTTTCATATTCTTTGAAAGCCGGCTTGATATCAGTAATTACCTTTTTCTGGTTAGCAAGAATTATATTTTGAATATACCAGTTTTTAAGAAATACCAACCAGTTCTTGGGTCTATATATATTTAATTTTTTTATAATATATAGTGATTTCTCATCCAAAGACCAAAGAAAACTATTCCATTTATAATTATTGAAGAAATTCAGTCTCTGCCCTTCTATTTCATTCAATTCTTCTAGAATACTTTCTAAGTAACGTAGTTGTTTGTTGATTGAAAATGCTGTATCTTCCCATTTTTTAATTGCATAACCATCATTTAGCAGGGAAAAAAGTGATTTCAACTCACTCTGAAGTATTTCGGTATTTGAATTTCTGATATTTCTGAAGTTAATACTTTTTATCTCTATTTGTATTGAATTATAAAGGATGTCTTCGAATTTTTGGGAGTTGTTGATTATTTTTTCAATATTAGTTTTTATCTGTTCTATTTTATCACATTGCTGATCAGGAATACTGAAATTGTCTTTAATTTTTTGATTTCCCTCCAGTTTTTGAATCAGTTTTTTATAGTCATAAATGATTTTCTGCTTAGAAAGCTGATAGTTATCATTTAATGCTTTAGTTTTTTTATCAATGCCAAAAATAGAAGATTTAGGTTCAAAATCCTGATACTGGATTAAAAATGTTTTACAATCCAGCATACAAGTTTCTGCCAGTGTAAGATCCTGTTTTAATTCTTTCCATTCAGTTTCGAATATAGTATTTACCTGTCTGTTGAGAAAAACACCAAGCAATTCGATAGATTTGAGAATTTTTATTCTGGAGTTTTCAAGCCAGTCAGCTATATGATTCCATGCTTTATCAGGATTTTTTTCCACATAGCTTTTTTTAGCAAAATAAGCATCATTTTTATTTTCACCCCCCAGGTTAAGTTCAAATGCAGTTTTAACATTTTTTGAAAGATCTGCAAATTCAATTTCAGAAAAATCAAATTTTCCTGAATCAAAAATCTGATTGAAATGAATGTTAGTGTATGAATTTGTGTCGAATGCGCTGATTATCAAAAGTTCACTTAAGCTTTTCCCCTGTATCAATGATTGGTTCAAATTACGATAGTATTCAGAAATTCTGTTAAGGATACTTTGCTGAATAAGATTTATTGAATTAATATCGTGTCTTGAGATTTCAATCCTGGCTTCTTCCACCAAAGATCTTATTTTTGCTGTGTTTTTTTTGTCGAATTCATCTGAATTGTTGAAAATCAGGCTATATTTCGACAGGTCATAAATTCCAAGTAGTTTTTGAATGAGAACTGCCTGCTCAGTACTACCGGCAACAATAAGGATATTTTTGCCCTCCATCCACTTATTTCTTATAAGATATCTTAGCAAATGAGATTTACCCGAATATTTATTACCAGAAATGAAGGTAATGTCATTTTGTTCGATGATCTTTAAAGCATTTTCCTGATATGTATCCAGACTTGTAATCATAAGATGCAAAGTTAAATTATTTTTTTAAATAATATTTACTGTTTTGTTTTATGTATTCAGGGAATTATTTAATTTCGGGGAAAAATGTCAATTCCGTTAGCTGAAATATTGCGACCTCATTCACTTGAGGATTTTGTGGGTCAGGATCATCTGACCGGAAATGGGGCTATTTTGAGAAAAATTATGGAATCAGATAAATTGCATTCTATGATTTTTTGGGGACCTCCTGGTTCAGGGAAGACCACACTTGCCAATATCTTTGCTGGCCAGGTGAAAAGAGAGTTCCTTCAACTGAGTGCAATCAGTTCAGGAGTTAAAGACATAAGATATTCAATTGACAGGGCACGTGAACTGATAGAAAAAGGCTTTAAGTCTCCGATATTATTTATTGATGAGATCCACAGATTCAACAAAGGTCAGCAGGATTCCCTTCTTGAAAGTGTAGAAAAAGGCATCCTCGTGTTAATAGGTGCAACAACTGAAAATCCCTCATTTGAAATTATTTCACCCTTACTTTCACGTTGCCAGGTATATATATTAAAAAGTCTGGACCGGGAGCATCTTGAAATTCTTCTTAACAATGCTCTCAGTTACTACAATGGAGCAAATATTGGTAAAGCCATTGTGATTAAGGAAAATAAAGCTTTGCTTGCATTATCAGGAGGAGATGCAAGAAAATTGTATAACACCCTGGAAATAGTTATAGAAAGCTCCGGTAAGAATAAAAATGTCGTGATCACTGATGACCTGGTGATTAAAAGCATACAGGCAAATATTGCTATTTACGATAAAGCAGGAGAGATGCATTATGATCTGATTTCAGCATTTATAAAATCTGTAAGGGGTAGTGATCCTGATGCAGCTGTTTATTATTTAGCAAGATTGATTGAAGGAGGCGAAGATCCAAAATTTATCTGCAGAAGAATGGTAATTCTAGCTGCAGAAGATATCGGCCTTGCTAATCCTAATGCTTTGTTAATGGCTAATTCATGTTTTGATGCAGTCCACAAGATAGGCTATCCCGAAGCAAGAATCATAATGGCAGAAACAGCAATTTATCTTGCCGCAAGCCCAAAAAGCAATACTGCATATATGGCTATAGAATCAGCTATTATGAATACAAGAACTTACAAAAATCTCAGTGTGCCATTGCATTTGAGGAATTCACCAACCAAACTGATGAAAGATCTTGGCTACGGAAAAAACTATCTCTATGCCCATGATTTTAAAGATGATTTTGTTGACCAGCAGTATCTGCCTGATAAGATCATGAATTCCGTTTTTTATAAGCCGGGAGAAAATGATCATGAAAAAAAAATAAAACAATGGCTCAACAATCTTTGGAAGAATAGATTTTAATCACTGGACTTATTTGACTATTTGCATTGACTTAAAAAAAAATTAATTAGCAAAATAATATTTCGTAAAACTAAATAAAATTAATAAATTTTGTCCGTGCTTTTAATTATTATTTTTACTTTTACGAAAAAAATAGACGATGAATTTTGATTTGTATGCCGATGAGAGTCTCAGGATAATTGAACAAAGCGCAAAAGATTTTGCTAATCAATATATTAAACCATATTTCATGGAGTGGGATGAAAAGCAGCATTTTCCTTTAGATACCATGAAAATGATGGGTGAATTTGGTTTTTTAGGAGTTTTGGTCCCTGAACAATATGGCGGGGCAGGACTGGGTTATCAGCCTTATATCTCAATAATTACTGAGATCTCAAAAGTATGCGGGTCCATTGGTTTGAGTGTCGCAGCACATAATTCACTATGCACTAATCACATTTTGCAGTTTGGCAATGAAGAACAAAAAAATAAATACCTTCCAAGTCTAGCCAGTGGAAAATGGATCGGTGCCTGGGGACTGACAGAACCTAATACCGGTAGTGATTCATTACAGATGCGTTGTGTAGCCGAAAAAGATGGAGAGTTTTTTATACTGAATGGAATTAAAAATTTTATTACTCATGCCATTTCAGGAGATGTAATAGTTGTGCTTGCCAGGACTGGCAACCTCGGTGACAGTAAAGGCATTAGTGCATTTGTTGTTGAAAAGGGAACTCCCGGTTTCACTTCCGGATATAAGGAAAACAAACTTGGGATGCGATCATCAGAAACAGCTCAGCTGATATTTGAGAATTGCAGGATTCATAGATCCAATATGCTGGGGAATGAGGGAGAAGGGTTTTATCAGGCAATGAAAATCCTTGATGGTGGCAGGATAAGTATTGCAGCATTGGGTTTAGGAATTGCAAAGGGAGCCTATGAAGCTTCAGTAGATTATTCTAAAGTCAGGCAGCAGTTTGGAAAAAATATAATTGATTTTCAGGCTATCGGATTTAAACTTGCTGATATGGCAACCAAAATCACGGGTGCCGAGCTTATCACCAGACAGGCTGGATACCTTAAAGATAAGGGTGAATACCATACTAAAGTAGCTGCTATGGCTAAGTATATGGCTTCGGAAGTAGCTGTTGAGGTTTCAACAGATGCAGTACAGATATTTGGTGGATACGGCTACACCAAAGATTATCCTGTCGAAAAGTTTTACAGGGATTCTAAACTGCTTACAATAGGGGAGGGCACATCTGAGATACAGAAACTTGTGATTTCCAGAGAAATTTTCAAAGGTAATTAATGTGTTTATGTTAATTTAACAAAAATGGATGTCCATGAAAAAATGCAAAAGGTCACAACAATGATCTTTGATGTTGATGGTGTTTTTACTGATGGCAGTCTGCTGGTTACAGAACATGGAGAGTTGCTGAGGATTATGGATGCGAAAGATGGCTATGCAGTGAAAAGAGCTGTTCAGAATGGATTCAGGATCGTGATAATAACCGGAGGTGATTCGGAGGGAGTGAGAATAAGATTCAATAAACTTGGAGTTTATGATGTTTTCATGGAGATCAGTGATAAACTCACCAAATATAAAGAATTTATAAAAGCAAATGATATAGCACATGATTCAGTCCTTTATATGGGTGATGATATCCTCGATATTGAACTGCTTAAAAGCGTTTTTTTACCTGCTTGCCCAAAGGATGCCTGCCATGAAGCTCTTGAAGTAGCCGAATTTATATCTGACAGTACAGGAGGAAAAGGCTGCGTTCGTGAAATTATCGAGAAAGTACTAACTGCCCAGGACAAATGGCACAGTTGATCATTTACCTTTGACATGAAGAAATATCTTGCGCTTATCAGACTACCTAACCTTGCAATAATTGTACTTTTGCAATCTATGATTTATTATGGGATTTTGCTTCCTGTTTTTCGACATAATAATATTGAACCTGTACTTGGGAGAGCTTATTTCGTTTTTTTTATTCTGATTACATTATTTGTGACAGCCTCCGGCTATATCATTAACGATATTATGGATATAGAACCTGATAAAATAAATAAGCCTTCAAAACGAATAGTCGGAAAATCCATTGAAATAAATCATGCTAAAAGGATATATTTTGTTTTTTTAATAACTGGATTTGTTTTATCAATCTGGGTTGCAATTGCTGTTTCCAGGCTTGAATACCTTATTTTTTATATCATTCCGGTAATTCTACTATATTTTTACTCCACAAAATTCAAGACATCTTTTTTATCAGGAAACTTGATTGTTTCTTTTTTTAGTGCTGGTGTGACTGCAATAATTTTTATTTTTGAATTCCCGGGTTTAGTAATCCTCAGGGCAGTTAATCCGGTTTCATATACTGAATTGGTCTCATTATTTGTTGCATTGATAGTATTCTCATTTCTGGTTTCCTTGCTGAGGGAAATAGTAAAAGATATTGAAGATATTGAGGGTGACCAATATGCCGGATCAGGGACCCTGCCTGTAAAAGCAGGAGTTAATACTGCCAAAGCGGTGTGTGGATTCATTTCAATAGTCATACTGATATTGTTGTTTTACTGGATTAAAAGTCCGGTAAGCAGCCAAAATGTAAAGATTTATACTATTCTTGCTCTAATTCTTCCATTGACATATGCAGTATGGCTACTTAAAAATGCTGAGACAAAGAAACAATTTCATAAATTAAGTACTGTAATTAAGTTGATAATGCTGCTTGGAATAATGATGGTGGTCTTTTATTTTTAATAAGCTATGAAATAAGAATGGAAATAATTCCATAAATATATGATTTAGACATTTTTTTCCTGACATTTATTGAATTATATTTTAATATATTATATTTGTTACTTATCTGGGATTTCTCTGAAAATCTAAGTCTGAAAGATATGAAATTACTCGATATTGATAATATAGTTCTGGCTTCCGGCTCAACAAGAAGGATAGAATTACTTAAAGATCTTGGAATTAAATTTTCAGTATTTACTACTGAAATTCAAGAGACATATCCTGAAGATATGAACCCGGAAGAAATTCCACTTTACCTTGCCGGAAAAAAACTGGATTTTGCTTTAATGCATTTTAAAGGACAAGAAAAAATTATAATTGCATCTGATACCGTTGTGATTAGTGGAAATGGGATTTTGGAAAAACCTATCGATAAAAATGATGCATATGAAAAACTTGCTGAACTCGGAGGAAAGAAACATTGTGTAATAACTGGAGTTTGTATTGGAGATAATCAAAAAAAAATATGTTTTTCGGAAAGAACAGAAGTTTTTGTTGAGCCATTATCAATGGAAGAAATTCTCTATTATATTGATAATTACAGTGTTATGGATAAAGCAGGGGCTTATGGGATTCAGGAATGGTTCGGACTCGTTAAAATATCTTCAATATCAGGCTCTTACACTAATGTTATGGGACTACCTACACAAAAAATGTGGAAAGTTTTAAATGAATTTATCTGAAAGATTGTTTTATTTTAACAAAGTTTTGTAAATTTGTGACTGTCTATTTGTAATTTAAGGATGAATTGCCTGATATGATTTCATTTGAAGTGATTGATTTCTGGGTTTTATAATTCCTTTTTTAAACATGATTAATAATTATAATATCCATGAAAGACTTTTTTTTATTGATTTTTTTAGGTTTTACTATACTCATCTTTTCCTGTAAAAATGAAAAGAAACCTGTTACTCAAATTACTCAGGATACTTTATATGAAAATGAACCAGACAAAAGCAAGTCTGAAAATCTTTTTGATCCCTGTTCCCTGATCAGAATTAAAAAATTGGGTGAATTGTTTAATGTTGATCCAAAGCTCATCCAAATTAAAAATGATCAGTATAGTGGTGATTTTTCAAAATCGTGTAATCTTAAATGGGTTGACAACTCTTCAGGTACAACTTATAGTTTGCTTATAATACTTATGGCAAATCCTATACCTGGGGAAACAGCCGACTGGGCATCTTCATATTTGAACAGCCGTATCCAATCCGGTGAAAGGTCATTTCCTGATAAAGAAGAAGTGATAAAATATAAAAAATTTGAAAGCATTGAAAGTGAATCAGCTTATCATAAAGAAACAGGAAAATTATTCTGGAAAATCAATAAAGACTATATCATGGCAGTTTTTTTAAGTGATAGTTTTAAGAATGATTCACAGGATCAGGTACTTGTTAAACTTTATAATGAATTAACAAAAAAAGCAATTGATCAACTTAATTAAATTTTATAAATCAGAATTTTTTATGGATACTAATGATATTTTAGGTATAGGTTCAAGGGTAAATCATCCGGCAAATGGTGTCGGTGTTATAGTAGGCCTTGATCCTGCAGCATATAAAGTTGTATTTGTTGAACATGGGCTAAGAACAGTAGGCAGACATTACAAAGCCTGGGAAATTATTGAAGCCATTCCGGAAGAAGAGATCGGATCTTTCAATAAATTTGAACAGGCACTGGTAAAAATTCTTGCCAAATGGACTGATATTACTGAAGAAGTGAAGTTGGGCAATAAATGGGTTGATGGAGTTCTGATCCTGAAACCAGGTACTGATGATCTGAAACCTAAAGAGATTCCTATCGATGTATTTTTTCATAAAATAGTGATGGTCAGAGACAGACTGAGAGTTATGGAGCAGAGAATCAATAGCAGTAATCTCAATGAAGAAGAAAAGATCAATCTGCAACAGTATATCACAAGGATATATGGAAGCCTGACCACATTCAATGTGCTTTTCCGCGATAAGGAGGACTACTTTGTAGGAGAAAAATCGGAATAAAAAAAAGCCGGATTGCAATTGCGTCCGGCTTTTTATTTTGTTCATGAAATCATTTATTCGTTCTCATAGTCAAAAGGTAATATATTGCTCTCCTTGACATTTGACAAAGTCATCAGTGTTTTGATATGTTCAACTTCCTCTATTTGTGATAATGTATTGAACATCAGTCTTTCATAAGCAGGAATATCGCTGGTCACAATTTTAAGCAATAAGTCAGAATCACCGGTTATTATATATGCTTCCACAACTTCATCAATACTGTTTATTTTTTCGATGAAATTTTCCAGAGCGTTGGGTTTTTTCCATAAAAGGTTTATGAGTACAAATGTCCTCACATTCAGCCCCATCGAATTGTGATCAAGTTTTGCATGATAACTGCTGATAACTCCCGTCTTTTCAAGTTTTTTTACCCGCTCCAAAGTTGGTGCAGGTGATAAGCCAATATTTTTTGAAAGTTCCAGATTTGTGATCTTACTGTTTTCCTGTAAAGCTTTAAGAATTTTTAGATCTACTTTATCTAATTTATTTACCATAATTATATTTTTTTTGTCTATTAAATTATAATATGCAAATATACAAAATAATATTTAATAAATCAATCAATTTGCAGTAAATAAATAGTTTTTTATGCTTATTTATAATGTTTTTAAAAATAATATTCTAATAGCTTAAATAATTTCCGAAAATTTTATTAGATAATTATTCTGAATTTATCAAATAATTCATATTTTTATTAACCAGGGTTAATAATAAAAAAAATGACAAGATAGATGAGTTTATGTGTTTTGATACTTGCATTGCAATATTAAATCGATGACTTTAGTTGATGAACCAGATTTTTGACGTGATATTATAAAATCATTAAAAGATAAAAATTAGAAATAATATTTTGTTCTATAATCCATTATTTCATTAATAGCAAATAAAATAGCGATATTGTTGCCATTTAAAAATATAATTCTTATCTTCATTTTTATAAATCAATCCTTGCTTAGGTAACATTTAAAAAAATAAAAAAAAATTTTTGAATTTTTAATATTTAGTTTGTAAATTTGCATCCGAACAATGTATTTTAATTTATGCTCCCGAAATACCTTGTTCCTGATAGTGAAAATGCTCCCATTTACAATTTTTTTGTAATTTAAATAATTTATAAAATGAAAAATTTTATACTCTCTTTATTCTTTTTTATTCTGGCAGTATCTGCTTATGGTCAGTTTGCTGATCTGTGCGGATCTGTTGCCACCAGTAATCTTACTGTCTTTCCGACCACAGTTTCAGGAAGTATTCCTGTTGCCTACGGAGATGAGGGAAATTATACAGCAACTTCTCTTTCGGGAACAATAAATACTGCTTTCTATGCTTTTACTGTAAATGCCAGTGGGTATTACAGTATAAATTTTGAAGCACCTGGTGGAGCAGGATCTGCAAGTGGCACCTTGAGTGTTGGTTTCGGTACCGGTGGATGCCCGGGAGCTGAGACCGATGCTGGTGATATTACGTTTGGTGCAGGATTCAATATTACATCTAATTGCCTTAATCTGACTGCTGGAACTACCTACTATATCAGTATGGCATTGGAAGATGCATCAGCAGGTAATTTCAATATTACTATCAGCCAGGGCGGAGTTGATGTTTGTCAGGGAGCTTTACCGGTAGTTTTAGGAGCTAACCCCATGAATAATAGTTGTTCTCAGTTACCTCCTTTGTCTGTTCCGGGTACTGTGTGGAGTACATTCACAGTCGTAGCTCCTGCACCTGGTCAGAATGACCATATTGTTGTAAACCTTTCTGTTGCTCCGGGTACTTTAATCAATCCTGCAATTTATAATGTTTTACTTAATGCTGGTGGTACTGGCAATTGTGCAACTGCAGTTCCTTTAACCTCACCTTATAAATGTCTTAATGCAGGTGATGTTTTGTATATAGAAACTGGTAACATAACCCCGGCTTTCGGAACTTATACATTAAATGTTACAGAAACATATCAACCAATTGCAAATGACATTTGTACAGATGCAATTGATCTTGGAATTTTATCATGTACAAATACATTTACTCAGTCCGGGAATAACATGGCTTGTTCAGATATAGAGCAAACATGTTACCTTGGAGGCACGAACGACTATGGTATATGGTATTCATTCACAGTCTCTCCTGCTGTGCCAAGATTTAATATAACTGGTTCCAGATTTGAAGTATTTACAGGTTCATGCGCAGCACTGACTTCCATCGGTTGCGCTCCTCAAAATGATATTATTCCTGGTGCTGGAACCACATATTATGTTTTGGTATATGATGGTGGCACTTTTACAGTTCAATCAGATGTAAATGAACCTGCCAACGACCTGTGTGCTAATGCTATACCTTTAACAGATGGCATTGAAGGTTACAATTCTTGTGCAACTATGACAAACCCTGTTTATTGTGGATTGAATGCTGCTACAGGTCATGATGTTTATTATACCTATACTAATAACGGGACCAATTCAGTAAATCTGGAGTTGACAGTTAGTGGTAGTACTGCTACTACAGGACTAACTGCAACCCAGGTCAGTGTTCAGGTTTATTCAGATTGTGGAGCCGTATTGCCTGGGTTTACAGCACAATGCAATACACTCGGTAATCAGTTTACAATTGAGTGTATTCAACCCGGTGAGGATATTTTCATTGCAGTGGGTAGTGCTGATGGACAGGATGGTGACTTCAGTATCGATTTGAATGTAGTTACAAATCCTTTGGCAAACAATGTGTGCAGTGGAGCTGTTAACTGGGGTACACGACCTTCAAGTTGTGCGGTCCAGAATTTTACAGGTTTGAACAATTCGAATGCCTGTCAGGATGCAACTCCTCCTTCCGGTGCCTGCAATTTCAATACTGCAGGAATGCATGGAGTATGGTATACTTTCACAACAGATGCAAACGCAGAATTAATTGATATCACTACAGATCTTGGAAGTGCAGTGTTTGCATTATTTGAGGGACCCTGCAGCTCTTTGAATTATGTTGCTAATTCGTGTACAACGGATGGTACATTGACTGACCTGCCTATTGACCCGAATACTACCTATTGGCTGCTCATAAGTTCCACCCAGGAAGACAATAATTTTAACATAGATATAACAATAAAAAATATTCCGGATAATAATCTTTGTGCAGATGCTGTAGCTCTCACAGACGGAGTAACTGTTCAGGGAACAAATGCTTGTGCTGATGGGGAGTTAAGTTATTGTACATTGACTCCTGCTAATTCACATCAGGTTTATTATACCTATACTAATAATACGGGAGGAAATGTTGATATAAATGTTACTGTTGCCACGAGCACTGCAACAACAGGAAATGCAGCTTCTAATGTATCATTAGGAGTATTAACTGGTTGTCCTGGTATTTTCCATCCGGTATACGGTGATCTTGAATGTGGTGCAGGTTTGCCATTCACCAACCAGGATATAGATTGTATTGAGGATGGAGAATCTTTGATCTTTGTAGTTGGGAGTCCAGATGGTGATGAAGGTGATTTTACCATCAGAGTCAATGTTTTTCCTAATAATGTTGATAATGACGAATGTGTTAATGCAAATGAAATTACTGGCTGGTCCGAATGCGAATGGTTTAATGTGACAGGTACAAATGTTAATGCCTGCCCTGAGGATTTTGATACAGGTGGCTGTGGATATGATCAGAATCCGGTTGTTTGGTTAGAATTTACACCTGCTGACGATGGTACTGTTGAATTTGATAATTTTTCAGCAATAGGAAATGGATTTCTTGGTCTTTTCCAGTCAACAAACAATTGCGATAACCAGACAGCAATTGCAGGTGCCGGATGCAATAATGAAGGCTCTGATCCTTTCGGTCCATTTAATGTTTCCGGAGGAACTACCTACTTTATTGCAGTTGGTTCAAGTGGTGGAGAAGGAGCATTCAGTTTCGACATAAAAATTAATAAAACACTAAATCATGATGATCCCTGTGCAGCTGGTTATGCACCGCAAACAATTACCGGCGACTATACCGATAACAATACATGCGCAACACAGGATTTTACACTGTGTGGAGGTGCTCTTAATAATACCAATGGCAAGACCTTGTTTTATGAATATACAATGACACAGGATGCTGACCTTCAGATAACTGTAACCGGTAGTGGTGGAGGCAATGCCGCCGGAGGTCCATTCTATCTTGGAATATTTGAAACAGTGACTTGCGGAAATGGCACATTGATTTTAGAGGATTGTGACGGAGATGTTACGATACCTTGCCTCGAAGATGGTCAGACTATAATTATTCTTGTAGGTACTACGAACACTGCAGGTTCATTTGGTCAATATAATATTGCAATTGATGAACAAACACCTGTCAGACCTAATAATGATGCATGTGCCAATGCCGAAGATATTGAATACCTTGATGCAGATCTTTGTCAATGGGTACCTGTTGAAAACAACGAATCAAATGTCAATGCATGTTCAGAAGATTTTAATGTGGGCACTTGTCAGTATAGCACAGAGGAAGTAGTATGGTATTCCATTACAATTCCCTCAGGAGCAGCCGCTGGTGCTGATCTCAATGTAAGATTTCTTAATTATAATGGAACCGGCGAATTGTTTGCTACTTTCTTTGATGATAATTGCGTAACATATACAGCATTATCTCCTTGTTTTACAGGAGATGGACCCCATGCGCTTGCTGATGTGGTGGCTGGTAACACATATTATATTGCTGTCGGTTCATCAGGTGATGATGGTGGCTCCTATGAAATGGAGGTAAATGTTACATCCGGACCACCAAATGATGATGCCTGTGCAGATCTGACAGCTTATGATCTTACAGGCGGTGCATTTTTACAAAATCAGACAAATGCCTGCTCAGTTGGCGATGTTGTTTTCCCGGAATGTAATGCGGGCGATCAGACCAATGCGGTAATATATCAGTTTACTATTTCTGAACCT
Organism: Deltaproteobacteria bacterium; assembly: GCA_050258615.1. GTDB lineage: Bacteria > Bacteroidota > Bacteroidia > Chitinophagales > Saprospiraceae > JADJGA01. Next base: position 43,005 of record JBLMZC010000010.1, on the reverse strand, counting down.
CAATATGGAATTCAAATACGGGTGCTTGCAAATGGAACTGATCCAATTTCAGGTACTGTCGTTGCAGGAATTTCAGGAACCGATACTGATTTTTGCAGTGGAAATACTTATACACCACCTGCTTTTTGTGAGGATATAAGTACAGCAATATTTGAATTTATCTGTCTTGAACCCGGTACTTATCAAGTTCAGATTTCTTCTTCTGAAGCCAATGCCGGGACATTTAATATTCAATCAACAATGCTCAATAAACCAGTCAGTGCATGCAACCAGAATGATATATGTGCCGATGCAGTTGAAATAGTTATCGACGAGACATGTGAATGGATTGATATAAGACAGCTTTGCAACAATGAGGCGTGCCCGGATCTTATAACTGTTGGCGGTTGTGATCTTTCACAGGGTCCGACAGTATGGTATTCAGTTGTTATTCCTGACGGAGCTTCTACCCTGGAAGTTAGAATAGATGGCAATACTTTTGGAAATCCTGTCCTTGCAGTTTTCAGTGAATGCCCGGTTCAGAACGGTTGGTGCAACGGAACCACAACCCTTGATCCCATTGATGTATCTGGTGCAGCCGGATCAACTTTTTACATCGCAGTTTCTGCGGGTGATGGTATTGGTGGCCAATTCAATATTTATGTGAAAATAGATGTTCCACCTGAAAATGATTCTCCATGTATGGCAAGTGATTTTCATCCATATGACCTTGGCACAAATGGAAGTCATGGAGGTTCGACTTGTTGTGCAATTGGCGCTAACGATGATCCCGCTTTAGATCAGGCAAATGTTAATTGTAATACGGTAACTGATGATAATGCAGTATGGTACCGTGCAGAATTTGCCGGAGGAACATATGATGGTGTTGAAATAAATGTGGATGGTGGAACAGTAGGTGGTAATGTTGCAGTAGAAGTCTATACAGGAGGTCCTGATGCAGCTTGTGATGGGACAGCTCATTTTAAAGCTTCTAAATGTAATGGTTTGCCATTTGAATTAAGAATGGGTTGTATACCTGATGGCGATTATATTTTTATTAAAGTTACTTCAACCGATGGTGACTGTGGAACTTTCAGTATTAGTATTGAACCTGTTGAGGATTGTGAAGTAGCCGATGAGTGTGAAGATATTACAGCTGCTCAAACACTCACTCCAATTACAAGCGATGATTTAAATTATGTGTGTACAAATGGTTGTCTTGACCTTTCCTGTCCTGAAAACCCTTTGCCTGCAGGTGGAAATGGCTGTGATTTTTCTTCAACCCCGACTGTTTGGTATTATGTTGATACTGATCTTTTGGCAGCTCAATTGTTTACAACTGTAACATCTTCTTCAGGTACATGGCAACCTATCTGGTCAGTTTATTATGGTGAATGTGGAAATCTTACAAATGCTGCAACAGGTAACGCTCCACCCTGCAGCAATGGTGATAATTCTCCCGACGTTCATCAGACAGGTGCTGATAATGCAGTTGAAGGATATTATGTAGCTGTTACATATGACCCAAATGATCCGCCTACAGATGGGAACACTGAATTTGAGATTTGTGCTGCAACTATCGAAAGCATCATAGTATGTCTTGGTGATATTAATGATAATTGTGAACCGGATCCAACAGTTGAAATAAAGATCACTGAAAGGGAAAATGCTGATGCTGAACCTGATTATGACCCTAATGTAGGATATCTTGGACCTTTCTGCCCCGGCGAAGAGGTTACTGTACATATTGAATTCCATTATGATGCTACTGATTCCGGAGCTGATTGGCTGATTGGTTTTTGCCCGGACTTTGGTCCAGGTTGGGATATGGCTGGTTATAATTATGATGCAAATCCTCCGACAGGAACTCCTTCTGGTACAGGTCAGTGGCATGAAGCCGGTGATGAATGTGCCCCATTGGCAGCAGAACATTTTTCATTTTTATGTACCTATGTGGATGATAACGGTATTTTGCACATATGCAATGAATTATGCGAAAATTGCTCTGAGTGTGATCAGCCATATCTTGATCCACTTGATCCAATACCGAGTGGATGGTTCTGGTTATCAAACGGAAGTAATGCTACCTGTGTGTCCGGATCTTGTCAACCACATCAAAGATGGGGTATTGGTAGTACTCAAAGCGATGTTAACTGGGATTTTCCATTAAAAGTAAAGACTTTTGACAGTCAGGAGGAATGTGAAGAAAATGATGATCTGCAGATCACTTTTCAAACTTTTTCCGATGGTGGAGCAGGATGCTGGGAAGATCCTGTAGCTGAGTGCCTCATTGACAGAAAGCAGTTAGGACCGCTTTGGAAAATTAATTGTGAAATCCCTCCAGGTGTTATTGCAGTTCCACAACCAAAAAATATATGTACAAATGGTGAAGTAGGAATTACAGTTTCAACAGATGATGGAAGTGTTAATACAATATTGGTTACATTTGAAGATAATCCAAATGTTTCAGGTGAAAGTGACCATACTTTTGATACAGGAGTTGGTGTTGTAAATGATATATTGGTTTTAGATGATCCGGATGCCTGCGACCCTGAAGTTGTAACTTACTATGCACAGGTTGTAATTCCTGGTATGATTTGTGAAGGCAAAATGGATACCTTTGAAGTTACAGTTTACCCACTGCCGAGAATTCCAGATCAGGATCCTGTCCCTGGATATTGTAATGCTGATCTTCCTGCTCAACTCCAAATCACAGCTGAATGCGGTTATCCTGGTGGGTATCAGTTTTCATGGACTGATGATTTGTCCGGAAATACTGGCACAGGCAATACAATAAATGTTACTTCATCCATGGGTATTGGTTTGCATACTTTTTCAATTACAGTCACAGATGAATTGGGCTGCAGTAATACAGGTACCATGCAGATAAATGTATATGATGATGTCAGGTTTGCACTCAGGGGAGATACATTATGCTGGCTTGAGGAAAAGGAATTTATACCTGATTTATTTGGAGATGATGAACCTTCTGATTTTACTTATAACTGGTATTGGGAGCCGGGTATGGGTAGTGGAGGAAATGGTCAGACATTTGCATTATTGGAGGATGATTATACATCATTTATGATTCCCGGAGAACATAAACTATGCCTTGTTTTAACAGAAACGCATCCTGATGGAACGGTATGTGAACATGATACATGTGTAAATGTATGGATCAAAAAACCATTTATAATAAGTATTGACCCTAATCCGGCCTATATTTGTGAAGGTCAGAATTGCGTTGATATTAATTTAGTATTTGATGAGATCAACGGACTATCATTAAATGATGTAGAAGATATCTGCTGGAATGGTGAATGTACAAATTTACCATTTAAAACTTTTTGCGAAATATCGACTTTTACATATTCCGTTTTGGTTAGTGATGTTTTTGGGTGTGATACCACTTTGTATTTTGATATACTTGAAAATCCTATCACGGATCTTACAATTTCCGGCAAAAAAATGATTTGTATCGGTGAATCTACAACTCTTACAGTAGATGGCGATTTCGATTCATATGAATGGAGTACCGGTGCTAAAACAAAATCGATAACTGTCAGCCCGACAACTAATACAACTTATACTGTATCAGCTGTCAATACAAGTGGCTGTGTTTCTACAGGTGAAATAACTGTGGAAGTTTTTAAAGCTACTGTTCCTGACATTCCTGCATCTGTTTCTTTCTGTACCGGCTATTCTGTTACTTTTACAGCACCACCCGGGTATGCTACATATACTTGGTACTTTGGATCAACTTCAACAGCTCCGGTATCGAATACCGCAACTGTGGTAATCAATAAGGCAGGTAATTATATCCTGGTAGTTACAACTAATATTGGTTGTTCAGCCCAGAATACCATCCTTGCCAGGGAAGATAATGAGCTTTCACCAGTAGTTTTTGGTGATTTTCTGCTTTGTTTCGAAGAACCAACAGGAAAAGTGTGGGCAAGTGGTGGAACGTTTACCCAGTTTCAATGGAGATACACTGATAAAAATGGAAATTTGATACCCAATACAACTAATAAAGATACTGTTAATCTTTCTGATGGCAAGTATTATGTTTGGGTTAGTGATGGAAACTGTGCAGGAGATACTACATTCACAATAATAAGAAAACCTAAGATATTGCCTAAAATAATTCCGGATGTAGATACTATCAAATTATGTTTTGGAGAAACAACTACCCTGACCGCACCGGCGGGATTCACACAGTATCAGTGGAACTCAGGACAGTTTTCACAGGTTATTTCCAATGTCGGCAAAGGTAATTATTATGTTACAGTTACTGATAGTGATGGTTGTAAAGGGGTTGACAGCATTTATGTTGATGTGTATCCCCGATTGTTGCCAAAGCTTCAGGATAGTATAAGAATCTGCGATAATGAGTCAGTATGGCTTAAGCCGGGAGATTTTACAGATTACAGATGGTTCAGGAATAATGTTCCTTTACCTCAGTATAATGGAAGGGATTCAATCCAGGTATCAGAAACTGCTATTTTCAAGGTGCAGGTATTCAATGAAATTGGATGTTTTACATTCGACAGCACCATGGTAGTAAAAGAAGCTCCTTTGACTCCGGACATACTTGGAATAATTGATCTCTGTGATAATGATATGATAGTGCTCACAAGCTCACAAAATTATTTTAAATACAGATGGACCAATTCAGATGGCAAGGTACTCAGTACTGCCAAGACATGCAATTTTACAATGACTATAGGTAAGGATATTGAACAGGTAACATTGACAGTTGAATCTCAGAACGGTTGTACCGGCAGCATAACTAAACCAGTGAGGAGATATAATACCCCTGTAATAAAACTTACCAGCATTGTTATTGAGGTGTGTGGAAAAAATACTACTGCTGGAAATACAGTTCTGGATTTCAGTACCTACTTCCTGACTGGTAATAATAGCCAGGGAACATGGAGAGATGTTGATGCCAGTGGAGCAACTCATAATGCCAACTGGACCCAGGTGAATTTTGGAAATGTCCAGTATGGAAAAACTTACAGGTATGAGTTTACGAGCAATAATGCTCTGTCTCCATGTAAGAATGTAAAGGATACCTTATTTGTCAATGTAATTGAGTGTATTTGCGATCCATGGGATATTACTCCATTTGTTGATGTTTGTAATGATGCTTCGAGTCCGGAGGTCATATTGAATACACATATAGTTGATAAAAATGGTGTAAAGATAACTCCACCTCCAGCAGGAGTCTGGACAGTACTTAATGGTGCAGCAAATCTTATTAATGGAATTAATTTTGTTCCAGCCAATGCACCTGCTAAAACCTATGTCCTGCAGTATAAACTGACCAATATCGGTAATTACTGCGTTGATACGGCTACAGTGACTATAACAGTTCAGAATTCAGTTAAAGCCGGGAATCCACTTCCATTCAGTATTTGTGCAGGCACTGATGTACTGATTAGACTCGATAGTATGCTGGTAGGTGAAAATCCGGGAGGTGTATGGAGTGAAACTTCAAGCGTATTAAGTACAGGTAATGCATTTAAGGCTGCAGCAGGTACTTTCACCACTGCAGGTCAGCTGGCAGGAACATATACTTTCAGATATTATCTGGATGCAGTTGATCCATGCCCCGATGCAGATGCTACTGTGACAATTATTATCGATCCTGTTCCAAATGCTGATGCAGGCCCCGATCAGACAGTTTGCTTTGAAGATAAACCTGTTAAGCTGGGAACAAATTCTGTAGGCACAAATTATAGCTGGAAGCTTAAGGGTACTTCTGATATCCTGGCCAATACCAAGGATTTCTCTGTAAATCAGTCCGGCACATATGTTCTGAGAGTTGAATCCGGCAAGGGTTGCTTCAAGGAAGATGAAGTACTTGTAACTATAAGTGATAAAATTGTTGTGACGATCATAGGGAAAACGTTGCTGAGAAATGGTGAATCAGATACCTTATTTGCTACATTCATCGGAAGAAGCAAGACAGATAAATTGACTTATAAATGGACAAAGAACGGAGTTTTAATTCAACAGCCAAATGCTGACTTTATAATAGTTTCAGATGCAGGAACTTATTGTGTCGAGATTTCAGATGATCTGAATTGTACAGGAAGTGATTGTCATGATGTGGGTGTTGAACTTACTAAAGAAATTGAAGTGCCGAATATTTTTACACCGGATGGAGACAGTAAAAATGATAAATTCTTTGTTAAAGATGGAAAGAATGTCAAACATATCAGGAATATCAAAGTATTTGACAGATGGGGAGAACTGGTTTGGAGCGATGCTGATTATTCTTTCGATTCACGATTTGATCATTTCTGGGATGGAATTTTTAAAGGTAAGAAAGCTCTTCCGGGAGTATATGTTTACCTGGTCGAATTTACATGGACTGATGGTATTGAAGATTTTGTTGCCGGTGATGTTACACTGGTAAGATAATTCGATTTTTCATAGAATAAAAAGGGGGTCTGCAACATTGCAGACCTCCTTTTTGTTTATAGGTATATGGAATTGATAACATAATTAATTGGATCCTGAATTTAATTGCAATTGGTTAATTTCAAAAAAAATATGATATGGAAAAGAAAAGACAAAAGCAGGTTGGTGAACTGATAAGAAGAGGCTTTAGTACTGTTTTGTTCGAACGGGGAAGTTACATTTACGGACAGGCACTGGTTTCAGTTACAGAAGTTTTAATGAGCCCGGATCTTAAAGTCGCCAAGGTATATTTAAGCATATTTAATACAGATAATAAGGATGAAGTATTTGAAATGATTACTCACCATACTATTTCATTAAAAAATGACCTTGTAAAGCATATAAGAAGCCAGGTACGGATTATACCCGATATCAGGATTTATATGGATGATATGCTTGACGAAATGGACAGGGTAAATAAACTGCTTGACTCGATAAATTGACGATAACCATTCAAAATACTGATGATCGATGAAGCTTCAGGTTTTTCTTTTTCCTTAAAAGTTAAAATTTTGTTAAAATATTCTATCGTGTAATACTTAGTCTCACAAAAGGCGTTTAAAGGTAAAAGTAAATATGAAGGAAAAAAAATTATTTATTTTATTGTTATTGGCAGGTGTAACCGGAGGTGCTCTTGCTTTACTGGGTGATAAATTTTTAATCGGGTCAAATGATACTGTGCTTGTGGAATCTTCCGGAACCATAGCAAAAAATGTGAGTAAAACAACCATGGATTACCCATATAATCTTACGGAGGCTGCTGAAAGGGGCTCTAAAATAGTAGTGCACATCAGGGCTGAAGAAAGTGAAACAAAAGCTGAAGAAAGGATGAATAATGGCAGGGGAGGACGATTTTACTTCCGTGATTTTTTTGATTTTGGTTATGGCAATGATTTTTATCGTATGAAGGGTGGGGGTTCAGGAGTAATATATTCAAAAGATGGGTATATCATAACGAATAAACATGTTGTAGATTTTGCTGATAAAATAATTGTGACATTACCTGACAAAAGGGAATATAAAGCAAAAAAAATAGGTATAGATCCATCAACTGACCTTGCAGTAATAAAAATAGATGAAGAAAACTTGCCAACTGTTGAAATTGCTAATAGTGATGAATCAAGACTAGGACAGTGGGTTTTGGCAATAGGTAATCCTTTTGATTATTTGACTTCAACAGTCACAGCAGGAATCATAAGTGCTAAAGGAAGAGATATTGATATCATTTCTGATGACCGGGCTCTGGAGGAATTTATCCAGACTGATGCAGCTGTTAATCCAGGCAATAGCGGAGGGGCTCTTATTGATGCAAACGGAAGATTGCTGGGTATAACCACGGCAATAGCAACACCAACAGGTGTTTATGCCGGATATTCGTTTGCAATACCATCGAACCTGATGAAAAAGGTAGTTGAAATTATTATCAAAAAGGGTGGTGATTTTGACGATAAACCAACACTCGGTGTTAGTGCTGCTACTATAAACAAAGAGCTCAAAAAGGAGTATGACCTCGATACTGAAACCGGAGTCTATATCGTAGAAGTTCAATCTGGCAGCTCTGCTGAAGCAGCAGGTATAAAAGTCGGAGACATTATAACTAAAGTCAATAATACAGAAATTAGAGTTTTCGAAGATTTAAGAAAAGTTCTGAATTTTTCAAAAATTGGGGAAACATTAAATATAATTATTCTGAGAGACAATAAATTTAAAACTTTTTCAGTTAAATTAAAGCAGAGTTTATAGTAAAAGTTGGTTTTTCGTTTTGTTTATGACGCTTGTCTTTCCCCGGACAAGCGTTTTTTTTAATTTGAAAGAAAGTGAGAATTGTAAAAGAATACTGGAATAGCCTGGTGCATCTGTTTTACCCTGATTTGTGCATTGCATGTCATAAGAGAAACTTTGATATCCTGGAGTCTTTTTGTTTTGAATGTTATACCGAATTGCCATTTGTGGATTTCAATGATTTGTCAGAAAATGAATTTACTGATCATTTTAAAGGTAAAATTAATCTGAGATTCGGAACATCACTATTCTATTTTATAAAGTCGGGAGTTATTCAGGATATAATCAGAGAGCTTAAATATCACAATAAAGATACATACGGTGTTAAACTTGGACAGTTATTTGCCGATACATATAAGGATACAGAATTTCTGCGTTCGGTCGATATTATCGTGCCTGTGCCTTTACATCCCAGAAAAGAAAACAAAAGAGGCTATAATCAAAGTCAGAGATTTGCAGAGGGAATTGGCAATAAACTTGATATTCCTGTTTGCGCTGACAATCTTGTCAGGATTAAGAATACAATGACCCAGACTAAAATGAACAATGAGGAAAGAATAAAAAATGTTCATAAAGCTTTTGATCTATTACATCCTGAGCAGTTTGCAGGTAAGCATATACTGCTGGTGGATGATGTTTTAACAACTGGCTCTACACTAATGGAATGCGCAACTACTATGATTGAACTTGAACAAACGACTGTTTCAATGGCTACTATTGCAATAGGTGAAACAATTTAACCATTTCTGATTAGTTTAAAAGTTTACTAAACCAGGGGTAAATAAGACAAGCAAGACAAATGTCAAAAAATGCCTCCAGGCTACTGGCTGACATTAAAAATAAAGTAAAAACCAGTGAAGGGATATATAAGCCTGTTAAATGAAATATCACTATTAATATTGAAAGGACTAATCCGATTCTGGCAGCAAAAATTTTAGGCCCTGCATCAATCATCTGTGGTTTTAATTTTGCTTTCCTTATAAAAAAGCAATTAATTATGCTAACAGGACTATATCGTGCACCAAAGAACACTTTAATGAAAAAATCAATAGCTATAAATCCAATTATAAGTGTACTCTGAGTTATCAAAAACAAGGTAACAAATAAAAAGACCACAAAAGCATTTGCTCTCACAATTTTTTTATTTATACTTTTTAATTCAACAGGACAAGATTCTATATTTTTCATTTAATTGCCGGTATTAGATTGAAATGAATAAAAAAACAGAAATAATATCTTGATTAATAGTTATGTTACTCAATAATTGCAAAAATACAATATTAATTTGAAATTAAGGATATTTAATGTTTTTATTTCTTACGGAGCATTTTCGTGAAATTGTTAAATATTAATTAATGAATTTGAAAAGGTTTTAATTTCAAAATAATTTTTTAATTTTGTAAAAAAATAGGATATGTTAAAAGATAAAATATTAAATGCTTTAAATAAGCAAATAGAAGAGGAATTTTATTCGTCCAATTTATATCTTGCTATGGCTTCATGGTGCGATAAAGAAGGTTTAAGTAGTTGTGCTGCTTTTATGTATGATCACTTTGAAGAAGAAAAAATGCATATGTTGAAATTCATGCATTATATAAATGAAGTTGGAGGTCATGCGATAGTTCCTCTTATAAATCAACCGCCTAAGGATTTTAAGTCTGTGATGAGTTTGTTCAAAGATGCTTTCGAACATGAGCAGTTTATTACATCATGCATTAGTAATCTTGCCAGGCTCTCCACTGAAGAAAACGATTTTCAGACTTTGAATTTTCTGCAATGGTTTATAACTGAACAGATCGAAGAGGAAGCTGTCTTTCAGAAAATACTGGACAAAATTAAGCTTATTGGAGATTCTCCTTCTAGTCTTTACTATATTGAGCAGGAGATCGAAAAAATTACAGCAGCAGCGCAGAGCAGCAAGTCAGCAGAATAACGAACAGGATCATTCTGATATTACCATCTCATTGTTGACGATCATATAAAGTTTGCCATTCCTTACCATGGCCAGGGCAGGATCTATATCTTCCAGATTTCTGATAAGCTGCACTTGATATAAAAGCAGATCAACTGAATTAATACTATTTGATCCTTTATGGTAATAATAAATTATATTTTTCGAAAACTCAGGTTTTGTCAGGAAAATATCGGGAATTACCTTTTCAAAATTTCCAAGATTGTCGAGTATTATTATACCTGTAGTTTTGTCAAATATAAAAAGTTTATTTTCCCTGTCATAAATTTTTGAATCTGAAATATTTTGAGGGTAGGGAATTGGCAGTGGAGCCAATTCTTCCAATAGCTTACCTTCATATGAAATTTTTAATATCCTGTTTGATATTGCATTGTAAATCCATATATTTCCGTCGTTTGATGAACCAGATGCTGTGATATATTTGGTTTCATCCTGTATGATGTGATGAATGGCAGATAAGGTGTTATCCAGAATGGTTATTGACTGGAAATCCTTGTAGAAAACCAGTATTTTATGTGGATTAGTAACATCAACAGATGCAATTTCTCCATTCGAAAAATCTTTAAATGTGTAAAGCAATTGTTGGTCAACTGAATATTTTCTTATTTCACCAGATGTTGATATCAGATAATAATTCCCCGTCTTATCAACCTCAAAGTCATTTATTATGAACCCCCCGGTACCAAAATTATTAGGTTTGGTAAGACTGCATGCATTCAGAGAGAAGCAAAAAACAAAATAAATCGGAAAAGTATATTTAAGGATCAGCATGATGTCTTAGAAATGATTGCCTGGGTTTTTATTTGTAATATTCTATTCTAAATTCCTTCCCATCGAAAACTCCATAAGAAAAATGTGTTATCCAATCACCCAGATATATGAATTCAACATCATGACCGGGTATTTTTGTTTTGATCGGTATATGCCTATGCCCATAAACAAAGTAATCAATATCAGAAGTTTTATTAAGTATGTCTTTAGAATGGTTGAGCAGATATTCTGTATCAGGATCAAAATTGTTGTCACATTCACTATGGGAATTTCTGCTCATTTTACTAAAAAATCGCATTATAGCAAGGCCTGTGTTGGGATGTATTCTGGCAAAAAGCCATTGTAATAGTGGATTGGCAAAGGAAGTTTTCATGAGTTTGTCCCTGAATTTCACATTTCCCAGTCCATCTCCATGAGCCAGATAAAATTTTTTTTCATTTAAAAACTTAATAAGAGGTTTTCTAAATGTGGGAATATCGAGTTCCTTTTCAAAATAATCAAAGACCCACATATCATGATTTCCGGTAAAAAAATAAATTGGGATACCCTTAAGTCTAAGGTATTTTAATTTTCCAAGCAATAGTGTAAAACCTTTTGGCACTACTTCCCTGTAATCAAACCAGTAATCAAAAATATCGCCTAGTAAAAAAATCTCTTCTGCATCATTTTCTATGTCTGACAGCCACCTTACCAGCATTATTTCCCTATCATAACTGGAAATGCCGGCATCTATACCAAGATGAAAATCAGATGCAAAATATATTTTTTTTACCATTATTTTCCAAGTTGGGTTTTCAAATAAATGATGTTTTGAATGTCCATGGCATCAACTCCTCTTTGCCTGGCTACAAACCACGATATCCAGTCGGTAAGGTGAATCGTATAGAAGAATTGCTGCAGCAATGTGTATCCTTTAGCGTTAATATCTATGATCCTGTCGGTGTATTTAATCATTAATTCCTTTGAAATCTTTATTCGTTTGTAGACATTTTCATGGTACATGTCCGACATTATGAAAACAGCCGAGAATTCTTTTATATCATAAGTCCAGGCTGCTATTTCATTGTGATTCATTTCTGGAAATACTGCATTATAGGAGTGTATCTTGGAGTTTTCATTCAACTGTTGTCTGAATCTTATGGCTACCGGTTCAAAAATACTATCTGAATAGATCAAAGGTATTTTGGCTCCCATTTTGGTTGCTATCTCTTTAGCTTCATGGTTAATACTGTTCCTTTCACTAAGTAGCAAGTCAATAACAAGTGATAATTCTCTGGGAAGTTCAAGTCTGAGTAAGCCAAAATTTAATAAAGCAAATAACTGAAATACCATTGAATATCCTATACAGGCTCTTGGAGCTCCCCAGTCTCCCGGCATACTGAATACTGAATTACCATATTCCTGAGCCATCTTCATTACAGTGCCACCTGAGGTGATCACAATAATATTGGCTTTTTTTATGACAAGTTTTCTATAGGCTTCCAGAGTTTCTTCGGTATTTCCTGAATAAGATGAGACCAATGCAAGGGTAGATTCATCAACCCAAGATGGAATTTCATAGGAGTTAATAACTGTCACAGGGACTGTTCCATGAATTTTCATAATTTCTGAAACAAACTTACCAGCAATTCCGGAGCCTCCCATTCCGGTAATCAAAACATTTTTAATATCTTTTATAGCATTAACCTTTGTGCTTTCTCCAATTACTAATGCTTCTTCGAGTTGTGTAATGAATTTATAAATAAGATTCTCCATACAAAAATAAATGGCTAAGATAAGGTATAAATCCTAAACTAGGTAATATATCGGTTATTGTTAACAAATTATTGATATTGCAGAGGTTTGATAATTAAACAATTTTGCAAAGTTTATATTGATCTTACAAATTTTGAGTTTATTTTTGATTTTGTTTTTGATGCTTTGATAATTTGCTTATTTTTGCATAAAATTGTGTATTTTGTATAAAAAAATAGTAATAATTCCTACCTACAACGAAAAGGAGAATGTAAGAAAAATAGCTGCTGCCGTAAGAGCACTTCCTGAGGGGTTTGAAATTTTATTTATTGATGATGGTTCTCCCGATGGCACAGGTGATATAATCAGGGAAATGCAAAAATCAGATCCTTTGATACATCTTATTGAACGAAAGGGAAAGCTTGGTCTTGGAACAGCATATATAACGGGTTTCAGATATTGTATTGAGCAGGGATATGACTTTATTTGTGAGATGGATGCTGATTTCAGCCACAACCCCAAAGATCTGCCTCGATTGGTGAAAGCTTGCGAAAATGACATTTACGATTTGTCGATTGGTTCAAGATATGTCAGGGGAGGAGGTGTTAAAAACTGGGGTTTCGACAGGAAATTTCTTTCCTATGGAGCCTCCCTGTATGTCCGCTTGCTTACATTGATGAATGTCAAGGATCCCACAGCAGGTTTTGTGTGTTACAAGCGGGAGGTTCTTGAAACTATAGATCTGGATAAAATACGTTTTATAGGGTATGCATTTCAGATAGAAATGAAATTTGCAGCCTGGACCATTGGATTCAGACTCAAAGAAGTGCCAATTGTTTTCATTGACAGAGTAGAAGGAAAATCAAAAATGAACAGCAGTATTATTGGTGAAGCAATATTGGGAGTATTGAAAATGAAATGGAATAGTCTCTTCACAAACTACAGGAAACCAATATAAGATAAAGAGCAGTTACCTACTCTTTATCTTCATCCTTTTCTTTCTTGTTTTTATTCTTTAATTTTTTATCATTTTTGTCCTCGATTTTAATCTTTGATCCACCTTTCAAATCTTTTGAAATGGTATTATAAGGTCCGGTAACGACTTTTTGACCAGGCTTTAAGCCTTCTTTGATCTCAATAAATTCATCATCCTGTATTCCTGTTTTTACTACCATCATTTTTACAGTATCCTTATCGGCAACAAAAACTACTTCATTAAGATCATCAATATCATCTGTTTCTTTTTTATTCTCGTCTTTAGGACGTGTGGTTACCGATTGGATTGGAACAGATATGGCCTTTTCGACTGAACTTGTGAATATATCAACAGTAGCAGACATGCCAGGTCTGAATGGGAAAGAAGCAGAACCCAATGCCTTGTCAGAATATGACTTACTGTCTATTCTGACTTTAACTATAAAGTTTGTAACTTTGTCGGTATTCAGTGCAGCGTTGGAAATATCTGAAGCTGAATTTGCAACTTCAACAACATGACCGGTAAACTTTTTATTGATGTATGCATCTACTTCAATCACTGCAGTATCTCCTTTCTTAACTTTAAGAATATCATTTTCTGAGATTTCAACACTCACTTCCATATTTTTCATATTTGAAATACGCATCATCTCTGTTCCGGCCATCTGAATAGTACCGACAACTCTTTCTCCCTCTTCAACTGCCAGCATAGTAATAACTCCGTCAATGGGAGATATTATGGTCGTTTTCTTGAGTTGTTTGCTTGCTTCATCAAGTGATGCCTCAAAACTTTTTACGGTATATTGTGCAGCACGGGATCCTTCCTCTGCTGATAAAATATTGGCATCTGCTGATTTTAAATTTGCTTCAAGGCTTTTCATGTTACTATATGCATTTTCAAGCTCTGCATCTGAAATTACCTTTTGATCATGAAGTGTTTTATTTCTAGTATAGATTTTTCTTGCATTTTCCAGCTGAGCCAGGATCTGTTCTCGCTGAGCTTTATTTGCCATCACCATTGATCTGGCATTTGCAAGCTGGGCTTTTGAATTATCCAATCCGGCTTTTGTTCGTTGTAAAACTGATTCATAGGTATCAGGATTGACTAATGCCAATACCTGATTGGCCTTAACACTGTCACCTTCCTTACAATAAAGCTTTACAATCTCACCGCTTACATCTGAACTTATCTTTACTTCGAGTTCAGGATAGACTTTGCCACTACCTGAAACCTTTTCCTTGATCACACGCTCCTTCACTTCTTCTACGGTTACAATTTCAGGTTTTGTTGAGCTTTTTCCTTTTATAAGCGCAGCTACAATAAGCAACAGGACCACAATTCCAATCCCAATGTAAATCCATTTTTTATTTTTTTTCATAATAGTTGGTATTTTTTATTTATAATTTAATTTGTGTTAAAACTTTAGGTTTTCACCCAGATAAAAATCAAGAATCTTGGTTCTGAATACAAAATCATATTTTGAGATCAGCAAAGTATTTCTTGCCTGTTCAAAAAGATTTTTAGAATTCATAAAGTCATAAATACTGACCAATCCGATATCATATTGCGATTTGGTACTTTCATAGGCATTTTTTTGAGCATCGAACGCTTTTTCAGCAGCCTGATATTGCGATTTGGCTGATTTATAATCGGCAAATGCAAGCTGAACTTTAGTTTTTATGTCCTGAATAGCCTGATCCTTCTGTATTTTAGCGGTTTCAATTCCCATTTTTGCTTTTTGAAGGTTCGATCTGGTTGAGTAATTATCATAGATTGGAACTCGTAATTGCACTGCAAAACCAAAACCAAGGTTATTGTTCAGCTGATCAAAATATTTCTGATTTTCCAGAATAGGGATTTCATAAGGTACCCCAACCTTGATTTCCTGATTATTGATCAGGAAATTTGTAAAACTATAATCTGAAATATATCCAGTCACTTTTTTAGCTTTGTTAACATAATCACTCGAAATTCCTCCGAATAAACTGAGGGATGGTAAGAGTCCGGAAGTAGCTATTTTCTTGCTGACCTCGGCGCTTTTAATCCTGTATTCAGCTGCAGCAAGTTCAGGTTGATGGGAAAGGCTTTTGAGTGTCAACTCATCTAATGAGTAATCATATTCCTTTTTAGTAAGTAATCCATCAATATCCGGAACCTGCACGACAAATTTGCGGTCTTCGTTGAATTGCAAAATATTTTTAAGGTCAAGATATGATTTTTCCAGTTCATTTTTTCTCATAATCACTTTTTGTTCATCTGAAAGCAATTGAGCTTCAAGATTTAACAATGCTGACTGGGGTCGTGCTCCTGCATTGACAAGCTTTTGAGTCTTTTCAAGTTGTTCCTTTGAAGAATTGAACTGGGAATTTGCGGCACTCATATTTTCCTGGGCGTAAAGGATCAAAAGGTACGAATTAGTAACCAGCAGTGCAATATCCCTTTCAATCTGATTTGTGTTTTCTTCAGCGGTTTTTTTATCAAACCTGGATTTTGCAATACTATTTTTCAATCTGTTTCCATTGTACAGCATCATTCCGGCACTGAGACTATAACTTTGTGATAGAAAAGATTCTGAAATATATGTATTTGTAAGCGGGCTCACTCTTCTTCCTATATTGTAACCCATATTAGAATTTCCTTCAAGTGATGGAAACATTTGGCTTTTTGCAAGCTTTTCATTTATTGCAGCATCCTTTTCAGCAAGTAAGGCCTGTTTTACAGTAAGGCTTTTTTCAAGCGCAATATTTATGCATTGCTCCAGGTTAAGCAATTCCTGAGCACCGGCACTCTTTACCGATAACAATGCAATGATTATGGGAATTATAATTCTTAAATATAATTTCATGATAATTTTTATTGCAATATTAGATTTTTTATGGTTCACTGCGAATTTATTTATATGAATGACTGATTATTTACGATAAACTATTTTTTATCATAGAAATATTGTTTGTGATTTACGGAATTTACAGTAATAGTTACGTCACTGATAAATTTTTTATGATATTCCATATCTTTCACCAACAGAAAAAAAGAAGGAATTTATAAATTTTATATTATTATACAAACATAGTCCTTTTAAATTTCTGCGTGAACTGCTCTTTAACACTTTTCTATAAATTTGAACCCTGAATACTATATATAAATATATTGTAAAACCCAATTTGAAAATATTATCAGACCTTTAATAATTGATGGAAAAATAAAAACTTTAAGGGCTCAGATAAGCAGTTGAATTTCCTAACAAAAAACTTCACATTAAAAATTGGTATAATATTTGACATATAAATATTATAAATGAAGATTTTTTAAAATATATTTTGTTTTTAACTTAAAATTAACTGTAAATCAATATTTTAAAAAATCAGTTATTTAAAAATGTAAAAATAATTTAAAGTGTAAATACAATGAAAAAATCGAGTTACCTAACAAAATTCACTGATATGAAAAATTATTTACAAAATTTTTTAAAATTTTTTATATTTCTTGTCTTTGCTGGAATCATAATTAATGGTTTTGCCGAAAAAAGAGATATTAAAGCAAAAAAGGCAGATGGAACACTTGCTTGTAATGACACAGTTCAGATTATAATGAATTGGACTTGCAATTCAACTGTTTACCCTGATCAGTTGCTTGAAGGAAATTATCCTGACTATGACATATTTGAGGTAAATATAATTGATAATAATGGTGAATCCATAGGAAATACACTCAGTGGTGAATATGTTGGTATGACATTGTTAGCTGAAGTTATTGATACGGAGACTCTGAACAAATGCTGGAGTCGAATTCAGATAAAGGATAATTATGCACCAATACTGGATTGTGATACCTTGTTTACGACTTGTGTAGTGAATCCGTTGCCCGGATCTTTTTTACCAAAGAATTACAGGTTTGAATTTAATCCGGATACTCCAATTCCTGATAATGATACATTGTTTATGGATTTTAATGTTGGAAATGTTCCAGGTGCATTTATCACTGATCTTGATTTCAGATTAAAAATAGAACATCCAAGGAGTCTTGATCTTCAGGCATTTCTTGTTTCACCTGCAAATGATACAGTATGGCTGATGAATAACCTCACATGTGGTGATGCCAATTTTGATGTGACCTTTGATGATCAGGCCCAGAAAACGGCTGCTGATCTTGCAGGAGAATGTTGTGCCTGTGATCCTTGTATAAAAGGAAGATTCCGAGCAGTTGAAAATCTTAGTGCTTTTAACGGTGAAATTCCGGTAGGTGACTGGAGGCTTGCGGTTATAGACAGAAATGCAAATTATTCCGGAACGCTCCTGAAAGCTGAAATATTATTCAAACAGAATGGGGGAAAGATCACTTTTCCAATTCCACCAACTTCTTCTGTTCCTGTTCTTACAGGAGATAAAACATATTTGGTTGAATCCGGTTTTGATCCATGCGGCAGCGTTGAATTAAGTTATATTGATTCAATCGAAACAAAGGAATGCTCGACAGGATTATCAGCTGTAATAAAAAGAAAATGGAAAGCTGTGGATGAGTCTGGAAATGCTTCGCATTGCACACAAGTGATAAATGTAATAAACACAGGAATGGCATTTCTTACCTTTCCTCATGACTACAATGATATAGATTATCCTGCACTGAGTTGTAATCCTTCTAATCCAACATTTTATCCGACTCCTGCTGTAACGGGATATCCGGGTACAGAACTTTGTTCGATGGTAAATTACAGTTATACAGATATTGGAGATACTATATGTTCCGGATCATTTAAAATATTAAGACAATGGAAAGTCTCGGACATGTGCAGCGGAGAGGTCATTGAACACTATCAGTTAATAATTGTGGAAGATAAAACACCTCCGGTACTTGCAAATATAGCTGACAAGTTTGTTTCTGCCAAAGGGCACAACTGTTATGCAGATATCACAGTCGATATGCCTCAAATTCTTGCTGAATGTTCAGACCTTCAGAGTATTACATACAGCGTTGGATATCAGGAACATGATGAATCCGGAAACCCAATAACGACTTACCCCATTAATACTAACCTGTACAAAATCAGTAATACACGATATGTATTGCGCGATGCTCCGGTAGGTAAATATAAATTTACATATACTGTAGTTGATGATTGTGGTAACCTTGCACAGACATCAAGTTATGTCACAGTGGTTGATGACGTTCCTCCTGTTGCGGTATGTGATCAACACACACAGGTAGTCATAAGTGTAGATGGTACTGCTAAAGTAACAGCTCTTACATTTGACGACGGAAGTCATGATAACTGTTCGGAACTGGATTATAAAGTCAGAAGAATGCAGACAAATTGCGTTTTATCAGATACTCTGTATAGGGATACAATAACATTTTGTTGTAATGATATCAACACTACACAGATGGTTGTTCTGAAAGTGACCGATGATAAAGGATTATTCAATACTTGTATGGTTCAGGCAATAGTGGTTGAAAAAATACCTCCTGTTATTAAATGCCCAAAAAACATAACAATTTCATGTCATGATGATTATAAAAATCTGACTCTTACAGGTATAGCAACAGCTTATGATAATTGTGAGATTGATACACTATACAAGGTTGATTATATTAATATCAATCAGTGTCAGACAGGAACTGTGAACCGTAACTGGATAGCAAGGGATAACAACAACCATCAAAGTTCTTGTACCCAGGTAATTACCATCAAGGATTTTGGGCAGTTCAAACCATCTGACATTATCTGGCCTAAAGATGTTGTACTCAATGACTGTTCAGCAAAGACTGATACTGCAAGTGTAGGTGGTATAAGATTTAAAAATGAAGATTTCTGCAATATGGTATCGGCAAGATACTCAGATGAAGTTTATAATATCGTTCCGGGGGCATGTAAAAAGATTTTGAGAAAGTGGGAAGTAATAGACTGGTGTAATTTTAATGAAAATAATCCGGATGCAAGTACTTACAGGTATACTCAGGTAATTCTGATACAGGATTTCGGAGCCCCTGTTTTTGTGACACCATGCCAGAACAGATCTTTCTGTTCTTATGGTCCCTGTGAAGGTGACATTGAATACATCAAAACGGCCAGTGATATCTGTACCCCTGAAAACCAGCTAAAATGGCAATACAGAGTGGATCTTGACAATAACGGAACCTGGGATATTGGACCCGTTCTATCGAATAATGCTTCAGGAAAGTACAAAAATGGTACCCACAGGTTTGCCTGGAAAGTTGAAGATGGTTGCGGCAATGAGAGTGTATGCGAGGAATTGATCACAGTGAAAGATTGCAAGAAACCTACGCCCCTTTGTATCACCGAACTTACAACAGTTGTGATGAATCATGTCGGTATGGCTACTATATGTGCAAGGAGTTTCAATCTTGGACAAAACTGCAGCAATTGTAATACCGGCAGTTATGACAACTGTACTCCAAAGTACAAGCTGAAGTACTCATTTTCAACAAATGTGAATGATACCTGCAGAACATTTACCTGTCTTGACATACCTAATGGAGAATCAACTATTATAACCCTTGATATGTGGGTCACTGACGAGGCTGGAAATCAGGATTACTGTACAGTTTACCTCAGTTTACAGGATAATGAAGCAGATGCATGTCCTGAAACCACAGTTGGTTCCCTGGTTTTTGGTGAGATAACAGATCCGGGCAGCAAACCAATGCATAATGTTAATCTGAATCTGGTACCTGAAGATGGAGCATATCTCAAATATACAACGGGTAATAATGGAAAGTACAGGTTCGAAAATGTAAAACCGGAAAACAACTACAATCTTAGTCCTGAGCTTAAGTCAGATTATCTGCTAGGTGTTTCAACATTAGACCTTGTGCTCATACAAAAACATATTCTTGGCATAAAAGCCTTTGATGAAGGATATAAGTTTATTGCTGCTGATGTTAACCGGTCGAGGTCAATAACTGCAGCTGATATTCTGAGAATCAGAAAAGCAATCCTGGGTGAGGCAAATGACTTCGGAACAAGTGATAATGCCTGGACTTTTGTTCCTGATAAACCTGAATTACTTGAAAATCCAAATATTTTGCTTGAATGGGAAGACAATATGACAATGACATTGAATGATTATAATAAGAACATTGACTGGATGGGTATAAAATATGGTGATATAAACAACAGTAACAACTATAGTCTTATGGCCGGTAATTTAGAACCAAGGAATTCAGAAGTAATCGAAATTTCAGCCGAAGACAAAGTTTTCAGGCAAAATGAAAATATCGAAATTGCTTTCAGAGTCAATAGGATAAATGATTTGACCGGAGCACAGTTTACATTGAATTTCGATACCGATAAACTTGAATTTGTATCAGCCGTAACTGAAGGAGGTATTGTTGATAAAAATGACATTGGTACAGTTTTTGCAATAAACGGGAAACTCGTAGTAAGTTGGATTAAGCCTGAAAATACAGGTGAAGAAAACAAGATGTTCAGTCTTAGGTTCAGAGCAAAAGCCAGTGGAAATCTTTCAGAAAGCATTTTTATAAATAACGATATAGCTGCAAGTGAAGCATATAGCCTTGATTATGAAGTGATGGATATAAAACTTAACTTCAGGAATGATTCAGGATATTCATTGTATCAAAATATACCAAACCCATTCCTGAATGAAACAAGGATCTATTTTGATATGCCTTCTGCAGGCAGTGCCGAATTTGAATTCTTTGATTTAACTGGAAAAAGTGTAAAAAGGCAAAAGGCAAATTATTCAGAAGGACTGAATTATATCGATGTAAGGTTTGATGAAGATATTAATGGTGTGATTTACTACAGGTTGCAAACCAATGATTACACCAGGACAATGAAGATGATAAAGATAAAGTAATTTTGGAATAAAGATTTCATAACTTTCGTAACCAAAAAAAGCGTCAGGTTTTTACCGACGCTTTTTTTATATTTTTATTTGAAATATTTATACCGAAAGTTTATCTGTAGTAGTACATCAAAGTTGGTCTAAATAGCTATTGCACCACCATTATATTTTAAATGCAGACCGAAGTGCCTGTACTGACCAAAGTGCCTGTGCTGACCGAAGTGCCTGTACTGACCAAAGTGTCAGTGTCAGCAAACATTATGCAATTGGACTAAAGAATAATTGTAAATGGTATAATTTGTAAACTTTTTCCTAACCTGCTTAAAGCTCTTTACAATTGCCTGATTTCTATCCTGTTAGTGCTGAAGCACCGCTTATGATCTCAAGCAGCTCTTTTGTAATTGCCTCCTGTCTTGCTTTGTTGAATTCAAGTTTTAATTCCACCAGAAGTTCATTTGCATTTTCAGTTGCATTTTCCATAGCAGTCATCCTTGCACCATGTTCTGAAGCATGAGTGTCAAGCAGAAATCTCTGAAATGTTGTATGCATTATACTTGGAATGAGTGTATCGAGAAGTTGATCCTTTTGAGGCTCAAAAATATAATTAGCTTTAAATGATTTTGTATCTCCGCTTTTAAGCTGATTTTTTGGAACCGGCAGAAATTGTTCAATTTCAGGATACTGCAAAGCAGCATTTTTAAATCTTGCAAATGCAACTTTAACCAGGTCATATTTTCCTGATTCAAATTCGTTCATCAGAGATCCGGAAATTGCTGATGTGGAATCATAATCAAGTTTTTCAAATGCATTAACATATGATTTGATAATATGGGTTTTGGGGTAATGCGTCTGAAAATAATCAAGTCCTTTTTTTCCTATACACATTAAGGTAACTTTGCCTTTTGAGAGGTTCTCTGCCAATTCAGTATCAAGCAGGTGTTCTGCTTTTTTTAATATGTTTGCATTGAAAGCTCCGCACAATCCCCTGTTTGATGTCACTACGATCAATAGTACGTTCTTTATATCTCTCTGCTCTCCTAACTTCGAATTTACATCGCCTTCAAGATTTGAAAGCACATTCATAAGCATTTTGTTAAGTCGCAGGGCATAGGGTCGCAGACGCACAATAGCATCCTGAGCTTTTTTAAGCTTTGATGCAGATACCATTTTCATAGCACTGGTAATCTGCTGTGTTGAATTAATTGAGTTGATCCGTTCCCTTACTTCTTTTAATTTTCCACTCACAACAATTATTTGTTTTTAGATGAATTGAAAAAAATCATTATCTGAAATTATCAAGCAGTTCTTTAGTAATATTTTCAATCAATTTCATTGCTTCTTCATTGATAGTACCAGATGCGAGCATATCAAGTGTATCCTGATGTTTATTTTCCAGAGTCAGCAGAAACAGCTCTTCGAATTCCCTGACTTTTTCTGCGGGAATACCAGTTAGTAAGCCTTTTGAACCCACATACAATATAGCAACTTCTTTACCTACATTCATTGGGGCATATTGAACCTGTTTTAAGATTTCTACATTTCTCCTGCCCTTTTCAATGATATTCATAGTCATTGCATCAAGATCAGAACCAAATTTGGCGAAAGCTTCGAGTTCCCTGAATTGTGCCATGTCGAGTTTCAGGCTTCCTGCAACTCTTTTCATTGATTTAATCTGGGCAGAGCCACCAACCCGGGATACTGAAATACCGATATTGATTGCAGGTCTGATACCTGCATTGAACAGGCTTGATTCAAGGAATATCTGTCCGTCAGTAATTGAGATCACATTAGTGGGAATGTAAGCTGATACGTCTCCTGCCTGTGTCTCAATGATAGGCAACGCTGTAAGGGATCCTCCACCTTTTACCAGAGGATTACCAGATTCATCTTTTGCATTCTTCAGTGAATCAGGCAGATCATTCATGTTTCGGGCGACATCATCATTTTCAATTACTTTTGCTGCTCTTTCAAGTAATCTTGAATGAAGGTAGAAAATATCACCCGGATAAGCTTCACGTCCTGGAGGTCTTCTGAGCAACAGTGAAACTTCTCTATATGCTATAGCTTGTTTTGAAAGATCATCATAAATTATTAGAGCGTGTTTGCCCTGGTCCCTGAAAAACTCACCGATGGCAGCACCAGCGAATGGTGCATAAACCTGAAGAGGTGCGGGATCAGCTGCTGTGGCAGATACAATTATAGTATATTGCATAGCACCACTTTCTTCGAGTATTTTCTGAATATTAGCAACAGTTGAGCCTTTCTGACCTGTGGCCACATAGATACAATAAACCGGTTGTCCTTTGTCAAAATTATCTTTTTGGTTTATTATGGTATCAACAGCGATTGCTGATTTTCCTGTTTGCCTGTCCCCGATGATCAGTTCTCTTTGTCCTCTTCCGATTGGGATCATTGAGTCAATCGCTTTGATTCCGGTTTGAAGTGGCTGATATACCGGCCTCCTGTAGATGACACCCGGAGCTTTTCTTTCGAGAGGCATAGGATATTTTTTGCCCCCGATAGGTCCTTTTCCATCAAGAGGCTGTCCAAGAGGACTAATAACCCTACCTACCATTTCATCACTGACATCAATTGAAGCAATTTTATTGGTTCTCTTAACTGTGGAACCTTCTTCAATTTTATCACCAGGCCCAAGAAGTACTGCACCAATGTTGTCTTCTTCCAGATTTAGTACAAGTGCCTGAGTACCTGTTTCAAATTCAATCAACTCTCCTGATTGAACATTATTCAATCCATAGATCCTCGCAATACCATCACCAACCTGGAGTACTGTTCCTATCTCTTCAAGTTCAGATGCTGTCCTTGCACCAGATATCTGTTGTTTCAGGATTGCTGTAATTTCATCGGGTTTAATATTCCTCATATATTGTGATTTAATTTTTTAATTTTTTTAGGGATTTAATTTTCAAATTGATCTTATAAATCTTTTTTCGATAATTTCGCTTTCGATATTTTTTAATTTTTTTCTTATCGATGAATCAATAAGCTGATCCTCGATTTGTATAATAAAACCACCTATAATATCCTTATCAACTTTAGTTTTAAAATCAAGTTTTTCTGCTGTGATAGCTGATTTTATAAGTGAATCATTAAGTCGTTTCATGAAATCAAGATCAAGCGGTGTAGCAGTTGTAAGTTGAATATCAGTGATCATCTTCATTCTTTTATATTGATCCAGAACTTCATCTGCTATTTCAGGAAGGATGCTTTCTCTTCCTTTCTTAATAACCAGCTGCATGAATTTATAGAAGAAATCATTTACCTGATCTTTGAAAAGGCTTTCAAATACCTTAAGTTTTTTATCAGGTTTGATAACGGGATTTAGAAGCAGGTTTTTAAACTCCCTGATTTTTGACACTTCCTGAAAATACCTGGCATTTTCAATAGTAGTTTCCAGTTGTTTTTTCTCAATACTGATCTCAATCAGTGATCTTGCATACCTGCTGACTATTTTATACAATGACATCTTAGTTCAAGTTCAGATTTTTTAATAATTTGTCGGCATACTCAACCTGTTCACTGTCAGAGCTCAGATTCTTTTCGAGAATTTGTTCAGCTATCACAAGAGCCATTGATCCGATTTGATTTTTAAGATCTGCAAAAGCGGCTTCTTTTTCATTTTCGATATCTGTTTTTGCCCTTTCTACTATTTTTGATGCCTCTGCTTTAGCTTGCTCTTTCGCTTCATTGAGGATCTTTGTGTGCATTTCTTTTGCCTCTGCAAGTATCTTTGCCTTTTCTACTCTTGCTTCCTGAATCAGGACCTCGTTTTCAGCTTTCAGTTGCTCCATTTTTTCCTGAGCAAGCTTTGCCTGATCGAGGGAGTTCTGAATGCTTGCCTCTCTTTCTTTAAGAGCATTAGCAATTGGTTTGAAAGCATATTTTCCAATTACAAACCAAAATACCAGAAAAATGACTACTGCCCATAAAAATAATCCCGGGTCAGGACGAATAACACTAAAATCAGCTAAAAAAATCATATAAATATTTTTTAATTAAATTTTATTTTTAAAAAAACAAGAGCGGAAATCAACCATTCGTATTTTCCCGCTCTTTAATAATTTTTAAATGATAAAAGCTAAAACCAATGCGATCAATGCAGCTCCTTCTATAAGGGCTGCCATAAGGATCATGTTTGCTCTGATATCACCTACTGCCTGAGGTTGTCGGGCGATGGCTTCCATTGCTTTGCTTCCGATCCAACCAATACCGAGACCGGCACCAATTACTGCCAAACCCATTCCAATTGCTGTAATACTTCCAACCATTTTAATCTATTTAGTTTATTAATGAATATGAATTTTTATAAATTTTTTTTAATGATGCTCTTCCACTGCGGCACCGATGTAAGAAGCAACAAGCATCGTAAACACAAATGCCTGAATAAATGCGACTATGAGTTCCAGTGCCATCATAAACATTACAAGAGGAACTGCCATAAACATCCCTGTAACTGAACCGGATATACTTTCCCCTGCCTTCCCAAAAATAAAAATAAGACCTACGAATACCAGAATAACCATGTGACCTGCTGTTATATTGGCAAATAACCTGAGCATCAGGGTAAATGGTTTAATAAACAAGCCAATGAATTCAACTGGAGTTAGTATAGTTGCTTTTACCCACCACGGCACACCGGGCATCCAAAGTACATGTTCCCAGTATGTCTTCCTTCCGCTTATATTGACTATAAAAAATGCTATAATTGCCAGTCCCATTGTTACTGAAAGATTTCCTGTAGTATTGGCAGAACCAAAAAAAGGTATCTGTCCAAGCAGATTAAGGAATAAAATGAAAAAGAAAATTGTAAGCAGATAAGGCAGGTATTTGTTGTATTTATGACCTATAAAAGGTTTTGCTACCTCGTCTCTGACAAATAATATCATCACTTCAAAAAATCCCTGTGCACCCTTTGGAGCCAATCCCTGTCTTTTTTTATATTCCTTTGCAATTCCAATAAATAACCATAATAGCAGGAAAGCAGTCAGAATCATGAAAATTACATTTTTACTTAAGGAAAAATCGTAAAATGAAGTTACCCCTCCACCGAGAAATCCTCCATCCCAGGTAGTTTTATTCTCAAGTTTGTAAGATTTCCCATCAACAATCACATATTGGATTTCTTTTTTCTTACCATTAACTTCCTCTTCTTTCCTTTGAGAATTTTCAATTTCAAATTCACCTTTTTGAGGAAAATTCTTGTCTTCTATCCTGAATACAGACCCTTCTGATAATACATATGAATCGACTACCTTACGGCCGTTACCATGATGGCCAATTCCAAATTTTGAAGACATGAAAACTGACCACCCCTTGTCAGTAGCATAAAGAAAAACAGGTAATGGTAAATTCCAGGGTCCTATACTAAAAACATTCTGATTACCGATATGATGAAATATTGTATTTTTAACATCAAATCCTCCTTCATGACTTCCTTCATGCTTTTCTTCAGTTGCTGAATGTGAATTGGGTTTTTCTTCAGCTGAATTTTGTTTTGCAGATAAAACCACAGTACCAAAAAGCAGGAAAAACAGGATAAGTTTTATTGAGTTTTGCATAGTAGAACTAATCTTGCTAAAATTAAGCTGCAAATGTAAGGTTTATTTTTTTTAAACAGAAATTAAAACTGGTTTTTTTAAATATAAAATTGTCATTTAGATTATAAATTATATTTTCTCAATTAAGGTAATATATACATGAAGTCTATCATTGTATTCTCCTGCCAAAGAAATATTCAATTGTTGCTTTAATGATGAAAACAAACAAAATATTTTAAACGTTTTTCCACAATAAAATTCTGTTTGATATTTTTTGGATCTTCAATGAAATATTATGATACATGATTTTAGTTCCAGTTTACTTTCCAATTAAAACTCCTGATACATTCCATGCACTGAAACTCGAACCTTCATCTGCTCCCTGTGGAATTGCAACTTTGATCGAATGCCTTCCGGCATTAAGTCTTCCCAATTGAATGTAACTTGGAACCGTAACTGAGCCGGGGCACCATCCTGAACGGCTGTAATCACTAGATGACAATCCATTCCAGAAATTTCCGGATGAAGGATTGAATTCCCTGAAATTCATACAGTCAGTCCTCCATGGGATATAACTGAATATCAACTTTTCATCAAGAAATATACTATTGACCTTCTGAACAAATTCATCACCGTTTTCCCAGCCACCGTGACCTGTTGTAATATACCTCAGGGTATAATTTTTGCTTGTATCTGTTATTTCAAAATTTACTTCAAGGGAATCTTTGTCAAAAAAAGTACCATAGTTTTGACCTGCCATTTCCATAAAATTAAGTGTGTTAAACAATGGAATTATCTCAGATGTCTCCGGAATAATTTCTTCAATGGTCTGTGATCCGGGATAATATACTAAATCGAGTGATAGTTTATGACCTCCAGAATCATAATTGCCAATAAAGGCCCCGATCCATACTTCTCCTTTGATTAAAGGGAGCATCTCTGTTATTTCCTGTTTAAAATGACTTTTGGGTTGCCATGATTTATTTACAACCTGTACTTTGTCATTGTAGTGTCCAATACCAAATGAAGTAAAAAATCTCATCAGTTCAATTGCAGGATCAAAATCACCGGTTTTTTTCATTCCTTCATATTTTTTTCCGTTCCTGCCGGCAAAAAACGGCACTTTATCTATGCCTTCGTTCAAAGCTGTGAGCATAGTAAGTTTGTTTTCATCATTTATCATGAAAATAGTTCCGGTTCTGTCGTAAGCATCACCGTTGGAATATTGAGTTATCTCAGCAAAAACTTGATAATCAGCTGTTACACGAGGTAATTTTAATTTTTTTAAAATCACTGTTCCACCGGCATACCTGAATACCGAATCCATAGCAGGAAAAACAGGATTTATTTTTTTTGAACCCCAGCAGATCTGCTCATCGTTGAAAATGTTGATCCTTTGCACATAGCTCTGGGTAATATTATGTCTGTAGTTTTTTGAATCCATTTTTTCCCCTGTATTTTCCGGTAATTCAAGTTTGGTTTTAGTTTTCAGCTTCTTAATATCCTTAGCAGCAAGCTCCCAGTTATTGTTTCTTCTGATCCTAAGTACCAGTCCATCCGGTACACCATTTGAGTAAGAAGGTGTACCTTTTATTTCCAGGTCATTGGTAAACCATATCTCTATTTTATTTGATCTGATCACAGTAGTCATTTTCTTACATCTATAGCCAATGATGGTTTCGGTTTCATGAGTAGGTTCCAGAATTGGGAGTTCAGAAAATGAGGATTCCTGATGGATCACAGAGCCGGTATGAAGGCTGGCAACCTGTTTTACCAGGAGTTTTTCATAATCGATAAAATCTTTTTCATAGGGTTTTTCCTTAATAAACTTAACTCCGGTAGTATCAGATTCGGAGGTGCTGAACGACTTGCCTGCAAATACAATTTTGCGGTTTTCAGGTCCGGCATCTTGGCCATTGACATTTGTCATGTATTCAATTCTGTACAGGGCATCTGATTGAGATAGAAGCCAGGCAGGTGACAGGAAAAATATCAAAATAACTATGCTGGAAATAAAGAATAATTTATTCATATTATGATTTGTTATGATGTAAAACAAAATAATCAATTTTGAACACAGATGACACGGATTTCATTGATTTTCACTGATCTATTTAAATGGTATTTACATTTATATGTGAAAATCCGTCTGATCTGTGTCATCAGTGTTCTGATTAATTGATTTTAAAATATATCAGATGTAAAACTATTTTTTCTATTTTATCTTATACTTAAAAACCCAGGCATCCTGACAAGGAACACTTTTCCTGTTTGAAGCCGTGATCATTATTCTGAATCCTCCATGAATTTCAGTCCATTTGAATGTGCTTTTTGATCCAAGCAATTCCACTTTGGGCTGGTCAGGAAGAAAACCGGTTTTCACATCGATAAATTCCGGAAGTTCCTTTTCATTTTCTTTTGCGAGATAGAATGCACAAACTGTATTTGAGGATTTGTTTTTTGTGAAACAGATATTGCCTGATTTAAAAGGTTCAATAGCACGTGAATTATAAATGGCTTCTCCGTTTATTTCCATCCATTTTCCAATTTGTTCAAGTAACATGTATGCACCGTCATCCCATGTTCCCGAAGGTGAAGGAGCTATATTTAACAAAAGATTTCCACCTTTGGATACTATATCGATCAGCATATGAATAGCCTTGTTTGAACTCATATATGTGGCACTGGGGACCCATGACCAGCCCCCTCCCGCAATGATGCATGATTCCCATGGGTAGGGGAGGGTAGATTCCGGTACGGTATTCTCAGGTGTCAGGTAATTCTGATTTTTACCAGTTACTGCCCTGTCAACTACAATAAGCCCAGGTTGTAATTTACGAGCTTTCGCAGCGAGTTCGTCCATTTTTATATCCTGATTGACATAGTTTTCCTTCAAAAAACCCGATTTTGATTCACTAATTTTATTATCATAATAGTGTCCGATCATTTCTTTATCCATTTTCAGTACCCATCCACCATCGAGCCAAAGAATATCTATTTTGCCATAATCACTCATTAATTCGAGAATTTGGTTATGCGTAAATTCAGTAAATTTTTTCCATGTGTCAGGATAAATTTCTGGATCATAATTGACATTCCTGTTCAAAGGAGGAAAATATGGATTCCAGTATAAGTCGGAGTTCCAATCGGGCTTGGAAAAATATGTGCCACACCACAAACCTTGTTTACGGAAAGAATCA
The DNA here is from genome assembly GCA_050258615.1 of Deltaproteobacteria bacterium. Taxonomy (GTDB): domain Bacteria; phylum Bacteroidota; class Bacteroidia; order Chitinophagales; family Saprospiraceae; genus JADJGA01. The sequence goes on along the minus strand of JBLMZC010000010.1, from coordinate 12,736 downwards.
AATATTTCCCTGGTAATATTAGATTTTTTATTTACATGGAAAGGGCATTTTGGATCAGTAATTTTATAATCTGTATATTTTGAATCGAACATGCAGAATCCATCATGATGTTTTGTTGTGAAAACCACATACTTCATGCCAGCTTTTTTTGCAGCTTCGGCCCATTTGTCGGGATTGAACCTGGTGGGATTGAATGAGAGTTTCAGATTTTCGTATTCTTTGACATAACTGAAATAATCATTTGGGAAATTCCCTCTTTTCCTTTCGCACCACCCATAGTCTTCAGGGCATATACTCCAGGATTCGACGATACCCCACTGACTGTAAGGACCCCAATGCATAAGCAAACCAAATTTAAGGTCCTGCCAGTCTTCGAGTTTTTGCCTGACCATAGGGTCTTCCGGATAAAAATATTTTTGTTTTTCAATTTCATGCTGTGAATATATGCCGTGTGAAATCAATATCAGAATGACCGAAATAATTAGCCTCATAGTTGCAAAGTTTGAATAAAAAAAAATGCATAAATAAATGATCAATGCAAACATAGTAAAAAGGTGGTTTATCAAAAAGAAAAACTATTTCAATTGGGTATGAATTAAGATTTTTTATAAATAGGAGAATTGATTCATTACAAACTTTTAACTGTACGCATTCAGCATCAGGGTATATTTTATTTTGCCATTGGACAGCTGATTGTGTCAAAAAGTTTTGATATTATTTCCTGTAACCAGATTAAAAAAGAAATGTGGCTGGGCAGGATGATACATTCTCTACGCTTGTCTTATCACTGATTTTTATAATTTACGGCTTGGGGCTGTTGGTTTAGTATTTACCCAAAAAGTGTGTGTTGGTGGTTAGATGAATATTGATTTTTTAGCAATGATTGAATATTTCATCTGGTTTTTTCAACTCTTTGTATATCAGAATTAAGGTAAACAGGATTTTTTTTTATTTTAGCGGCTTAAAATTTCAAAAATGAAAAAAATTACTTTTGTCCTAATACTTATCATCAGCTTTATTTTCAATGCAAAATCCCAGGGAGGCATGTGGCTCCCAAATGAAATTTCAGGAAAAATAGAGAAAGAGATGAAATCCTTTGGTCTGAAAATCAAGGCTAAAGATATTTACAATGAGAAAAATAATTCCATCAAAGATGCAATTGTCCAGTTTGGTCGTGGATGCACCGGTGAGATCATCTCCGACAAAGGGCTTTTACTTACCAATCATCACTGTGGTTATGGGGCTATTCAGAAGTTATCGACCGTGGAAAACAACCTGTTGCAACAAGGTTATTGGGCTGATAGCTTTGAAAAGGAACTTCCTGCCAAGGGTTTAACTGTTACATTCATTGAGAAAATAGAAGATGTGACTGACAAAGTGCTTAATGGAGTTAAAGAAGGTATTAGCAATACAGAATTTCAGTCACTGGTTGATAAGAATATTGACCGGTTAAAAAAAGAAACAAAAGCGGATCAGTTTCAGACCCTCGAAATAAGTCCATTTTACAATGGAAACAAATTTTATATGTTTTACAAAAAAATATACAAGGATATAAGGCTGGCAGGTACTGCGCCTGAAGCTATAGGAAAATTTGGGGCAGATACTGATAATTGGGTTTGGCCTCGTCATAATGCTGATTTTGCTCTTTTCAGGATCTATGCAGATAAGAATAATAATCCGGCTGAATATTCGGTTGATAATGTTCCATTTAAACCAAAGCACTCCTTGCCTGTCTCAATTGCAGGTGTCCGGGAGGGAGATTTTACTATGGTTTTTGGATTTCCGGGCAGGACGTCAGAATATCTACCTGCTATTGCAGTAGATATGATTGCAAATAAAATAGATCCGGTAACCACTGATATTCGGGGAATAGCTCTTGGTATTATGGACAAATATATGCGTAAAGATGAAGCAACCAGGCTGAAATATGCCTCAAAATATGCATATATTGCCAATTTCTGGAAGAAATGGATTGGTGAATCCAGGGGTATCAATCAGTCAGGCGCTGTTGGAAAGAAACGCATGTATGAATCAGATTTTTTAAACAGGCTGGATGGAAACCCTGTTTATAAAGGGAAATATGATCAGGTTTTAAGTAAAATGGAAAAACTTTATAATGAATTTATCCCATATAATGTAGCTGAAAATATGATTGACGAAACTTTTGCTTCAAATATTGATCTAATGACTATTATGAGTGTATCGGCAAGGCTCAAGGCAGTTTATGAGAATAATGGAGAAAAGGCTTTTAATGAATATAAATCAAGGCTATTACCATTCGTTCAGGGAAAATACAGTGAGTATGACCATGAAATAGACAAGGAGATATTTGCAGCGCTGTTAAAAAATTATTTAGCAAAAGCAGAAAAAAGATTTATTCCAGAAAGTATCAGGGGTTTAAATACAGATGAAGATATTGAGAGTTTCACCGATAGGATTTATTCTACAGGATTCAGCAGTTTTGAAAACTATAAAAAAATCATTGACAGTTCAGACAATAAGTGGATACTTTCGGTTTTTGAAAAAGATGCAGCTTACAATTTTGCAATGGAGGTAAACAAAATGAGTGATGAGAAAGTAGCTCCTTTCTTTAATGAAATAAAGGTTCAGTTAGATAGTTTGCAGAAAATATATATGAAAGCTCAAATGGAATTATTTCCTGAGAAGAAATTTTTTCCTGATGCTAACAGTACATTGAGAATAACATACGGACAGGTTCAGGGATATAGTCCGAGAGATGCTGTTTACTATAAACCAATTACTTACGTAGAAGGAGTAATGGAAAAATATAAACCTGGAGATTATGAATTTGATTTGCCGGCCAAATATCTCGATATGATGAAAGCCAGGGATTTTGGGCCTTATGCTGATAATACAGGCTCTTTGCCGGTTTGTTTTATTGGTACAAATCACACAACAGGAGGAAATTCAGGTAGTCCTGCTCTTGATTCGAAGGGCAATTTCATTGGCATCAATTTCGACCGTGTATGGGAAGGAACAATGAGCGACCTGTACTATGATCCTGCCATATGCCGAAATATAATGGTAGATGCAAGATATATTCTTTATATTATCGAACAATTCAGCGGATCGAAAAGACTGATAAATGAGATGAAAGTTGTTGGGAAGTGATCAGTGAACAGTGAACAGTTAAGAGTTAAAAGTTAAAAGTTGAAAGTGGAATGATGGAATTATGGATTATTGGAATAATAGGGATTATTGAATTAATTGTTTGAGATTCTGTACAATACAATACGTAATTCTTATCGGATGACGGTTGTCAGTTTATCGGTTGTCAGTTAAAAATCGTAATTCGTAATTTGTAATTCGTAATTTGTATCGGTTGTCAGTTGTCGGTTTATCGGTTGAAAGTTAAAAATCGTAATTCGTAACTCGTAATATTTCCACCACAGCCCCTGGCCCTAAAGGGGAATCCAAAGCTTTAAATTACAACTTAAGTCTTTATCCACCCTCCAACCCTTCAACCCTTCAACCTTTTCAACCCCTAATTCGTAAATCAAAAGTCGTAATTCGTAATTCGTAATTTTTTCGGTTGTCAGTTGTTCAGTTGTCGGTTAAAAATCGTAATTCGTAATTTGTAATTCGTAATTCATATCGGTTGTCGATTGTCAGTTTATCGGTTGAAAGTTAAAAATCGTAATTCGTAAATTGTAATTCGTAATTTGTATCGGTTGTCTGTTGTCGGTTTATCGGTTGAAAGTTAAAAATCGTAATTCGTAACTCGTAATATTTCCACCACAGCCCCTGGCCCCTAAAGGGGAATCCAAAGCTTTAAATTACAACTTAAGTCTTTATCCACCCTTCAACCCTTCAACCCTTCAACCTTTTCAACCCCTAATTCGTAAATCAAAAGTCGTAATTCGTAATTCGTAATTCGTAATTGAGCCCTGTCACCTTTCTACCTTGTTACCTTTTGACCCTTTTACCATTCTCAATTATTCATTTTTCACTTTTCACTTTCACCCTCTGTTCTCTGCCCTGAAACCTATATTTTTCTTATCGAATATTGTTTTCTCTTCAAGAATTGCCTTTTGGACATCTTCAACCGTTACGAGGTTGGTATCTATATTATTTCGTTCTTCAGGAGGCAGATTTGCAATTCTGATATTCTGGTTTTCGATTATTTCAATAACTATTGTCCTGACTTTTCTTCCGTTGCCGAAATATTTATCCCTTTTTTTCGAAATTTTTATAAAATAACTGCTCATTGCTTCATTAGCATCCGGTGTAGTGATAAGTTCCTTTTCGGCAAACATATCAGTAGCAATTTTTAGCAATTGGGATGCATCATAATCTTCGAATTTAAGCATCTTATCGAATCTTGATTTCAGACCAGGGTTTGCATTCAGGAATTTTTCCATATCTTCCGGATATCCTGCAACGAAAACAAAGAACTCTCCTCTGCGGTCCTCCATCCTTTTCAGCAAAGTCTGGATTGCTTCAGGGCCGAAATCATTGGAACTGTTTCCACCAGAAAGTGAATATGCTTCGTCAATAAATAATACCCCACCCATGGCTTCATCGATTTTTTCAGCTGTTTTCATAGCTGTTTGACCCACATATCCTGCTACAAGTCCCTGGCGGTCGGTTTCGACCATATGGCCTCTTTCGAGGATTCCCAATGCTTTATAGATCTTGGTCAGTATCCTGGCCACAGTTGTTTTTCCTGTTCCCGGATTACCGATAAACACTGTATGGAGAAAGAAGGAATTGAGGACATTTTTACCTGTCTCCAGATGATATCTTACAACTCCGACAGTTTCAAGTATTTCCTGTTTTACTTTTTCCAGTCCTATGAGTTTGTTCAGTTCTTCAAATGCTTCCTGCAATAGTTTTTCATCGATTGGTATTTTAGGAAGTGATTTTGATCTTCCAAGTTCAATCTTTTCTACATCCGCTTCTTCAATAGTGCTTAATTCAGCTTTTTCAAGGCTTTTAAAATTCTCGTCAGACATAAGCCTCAGAGCCATATTGATCTTGGCCTTTTCTATAAGGTCATAGACGAATCTTGCATTTCCAAAGCTTCTGTCCCTTTCACGATAGGCCTTAATGATAAGTTCATTGAGTCTTACAACAGCACTTTCAGATAGAACCACTTCTTTTTTATCTGCTGCTATGAGGGCTATCTGGCTTAATTCCTGAGGCAGGTAATCGGGAAAATTGAAGTATAACTTGAATCTGGATTTAAGACCAGGATTTGAATTGATAAAGTAGTCCATCTCTTTTGGGTAACCTGCAGCTATAACAACAAGATCACCATCACCATCCGACATTTCCTTTACGAGTATTTCTATTACTTCACGTCCGAAATCTTTGCTGTCGCTGTTTTCTCTTGATAAAGAATATGCTTCATCTATAAACAATACTCCTCCCTTGGCTTTTTCAATGGCTTCCTTCACCTTTGGGGCAGTCTGTCCGATATATTCTCCCACCAGGTCCACACGATCTACTGAATGGACATGACCAATGCTCAAAATACCCATTTTTTTGTAAATCATGCCCATCATTTCGGCAACTGTGGTTTTTCCTGTACCAGGATTGCCGGTAAATACCATATGTAAGCCCAGTTCATTATCCTCTCTGAATCCTTTTTCCTTTCGAAGATTGATAAACTGTATATATTTAGCATGATTTTTTATCTGAGTTTTAATTTCTTCAAGGCCTACAAGATTGTCAAGAGATTGCAGAAGTTGATCGAGAGTGATATCTTCACTTTCCGGAAAAGTTCCTGAGGCGGTTGTCTGAAAATCCTCGGGATAAAACACTTCCGGTTCACCTTCGATAAATTCATCTGCCATATCAAAACTGATTGTGGCAAGATGTTTTTCGAACATCACTACATCTATTGAATAAAGTCCTTCATACCAGGAACCTGGTGAATTTGTTCCCCAACCCAGGGAAATATTAAAATGCTCTTCTCCTGATGCTACCAACAGAGTTTTAGATGCAATACCTTTCAATTCACGTGTTTCGCTGTAGAAATTGAGGAAAATCTCAGTCCACCAGTTACCTTTGCCAATATTGAGATTGTCGAAATAAAGGATGACATAAACAAACCTGGTATTTTTTTTGTCGAATGTATGGTACTGTATTGCAGTGTTTTCATCAATTCCGTGATCGGGACCTTCTGTTACAGCTATGTTGTTGATCTGGACTATATTTTCAACAGAAGGATTGTTTTGAAACTCCTCAACGTAAAAGGTTTTTGTTCCGAGGGCAAGGTCGTTGATCTTTACTTCCCACAAATATTCTCCTTTTCTCCAGAACCTGCCTTTTATTGCATTTCCCCAACCTTCGCGCAGGGTAAAAATACTTTGGTTCTTACGTATCACCCTGTCATACCGGAGGTCACATACCGTGGTGAAAATGTCATTTTCTTTTCTTTTGCATGTAATATCTATCCGGGCATTCCAGTCATCGATCTCATAATTAAGATTGAAAAATGAAACTTCAAAATATATATAATCAACATTCTGGCTGAGGAAAACATTCCGGTACTTCTTTCTTTCGAAAGCCAGCCATTCGGGAGAAGAATATGTATTTAAACTTTTTAGGTTGAAAGTCTGCATTTATTTTTATTTATGCTCATAGTTATAACAAAAAAATTGAAAAATTAGTTTGCTGTGCTTCAACTAAACATACGAATCAATAAATTAATAAATGTAATTTCAAACAATATTCAAGAATTATTGGATTGTGTGAAAGATATTTAATTAATAAACTTTAATTTATTAATTCAAATGTGACCCAAATTGCATATTCACCACTTGACTTATTATTTGAACTCTTAAACACAGCATTATCTTCAGATTTAAAAAGTTCATAAATCCATTCAACAACTTGCTTCTCACATTTTGTTATTAATAACCTATCCGAATAAAAATGATAATCATCAACTTGATCATCAATGTTTAGGAGGCGTTTTGATTTTGCTCCAAGTGTTTTTGCAATTAAATCAGCTCTGTGTTCAGCATCTTTTATGGCCTTAATAGCGATTTGATCTTCATTTTCTCTTTCCTCATTGTAAAAGTCATAAAAGTAGTTCACAAATTTCAGATTTAAATCAGAACATATATTTTTAACTTGAGTAATGTTTTTTATATCTGAGGTAGATATTTGAATAACACTTTTTATATAAAATTGATCAAGTGAATAAACTCTTTGCATTTGATAATTTATTACAGAAGAATCCAGTTTTTGCTTTAGTGCAATAAATTTTCTATTAATTAATGTGTCTGGTCCGTTCAAAGTTATTTCAACTACATACTGTTTAGGCATTTGAATATAGCTATATCTTCCTAATACTTTTATAGTTGTATTTTGAGAGAATACTAAGTTTATAAAAAATATATATAATAGAGTTAAATATAATCTCATTTATCCTTAAGTTCAAATGTCACTAAAACTGAATAATTTTTAAGAGTTTTACTTTCCTTACTATCCTTAATAGAACCACAACAACCTCCGGTTGAATCTTCAATATTTAAAACTTTGCCAATCTTCAAATTTATTTCTTCACAAATGTTTTTTGCTTTTCTTTTTGCATCTTCAATGCATTCTAATGCCATTCGCTGTTCAATATCCGTTGGAATTGTATTATAACTATATAAAAGGGAATTCAATTCTACCCCATTACTTTTCAATTCAAATATATTTTCAATATTATCTGTCTTTTTTAACTCCAAAATAAATTTCCTACTTAGTCCTTTATTATAAGAGTTTAATACAAATTCATCTTCTATTAATTTTGAGGCATCAATATTTAGATCTTTTAATTTGGCAATTAATGATTTATAAGCATCTTCATAGGTTATAGATTCTGTTTTTTTATATTCATTTGCTCCAACTTCACTAACTGTTATTTCTACCTTATAGGCATCTGATATAAACATATAGCTTGAGTTACCTACAATTCTAATAAATCTTTCAATGGATTGAGAATTTGCAATTAATCCAAACATAAGCAGAGATGCAATAAAAACAATTTTTTTCATAAAGAGTATTTTTTTCAGTATTTTGATGTCAATTATATAATAATGCAAAGTTATTAAAAATATTTTTTATTATTAAAATTTTTACCTAATAAGAAATAGAATTTAAAATCAGAATGCAAATATTCCACTTGAGTTGCAAACATCTAATTCTTTTTTAAAACTAAATAACCTTGTGTGTGAAGTTTACACCGACAACTGTGTGTCAACACCGGTCCAACTTCGCACAAATATATTATCCTTATCTATTTTAATAATAAAATATTGTTAATTCCACTGTTCGGCTTAGACTCTAGCCTAAGCCTATAATCAACCTTGCCAAATATTTAACAAGAATAAATAATTTCAAAAAAAGCGAAAGGTTATTGAAAAATAGCGTAGGCAGAAGAGCCTACGCTTTCCTTACGTTTTCCTGATTTAGTATATAAATTCAATCAGGAATAATATAAACTGTCATCGTATCAATCAATTCAGTTTTAAACGTCATTATTTCATCGACAGAAAAAGATTTTTTTAATTGATCTTTTTCATAAGAAAAAACCTTTTCACTTTATAAGCATTTGTAGTTTCTTTAATAATCTTTCCTAATAATCGTTTTTGTCCACCTTGTGCCTCTTCAAAATATGCTTGTACAATTTTGAATGAATCTATTTTTTTCACTTCTTGTGCAATTCCCCATTTAACATAAGTATTTAATTCTTGCCTGCACTTTATCCAAATCTCTTTCTCAGGAAATCCCATTTCTTTAATGATACATCCTGAAAATAAGAAAAGTATTAAGATTGTTTATTTATTCATTGCATACCTATTTTACAAATTCAGCAAAAGAGCCTGCATTTGAAAATTGTTTCACAGTCGATTATTGACTATATTATGGCCAATGAAAGGCATAAGCAAAATCATCTGCATTATTTGGTTTTTGGATAATTTTTTGCCTTTCCAAATCAAAAAATACAATCATTTTTGTATTAATAATTGTCTAAAAATAAGTGCAACTGTATGTAATCCAGTGTATTGCGAATATTAACCTGACATTTTCATTACTAAAATCAATTTCATCGCACCTTAACATAAGTGTATTAGAACTTGGCCCTATTCCACCAACTTGAATTAGTTTTTCAAAATAATTTTTTATAAAGTCATTTTTTTTCGAATTATACTTTAAAAATTCAAGATATTTTCCCTTTAAATTCAATTCACAAAAGAGTTTATTAGTTAATTGACCTATACTATCCCTTTGTGTTCCAGTATTGATTAGCCAGATATTTTTTGAAAATGTTTGGGAATAAACATTACTTAATCCAATAGTATCAAAAGTTATATATCCACTTTTAAAATCCTGAAGAATGGATTGGCAAAATTCTTCATAACATTCTTTAATCTCACCAGATGAACTTATATTTTTTACTTTTTCATCAAAATAATTGAGGATTTTATTTAGCTCTTTGGTTTCCTCTGAAGTAAAAAAATTTCCAAACTTTTGACTATCAGTGCTTTCAAATTTACAAAAAGCAAAGAAAAAAGATAATAATAAAAATGAATAAAATATTTGTGTTTTCATATGAATTTTTTATGGGCATTGAGGGAAAGCTATTTCATAAAACTTATCATCAAACTCCCTGTTTGGATTAACCTCCAGCTTAAGTCATTAACCAACCCACTCCAAATAACCATCAAAAATAAATGATTTATGCAAAAATGTTAACGATTTATGCAAAAAACATTGGATAATCCTATGTTTAGCCTTAAAGAAATTATCAGTAATATAACTTTTATAATCGGTCAATTATTCATCTACTTCCCTCATATTAAGATTGTACCAGTCAATTTTTCTAGAGTAGTACATCACCAGGGCAAGTATAAGGAATATTCCTATACTGCCTATTAGCAGTGCATAATCCTGAAGTTGTATGATGATGAAAATGAAGGAATATAGTAAGAATAAAATTGAACTGATAAGGATAGTAAGGTTGGAGTTTTTAAGTATAGCCTTGATATACAGCGCTATTAGCAAAAGTGTGGCAATTGCTGACACTATGTATGCTAAATTGAAACTCATATGTTCTGAAATTGACAGTAAAAGTGTGAAAAAAACTATCAGTGCAATACCCACCAGAATATATTGAACAGGGTGAATAAATACCTTGTTCAGTACTTCTATGAAGAAAAAAACCAGGAAAGTAAAACATATGAATAATATTGCATACTTAATGGCTCTGGTGGTTTTCTGATAATTATCGACAGGAAGGAGCAGGTCAACTCCAAAAACCGATTCACCTGTCATATATTTATTACCTGTCCATGACTGAGGGTAATTTCTGTTTAGATGCAGGATATTCCAGTGAGCTGTGAAACCGGATTCGCTCACTTCCCTGTCGTCCGGCAGAAATGCTCCTGTGAAACTCGGGTTTTTCCATGAAGATGAAACATCTAAATCAGTTATTTTTCCTACGGGAGTGAAATATAAAAACTGGCTGCCTTTAATATCCAGATCAAATGAAAAACTATAAACTGAGCTGTCTGAAGGAATTATTGTTATCCCTGAATTTATGCCTGAACCTGCAATGTCGTAAGACAGAACTCCCGGATTAAAAAGATAATTTTCAGAATTCCAGTTCAGTTTCACCTGCTCTTCAATGCCTCTTAGATCGGTTATGCCCATTGTCAGGTATGCCTTGTCAAACTGGATATTGCCAACAGGTACATCATATTCCTTTGGATCAATCTTCGGAAATTTTCCCTTTAGTTTCACTTTTGAATTATAGACAACAATATCATATATGCCCCGGTTTCTTTGCTCGGGATTCATCTTTGCTTCTATTTTTAATTCCGAGGGGAGTATATGAATATAATCTTTTACATGAACCACCTTTTCTGTTCCGTTGGCCTTGTCGGTTTCTTTAATATATTTGGTAAATGGAATTGAAATAAAAGGCCCTGTCAGGGTTTGCTCTTTGCCCCATTTTGAACTAACTTCATTTATAGCTTCTTTCTGTCTCAACTCTCTTTCATATACCAGGCCCCGGATCATTTGTGCTGGAATCAACAATATCAGGCCAATGATCATTATTATTGCTACTTTGAAATAAATGTTGTATTTTAAAGGTTTCATTTTTAAGTATTTATGAGGTTAAATTTTTAATTGTCAATGGTTAATTGTTAATGGTAAATAGTCACAAGGTTACAAATTTACAGGATTACATGGTAACTTTTCACTAATCACTATTCACTCTTCACTTTTTTCTGTTATCGGTTATTCAGTTATTTACTGGATCATTTTACTAAAATCTGCCGACTGTTGACTCCGGACTGAAGACTGCGGACTGAAGACGGCGGACTGTAAATTTTTCATTCTTCACTCTTAATTTTATTTCATATCAGGTAATTTGTCCATCGGAAACTTTTCTATTTCAGCTGCTTTTATGTTCTCTATAACCTGATCTTCGGTTTTGCAGCCTGGAATTACTGTCTGGCAAGCAGGGTGGGAGAGGCAGAATCCAAGACTGACCTGACTTTTAGTATATCCATCAAACTGTGAATAAACCGGTTTTAGTTCTTCAAATTTCTCAAGATATTTTTCAAGTTGTTCCGGTGAAAGGTTCATTTTTCTGTGATCATCATCAGAGAATCTGTGCTCTCTGGTAAATTTTCCGGTCAGCAAACCGAATAATATCGGGATTCTGGCTATGACACCGATACCATATTTCAATGCTTTGGGAAATAAAACCCTTTCAGCTTCCCGCTCAAGGATATTGTATCTGACCTGGATAACATCTATTAGTTCGGGGTGCATATCAAGAATGTGAGCCTGTGACGTTTCCTCAAATGATCTGACACTCCAGCCTGCATGCAGTATTTTGCCATCTTTTTTTAGTTTTTCCATCGCTTCCCAGGGTTCATCCTGCTCAAGTAATTCTACAACCGGACTGTGCAATTGAAGTATGTCGATCACCTCCACTCCAAGTCTTTTCAGGCTTTCTTCAGTGGCTTTGATCAGGTGTTTTTTCGAATAATCGGGATTATACGGAGTGGTTTCATGAGTTTCATTTAAATACGGATAGAAATTGTTGCCGGCTTTTGTAGCTATCACTACATCCTTTTTCCCTCCTCTTTCTTTAAGAACCTCCCCGATCAGTACTTCCGAATGTCCGAATCCATAGACATCGGCAGTGTCAATGAATGTTACACCATTATCAAATGCCTTGTGGATAGCGAGTTTTGACTGACTATCATCGGTTTTTCCCCAGTCCCTGCCACTGATGCCCCAGGCTCCAAAACCAACAACTGAAACAACTGGACCTCTAAGTCCCAATTTTTTATATCTCACAATACTTTATTTTTTTTATCGATCAAAATCACATCAATTAAACGAGGATTGGCTTATATTATTTGAATTGATAATGTCGAATTCAATCAGAAAAGGAAGTTGTTTAAAAATTCAACAAAAGGACAGTGCGATCCCGATATATCGGGAGTTTGAGCAAGAGAATGCAGGAAATTTTACCGAAACCTTGTAGGTAAAATTTGCGTTCCCGAAAGCTTTCGGGATGAAATAGTTATAACTTAATGTTTTACAATCAACAAAAGCTTTACGAGTTTAATTTCGCACGTCCCGACGGAACTGTCGGGATTGCTACTTTTTGGCGGCACAAAAAGTAGAGAAATTTTTAGACAAATTAAAAATAAGTGTTTGCAAAATGGGGTTCAAAATTAAACAAATAAAT
>JBLMZC010000009.1:0-24706 GCA_050258615.1 Deltaproteobacteria bacterium | reverse complement strand
TGATAATGAAAATCCTGCTATCCTATAATCCTATGAATCATAGTTCAGACAGTAATTCGTAATTCGTAATTCGTAATTTATTTCGGTTGTCAGTTGTCGGTTTGTCGGTTAGTTGGTTAAACTCGAATATAAAAAATCCGTGAAAATCCGTCAGATCAGTGTCATCCGTGTGCTAATAAATGGAGAATTGATAATTGATAATGAAAATCCTGCTATCCTATAATCCTATGAATCATAGTTCAGACAGCAATTCGTAATTCATTACTGTTGTCGGTTTGCCTGCTAAAAGAAATTGAGTTTTTAATTACCCTCAAGGCTTTTAAACCAATATTTTATTATTTTACACTCTGAAACCAGGGATTTTCAGCCTGGTCGTATTCATAAAGTTTAAAGTCATTAATAAGTTTTAAAAGCTTTGATCCATACTTTTTGTCGGTTGCATATCCACATGTCTGCAGTCCATTTGCCCAACTCTCATAATCTGATTTATTGTAGGTGAACAAAACAGCATATCTGTCATTCCCGACTAAAAAATTTGATCTGTCAATATATGATTCTATTACTGAATCATAATTTCTGAAGCACGATTCAATCAATTTGTTATTGCCATCATAATCATCATCCTTATAATAATAGGTATTTCCTTTCCAGTAGCTTTTACACTTCATGCCAAAATGGTTATTGGCCTTTCTGGCCAATTCACTGCTGCCTGCCTGAGATTCATGTAGCCCCTGAGCCAAAGTTATACTGGCAGGAATACCAGTTCTGTACATCTCGGCTATAGCAACATCTTTATAGGTTTCTATATAATCAATCCTTGCGCTTCTTTTACTTTCGGGTGAATTGCCAGGTATTAAATTGAACACAATTATAAAAACAATGAGTGAATTTAACATAAAAAATAATTTGAATATATTACCAATAATTGCAATATATCTATTTCAAATATCATGCCAAAAATTAATCTGACTTCAATTCCTCAAAAATTTTTAATTGTTTGAGAGCGATAAATGCGGCTTTTTGTTCTGCTGATTTTTTATTATAAGCTTCTGATTCACATATTTTTTTTTCGTCAATCGACAATATTATTTTGTAGTAATCCCTTCCGTTTAGTTTATCTTTTTCATTCATTGAAAAATTAACATTTTTCCCCATTTTTTGTGCCCATTCAAGTAATTGGCTTTTGTAATTATCATCATTATTCTCAAGATCGTCCATATCAATGAAATTCCTGAGGATATTTTTTATAATAAATTTTCTCGATTTTTCATATCCGACATCCTGATAGATTGCTCCTATCAGAGCTTCAAGCGCATTTCCGGCCATACTATGACTTATATTACCAATAGCATAATCACTTAATATCCTGTCGAGGCCCATTTTTTGTGAAACATCATTGAGAGTTTTCCTTTTTACGATTTTGGATCTCATTTTAGTAAGAAAACCTTCATCTTTATATGGATACTTCCTGAACAGATAATCCCCTACTACCATACTAAGTACAGCATCGCCAAGATATTCAAGCCTTTCATTGTTGAATTTGTATTTGCCATTGGTTTCACCGGCAGATTTATGATGAAATGCCATCTCATAAAGATAAAGATTAGATGGGGTGAATCCTATGATTTCCCTCAATCTTTTAGTAAGTGACTTATTCTTTGAAAGCCAAAGATTATAAAACTTCATATATACAAAACACCTTTATCACTTAAATTTTTTAAATACAATTGATGAATTATGCCCTCCAAAACCAAAGGTATTGCTGATCGCATAATCAATTTTTCTTTCCTGGGGCTTCCAGAATGTAAGGTTTAATTTAGGGTCAATCTCCGGATCATCGGTAAAATGATTTATAGTCGGTGGTATTAATCCATCCTGCAATGCTATTATGCAGGCAATAGCTTCGACAACCCCTGCAGCACCTAACAGGTGTCCCGTCATTGATTTTGTACTTGAAATATTGAGTTTGTAAGCATGCTCTCCAAATACTTTCCTGATAGCTTTGGTTTCGGCTATATCTCCCAAAGGAGTGGAAGTTCCATGAACGTTTATATAATTGACCTGCTCCATATTTATACCTGCATCTTCAACTGCATGTTTCATCACAAGCGATGCCCCCGTTCCCTCAGGATGTGGAGCAGTGATATGATAAGCATCACCTGACATCGCAGCTCCAACTATCTCGGCATAAATTACAGCACCTCTCCTGACCGCATGCTCATATTCTTCCAGTATCAGAGTACCAGATCCTTCTCCCAGAACAAATCCGTCACGATCCAGGTCAAATGGCCTGGATGCTGTCTCCGGATCATCATTTCTTGTTGATAAGGCTTTCATACTACTGAAACCTCCGATACTTGTACGGGTAACAGCTGCTTCAGAGCCACCTGTGACCATGATATCAGCTTTGCCCATCCTGATATAATCAAATGAATTGGTTATAGCCATTGAAGCTGAGGCACATGCTGCTACAGTAGCATAATTCATTCCCTGAAATCCATATTTTATAGAAATATGGCCCGGCACAATGTCCGGAATCAGCTTCGGAATCAGAAAGGGACTGAATTTTGGGTCGGCAGCTCTATGAACATCCTTGGTTATCTCTTCCTCAATGGTGGCAAAACCACCGATCCCACTACCCCAGATCACTCCGACCCGGGTGAGATCCGTTTTATTGACATCAATGCCTGAATTATTCATTGCCTCAATCGTAGTGACCATGGCATATCTTGCAAATGGGTCCAGTTTTCTCCATTCCTTGTGATCAAGATATTGGTCCGGATCAAAGTTCTTTACTTCACAGGCAAATTTTACCTTGAATTCACTCACATCAAAATGTGTTATCTTTGCGGCACCGGATAATCCCTGGAATAAACCTTCCCGATACTTATCAATTCCGTTACCTATCGGGGTTAGAGCCCCCATTCCTGTAATGACTACTCGTCTCATAGAAAAATTTTAGCGAACAAAAATATAAATAATTTTTAAATTACAGTTTTTTTTTATTTTCTTTGTTGCTTAATTCCCTGATTACATTATCTCTTTGAGTTTTTCTTAATTAATAAAATCATTTACAATGGAAAACAACAACCAGATTTACGAACAAAGACCATGGCTGACAGATTATGCTCCTGGCATCGCAGTTAATATCAATGCGGAAGAATTTCCCAATGCTAAGACCTTTATTGATACTATGCTGGCAAGATATGCCGATGAAAAAGGGTTTTTCAACATGGGCAAATGGCTTACTTTCAAACAAGTTGATGTTCTTTCGAGGGACCTGGCAGCATATCTTCACTACAGAGGTCTTAAACCAGGTGACAGGATTGCAATAATGACACCTAATATCCTACAATCCCCAATAGCTATATTTGGTGCTCTTAGGGCAGGACTTATAGTTGTTAACACTAACCCGCTTTATACTCCCAGGGAAATGAAACATCAATTCGCCGATTCAGGAGCTAAAGCAATAATAATAGCTGATATGTTTGCGGCAAATCTGGAACAGATAATCGGTGAAACGCAAATTGAAATTGTTATAAAAACCAGCCTTGGAGAATTACTGGGAGGCCTTAAAGGCACAATAGTTGACCTGGTAGTTAAACATGTCAAGAAGCTAGTTCCAAAATACAACCTTCCAAATGCTGTGAACTTTATGACTGCAATAGAGCATGGTAAAAAATATAAAATTCAGGATTTCAACCAGGGACCTGATGATGTGATTTTCCTCCAGTACACAGGAGGTACTACAGGGGTTTCAAAAGGTGCTATGCTTACTAACAGGAATATTATTTCCAATATGCTTATGATAAAAACAATTATGCAGACTGTTTTTGTTGAAAGGAAGGAAACCATCCTGACCGCTTTGCCACTTTACCACATATTTGCACTTACAGTCAATCTAATGACTATGATCAGTTTTGGGGTTAAAAACGTCCTCGTTACTAATGCCCGTGATATCAAGTCAGTTATCAAGGAGTTTAAAGCTCATGAAATATCAGTTTTCACAGGTGTAAATACATTGTTCAATGCGTTACTCCATAATGATGAATTTCAAAAACTCAATTTTGCACCCTTTAAGGTAGTTGTAGCAGGAGGCATGGCACTTCAGGAAGCAGTTGCAAGAAAATGGAAGGAAGTTACAGGCGTGACTATTGCCGAAGGTTATGGCTTAACGGAAAGTTCCCCGGTAGCCTCTGTAAATCCAATAGATGGAAGAGCAAGAATAGGAACGATCGGAGTCCCGGTATCATCTACATTTATGCGTATTGTAGATGACGAAGGTAACCCTGTAGGAGTTGAAGAAGTCGGAGAAATCCAGATAAAAGGTCCTCAAATTATGAAAGGATATTTCAACAGACCGGATGAGACCGAAAAAGTACTGAAGGAGGGCTGGCTGAGTACCGGTGATGTGGGAATGATGTTCAAAGATGGGTATTTTAAAATAGTTGACAGGAAAAAAGATATGATACTGGTATCAGGATTTAATGTATATCCCAATGAAATCGAGGATGTTATAGCTATGATGCCAAAAGTGATCGAAGTAGCAGCTATAGGTATTCCTCATGAAAAATCAGGAGAAACTATTAAAGTTTTTGTAGTTAAAAAAGATAGCTCACTTACTGAAAGTGAAATAATTGAATACTGCAGGAAAAACCTGACTAACTATAAAATTCCTAAATTCGTTGAATTCAGAGATACTCTTCCAAAATCGAATGTTGGAAAAATACTCAGAAGAATCCTTAAAGAAGAGGAAATGGCCAAAATGAAATAAAAATTCTGCTTTATTATTAAAATATTATTGAATCTGCTCGGAAAACAAAAGTTGCCCGCACCCCCTAAAGGGGACTTTTATAACGTGTTGTTTTTCGATCATTTCCCTTTAGTTTTGTATTGACAATCAGTGTCAGTCTTGTGCTGACCATAAGTGTCAGCAAGATTGGGGCAAAAATGATTAAAAAACAACAAAACTGAGTTTTCAGAGAGGGCTCATTATTTTAATAAATATTGATTGAAAACCGATAACCACTGAGATCATCACTAATTTGTAAAAGATTAAACTTGATTTATTGTGGTGATCCTGCTGGTTATTATAATATGATCATTGACTGGCTGATCTATATCATTAATTTCCCGACTTGAAAAAAAATTTCAATTAGATATCGAAGTTCATACTACGTAAAAAAACCACCAGCATAAGAATATCCTGATGGTTGATTATATATGAAATTGAAAAAACCTTATGTCAAAATCTGAAATTATACCATTTACAATTATACCTTAGTCCAGCAAAGTTGGACTATTACAGATATGCTTTCGGTATTAAATAGCCTCTTTAAAAATGAACCAGTATTAGTTCTTTAATTCAAATTCATCTGCTGCGAATACTGCTTTATTTTACAAAATCATAATTCACCGAAAAAGTATAGGTTCTGCCTTCTCGGTATGAATTAAAAATATATTCATTATCTTTATACTTAATAGTTCTTCTCACCTGGTCATCGAGCAGATTGTTCACCCCGATGCTGATATTAATACCTTTTGAAATTTTTTGTGATACTTTAAGATTCATAAGATTGAATGGTTGCTCAAATACATCAGGTTTGGCACCAACTTCTACCAGGTATAGTCTTGCTCCCTGAACATTATAATTTAACCTAGCTGATGTACCTGATTTGTTCTGATATGAAACAAAAGCATTTACAAGATAAGGTGATTGGCCATACAATTGGCGTGTGTCAATTGCATCAGGATCATGATACTTAATATTGGCAAGTTCATTAGGATCGATTGATGCCTTGCTTTTTGCAAGAGAGATATTTCCTCCAATTGAAAAGCCATTTAAGAAAGTGATGAAATCAAGTTTTTTTATAAAATCAAGTTCAAAACCTACAACTGTGGCATGTTTAACATTTTTGTAGATCCATTCACCATTTTTTGCTTCAGGGTTATTTGTAAGTTCTATAGGATTTTTGAAATCCTTATAAAATGCTGATACTGTTACTTTTTCACCGTGGGTCTGAAACATTTCCCACCTGAAGTCAAAATTGTCAACTGTTGTTCTTTTCAAATCCGGATTTCCAAGCAGAAAACTGTTGTTCATAAATTCATAAAAAGCAACATCAGCTATTTCCCTGAAAGCAGGTCTTGCAAGTGTTCTGTTGTAATTCAGTCTTACATTCATTTTATCAGGAACTAATTCATATATCATGCCAAATACAGGCAGGATATCAAGATCGTTCATTAAAAGTACATTGTCAAATGTAACATTTGTAAAATTCATTTTTGACATTTCCATCCTGACCCCGAATACAGACTTTAGTTTTCCTGTTATCGGTAATTCAGTCATTGCATAGGAACCCAGAACAACAGATGATGCCGTATAATTGTTCTTAGGGTTTGATCCGTCAGTAACGAAAACTCCTTTAGGGTTGTAAGAAGATATCAGATTTTCATCAGAAAAATAACTGCTGAAACTTCCGTTAAATGAATTGCTAATACTTTCGAACTGAAATATATGTTCGTCAAAAACCCTGTGTTTCCAGTCCAGTGCCAGCCCGGTTTTGAAACTGGATTTTTCCCCGCTCCAGTTTTTATAAATCAATGTATAATCTATTGTATTTGAAGAAGTGTTTTCATTCATATTTCTCCAGTATCGAGTGGGTATCAATCCTATAGATGGTTGTATTGAATATGAAACTCCTTCATCAGATTCTACATATGCATTATTCAGAAATTTCAGGTCAGGTTGTGCCATATAAGTAAGGCTGTAGCTGCCTGCCCAATCAAATTTATGCTGCTGGTTACTGCCAAAATTATGATTACCATTCAACTGAAAAGTGTTAAATCGACGCTCTTGGTATGAGAGTAGTTTCTCGGCATAACCAATGTTTTCATCAACTCTGAGTCCTGATTGTGTTCTGGTCACTCTTCTACCTGACAAATTCATCAGATAAGTAAATCCGACTTTATTTGAATTGTTCAGTTTGAGAGATGAACTGAAAATAGCTCCTGCCAGGACATTATCATGGCCTCTTTTTTCATCATATTCCCGTTGAACTCCAAGTGTATCTGAGCTTTCAGAAACAAACAAAAATCTGCCTGTCAACCCATTGTCATAGAATGAATAATTTCTTTTGTAAGAAATACCAGCGATAAAACCCAGTGGTTTTTTGAAAATATTGACCTGGTTTCCTAAAGAGAAATTTAGATTATAATTTAACGGTTTTGTTGTCTCATAAATAATTACATCCTTATTAAAACTTTTTACCAGCTTGTTTGCTTCGTCAGGATGTTTTACCACATAAGCTGTTTCAAGTTTTCCCTCCGATTCTTCAATCAGATCAGGGATATCACGGTAACCATCATCAAAACCAAGGAAATCTGTTGAACTTGCATTATGGTCGAAAAACCCCTTAATCAAATTTGACTGCGGATTATACCCTGCACCAATTGAAAGGTTTGTTTTGAGACTTGTCGGAAAATCCTTGGTCTGAATATCTATAAGGCCACCTGTAAAAGAACCAGGTAAATCTGGAGTGAAAGATTTGTAAACTATGATATTGTCAATAATGTTCGTTGGAAAAATATCAAGCTCGACCGAATTTTTATCGGGATCAAGACCAGGAATTGATAATCCGTTCAGTACTGTCATGCTGTACCTGCCACCAAGTCCCCTAACAAATACATACTTCCCTTCCTGAATTGAAACTCCGGTGATCCTTTTTATTGCAGAAGCAGCATCACTATCACCTGAGAGTGAGAACACCTGATTTGAAATTCCATCAATTGTACTAAGGCTTTTTCGTTGAATTGTCTGAACTGCATTCTCTGTGTTTTTTAAAGCCTGCGCTGTTACGACAACATCTTTCAGTTGAACAGATTCATCCAGGAGTTTAATAGTACCTAAATCTATGGGACCATTTTTTACAAAGATGTTTTCAACAGTTTTACTTTGCATTGAAATGTAGGAAACAGTAATTTTATATATCCCTTCGGATAGATTATCCAATTTAAAGTTTCCGTCAATATCTGACATGGTAATTTTATCATTACTATCAGCAAGTTTAATATATGCACCAATTATAGGCTGTCCTTCATCATCAATCACTATTCCTCTTATCGCCCCGTCCTGGCCGTTTGCATATAAAATTTTTGTAAAAAGAATAAAACTTAATAAAATAAAGATTTTCAATTTCATATTTAAAGATTTAATTTTAAGATTAGTT
Source organism: Deltaproteobacteria bacterium (assembly GCA_050258615.1). Lineage (GTDB taxonomy): Bacteria > Bacteroidota > Bacteroidia > Chitinophagales > Saprospiraceae > JADJGA01. The sequence goes on along the minus strand of JBLMZC010000009.1, from coordinate 16,478 downwards.
ATTTATTTAAAATGTTATTTGTTAATTATTTAATTATATATTAAATTGAAAAAACGGCAAACAAACTTATGAAAGTTGAGTCGCCGTTTTTCAAAGCCAGTTAAAAAACACGAAATGGAGTCAATTTATTTAATTGTTGAAGTCAATGTCCAACCATCAATCCATCTTGTTGAAGCTGCAGGATCAAAAGCTCCTTTATAGGTCACAGTCTTAAAAAAACTGTCATTATAGGCATATACTGAACCTAAATTTGCAGCAGGCACAAATTTAGCTGACATCTGAGGGTCAACATTCACAGTATTTCCGGCAGCGAGAAGTTTATCTGCAACAGTTGCAGAGTTTGCATCCCAGGATTTAGTTATATTAAACAAAACATTGTTGTTGAATTTTAATAGTCCCTTATTGTATTGTGCTAAACTTTCAGCACCATTAATTTCAAAACCTTTATCATAATTAATAAAAATTGAATTATGATAAGAAGCTGCTGAATTTTCTCTTATTCTCAAAGCCCTGTTTTTTGTATTACCAACAAAAGTAGCATTATACACCTGAAAATTTGAAAATGGTTCACACAGCAGACAATCAGCAGGCCCACCATCATGTTCTCCACCATTATCTCCTTCTTCATCCTGAAATGTTAACCAGAACTGATTTTTACCGTTATATCCTTCGTCAGCGTCAAACGAATCATCACCGCAATTTGTGATAACGACATATTTTGTATTTACAGTTCCGCCAAAAAATTCCACTCCATCATCTTTATTAGCAATCACCTCAACATATTCAATTGTGGTTCCGTTACCTACTCCTCCCAAAGTAAGTCCATTGATCTCATTATTTGCACCGATAACAGCTCCGCCGAATCTGATGGAAACATATTTCAAAGAACCGGAATTGTCAGCAATGTCTGTACCACCATATAATCCTCTTGTTTCAGTTGTCGGTATTCCTTCAATTGCAAGTTCCTTTTCTGAAGAATTGATCTTTGATTTTCCAAGAATTATAAGTCCACCCCACAGACCTCTGAAATTAGCTGCAAGATTCCCACCTTTACATGTCAGTGTACCGGTTTTATCCCTGGCAATATCATCTACTTCAGAGGTAAAAATTATAGGTTCCGTTGCACTTCCATTTGCTATTATTTTACCTCCTCTGGCCACTATCAGTGCTGCAGCTTTTTCACCTGTACCTGCTGCTCCCTTTATTATTGTACCAGCTTCAATTGTCAGTGTTTGGCCTTCATTAACAAAAACTCTTCCGTTCAGAACATAGGTTTTATTTTTAGTCCACGTAATATTTCCGGTACCAAGACCCCTGTCTGTAACATTTACAATTGCATAGTCTTTGGTTTCACCTGAACAGGTGAACTTTACCGTGGATTCCTCATACAAAGTCGATGTAGTATCCGGTTCTTCAACCGGGTCCTTTTCTTCACATGAATTGAAATAAAATAATGAAGTTATTGTAACCAGTAAAGTTAAAAATTTAATTTGTTTCATGATATTTAAATTTGGTTTAATAATTTTTTTTCACGCTGCAAAAGTATTTAGAGAGTATTAAGTTGAATTGATTTAAAAATTAAGTAATAATTAATTTTTTAATTAAATATTAAGAAATTGTAAATTTTTATGAGGCAGTAGTATGTTTTAATAACATGTGATTTTTACATAACACATTGATTTATTATTACTATTTCAGTCATTAATCACGGCAGGTAAGCCATTTAATCTAAAATTTTTCCATATTTGTAGAACTTAAATAAAATGTTTTTCGTTAAAATTTTATATTTGTTTGAAAAATAATATTACTTATGAAGGAAATCCGTTTCAAAAACAATTATATCAATAGCTGGCTTGGAATTTTAATCATTTTCGGCATTATTTTTCTCCTGTTTGTAATTATCAGGAGTCTGTACAAATTGTTTTTTATTCTGGCCCCTGTTTTTATTATTCTTTCTCTCATCCTTGATTACAGGGTTATTGCAAAATTTGGCATTGTACTTTATAATCTTCTTAAGCATAAGACAAGTCTTGGGATTGTAGCGGTAATTTTTACATTACTCGGTTTGCCTTTTGTTGCTGCAGCTATGTTTTTCAATTCCTTCATGAATTTCAGAAACAAATTAAGAAGTAAGAGTAAATATACTCAGTATATAGAGCTGGAATCTAAAAAAGAAGAATTTGAACTGAAGGAAAAACCTGAGATAAAGGTAAAAAGTTATGAAGACCTTTTTGGATGATAATGCCTGCTCTGTTTTAGAATTGTCATTATTCTTTATTTCTTCTATTGTATTAATTGCTTATATTTTATTTCTTATCCGGATCAATAAAATCTGGAAATCATCACCAAAAATAACTTCTGACAAAAGTAATCCTTCAGATATAACTTTCTCTGTTATTATAGCTGGCAGAAATGAAGCCGGAAACCTGAAAAATTGTATAGATTCAATTTTTTCTAATGATTATCCAAAAGAATTATATGAAATAATATATGTTGACGACCATTCAGAAGATGAATCTGTCAGAATGCTTTCGGAAATAAAATCCGAAAACTTCAGGTTTTTTGAACTCAGTAAAAATATAAAAGCTGATAAAAAAAACAGTTACAAAAAAATGGCTATCGATCTTGGCATCTCCAATTCCAGATCTGAAATCATTTTGCTAACTGATGCTGATACTATAACAGGAAAAGACTGGATAAGAAGTCATGCAGAACAATACAATGCCGATAAAAATGTAAAACTTTGCACCGGGCCTGTTATTTATAAATACGATGCCAGCTTCATTCAATTTTTTCAATACTATGACCTGATTGCAACCATGGGTTTTACGAATGCAGGAATTGAGCATAAAAAATTCTATATGGCCAATGGGGCAAATATGAGTTTTTCCAAAGAAATCTATAACTCTGATACTTTTGGAATTAATCTTGCATCTGGTGATGATATGTTCTTTGTTCAGCAAACTGCTCAAAAATATCCCGGTTCAATAAGATTTATAAAATCATTAATGGCTGCAGTTTTCACATTTCCGGAAAGCAGCTTTGCTGCTTTTATTAATCAACGCATACGCTGGGGGTCCAAAACAAAGTATTATAAAGATCAAAATTTAAAATCTATACTTGGGTTTCTATTTTTTGTCAATTTTTTTGTCATTTCCGGCTTCTTATATGGCATAGTTACCATGAATAGTCTTTCAGCAATTGTAGTATCAATCATAATATTTAAAATATTTACAGAGGTTATACTTATCAAAAGCCTTGCAGATAAATTGAAGCAGAAAATTGATTATTTAAACCTGATCATTTCATTATTGGCTTACCCTTTCTATTTGGTTTTCACAGGAATTATCAGTCTATTTACTTCAAAATACAGCTGGAAAGGAAGAATAGTAAAATAAAAAAGGGAGCCTGAACTCCCTGATTTTTATTTTTGTTTAATGAATTTTGATAAATGACTGTACTTTTCATTTCGTATTCTGAGCAAATATATTCCGTTATTCAAATTAGAAATGTTGAAAATTTCAGGCACATATCCATTTATCTTAGATGAAATCACCTTCTGACCTTTCATATCTATTATGTCAGCATGAAAATCACCTTCATTCTCAATAAGAATATTTAATATATTGTTTGCAGGATTTGGATATACTGTCACCTGGTAATCAAACATTTCTTCAATGTTACTGATAGATTTATCAGTAATGAAATTAAATGATGTAATGCCTATCCATCCACCTTCTCCATCAGTTACAGTGAAAAAGAACCTGTCATATATTAAATTTTGATTTCCATCGTATTTTATCGTAATATTACCTTTATTTATATCATCCTGACTAAACTTATCTCCTATAGACAACTTAATATTATCATGGTACAGATCACTATATACTGGAATTCTGATCAAAGTAAAAATAAGTTGTTCATCAGTATTATCTAAATCAGAAATTTTTAGATCACCTGGTGATATCGGCCAGTATGCTTTAAGAGGAATTCTTAATGGATTATTATTGACAATAAATGGAAATTTAGGAACAAATTCATTACATAGTTCCAATCTGAAATAGGTCAATAATCCTGATTGCTGGTCTTTATTATCGATGATTTCGAGTTTCCATTTACCATTACCCTGTTTTCCGTTAAAAATATTCAAAGGATTATCAGGCTTAAAATAACCTGATGGGGGTGTTTTTATTTTGAATTTTGCCTCATCATCAAATGTAAGATTAAAACCACCCTGATAATTAAATGATTTATGATTAAACAGCAATTGCTTGGTATTGTCCGGTGCTATAAGTGAAGCCCTTATCTCTTTGAACGCTGAATGATTGCCTTTCATAGTAATATTTACATCAGATATAAGTATATCATCTTCAACACTCAAATCTGATATACAAGGCTGATTGTCATTCAGATTTACAGGTACATCTGTTGATATGTAATCTTTGCATTTATATGAAGAGGTACTGAAAGTATAAATTGTATCAGTAGAAATGGTACCACATTCATTTATAAATTCAAGTTTCCAGTAATACAATGAAGCATAATCAAGAACCAGATCTGGTATAATAAGGGTATCAACCATAGCTGTCTTTATAAAACTTGAGCCCACAGGAAATGAAGGGTCTTTACTCAGGTAAAAATTAACGATTTGACCCGCAACAGGTTTTCTCCAATTGAAAGTTGGGTTTATTTGTACATTCGAACTACCGGCAGAAGGTCCTAAAATCTCCCAATTTTTATAGTTATTGGAATAAAATTGCCAGGTAATATCTCTTTGCAATGTATCTCCGGTATCTGAGATTGCAAATATCGCTGCCTGAAAGTAACCGTCATCGGTCGATTTTGAAAAATCTAATTTTAAATTGCTATTATCTCCGGGTTTGATTTTATCATTTTCAAACAGGTATTCAGTCCCGGCCGGTAGACCTTTAACTTCAAATCTGATTGAATCTGTATAATTTTTTATTGACCGGGTTGTAATATTCAGTTCAATCTGTTGTGGATTACAAAATACTCCGTTCGTATTATCAACATCAAAAACAAAACTACTTTCTTCAGGATCTTTTACTGCAAACCCAAATTTGTCGGTATGGAAGAAAATATTGTCATTTGCTTTTACCATGAACTTGGCTATATTGGTCAAAGTATCCGGAAGGTAAACTTTTTCGCTTCCATCATTTGGAGTTCTGAACTTCAGCAAAAAAGGAAAAGTATAACCAAAATCAGCTGACATATAAATATCTACATTTCTACAGTTTACTTTGCCATTATTGGTATTGGCAATATCCCATTTCACTTCGACTCCCCTGCCACTCCTGAATACCTGAGCAGAAGAAGGGTAAGTTATCCTGAACGGACCAGATTCACCATCAACTTTAAAACTCAGATCAGCCCAGTTTGTACCTCCCGATGAAGCCTTATTATCCCTGGCAATAAACCTGAAACTTAGATTTCTGGAATAATCAGGTAAGATCTCAGAGTTATTGAAATTACTGTTAATTATTGATTTAATGTTAGGAAAATACCTGACTGCACTTGTGGAAGGTTCAAGTGCAGCAAAAAGGGGAGAATCATCCACAGGGGTGCCAATTGGAGTCCTTGGACCAGTATCCATCTGCTCCCATGAATAGGTCATATCATCACCTTCGCAATCAAAAGCATTACCTTCAAGGACAAAATATGTGCTTTTAGGTATATAAAATCCATTTTTATAGTTCAGGCTAACTACAGGAGACGAATTTTCAGTTTCAATTTTGTCTGCACATCCAAGCCCACCACCAATCCGGGAAAAATTCATTACCTGTTCAATACTATATGAATGGAAATTCTCAGTGCATTGATATTGTACATTATTACTTCCGCACAAGCCACAATATGCCATTATAGAGTTTCCTCCGCCGGGTTCAAATCCTGAACTTGATTCATTTCCATTACAATTATTAAAAGTATGTACCGCACTGAACTGGTGTCCTATCTCATGACATGTCACATTGGTTATTATATAATTCAGATCATTGGCATAATGACAGGTCACTCCGTTCCCCTTGAGTGCGTTGCAGACTCCCCCAAGCATTGCTACTCCTCCTACATCCGAACAACTGTTAGTAAATACATGCCCAATGTCATAGCTATTATATCCTATGGCATTGTTTATCACTTCTCCGATTACGGGCAATAAGCCATAACCGGCATTAGGATTTTCAAAGGGATCTGTGGCCGGATCAATCCATACCAATTTATCGTTCTTTGCTGATAGGTTGAAATGAATTGAGAATTCATTTTCATATATCTGGTTTATCCTGTTTACTGATGTTACGATATCTGCCAGGGCAGATGCAACCGTATTGCCATGTTTTTTTCCCCATTCTCCTGTACATGCAATCGCTATTGTATAATTAAATTGCTTCACAGGTTCACAATCCTGTGATTCCCTTTCACTTGTTTCTGCTTCATGAAAATGGCTGTCAGCAGATTCACCGTTTCCGTTTAATATTGTTTTCTCATTGACTCCGCATGCAAGATTATACTCACCGAGGTCAACCTTATAATCACGTGTGTAGTAGGATATGCAATGATCCCATACACCATCGGCATAAGGGTCAATGTAAATATTGTTGCCTTTCCAGTAAATGGATCCCCAGAAACCCCTGGGACCAATATTGAAACGAATATTTATTTTGTCATCTGTCCTGCTGACACCTCTGTAAGACCTAATTTCAGGGTATTTTTCAGCAAGTTCCTGTTCCATTACCGGACTATCAACTACGTCAAATGGCATAAAATTGCCTTCGGGCATCGGAATATACAGTAGCTTGCTTTCTCTATTTGTATTGAACTCCCGGGGTATATCTTTGAGATATTGAGCCATAGCTGTAATATCAATACTAAAGGATGAATACTTTTCCGGAATAATTCCCCTGTCTGCTTCGCGGAGGCTAATGATTGCCCTGTCATCTATCTTTTTCCAGAAATTCTGAGCATTGATGCTGACCGAAAAAAACAATAAAAACAAAAGTGAGATTTTATTCATGTTTAACTTTTTAACTACTAATTTTGTTATGTAATTTTTAATTGAAGAAATTCTGTTACGATAAAATCAATAAACGAAATAATATTGAAATTGTGCTGAAAAAGTATTGAAAAATAACAATAATCTATTAAAATTCAAAAGTAAAAGCTTTTTTCCAAAAAATGCGCAAGATATTATAAAATCCTCGTGTAATATGACATATAAAAAGCTAAATGCAAGCTACAGGTCAGATTTAATAACACGAGATAAAAAATCAAAGCAATTTAATAGTTTTTATTATAATTGCATGATATTTAAAATTTTCAATTGATTTTTTTTCATTAGAGATTCTGAAATGCTTAATTTCGCACAAATAAAAAATATGAACACCAGATTTTTTTCAATAATTATATCATTTGTTTTAATCCTGGCTATCTTTTCATGCGTCCCACCGGAGGTTAAACCCCTGAAAGATAGTGAAATAGATTTTTCAGATGAAGTTTTCAGAAAAATTTTGGATTTTCAGGACAAAAGAGAGACTGACAGCATTGTGAAATACCTTGATCATGAGATACCGCTATATCGCTATGCTGCTGTCAGAGCTATGATATCAATTCAGGATTCAACAAAGGCAGGACTGATAGCTGCAAAACTGTCAGACCCGGATCCTTTGGTAAGGGAAATATCAGCTTATGGCTTAGGTCTTTTGGGCACCAGCAGATATCAGGACAGCCTGATGATGGTATTTGGAAAATATGACACATTGAATCCGAACAGCAAGTTCAATGAAAACATTCTTGAAGCTTTAGGCAGGACAGGAAATAATAAATATTTAAAATCAATTGCTACTATCAGCACCTACAGGCCTTCTGATTCACTGCTTATAATGGGACAGATAAAATCTCTGTACAGGTTTAAATACCGTAGATATTCAGATCCTAAAGGAACTGAACGGGCTATTGAAATACTTACATCAGATTCCTATCCTTTAAAGGCAAGATTTTATGCCACCAATTACCTCATGCTCTGTACTGCAGAAGAACTTTTGCCATATAAGATCGATATGTTGAAAATCCTGAGGAACAATGAAAATATAACCCTGAGAAAGAATATTGCCATTGCTGCAGGCAAATCAGCTGATCCCCAGGTTTTGCTTTTATACCGTGAATTACTGGGTGATAGCCTGCTTGATGTCAGCCTTAGGGAAAACTTATTTAAAGCACTGAAAAATTTCAACTATTCAGATGTGATAGATATTGTCGTTAAAAACCTTGGAAGCAACGAACCGAGAATCGCTTATGCTGCTGCTGATTATATCTATACCAATGGACTACCAAATTTGGCAAAATCATATAAAGACCTGGGAGATATGCAGTTGCACTGGAAAGCTAAAACTCATCTTTATGCAGCTGCCATGAAACACACACCTATATACTTCGCAGGCACCAAAGCCAGATTAACTGAGGAACTAAAGCTGCAATTCAGTCAAAGCACTAATCCTTATATGAAAGCCGGACTGATCAGAGCCATCGGTGAAGACATAAACTCATACCCGACGCTTTATGAACTGGGATTCAGATCAGATAACCTGGTGGTCAGGACAACAAGCATGGAAGCATTGGGCTCAATTATGAAGTCTGATAAAATTGCAAACCTTTCATCCGGAGCTAAAAAATACTATGCAAAATTATTCTTTCCAATGCTGTCAGAAGCAATCAGTTCTACTGATCCGGGCCTTATATCAGCAGCTGCGGACAATATAATAAATTCATCTCTGGACTACACTGAATACCTTACCGACGGGAAACTGATAAAAGTGGCAAGAACCAAAATACAATTGCCACGCGATGCAGAAGCATCAACAGGATTGGATAAGCTTGAGGCAAAAATAAAAAACAAGAAATATGTGCCTTCCCCTGTCAAATACAACCAACCAATTGATTGGGAATTATTTGATGAGCTAAAAGACAGCTTAAAAGTTGTTGTAAACACATCAAAAGGAAATTTTGAAATGGTACTCTTCAAAAAAAATGCCCCTGGTACCGTGACCAGCTTTGTATATCAGGCAAAAAAAGGGTTTTTCAATAATAAAATCTTTCATCGGGTTGTTCCTAATTTTGTGATCCAGACCGGGTGCCCGAGAGGAGATGGATATGGAAGTTCTGATTTTACATTGAGGACTGAAATTATGCAACTTCAATATAATGATGAAGGTATTGTAGGAATGGCATCAGCTGGCAGAGACACCGAATCAACACAATGGTTCGTGACTCTTGCACCTGCACCTCATCTTGACGGCAATTACACTATTTTTGGCAAAGTTGTAAAAGGAATGGAAATGATCAGAAATATTGATGTGGGAGATAAAATAAATAGCATAAAAATTGGCAAATAATTTTTGTTTTGCATTTATATATTTATTTTTGTTTTCTAAATACTATACCAATGGACTATTTAGATTAATTCCGAAAATTTGCTCGGATTAATTGCCCAAATTAATGATGAGCAAAACTCCTTTCTGTGTGTAAATCTATTTTACATTTTTTAAGATTTAATACGATACGTTGTGAATTCACTAAAAGCTGAGTGAAAAAATAGGATCTGTTTATGACTTTTGTTTCCTTAAAAAATTCATAAAATGAAAAAAATATATATTGTTTTTTTAATGCTCATTATCAGCAGTATATTAAGATCACAGGAATTTGAAAATTTATTTGATAATTACACTGGTGAGAATAAAGCCAATTTTTTGCAGCCATTAAATGATGTTATAATTCCAAATATAAATCTAGGACTTTTTCAATCACCTTCAATAAAAAAGGGATTCCATTTTAATATTGGAGTAAATTTTTCTATTGGATATGTCACAGATAATATAAAAACTTTCAAAGCTACTACTGAATCTTCTGAACAATTTCCGTTTGAACCTATTCAAACTGCCACTGCACCTACAATTGTTGGGGATATTTATCCTGTTGAAGTTCAAGGCATAAATGGCACATCTTACGTCTTTCCGGGTGGTGCCAATTTAAAGATCTCACCATTTGCAATACCACAGATTACCATTGGCAGTATTTATGGAACTGAATTCACATTCAGATTTTTTACTTATGATATTAATGATGATTTTGGCAAATTACAGCATATAGGTGGCGCATTCAGACATGATATGAGTCAACATCTGCCAATTGGAAAATTCAACTGGAATCTTGGTTATGGATATCAGTCCTTTAAAATAAGTGACAAAGCTGATATACAAACCCATCTGTTTTTTGCCGATATTGGGCAGCAAGCAGGCATCTTCTACTACTTTGGCAGGCTTGGTTTCCAGACTGGTAAAATGAAAATTGATTATGAAAACGCCGAAGAAGAGATTGCAGTTAAATTCAATCTCAATAAAGTCTTCCCTTTCGTTGCAAGCTTAGGGGGTGGCATTGACCTATGGAAATTCAGGTTTCATGCAGCCCTGAGTTATTCTAAAATCCCTTTTGCTGAAGCAGGGTTATTTCTTAATTTTTAATTAAAAAAATTTATTATGAAAAATATTATTTATTTTTTGTTATTAATAGTTTTTTTTGGTTTGAGTTCATGTGCAGATTTTACCAAGGTCATGTACACAAAAACCAAAAGTATTCCGGTAAATTATCAGATTAATATAAATGGTGATTTTAATGAAGAAAAATATATTAATGAATATGATTTAGAAAAATCATTTGATGTACCTAAATATGCCAAAATAGAAAAAGTAAATATAAACAGTGTTACATTAAATTTGGTAAAACTTCCTGAAACTGATGCGAGTTTATTAGACCTGGAGGTAAAGCTTATTGTAAGAACACTTGAGGGGAATACGATAAACTATAACCTTGTTGAAAAAGCTAAATATGATGTCTTACCTATCGGACTGTTTGATCTCAATAAACTGTTGGATTCGAAAGGCGTGGAAGCGATACGACAATTCATCCAAAAAGTTGTTGATCCTGTGTCAAGTCCTGGTTCAACCACTGCAAGAGTTACACTTAAAGGAAGAGCTCATTCGCTAATAAATGAACCTGAAACCATTAAAGCAAATATGACATTAAATATCAATGCTACTATAACATTCAGTAGGTGCGAAGTAGTAGAATTTCCTATATTCGGAAATGATTGTGATTAATTAATAATTGTGTTATGTTATTTGATTTTTATTTATTTTTGATTTAAATTCGACTATTAATTTTCTTACAATTTAATGGAATAATTAATATAAAAAGTCGTTTTATTGAAAATTATCAACAAAAGTTTATATGCTTATTAATTTCAGGTCAACTTTTTCTATGAGAATAATAACTTTTTTTTCTACTGTTATTTTTTTTTTGTTTCAGGAAATTAATGCACAGGAAAATACTTTGATGAACAATAAACCAGACTCATTAAATGAGGAGGTATTTGCATTAGTTCAGGAAATGCCACGTTTCCCGGGTTGTGAAGATATTACTGATCCAATGGAGAGATCGATTTGTGCTCATAAAAAAATGATGAACTATATAAATGATAAGCTCAGATACCCGGTTGCAGCAAAAAATGAGCTTGTAGAAGGAAAAGTCATAGTCAGATTTATTGTAAACACCGAAGGTAAAATAAAAAACGCAGAGATATTGCGGGATATAGGTAAAGGATGTGGAAAAGAAGTAGTCAGAGTGATTGAAACTATGAACAAAATGCCTCAAAAATGGATTCCAGGCCAACATTTTGGAAAGAAAGTAAATGTTTATGTAAATGTTCCGGTGGAATTCAAGCTTACTGAGCGATGGAAACAAAAGCTTAAAATGAAAAATCCAGATGATCTTGATCTTAAGATTGAAACAGTTGTTGAAACTGCTGATGAAATGCCTATGTTTCCCGGGTGTGATAAGATAACCGGAAAAATCGAAAAACAAAACTGTGCAACAGCGAGATTTATTAAATACATTAATGCGAACCTTAAATATCCCGAAGGGTCATTGAATAAAGATTTTGAAGGAAAGGTACTCGCAAGATTTATAGTACGAAAAGACGGTTATGTTTCTAATATTGAAATACTGGAAGACATGGAAGGAGGTTTTGGAGATGAAGTAAAAAAAGTAATTTCAAGTATGAACAAGAGAGACCTTCGATGGACACCCGGAAAAATAAAGGATAAGCCTGTTAATGTGTTTATTTCGTTACCCGTAAATTTTAAACACAAGGCACATGAAGTTCCTGAAAACAAGCCAAATAAATAAAAAGGAATGTCTTTTGATCATAAATCCTCACAATTTTAATAATACCATTTACAATTATTCTTTAGTCCAGCAAAGTTGGACTATTACAGATATGCTTTCTGTATCATTATTTTTTATTAAGGATTTTTTTCAGATTTTGCTTTTCCAGCAAATACACCATCAGCATGTATCCCAGCAGAATTGTGTTTTTTACAAGAAAACTATCATAAAAAAAGTAAAAAATAATAAAAGATAATATCGAAGAACTCAATACATAAAACATTATTTTCCCTGTTTTGTATGGAACCGGGTAATATTTATTGCCATAAAAAAATGAAATGACTGCCATACTGCCATATGCAGCAAAAGTAGCCCATGCAGCTGCCAAAAACCCCAGTTCCGGTATTAAAACAAGGTTTAAAATAATTGTCAGCATTGCCCCGAATATTGAGATATACATTCCAAATTTTGTCCTGTCTGATACCTTGTACCAAACTGAAAGATTGTGATAAATTCCGAGCATCAGATCAGCTGCAAGTATTATGGGAACTATTGCAATAGTTGAATAATACTCCTCCCGTCTGATAAATATTCCGGCTATAATATCCATATATGCCATTATACCAACGAAAAAAACAGAACCCACAATGGTAAACCACAATAAAATATCAGCATATTTTTGTTTTGCATCTTTTTGACTACTCTGGCTGAAAAAAAATGGTTCAGCACCCAGACGAAAAGCTGTAATGTAAAGAGCCATAAATGTTCCGATTTTATATGTAGCTGCATATGAACCCATTATCTCATCTGAAAGCATCCGTTTCAATAAAAATTTATCAAGATTTTCATTAATAACATAAGCTATCCCTGCAATCATAATCGGATATCCATATGAAAGCATTTCGGATAAAAGTTTTTTATCAACTGACAATCTCACTTTTGAGAAAAATGAAAAGAAAAACAAAACTGTTATAAGACTGGCTATCAGATTTGAAATAAAAATATAAACGGCTTTATTCTCAGGATTTAACAATGAATTAAAAAAATCATTGGTGTCGTCCGGTTTATAAGAAAAGAAATATTCCAGGCCAATGAAAAAGAATAATATACAAAAGAGATAGATGAATATATTGAGTATTTTAATTACTGCAAACCGTATTGGTCTGTTAGTGACCCTCAGATAAGCAAATGGTATAACTACTATTGTATCCAGAACTGCTACTATGATCAGTATCGAAAAATACAGTGATTTGATCTTTAGAAAATCAGAAATTGGACCACTGAAAATGAGCATAAAAATTAAAAACGCAATACTTGAAATTAGAATAGCTGTAAATGAAGTATTAATCACTTTATCATCTTTGTTCAATTTTGTAAAATATCTGAAAAAAGATGTTTCCATTCCGTAGGTAAGAAGAACATTGAAAAATGAAGCAAATATCCAGAAATCAGTTGCGTCAGAAAACTGCGAATTCTTCATCTCATAGGTAAAAAGCCCAAGAAGCAATACCGATATAATCCTGGGCAATATGGTAGCTACTCCATAAATAGCTGTATCCTTGGCAAATCTTTTTAAACTCATCGTTGTGATATTGAATAAAAAGACAAACTTAGTGTTTTTTTTATATTAAAAAAACTGAAAAGTAATGTCAGAACCAACAGATAAGTGTATTAAATAAAAAACTCAATAAATAATGATCAGGGCGCAAGTCTGTTGATCTCCCATTTACCATGCTTAATCTCATACAAAAACCTGTCGTGCAATCTGTTCTCACCTCCCTGCCAGAATTCAAATCTGTGCGGGATAATCCTGTACCCTCCCCAGAAATCAGGAAGAGGTATCTTGCCATCCTTAAATTTAGTTTTGATCTCTTCAAGTTTGGCCATCAATATAGACCTTGATGAAATAATGCTGCTTTGATTTGATACCCATGCACCTAACTGACTTCCAACCGGGCGTGAAGTAAAGTATTTGAAAGATTCAGTTTTGGATATTTTTTCTGCCCTACCCTCCATTATGATCTGCCTTTCCAGGGGTAACCACAAAAACATACCTGAAACATAATTGTTTTCAAGAATTTGTATCGCTTTCCTGCTTGAATAATTGGTAAAAAACACAAAACCTGATCTGTCATAATATTTTAATAAAACAGTCCTTAAACTTGGAATACCTTCAGTGCTTACTGTTGCAAGTGCCATTGAATTAGGGTCGAGCTCAATTTCATGCAGTGCAGTTTTGAACCAATCATCAAACTGATCAAATGGATCAGGTTTCATATCATTCAAATCCACTTTTTGTTTCCTGAATTCCCTCCTGAGATCGTGAATGTCCATTCTGATTTTTGTTACTGAAAAATATTTTGATTAATATTTACATCATTGATCAGTGTGAGCATGGCTGTATTCAGAACAAGTTTTTTTAGATCACTCAATTTCATATGAAATATTGTACTTTCATGATCACCTGAAGCATTCAGAACCTTGGAGTATCCAATAATCATTGTCCAGCCATGCAATGAAAGGAAGAGCGGATCAAGATTGTTCCTGATACTTCCGTCATTTTTCCCCCTCATTATTTCCTTTGCTGCAAGCTTAAACAACAGGTTATGTATATCCTGCATTTTTTTAAAATAAATGCTTTCCTTTATAGAATCCGACAATTTTCTATCATTGCCCGGACGTACTAATGAAAAATAATTGAGCAGGGCTTCATTATAAAGGAAATTGTCAGTTGAGAAATCCATAAATTTGTCCAGGAGAGAAATTGTAGAAATAAGTCCTGATTTGTTTTTACATTTTTCTGCTACCTGATAGTAACCATTGAGAAGCTTTTGAAAACCCCTGTATGTAACTGCCATGTACAGATTTTCCTTACTTTGAAAATAAGTATAAAGTGTTACCTTAGTTATACCTGCTGCCGATGCTACATCTTCCATTTTGGCATTTCTGTAACCTGATTCACCAAAAACTTTCTCTGCTGCATTAATTATGGCTTCTTCTTTCGAGAGCCTTTTATCTTCTTTCATGAAAGCTATTATTATTAATTTTTAATCAAATGATCAAACAATGATCTTAATACAAAATTAGTTAAAATTTTAATCCTGCGTTAAATATTTTACTTCATTTAAAAATAATCCGTGCGCAGGCACGCTCCAGCTTTTTTTTAATCTCTCCTGGTTGTTCAGCGACTGTTCAAGTTCTTCCGGGCTGATTTTATAAAGACCTGTATTAATACAAGCTCCAACAATCAGACGCACCATACCTCTCAGAAATCTATCGGCTTTAATTTGCATGGCAAAGCCATTTTCAGTTTTAATCCAATCCAATTGCTCTATATTGCATTTCATCGTTTTTACATCGGATTTTGACTTACAAAATGGATAAAATTCCTGATATTTTTTTATTATTTCTGTTGCCTTGTTCATCAGTTCAAAATCAGCCTTTGCCAATACCGGAAAATAAAAACTGAATCCATATTTGAACGGATCTTTTTTTATGTGAATGTAATAAACATATGACCTTGAAACTGCATCGAACCTTGAATGGAAATTATCCGGAACAAGCCTTATATCATGAAGGGCAATCTGTGGCGGAAGCATTTTATTAATACTGTTGATAAAATCATCGCGAATATCCTCTTCAAAGTCAAAATGAAACAGAAAATCAGAAGCATGAACACCGGAATCAGTTCTGCAACAACCGGTTATTTCAATTGGCCTGTTATACCTGATACGTAAAACCCCTGAAATAATATCCTGCACAGTATTCTCCCCTTCCTGACTCTGCCATCCGAAATAATCATTTCCATTGAAGGAAAGTCTAACAGCAAAACGCATTTTTTCCCCTTTTATCCTTTTTGTTATTTAACAAAACAAAGTTAACAAAAAAAATACTTTAAGTACATTTTTTTTGCATTTTTTGATTTTTATACATATAAAACGTGTGTAATACCGATATGCAATTGGACTAAAGAATAATTGTGAGTGGCATAAAATAAATTGAAGTTGTTAAAAAACAAATGTTTAAGACGCTTGTAAATTATTGATATTTAAGCAAATGCAGTAATATATATTTGTTTAATTTTGAACCCTATTTTGTAAACAATTAATTTTAATTTGTCTTAAAGTTTCTCTACTTTTTGCGCCGGCAAAAAGTAGCAAAAAGCTCGTGCGAAATTAAACTCGCAAACCTTTTGTTGATTGTAAAACATTAAGTTATAACTATTTCAGTTACGAAAATTTTACCTA
>JBLMZC010000008.1:0-103431 GCA_050258615.1 Deltaproteobacteria bacterium | reverse complement strand
AAGTTATAACTATTTCAGTTACGAAAATTTTACCTACAAGGTTTCGGTAAAATTTCCTGCATTCTCTTGCTCAAACATAATTTCGCACTGTCCTTTCGCTGAATTTTTAAACAACTTCATTATATAAATGAATTTGGTATAAACTAATACCGGGGGACAGAGAGATAAAAAAAATTTTTCACCATTTAAAGATAAAAAAAATCAGGATTCGATTTTGTTGCTAAGAACTGAAATTAATAAATAAGTAAGAATGGCAAAGTAGCTGTGCTATAAGTTTGAAGCAGGCACATCAGAAATTGGCTTTAAAAACCGTAACTTCTTTATTTGCTTTTTACAAGTGTAAGTACTTCTTCATTACCCCCACGATTCATAAGAAACTGCAGTGTGTCAGCTGTGAGTTTGTTGATCCTGACAGGAAATTCAAGTTTGCCCTCGGGTCTGACATAAAGCATTTTATGCAGGACTGTATACGTGCCCGATTCTTTAAGGTTCCCCAGGCTCGAGAAATATGTTTTATCATCTCTGAATTCAAAATATACATTCTCATTACATTTGTTGGACCCCCCGTCATTACTAACCCAGCTATGACAATTCCACCTGCCTGATATTTTATCATACGATCCGGAATCTGAACATGAAACACAGCAAAGAAAATATACTGTTAAAATGAGTATGCTCTTCATAGAATATTGATTTTAAAAGTTATCATTTGAATAAAACTCATTGAATTGTATGTTGCTACATTTATCTTTTTGCAAGCAATTCTCTTTGAAACGAATTGAACAGCATAATAAGTATGTTTCAGCAATGGAATATGGTAATCTGACAGAATTTTTTATTTGTAACTGAGACCAATTTCTGACTTGATCCTGTCGAGTAACAGGCTTAACTCCTGGCTCATTGCAAGAGGTAGTTTTTCACTTTCTGTCTTATAGCTTTGCAGGCAATTATTTACTTCTTCTATTTCATAAATGTATCCAAATCCGAGGTTCCTGTTTTCAAATATTGTTTTAAACCCACCATCCTTATATATGGTAAGTTTTTCAGTATGATGAAATCTGGGGTGCATGATAATGAGACCATTTGTTCCGTAAAGCAATGCTTCAGTTCTGGTTTGAGTGACTATTGAAGATTCAAGTATGGACATAGCCGTATTATTATATTCAAGACTCATAGTACAATTGGCATCAACCTCAGTTTCGGTGAACTCTGACTTTGCAAAGATTGCAGATGGATTTCCCAATGTCAGAAGACTAAGAAAGGCCGGATAAATACCAACATCCATAAGTGACCCTCCTCCAAGATCCCGGTTAAAAACCCTGCTTTCGGGATTATAAGGAGCTTTGAATCCAAAGTCAGCCCGCACCATTACAAGATCGCCTATTTCTTTATTGCCAAGCAATTCGAGGAGTTTTTCAGTAGCAGGAATAAAACGGGTCCAAAGGCATTCCATCAGAAACAGATTGGATCTTTTCGCATAATCAGACATGATCTTTACTTCATCAGAATTCATACCCATTGGTTTTTCGCAAAGTACTGACTTCCCGTTTTTTAGACACATCATTGTGTTTTCAAAATGCAGGGTATGAGGAGAAGCAATGTAAATCACATCTATAGCCGGATCTTCAGCAAGTTCATTATAGGAGCCATAAAATCTGATTGAATTGTATCTATTACCAAATTGAATAGCTTTATTGATATCCCGTGAGGCAACACCCTGAAGGACAGAATTTTCTGAAAGCCGGAGGTCTGATGCAAATTTTTCTGCAATGTGCCCCAAGCCTAAAATTCCCCAGTTTATTTTTTTTGTTGGAAGTGTTTTCATTGTAAATAATTAACGAAATAAGTTTACAATCCTTTCTTTGCTTTATTTTCTATTATTGTGCAGTATTATTAAAAGCAATTTTACCCGGACTATTTTCATTGTAAATCGCTATCTGATCCAGTAATTCCATTGATCTGATCAGTGGAGTCCATTCCCTGCCTTTAAAGAGAAAAACAAACCAGGGCTTATTCCGGTTCTCAAAATTAATATTTATTGCCAGCCAAACAGATACTAACGTGAATAGTAAGGTTACTGAAACCGGAATAGCGAGCTGAATCAAATCCCATTCTTCAAACATAGCAGTATTCCACCAGAAACAGGACCATAAAGGCAGCTGGAGAAACAGTACTTTAGTTATCCATAAAGTGCTGGTCCTGATATTTGCAAGACGGGATTGCACCTGAAATACTGGTTTTGAATGATCTGCCTGATAAATCGTGAAGATCTGGTAAAGGTAAACAAGTATTGCAATCGCTGTGAGTACGACCTGTGTTGTAGCTGAGAACAGAAAGAATTTATTTGCTTCATCATATTTGTTCAAATATATATTACCAAGTAAAAATATTCCTCCGGCTACCCACAAAATTCCGGTTAGTAGAGTGAAGATTTTTATCGGTTTCATCGTTGAAATCAGATTAATGGCATGCAAATGCCTCATCTCATTAATTTTGATGGGATCAAATTGAATCGAATCGTCTGTTTCTATATTAAATTCCTTCCATAAATTTTTTAGTTCAGTGTCGTTCATATTTTTAAATGTTTATTTTGTAAAATCTTTGTTTTAATTTTTCCCTGATCCTGCTGATCTTTGTACCTGTATTGCTTTTTGAGATTCCGAGTATTTCAGCTATCTCACTATGACTTTTCTCTTCAAGGTAAAGGAGTATCAATGCTTTGTCCAGTACATTTAGTTCATTTATGAAATGTTCAAGCATGTGTAATTTTTCTTCATCATCGTTGGTTTCTGATTGTTCGAGCTTATGTTCCTCTGTTGAAAGTGGCATTGTTTTTAACTTTGAAGTCTTGCGGAATTGTGAAATTGCAACATTCAATGCTATCCTGTAAATCCAGGTTGCAATTTTAAACTCTTCATTGTATTTATCGATTGATCGCCAGATCTGGAGACTTATTTCCTGTATGAGGTCTTTCCTGTCATCCTCATCAGGGCAGTATGCTCTTGAAACTTTATGCAGAATAAGTTTGTGCTCATCGATGATGTGGTTGAAGAGTTCAGTTTTTTTATTTTCTTTCATCTTAAACTTAAAGCAGTTGTATGATTTACTATTATTCGAACAAGATTAAAAAAAATCACACATGTAGTAAAATTTATTGCACGTAAATTTTTATTACTGTTCTCCTTGTATTTATCATTGTAATACCTGAATTGTTTTATCAAGAATATTTTTATCGATAAATATCTGATTTTAACCATTGTGAAGAAACCATCAGTAACTGTCATTTTAAATCACAAATACAATAATAAGGAACAATACAGTATTTCAAGATATAAAACAAAAGCCCTGACCAAAACTGCCAGGGCTTTTAAAAACAGATTTATGTTTTTTTATTCTCCCGGATTAACAATACCCTCATTTACAAAAGTGCCTATGAAATTGCCACTGCCTTTGTAAGTACCTGTATTTGTAAAAGTACCGGCATATATGATAGTACCATTGTTAATGAGAGTGCCATCGTTATCTATAACTGCACCTGAGGGTAAGATAAGGTTATTTTCCTGCCATGTGAGTGATTTTCCGGCTGGAATAGAAAGTGTACCTGTTATATTGAGCGAAAAACCATTTGCCTCGATGATAACGGAATTGGTCACAGTGATATCAGATTCTGTTAAATCATCAAACAATACAATGGTTTGATTTGGGTCTGCATCATCTATTGCTTCCTGCAGTGTCATATAGTATTTCATCTTATCTGAATTATATATTAAACCGCATGGGCCACCGGTAATAATTTCGTTTTCATCATTACAGCCTGTCAAATTTCCTGAGATGTAAATGCTACCACCTATGGCAGTTCCACCTCCATTTACCTCTGCATTGATAAGAGGGTACAGCCCACAACACTGGGCAAGTAATACATTGTCCTGTAAATAAACATCCTCTCCGACTGAAGCAATCGCCTCCAATCCATCTAAATTTTCCAAAACTGAATTATAGGAAATATCTAGATTATTCCCCACAGAATTCAGGTTTGGAAAATCAAAGCTTGTCAAAGCTGAATTTCCGTAAATATATAGATCACCCCCCACAGAATTCAGGATTGGAAAATCAAAGCTTGTCAAGGCTGAATTGGAATAAATATACAGGGTTCCAACTACTGAAGTAAGTCCATTTAATGGTGCAAGAGTTGTTATTGACCCAGAACCATTATCAGTAATAATCAAACTGCCTTCAAAATCAGGGCAATAAGTTGTTAAAAATTATCTACATCCGCTTGAGTCGTTAAATATACAGTCGTACCGGTGCCGGGATCACAAGTAGCAGAAACAGATATTGCAGAAAAAAAGCAGACAGATAAGCTTGCGATTTTAAGCAGCCTGGTCAGGGAGTTTTGCATATTTGAAATTGATGAGTTCATATTATTAAATTTGAATTGGTATTACTTATGAAATACCTAAACAAAGTTATTATTTAAATTATTAAAATCCAAGAAAATAGCTATGTAATTTTTTATTAAATATTGATCCGATCGGTCAGGCTTGCATCCGGGTTGAAATTACGCATACCGCTTTCTGAAGTTTTCATAACTTCTTACAAATATGATACTTGATTTCGATAACTTTTTAATGTAAGTATCAATTAATATCCGTTTGAAGTTAATAAATTTCAAAAGCAGGTGCCTTGAGACTTTTTTCACCGCATAAACCTCATTATCATTGTTTTGCCTCCAATTGTCTTATGTATCCCTGTTCAACATTCATTCCCTTGCTTTGAGCTTGTCGGGCAAATTCCAGAGCCTTAATCCAATTTGATTTTTGGAAGTATGCAAGAGACATATTTAAGTAAAATGCACCTTTTTCAGGCTCTAAAGATATGGCTTTCCTAAGGTGAATAAATGCTTTTTCAGGATCTTTTAGTTGTAAGTAACATAGTCCAATGGTGTTTATAATATCAGCATTATCGGGTTTTAGTTCAAGAAAATGCTTGTAATCGCTGATAGTTTTTGCATATTCTCCTTTTTGATAATATGCAAATCCCCGGTTTGACAATGCATCGTAATTATTTGGTTCGAGTTCAAGAGCTCTGTTAAGATCTTTAATTGCATAATCAACCTGTCCAATAGCCCCGTGTGCTGCACCCCTGTTAGATAATGCCACTGCATAATTTGGGGCAATTTTCAAACATTTATTATAATCCTGCATTGCATTTTCTAATTGTCCCTGATCGAAATAAATCTTGCCCCGGTTGTTAAGTGACAAATAATAATCAGGTTTCATTTTTAATGCTTCATTGTAGTCCTGCAATGCTTTATCTATGAGGTTTTTTTGACGATAATAATGTCCCCTGTTGTTCAGGGAAAAATAATTTTTATGATTTTTATTAATAGAATCGGTCCACAAGGTTTCACTGTTTTTAAAAACTCCAATTCTCTGAATTGTCAGTCCTGTCAAAATTATACTTAAAAACAATAACAAATATTTCAAATCAACTTTGATCAAAATCTCAAGAGAGAAAAGAAATGCAAAAATAATAGCCGGTACACCGAGATATAAGTACCTGTCAGCATACAATGTATCTCTTACACTGGCAATTTGGATAGCAAATGTAGCCAGCACTGAAATTATAAAAAATAAATATCCTAAAGCAATACGTTTATCTTTTCTACCTGAATAAAACATAAATGCCACGACTATTAATGTCAGTGAAAGAAAGATTAAATATTTTGAGAATCCAATTGGATTTTGAGGGAATAAATAAAACGGTTCAAGATCAAAAGGTAGAAAAATTAATTTTAAATAGGATAAAAATGAAAAACATAGAAAAAAAGCTCTTTCAACAATAGAGTAGTTATTAATTAAAACTTCGGTTCTTGATTGGGCAGCATTAAATGTTACCCATACAAAAATAAGGCTGATCACGAAAAATGGAATGGTAGCTATTTGTTTTTTATTTAAAAAATTATCACCCTGAAAAAAATTAATTAATAAAAGATATAATGGAAATACTAATGCTTGCTCTTTTGAAAAACATGCTAAAACCATAGAGAAAATACTAAGGATGTAAAAAATAATTTTTTCTGATTCCCTGAATTTCAGCCATGAAAGTAAACCCAAAAGAGTGAAAAAACTAAAAATTCCTATTTTGTAAACTGCAGAAAGCCAGACAACAGATTCTACCTGGACCGGATGAAAAGCAAAAAATACTGTAATAAAAATGGCCCATTTCTCATTTTTTATTAATCTGTTAAATATGAAATAGACCAGAATAATATTGAGAATGTGAATTATTATACCTCCGAGTTTAAGGATCATTACACTGCCACTTCCAATCTGATATGCCAACATAGTAATACTCATAGCTAAGGGTGAATACTGCCCAAAGTAAAAGCTGGAAAAGAGAGATTTTAAATTCTCAGCAGAAAAATCAGTCACAAAAATATTTTCATATATCATCCAGACATCATCAAAGTTAATAAACTCATGATTAAAGACAGATAGAAAAAAAACTGTAAAAGCTATAACAGGAATTAATAAGAATTTGTATTTGAAAAATGCCTGGTTTTTTTGTTTAATAACTTTCTGCGGTGGTCGTTTTTTATTTTTTTTCATTTTTCATTTTTAAATAAATATTCTCAAATATTTCTTTCTATAGCAAAAGTACAGATAAATTGGAAATTATTTACTCTGGTGTCAGATTAAAAGGGAGCAATATAAGAAATTTACTTAAATAATTTTTAAGTGGTGAATTGCTTAAAAAGATCAGCATGTATCACTGAAACTATTTATGGTTACAAAGATTTTGGTATTCAAGATGCTGACCGAAGTGCCTGTACTGACCAAAGTACCTGTGCTGACCGAAGTGTCAGCAACCGTAATGTAATTGGATTAAAGAATAATTGTAAATGATAATATCAATATTTTCCTAATGAATTCATTTTTTATATTGCCTTTATTGAAATTTGTGTATTACTAGAATACGGTATGATTATACCCTGGCTTTAAAAGCATGGAAAAAAAGTTAACAGTTCTTTTCATGTCGTTTTTCCCTGAAAATATAACAGCCGGCTTCAGATGGATGGTCGAGTACAAGATCGTCTTTATTTTCATTCCTGAGAATATATAATATCATAAAATCACCGGCTGCAGCAACAGTGAAAATAATTCCAAATAACAAAAGTCCTGTGCTACCAGTAATAACAGCAAGTATAGATGGTAAAAAACCCAGAATAATTGAAGGTGCTATTGCTCCTGCCATATAATGCCTCAGTTTTAAAGGTTCACTGCAATGACAATAAGGTGTAAGGAGTTTCCATAAAATGCCAATTTTTATTGATTTAAACCCTTTATTTGAATATATTGCCCAAACAATGCCATGAATCAATTCATGAATAATAATTCCTGCAATCATTGTTACGAAGATGTACAGGCTGATAAATGGAATTTCACTGAAAATTTTTTTTCCTGAAAAGTATGTAAAATCAATTTCATTCTTCCAGATTAAATAAAAGGGTAGGCCAAAAATCAATATACATGGAATAATTAATACAATTGCAATAATATTTGCATTAATTATATCAATTGTCAGTTTTTCTTTTTCATAGCTAAATAGTTCCTGCATATTTTAACGATGTTTATAATTAATATAAAGTTCGTTTATTTTCCAGATACCAAATCTCATCATACGTCTGATCCCTGGTAATTTATTTTCTTTAATATTTCAATTTCTGTCGTTAATTTTCTATGTCAATATCGAATTTGTCTAAAAGTCCTGAAATGCCCGATAAAGAAAATTTTGCTTTCTTAATACGATTAGTTTCCGGGTCAATAGAATAGTTGAAAGAAGTCCGAAAGTCAGTATTTTCCAGTGTAGTGCGATCAAAAACTGCCTGTGCCAGATTACAATCGTCAAATATGGAACTTGTCAGGTCTGCTTCTGCGAAATCAGTTTCATTTAACTCCGAATTTTTGAAAACTGTCTTTTTAATTTTTGTATTGTAAAACGAGGAATGGTTTAGTAAACAACCTTCAAACGAAAAAGAAAGTCCGAACTCATTGCAGGTGTCAAACCGAAGTCCCAACAATTTGCAGTCTTTGAATTTTACATTTCTGAAAGCAGTCTTTTCAAGCTTGGTTAAGCTCAAATTGCAGCCGTTAAATGTGCAGTCAGAAAATTTAAACCCGGAAAAGTTATTTTCAGAAAAGTTACAGTTGTTGAAAGTGCAATTTTCGTATTCTGCTTTTGCCAAAGATTCTATGCCATCAAAGCTTGTGTCTTGTATGTATGTTTCATCCATTGTATGTTCTATTATTTAATATGAGTTGCCTTTATTCTTTACACAAACTGTTAAGTTGCCAAAGAAAGCAAATTTTTCTTTCCAGATCAATAAAGTCTTTTAAAGTATTCGTATAGTATTATGTTCAGAGTTATCAATGAAAAACCATAAAATGTATCTTCCACAGGAATTGTGAGTATTCTGTATCCAAGGTTTTCGGCATTATTGTACCAGACAATCGGGGCTTCAAGAAATGTCCCTGTCAGGATACCGTTGCTTAGTAAGAAGAATGGTATAACAAAAAGAAATCCAAGATATATATATGACATATCTTTTTTCTTTAGGTATGTTATTAAAATGATAATACCTGAAAGAGTCAGATTTACGAATGTATACCATCTGTCGTAAAATATGATACCGGTAATGATTAAAAATATGAATAAAACAAAGGATATTTTCCTGTGAATATCTGAAAGAGGATTATTTCTGATAAGGTATTTAATTGCAAAATAAGTGAAAACTGATGCATAGGGAATAGCAATGAAAAAAAGCACTTCCTCCAGTGGCAGGTTTGATATGTAAATTCCTGTCAGGTAATCCGGATTAAATCCCCAGACACCCATTTTTGTGAAAAAATGATCCCATATCAAAAAAAGGAAAGCAATTATTAAATTTGCAGGTAAAAAGTATTTCCACTCCTTGAAAAAAGGATGCTTTGGATAAAAGCTGGCAATGAAGGGAACAATAATGCACCCTATATTTATCAAAAGGTACAGATAGTGATTGTTCATGGTTTTTGCTGCTCTTTAAAATACTTTAAAGGTACAAATAACATGCCAAATACCTCTCCATCTTCTTTACCCAGATGTTTATGATGAACTTTATGTCCTTTTCGCAAAGCTGAAAAATATGGATTATTGAACCTCCTTAGCCATTTCAGCCTTTGATGGATCAGAACATCATGAACAAGAAAATAAGCAAATCCATATAGTAGAATGCCAAGACCTATGAAAAAAAGATAATTAAGTTCGGGATTGATGCCAAAATAGAAAAGCAAGATACTTGGTATGGCAAAAATTACAAAAAAAAGATCATTTTTTTCAAATATTCCTTGGTAGCCAGGTTGATGATGGTCTTCGTGAAGTACCCATAAAAAACCGTGCATTACATATTTATGGGTTAACCAGGTAACCATTTCCATTATAACAAATGTTGTAAGCGTAATCAATACATAAAAAATCGGGTTCATAATCATTATTTTAAGTTATTTATATTTTTTAACATTGTTTTTTTTATTTCTTCAGGGATATCAGAACCAGAGATATTTGTCTTCACAAAGTTAATATCATTTTTGATATCTGAACTGTAATTTAAAAATTTTGGTATTGTACCCTGTATCATGATCCTGACGTAGCGGCCATCTATTGAAGTTTGGTTTTTTCTGATAAATGATTCCAGTTTGCTTTTGCCCGAATTGAAGTAGCTCAATTTTTTTACTGGGTTGAGGGTGTATTGTGCTTTCATCATTATAGAAGAAGCCAGGTAGGGAACTGCTGACGTACATTTGGAGCTTTCATATTTTTTAATAAAGGCTTCCAGTTTCAATTCTGAGTTTATTCCATTATAGTCTGACCTGCACATATTTATTTCTGAGCATTCCTGCAAATTATAGTTAATGCATAAAAAAAACATCAATATCATGATCATCTTATATCAGATTTAATTTGTGTTTTACCAACGATTTAAGAAAAATCCACAGCTTTTGCGGATTGGATATCCTGATTCTTTTTTCCAGAATCTCAGAACTATCTTTCCTTTTCAGTTTGCGAAGCAATGAAAGATAATATTTATATGCAATGAAAACCCCTAGTTTTGAATTGAAAGGCAGTTTCTGAATACCAATATATGCATGTTCAAAATCTCTTTCGATATCTGCTATTATATCCTTTTTTGTCTGATTGTTAAAATTGAATTTATCGACATTGGGAAAATATGACCTGCCAAGATTTTCGAAATCATTTTTTATATCCCTCAGGAAATTTACCTTTTGAAATGCCGATCCAAGAGACATCGCATTTGGCTTCAATTCTTCAAACTTCTTCCTGTCACCATACACAAATACCAGCAAACACATCAATCCCACAACATCAGCTGAACCATAAATATATTTCTTATATTCCTGATCCGTCTCATAATCCTTCTTTTCTAAATCCATTTTCATACTTTCCAGAAAATCATCTACCAGGTCATACAATCCGTATTTGTGGACAATTTCCTGAAATGAATTTAATATGGGGTTTAAACTGATCTTCTCTGAAAGCGCTTTTTTATATTGTGCAATAAAATCATCAAGCAGGTTAGAACGATCGTAAGAATGAAATGTGTCAACTATTTCGTCAGCATACCTGACAAATCCATATATTGAATAAATGGCAGGCCTCACATTAGGAGCGAGGAGCCTGATGCCAAGTGAAAAGGAAGTACTGTAACTATGGGTTACCAGTTTGCTTATCCTGAAGCTGGTATTGTCATACAGCGATTTCATTATTTATAGATTTTTCCTGATTATCAATTCACTTACTATTTTACCTGAGATCAGACTTGGAGGCACTCCAGGTCCGGGAACTGTCAACTGACCGGTAAAAAAAAGATTTTTCACCTTTGCACTTTGCAAACGCGGTTTTAAAACATGAGTCTGGAGTAATGTGTTAGCCAACCCATATGCATTTCCCTTGTAAGAGTTATATTGAGAAATAAAATCATTTACTGAGAATGAATTGTAAAAAATGACATCATTCCTAAGTTCCTGTCCCGTAGCTTTTTCAAGCCTGTTTATTATAATATTTAAATACTTATTTCTTATTTCCTCATTATCCTCCCTTAGTCCCGGAGCCAGTGGAATCAGAAATATTCCTGCTTCTTTGCCATCAGGAGCAGAAGAAAAATCAGTTTTTGAAGGAAAACTCGCATAAAACAATGGATTTTCCGGGTACGTAATCGTATCATAAATAGCTCTTGCATGCTCTTCAAAGTCTGTCTCAAAAAACAATGTATGATGAGCTACATTTTTAATTTTTTTATTAAACCCTATGTAAAAAAGCAATGCCGAAGGTGCAAAAGTCCTTGATTTCCAATAGCTCTCTGAATATTGCCGGTATTTTACGGGCATTAGTGTTTCTGTATGGTGATAATCTGCACCGCTTAATAATATATCACATTCGTATTCGATTCCATTTGAAGTAACCGAAACAGCTTTTTTATTCCTTATATTTATTTTTTCAACTGAGTTTTCGTAGATTATTCTGACTCCTAATTCTGAAGACATCTCTTTCAGGGCTTCAACTACCATATACATGCCACCTTTTGGATGCCAAGTACCTAATCCAAAATCTGCATAATTCATAAAATTATAAAAAGCAGGAGTATTTGAAGGTTTTGCTCCCAAGAACAAAACAGGGAATTCCATAATTTGCCTTAGCTTTGGATTTTTAATACTTCTCCCTACCTGTGCTTTTATGGTGTCAACAAACTGGAATAGTTTACTGAATGTTTTAAAATTTACTATCTCCATCAGATTCTGTCCCGGTTTATAAACCAGGTCATTTATTGCTATTTCATAGTTTTCCCTTGCATTATTGATGAATTTTTGCAATTTTGAAGCACTTCCAGGCTCATTTTTCTCAAATTCAGCTTTTATTTTTTCCACATCAGCTGAAATTGAAATACTGTCTTTAGCACCAAAATATACCTGGTAGCCGGGATCAAGTTTTACAAGTTCATAATAATCAGATGTTTTTTTTCCAAAATCGGCAAAGAACCGGTCGAAAACATCAGGCATCCAGTAAAATGTAGGGCCTATATCGAATATAAAACCATCTTTTTTTAATTGCCTGGCCCTCCCGCCTGCCTCACTGTTTTTTTCGAGTATAGTAACATCATATCCCGCATCAGCCAGATAGCATGCAGCTGATAATGAGGAAAATCCGGAACCGAGAATAACTATTTTTTTCATTGTTCTTGCATTATAGTTTGATCATTATACCAATTGTAGGCAAAACTGTACCACCTACATTTTCCACATTCTTTAAAACATAACTTTTACCGTCATCTGTTGTCAGGAAATTGCCGTTTTCGTCCTTTTCTCTTACAATAAAGTCCTGTCCTTTATATTGTAGATTGTATAAATTTTGAATATCAACATATAGCATAAGTGCCCAGCTTTTAAAATAGAAATTTTTATCAATCCTTAAATCCAGTTGATGAAATGGTTTCAGCCTCAGTGAATTAAGTTTGGAAAAATCATTATAAGCTCTTCCTGTTGCATTCCATGCAAATATATTTTTAGATTTTTCCATATCATAAGGTGTGTAAGGCAGACCCCCAACATATCTCCATTTGAATCCAGCCCTCCAGTTTTTGTTGAATTCCTTCGAGCCTGTTATTGTAAAAAGGTGCCTGCTATCCCATGATGACGGGATTTCAATATTATTGATATCTTTAAAAAGGCTCCTGACAAAAGTATATGAAGCTATACTTGAAAATGAACGGTAATTTACCCTTCCGAGAACCTCGAAACCATTGGCTCTGCCTGTACCTGATGACAATACTTCAGTAGCACCGGCAATATTAAAATCAGCTCCCTGATTAGCAATACTGATTCCTGTCTGAAGGTCAAGAGGATACTGAAAATAATACTTATAAAATGCCTCAGCCGAAATAATAATTGCTTTGTTAATCCGATATTCCAATCCGGCAGAATAATGATTTGCACCTATATATTTTGAATCCCTGTTGCTAAGTTCAGAATCGAAACCCCTGTATCCGAGTGTAGTATAGGCAGGTAGCTGAAAATATCTTCCCACACCTAAATTAAAGGCTGATTTTTCTGTTAATGTATATGAGAAAGAAAGTCTTGGCGAAAACTGATTGAGAAGATTTTGCATGTTTTTATTATATGTGTTTCCATCAAATCTCAATCCAAATGAAGTAAGAAGCCTGTTTCTTAGAATCCTCTTCGATACCTGTCCACTGATGTAGTATTTAAACAAGTCAAGATCAGTCATGTACCTTAAACCACGCAATTCTCCGTTCAAAAAAACATCCTGTTTCGTTTCATTGAAGTATTTGGCATATTCACCTCCTGTTGTAAAAGTGTATTTAACTTCATTTTTCCTGAAATTGAGCTCATATCTGATTTTATTTTCAGCTTCAGTAGAATAATAATCAAGTATCCTTGGTTTTGCCTCATCATTGTCTGGATGTTTATAAAATGAATTGTCAAGCATATTGCGACTGAAAACCAGTGTGTGGTTGCCTGAGTCGAAAAAATGTTTGTAAACTGCTCCGAAAGTATAGCTCCACTGATTGTTTACCGGTATCTGGCTTAGTATAAATTGCTGAGTGAGATCAGGATTTTCGATTCCTGTATTTAAAACATTTTTATCGAGTGAACCTATACTGATAATTGTCAGCTGGTTTTTTTTATCAAAATCGGTTTTAAATCTTAGCTGATAATCATTAAATGTTGGTAAAAAGGGTAGGCCAATGGCAGAGAATAAATACTGCAGATATGATCTTCTGACTGAAAAAATGTAATTACTGTTTGAACCTGCGGGTCCATCTAAAGTCAGAGATGCCTCTGATGCACCTACTGCAAGCTGAACATTGGTCCTGTCTTTACTGCCATCTTTTTGCCTGAAATCGAGAATGCCGCTTAGTGCATTATATTTAGATGCAGGAAAAGATCCTGAATAGAAATCGACAGATTTAATAAAATCAGCATTTATAATACCTACCGGACCTCCTGATGCTCCCTGCGTTGAAAAATGATTAAGAACAGGTATCTCAACATCATCAAGGAAAAACCTGTTCTCACTCGGGCCACCACCCCTGATTATAACATCATTCCTGAAGTTTGGAGTGGACCCTACTCCTGGAAAAGACTGGATCACCCTTGATATGTCCCTGTTGCTGCCAGGGTTGCTTTCAATTTCTTTGGTTCCAATACTCTGCATTGAAATTGGGGCTTCCTTTTTTTTACTGAATGGATCAACAGTGATCATAACTTCATTCAAAACTTTTTCATTTGGTTCAAGTGCTATCTCTATATAAGGAACGTTATTATTGCTGACAAGAATATCATCACTGACCTTGGTTTTATAGCCAAGATATGTTACTAAAAGTTTCAGATAACCCGGTTTCAAGCCCGTTATAATAAAATTGCCATCAAGGTCAGTTACTGCTCCGGTCTGTGTACCTTCTATGACAACATTGGCAAATGGTAATGGATCATTATTGCCTGAATCAAAAACCTTACCCTTTATCTGTCCGGTCTGGGCATATATTGAAATGCCCATTAATATAAATATTAAAAAATTGATATATGTTTTCATTTGTTTATGATAAATTTATGGATTTATTTAATGATTTCTATTTTAATTTTACTAAAAATATCTTTAGCAGAAGTTAAAGTAGCTAAATTTGTAAAAAGCTTTCCTGTTTCACCTTTGGGATCCCCGTGTCCTATCGGGTTGAGGTGAAATTCATTATCCTGATCATTAATTGTTACCTCATAAACAAGAGAGGGCTGTGCAGAATGCTTGTAGGCATTATTGTCAGGATACTTGTTATTGGTCCAGTATTGATTCCAGTCCCATGCCTGATTTACTTCAAGAAGAATCCTGTATCCATCGATTGAATTCTCAGTTCCGGTTTCGAATCTGAAATCACTTTTGGGCGTAGCACCAGTGTAAGCGTCTATATAGGGATTTGCAGGTTCCGGAATATAAGTTTTTCCATTGATTAGTCCTTTTCTGAATGTCCAGTATGGTAATGCAGCAGGCTGATAAGAAGCCCCCGATGTCCTTAACCATACAGTATCACCTACCATCTGGTGTCCGAAAATACCACTTGCATAAGATTTTGTTATAAAAAGAGTTTTGTAATATTTCCCGCAATTATCCTCCATCCAGATCACATAACTGGGATGATTAAAGCTTTTACCTTTAAGTAATTCAAAGCTCATCCTGGTTGATTTTACATCATTA
Organism: Deltaproteobacteria bacterium; assembly: GCA_050258615.1. GTDB lineage: Bacteria > Bacteroidota > Bacteroidia > Chitinophagales > Saprospiraceae > JADJGA01. Next base: position 88,110 of record JBLMZC010000008.1, on the reverse strand, counting down.
ATATTGGAATATATTATTTTCTCAGGTCCACTTTTTTGAACCTTACAGGCACTAAATGAAAATATTATTGTAAAAACCGATAAAAAAATTAAACTTTTCTTCATAATATTACGTATTTGTATTAGATTTGCAAATATAATGCATAAATGTATTAAAATGTTTAAAAAAATATAAAAAAAATTAAACTTATTTTATGTCAGAACAAATTATTTTTATAAGAAAACTTTTAAAATATGTAGAAACCTATGAAAATGAGGTCGGTAACTACGATCTCAGGGAATTTTCTATTTATCTCAAAGATAAGGTACTCGGAACTACTTCTGCAAATTTTTCAAACATATTTAACAAGGATGATTATAAAAATTATAAAATTCATCCCGAAGTAGAATTTTCTACTCTTCTTGTTCAACTTCATAAATTTGCGAAGCATTATGTCAAAAAAGCTTTTCAGGATAAACCATGGAGTTCGATTGATGAATTTGGTTTCCTTTCAACTTTACTCTTAAATACTAGTATGTCAAAAAATGAATTGATTGTTCAACATAAGCTTGAGATGTCGAGTGGAAGTGAAATTTTCAAACGTTTATTGAAGAACAAACTGATAAATGAATTTCCTGATGAAAATGACAAAAGAGCAAAGCGGGTTTCACTAACAGAAGAAGGCAGAAGACAGATTATATCTGCTTTCGATGAAATGTATAAAGTGTCGCAGCTAATAATTGGAAATCTTAATGAGAAAGAGATAAACGAAGCTATCGGTGTTTTTAATAAATTAAGCATTTTCCATAACCATATTCATGATTTAGATAGAAATTCATCATTGGATGATCTGCATGACAAGTATTTGTTTAAAGGTAGGAAAGTAAAATGATTAAGGATTTACGATCCATACAGACAAGTTTTACGAAGTACGATTTAAGATGTTTAAGTGAAGAGTGAAAAATGGAATGTTTGAATGATGGATGGTAAACCATAATACCATAAAACCATAATACCCTTTAACCTTTCTACCCTTTAACCTTTTAACCAATAACAATTTATGAAAAACATATTAATAACTGGCGGAACTGGCCTCGTAGGAAAAGAAATCAAAAAATTATTGGATTCCAGGGGTTACAAAACAGGAATTCTGACGGGAAGAAAAGTTATTCAGGAAGAAAATTCCTTTTACTGGGATTATGAAAAGGGCATTATCGATGATAATGCTATTGAATTTGCTGATGTGATAATTCACCTGGCGGGGGAAAATATCAGTGCGAAGAGGTGGGATAAAAGGCAGAAAGAAAAAATCCTGAACAGCAGGGTGGGGACTACGAAATTGCTTTATGATGCTATAAACAGAAATGAAAAAAAACCACAGAAAATCATTTCAGCATCTGCAGTTGGTTATTATGGAGCTGTAACCACTGACAGGATATTTGATGAAACCGATCCGCCAGGCACTGATTTTTTATCGGATGTAGTTATAAAATGGGAAGATAGTGTTAAAAAATTTAAAGACCTGAATGTAGATTATAACTTGCTGCGTTTAGGAGTAGTGATCTCTCCTCAGGGTGGTGCCCTGGAGAAAATGATAACCCCGGTAAAATATTTTGTTGGTTCCCCGACAGGAACCGGAAAGCAATACATGCCCTGGATAGAAATATCTGACCTGGCTTGTATTTTTCTATTCCTGGTAGAAAATAAAAGAGAAAATGAAATTTATAACGCAGTGGCACCGGAACATATTGATAACAGGCAATTCACTAGATCTCTTGCCAAAGCCATAAAAAGACCCATGATCTTTCCTCCTGTACCAGAATGGTTATTGCGATTGATATTCGGTGAAATGGCAGTTATTATAACTGAAGGCAGCCGGGTTTCATCTCATAAATTACTGAAAGAGGGTTTCAGTTTCAGGTACAATAAGATCGATGAAGTATTTAAAGATTATTTTGGAAAGCAGGACAACCTTTATAAACAATAATTTGTGTTTTGTCAATACAATAATGAAGTAATGGTCCGTTAAAAAAATCAAGATGCAATTTTTCCAAAATTAAGCAAATTGAGGTAAATATTGTATTAATATGAATAGTCTTGATTGATTTTAATTGTATTACACTGAAAAAACAAATATTATACCATTTACAATTATTCTTTAGTCCAATTGGATAACGGTTGCTGACACTGACACTTTGGTCAGTACATGCACTTTGGTCAGCATCCTGGAGCTGAAACTGACACTGACACTGGCACTTTGGTCAGCACAGGCACTTTGGTCAGCATTTAAAATATAATACCAACTGAAATTGGGAAAATTAAGCTTCTTAAATTGTACTTGTGCTGACTGCAAATGTCAGTACCTGTGCTGACTGCAAATGTCAGTTCTATAATCAATTTCATGTCGGTATTATTACAGATATGCTTTCGGTATAATACATCTTTACCCCCAAAATTCCATAGATTAAATAATTACTGAAGAACATGTTTGAAAAAAAGAATCAAAAGCTTTTTGTCTTATCAGTTTGAATTACTAAGTCATGAAATGAAACCACTAAAATGCTTCGAAAGGTATAATCTTCTTCGAAATTGCAAAAATAGTAAGTCCAGGAAGACTTTTAATGCCGGTTTTCTCTGAAATATTTTTTCTGTGGCTAATCACAGTGTGGATGCTAATAAAGAGTTTTTCCGCAATTTCCTTATTTGACATACCTTTTACAAGTAAAGCAAGGACTTCTGTTTCCCGTTCTGATAATTCCTCAGATGTTCCGCCGGTAATTTCGCTTGAATGATTATTTCTGTTTATTTTTAATGAAATTGTATCAAGATGATCATTTATATATATTGTATCATCGAATTTTGATAACAGATCCAGGTCAAAATACATATATATTAGACCAATCCAGTTGATTTGATTGTTAGATTTTTTTAATCTTGTGAAATCGCTTAACTGATTGGCCAGGTTTATAGGATTGATAATAACAGTATTTATCCTGACTTTTTTGAAATGAAGATTTAATTCATCAAGGTTGTTTGCCCTGTAAATGCATGTATGATTTCCTGATTTTAATATCATGGAAGATAAGCCTTCAAAAATTATATCAGAAGGTTCAATTATTGCCATATTAAACCTGTATTTATCCATTTGATCTGCTTTTTTCGACTTTCATGATCAATGGTAAAAGGATTTTTTCTTCAATCAGAGCATGAATCATCAGATCAAATTCAAGTTCAAGCAATGAAAAAAACAGTTTTCTTCTCAGTGATAACTCATCTGAAATTTTTATATGTATCAATAGAAGATTTTTCAGATCGGAGAGTTTGGTTTCAATATCAGAGTGATGGTCTCTGTATTCTTTAACTGAAAATTCACTTTTAGTAAACTGACTGGATGGTTCTATCAATTCCAGGAAATATGGAAAAGCAATTTTTTCCTCATAATCAAGGTGATCAAGCACTTCACCGAAATAGTCAGAGAAAAATCTTTCTATCAGTTTAACCTCACTATTACCCGTTTTGTCCTGCAATTCTCTGATCAAACCAATCAGTTCAGGATATTTATCAGTTTTATAATATAAGTGACTATTTTTCAGAAATCTTAATATCACCTGAATCGCATCTTTTGATTGTATCTCCTTTATTTCCTGATTGAACCCATTGTAAAGATTGCCAAAAACAATGAAAATATCTATGGGGATTGAATTTTCTTTACATAGTTGGGTTACATTCTTATCTCCTATTGTAAAATCCATATTGAGGTGTTCCAGCAATAACAATAACCGTGGGTTTTCATTTATAAGAGTTGCAACCTTCAATTCTGGGTTTATGTAAGTTTTTTGAGTCTTATACATACCTGCTTTGTATTAGTAAGATAAATAATTAAAACCTAAATTCTTTAATTTTGTTTTTGCCTCAGATATTCATCAGCATTTTTCGCTTCCAAAGCAGGAAACTTCTAAAGAAAGTAAAACTGTGACTTATACCATATACAATTTTTTTTTAGTCGAGTTGCATAACGGTTACTGACACTGATACAGACACTTCGGTCAGTACAGGCACTTCGGTCAGCATTTAAAATATAATGCCGATGCAATAGCTGTTTAGCCCAACTTTGTTGGATTATCAGATATGCTTCCGATATAGTTATGGAGAAAAATAGGCGAGATTTGAAAAATTCTGTTGAAAAATCAGGCTTAAGCTTTTTTCACCAATTGATGTGAATAAATTGTTGCAAACATCATGGATTTTTTTCATTCAAAATTTATTGGTCAAATAATGGAAATTAATTTATTTAATAATCAGTCTGATATGTAAATAATTCCTGTAGTTAAAAACCAATTATAATTCTTTTAATTCTATTAATAATTTTTTTTCCAGGATCAGAAGCTAGATTTGTTAGTGGTCCTGAAAAGGGTTTTCCTAGTTTTAAATAATCTTTTGTGAAAGTTTTACTCGTTATCCCCCATTTATTCAGAAAAGTAATTCTTCCAAGGTTTTTTTTAATCCTTTTTGTTGATTTTGATCCAAAATGGTAAGCAAGACTTTTTCCTGTGCCTTTAAATATTCTTACACCTGCTGCATATAGTTTTCGTGAGAAATCAGGATCTGAATACATTCCGGGACTGAACTCAATACTCAAACCTCCAACAAGATCCCACATATCTATATGTACTACATTGGGTGGCCATGTACTTCCTGACCAGTCATTTTTATAAAACTTCCTATATTCCTTAAGTAAAAGCTCCTCGTTAAAGCTTTGAAGGTCGTCACCATAATTTTTAACTATCACACATGAGTTGCCGGTGTCATACGGTTCTATCATTGTGCAGGAAATCATAAATTTTTTTGTATTCAGTTTTTTTATCTCTTCCAGTAAATTCAAATCCCAACCGGGAAGCATGTACATATCATCATTGAGATAGACTAAATATTCTGATTTTATAAGGGATCTTGCAATATTGAGCCCATAGCAAATGCCTATATTTTCTTTAGCATGAACGTAATCAATATCAACCTGATTTTCAAGCCATTCAATAGTACCATCTATGCCTTCATTTACAATTACAATTATCTGTATATCAAGCTTTGAATTGTCTTTAATGCTTCTGATGCATAAGCTTAGGTATCCAATATTGTTCCAGCTTGGGATGAGCAGACTGAAAGCATATGGGCCCGATTTTGATCGGTTATGTTTTGATATTAAATCTGTCATTATTTATATTCATAATTTGTTCTTAAAATTCAAGCAAGACAAGAGAATTCAAAATTAATCAGAATTAAACAATATTGATAAAAAAGGAGCAATTTAATTTTTTACAGAAAAAACTGTTTCTTCCAGATAATATAACCTGCAGGGAATAAAATACCTGCAGGTTATAGCAGTATCAATCCAAAATCTTAATACTAAATCCGTATAAGCTTTGCCATCCGCTTTTATCTGTCAGTTTGTACCAGAAATGGTAATCACCCTGATCAATGTCCTTTGGTATTGAAATGATTCCTGTGGCATTGAATTCTTTTAGCCCGGCTGGTATCTCATAAGCTCTAATGAATGTCCAGGGCTTTACGGCTGTCTTTTTCTGATCCAGTACACAAAAATCACTTCCGGTACTATGACTGTGCTGATCGAAATTGTGATGTATGTCAATGCTGAATGAACCTAATTCAATATTGTCAGAAAACTTAATTTTGAATACATAATCAGTTCCTCTCCTTAATGTATCGCAGGCAGCAGGGAGTGCTCCTGATGTGTCGATAACCGGTTTTACATCATCTATTTCATCCTTAGTGCAGGAATTAAAGATCAGAAAAAGCAACATTAAACCATTCAAATAAACTGCTCTCATATAATTTTTTTATAGGGTAATTTTCACAGGATAATGCACTGAATATGCAGATCCACCACCAAGATTAGGTGCCTTGACCAGGATATAATAGTCGCCTGATTGCCAGTTAATTGTTTTTTGAGGTGAGTCATTATCTTTATCAGCACCAACTTTCAGGGAACACGAAAAACTTACATCATTGGCTTCTTCAAAATCATGCATATGCAACATACTGATAGTATTTTCGTTAGTTACATCAGAATCTTTTAATCCCTGGCTTAATTTGACAAGAGCAATATAAAGACCAGCGATTCCAATATTGTCTGTAACTTTTCCGGCTATTTTTATTGTTTGACCTGATGTGTAATTTGATGATGGCTGTTCAGTAACCGTGATTACAGGCATAACATTATCTACAAGTATTTCTACTTTAAGGTCTCTTTCAATTTCAGTACTCTGACCCTCCTTGTCAATTACAATAAAATCAAAATGATAAGTACCCTGAGCTGCAGATAGAGGTATCTCAAAATGCTCGTGAAACTCAGTATTTTTAAGACCTGAATAAGATGTATAAGTTGTGTCAATTTCCCACGAATTTCCGGATCCATTTTCCGGATGAATTTTCAATTTTATTTTGTCTATTTTACCTTCGGCAATTATTTCTCCTTCAGCATGAATGTCAGTACCAATATAACCTGTATTTGAGTTATTGACTCCAAGTTCAAAATTAATGATCTCTGGTTTTGCCGGGTCATCTGTGCAGGAATTTAAAAAAACTATCAACAGTAAAAATGTCATTATATTTAGTATTGTTCTCATTGTTATTTATTTATAAATTAAAAAATATATTATATGTAAAATGTGGTTAAAAGTTAAAGACAGGAGGTGCCCGCGATTTTTCAAAGTTTAAAAATCTGTTTGAATATACTTTATCACATATTTTAAGTATGGTAAATGAGTATTCGGGATTCGGATTTTCGAAATCAGAAATAAATATTCTGAATTCAAAATACATATCATGGAAAATACTGCAGTTGAATGATTCAGCCTGTTTCAGTCCATGGGTTGATGGGTTAGAATGATTTAAATGATGATGGGAAAAAACAGGATGCAGGTAATTGATTGCAAGGTATAATACCAGGACATTGAGGAGTGTCAGTGAATGTAAAGTATTTTTTTTTGTCCTGTTTATCATTTTTTTCTCAGTATAATGTTATTATTCATTTTGTGAGGGGAATCATTAGCGAACAGGTGAAATTTCTTCCCTGCTCCGGAACTCCTATAATCCTGTAGTAATTAGTATGGCTGAAATACCTGGTATTGAAAATATTATTAAACTGAAGTTGTATTTGCCAGGATCTGTTCAGTATATCAATTTCTGTTTGAATTTGGAAATCCCAGATTGAACTTGCCGGGGTCTTTTCTTCTGGTGGTACTATATTATTCTGTGAAAAATTATATTTTTGCATCAGTGTCATTTCTGAATTTTTAAACTTCCAAATGTCATTCATGCTGAAAGTGAGCTTTGCAATAATATTTGCAGGGCTTGTAAAGGGTAGTCCAAAACCTTTCTTGGAGCCCGACATCTGTCTTGAATAGACATATTCTCCTATCAGATCAAAGGTTAGAAACCTGATAAAGTTGTAATGATAATGCAATTCACTTCCAAATCTCAAAACTTCAGCCTGAGTATAAACATAAACCTGATTGCCGGCTCCATAGAGAAAATCATAATCTGAAGTTGGGTTAAGATAAATATAATTGGTAAAATAATTAACAAAGGGACTGATTTTTAGAGCCCATTTTTTATAATTCCATTCAGTGCTCAAATCGAGTTGATATGATATTTCCGGGTTCAGATCTTTATCTCCTTTTTCATAACTAAAATGGTGGTAATTTACACCATTGGATGCGATCTCATTTGCAACAGGCATCCTGAAGCTTTTTCCAATGTTTGCTTTCAGACTTATATGCCCGGTACCATACGAAATCCCCGTTGCCCAGCTTAAAGCTCCGTATGTTTTATTTAATGCTGCGGATCTGATTATTTTTTCTGTTGTCCCATCAATATTTTTTGATTCAAACCAATCTCTGTATTCGTCTGTTCCAATTAAACCCTGATCATATCTTATTCCGGCATTGACAATCGTATTGGAGTTCAGATTATATTTGCCAAAAAAATATCCTCCTGCAGTACCCCTTTTAAATTCAGGAATGATAAAGCTCCATCCATTTATCCTGTTGTTCTGATATTCGGTATTTATCCCAAAATTCAATCTGTATCCTTCATTTATTATTTCCCTTTTGATATTTAATGAAATTATGTCTTTATTGAAATAGCGCTCAAGATTCGATTTGAAAATACTGTTATCTGGAAATACTGCAGGCATGTATCCATGATTAACATAAGGACTGTATTCACTACGAATATTTTTTTGATAAGCTACTTCTAAATCCCAATGCCCTTTTTTTGTATATAAACTGGAATTCATAAGTGCCTTGAAATGATTTGCAAGCTGATGAGGTTCCTGAATATCTCTTGTATCTTTGTCATGAAGATTCAAATCTACATACCGGGGTTCAAGACCATGGGCATTTGCAAAAAATGCATTGTCAGAATTATAATATGATAAAAAAACAATTGTTTTGTGTTTGTCACTGACATATCCTATCTGACCATGAATACCAAGATCTTTTCCTGCAGTATTTCGCAAATAATTGTCTTTCAATCCAGCTTTATATGAATAAATATTAACATGGTCCACAGGAATCCTGTAATCACCATAATCATTATAACTGATCCTGGCATCTGAAAAAAATGAATTTTTTCTTTTCGAGAAATGCAATGATCCACCAAATGAAGAATTGAAACTTTTTGTATTTAGACTGAGGTCTGATTGAAAACCATCATTATATGGAACAGAGGAATTATCAATCAATATTATTCCACCTATAGCATCTGAGCCATACAATAAAGACGCAGGTCCTTTTATAATCTGTACATTCCTTACAGAATATGGGTCGATTTCAAGCCCATGCTCTTCCCCCCATTGTTGTCCCTCGTGTTTTATTCCATTTTCAGCAACAGCCACCTGATTGAAACTTAATCCCCTGATAACCGGTTTTGATTGCCCTGCTCCTATATCAATGCTCGATACTCCTGGCAGGTCCTCTAGTGATTTCATGAGGCTTGTTTTAAGATTATTCCTTATGAATTCATCATTAGCTACTTCAATATTCAATGATGTCTCCTTTTGCTTTTTGAGTGTTGCATTTGCATGTATCTCTACTTCATTGAGTGTTAATACTCCTGGACTCATCTTTATGGTCATATTTCTAATTGACTCTCTCAGATTGAGATCGATATGCATTGTTGTGTAACCAAAAAGATAAACATCCATATGATAGTTTCCTTCAGGCAAAGCCGTAAAAATAAAATTACCTGAAGCATCAGTGGAAGTGTGATATTTCCCCTCATTGAGTATAATGCTTACACCTTCAAGGCTGCCGTTATTTTCATCTGAAACAAATCCCTTTAATATTAAATTCTGGCTATGGATGGTATCAGTTATAAATAAGGTCATCAAAATAACAGCAATTACATAGTTCAACCTGTGGCTAAACAATGATAAAGGTCTGAGATATATTATTTTTACGCTCATATTATAAATGTATATAACATATAAATACGGTAATATACGTTTTTTAAGATAAAGAAAATTATAAATTCAGATTGTTACTATTAGAAATTAAGCAAATTCAGGGTAATCTATCCCCTCAATTCAGTTGATTTTCATAACAATTTGTATGTCAAATGATGTAAATTAAATTGTTCGGAGGAGCCCGTAATGAATAGCTGTATTTTAAGGGAGAAATCAGCAAAGTACTACGATATGAGCATAGTATTTGAAAAAAAGCCAATCTATCAACAAAAGTATCATGGTCTGAAATAATATCAAACGATGAAAACTGAAATTCACAAATCTTACATGGGTTATGGAAATCCTTAAAGGTTTTTCCAGGTTTAGAAAAGGATTTACAATCCTGTTCATGATGATGATCCAGTTTTGCAATAGATGGGAACATCAGTGCCATGATTAAACACAATGATGTAAAATACCGCATCTTTTCTCTGATCATCCTGATTATTAACTTTGTAATTAAACAACAAAAGCAGTAAGTTTGTTTCAGCAAAAATCTTTTTTCAGTCAAACTCAGCTTGTCATTATAAAAAATTGATCAATAATTAAGTAATACTTATCAATTTACAATAGAATGGTTTCCCATCGAATTGCAGATTTTTTTATCCAAAATTCATTGATCAAAAATATTTCTGTAATTGTAAACGATCTATCTTTAATCAATTTTTGTCTCGGAAGTGTTTTTTTTTTTTTATTTCTCATTTTTTTTTATTCCGGATAAAATTTTGCATAATGGTACATTATTTGATTTTGGTTTTATCGTTAGTGATAATCCAGTCTGCAGTCTGAGTCTGCGAAAAGGCATATTTTTTCATGAAGTCCTTTACCTTTTTATTTTCATTTGACAAATCAATATTCAGGCCTTTTTTATAATTGTAAAGACCTTCCCTACCACCATCATACCTGTAAATAAATAGCCAGTCATCATTTATACATGCTAATTTGTCATCAGCTGAAAAATAAATGCATTCTCTTTTTTCCTTAAATACATCAACTCCAAGTGTATTATTAATATATGAGGCATTCAAAATTCCCATCAGAGTTGGGAAAATATCAATCTGACCTATAAAATGGTCAAAAATTGTCGGGGTGGTGAAAATTGATGGAGAATAAAACATTATAGGTATATGATTTTGAGCCAGGTTAATATCAAAAGGGCTTTTCCCTATTTTAAAGCCATGATCTGCAACAAATACAAATATGGTGTTTTGAAACCATTTTGTTTTTCTGATCAGCTGTAAAAATTTCCCTATTGACCAGTCTGAATAAATCAGGGCATTCGTTTCCTTGCTGTCAAATCTGCCTTTATAATAATCAGGTATTATATAAGGATCATGATTTGATGAGGTCAGGATTGTGGCAAAAAATGGTTTGCCATCTTCCAGTTTACTCAATTCGTCAACTGCAAACGAAAACAAATAATCATCAGGTACTCCATATGGTCCCAATATTTTATCAGGAGGGTAATTTTCCTGCGAATACAATTTATCAATAAAATTAGAGTCTAAAAAGTTGGAAAGATTATCGAATTGCTTATCCTGTGTTGTGAAAAAGAGGGTTGAATAACCTAGTTGCTTCAGAGTGTAAGGCAGACCACTGTAGGTGTTAAATGGAATGCTTTTCATTGGCCTGATGCGTTTCAGGGCCGGAAAAGAATACAATGTTGAAAAGACACCATTGTTTGTATGGATTCCGGCACTGTAAGCATTTTTAAAAAACCAGGAAACTGTGGCCAGGCTGTCAAGTACAGGCGTAAGTTTATCTTTGTTGCCAAAGTATGACATATAAGCAGAACTCATGCCTTCCATCAGGACAATCACAACATTATATTTTTTATTTTCACCAAAGCTTGTGGTTTTTCGTGCTATCGGAGAGATTGAATTCAAAGGATTACTTATTTTTAATATTTCCCTGGTAGCCAAAATAGCCTTATCTGCCTCCATCAGTTTTACTTTCGTAATATAACTTTTGAAAAGTGTAAAGCATGGATTAAGTCCTACCTGATTTAAATATGGATCATTGGAATAAAAAGCATCATCGATTCTTATCGGATGTGATTTTTTTCCTCTCATACCCTGAATACAAATGACAGCAGCCAGCAAAAATAGCAGAGTTGTACTCAATCTTCCCTGTTTTGAATTGACTAAGCTTACTTTTGGACTGAACAGCCCGTTCCTGAAATATCTGTAAAGCAAATAGATCAATAATACAGCTAAAAACACTCCAATCAAAAGAAATAATAGATTTAAATTATTGCTGTAAATCATCTTGAATACAATGCCCGGGGTATTGAACCACTGAAGTGCAACATCAGAAATGCGGTTGCTGAAGAATTTAAAATATGGGATATCTGCTAGTGTTATGAATAGAAATACAGGGAAAATAATTGAGTAATAGAAAAATAATAACCATGGAATGTATAGTTTCCTTGTTCTCGTGACATGGTGAATAAACAGCAGTACTAACGGAATAAACATGATATATGCCAATACTACACTGTCAAACTTTATTCCTATTACGAAAGATGTCAAGGTCACAGGATCTGCCAGTCGGATTTCATTACCTGCTGTCAAAAGCAGGAGCACAAAACGAAGTAGCCCGAATACCAATAATCCTGCAATGTATAAAGGAAGTAAAAAAGATATAAAATGGGGTATATTTTTTTTTAATCTTATCCAAAAATTTTGCATGATTCTGCCTTTTTTAGTAGCCCGGAATTTCAATATACAAATTTTATTACTATCATCTAATTATGATTTCATCAACAAAAAGCCATGCCGGTTTGCCTTTACCATTGTGCCAATCAGGACAAATCCCTGTATTCCTGGCAAAAACTTTAATGTATTTAACATCTTTGGCTTTTTTACTAATTATTGAATTCACAATTTCTTTTTTTGAGTTTTTGTTAGGGTTGGCATATTTCACTTCACCGTATTCTATGAATTCCTTACCATCAGCAGATGTATAAATTTTGAGAATTTCAGGGGGAAATATCCATGAATCAATATTTTGTAAAAATCCTAATTCGATTGAAGTTAGATTTATATAACCGGTATTCTCAATCAAAATCTCAAAGTCATTTTTTTCAAAAGCTACCCATCTGCCATCGCTGTAGGCCTGACTACCCCTGATGCCATTCAGCAGAAATGATTCGATCCCATATTTTTGAGATGCCGGGTTTTTTAATTTCATTTTCGCACCTATACCTTGATGAAGATAATAGGTGCCATTAAATTCTTCACCAATTTGCACATTATTATAAAATGCTGACAATTTAATTTTTATACTGTCAGCTGCATTAAATACACTTTCAGAACCGGGTGATTCGGGAGTCGGTATGCTTCCGTTTGTGGTATAATGAAATGAAATATTATTAATTGTGTCAATTGATTTGAATTTCCAGGTGTTTTTTCCTTCTGCAGGAATTAGTTCAGGATCTGGCATATAGAATGAATTAACAGTAAATTCAATCTCAAGTGGTTTTTGGGGTTCAGTCAGAGCATTAAGCACGCAAAAATTCAACTTATGTTTGTTAAGTCCTGTTTTGAGATTTTGAGGGCTGAACTTATAGCAAACAGAAGCGTTGTCTTCGAGCCTGATATCAGTGTTATTTTGTTCATTACTTCCACAAATCCTTAGCTGAAATCGCAGATCAGAAATGTTTTCAATTACAATATTGATTTCTTTCCTTTTGTTAACACTAAGAATATTTGAGGGAAATTTGAGGCAATTTGATACCAGAGGATTTAATATCTTTTCATTTCCGGTAAGGGTATCATTAAAAAGAGCCACTGTTCTTTGGTTTAAAAAAGCTTCTCTGATACCTTCAACATCGGTTTTTCGAACAAATACAAGAGTTATCGGGCGACGTTGATTTTTTGTAATATCATAACTAAAATCCACAGGTCCATGAATATCACTATTTGCAAATTGAGTAAGTTTTTTTTCATTTGCCCACAGATGAGCCTCTGGATAATACTCTCTTTCATTGAAGACTTCAATTCCCTGAAGCCAGCCTTTTTCATAAAATTCAGTATGTGCAGGAAACCACATGGTAGTATCAGGTTGCTGAGCCTTCCAGCCAGGATGATTCCATACAAAAAACGCACCTTGTTTTTGTGCAGCTTTGAAAGCATCCTCTATCTTTTCCTGCTTAAGCTCATTCACATCATCCAGAAAATAAGCATTGAAATGTCCGGGAGGCATACTTCGGGTAATCTCAGCTGCCTTGATCAAAATTATTCCGTATTGATCGGCTACTGGTTTTGCTATTTCATATGGTCTGTTTAGATCAGTACTTACATCTGTTTTATTGGGATTATATTCGAGATGATCAGTAATGGCAATTATATCAAGCCCATCACGCCATGCTTCATGCACCCTGTCAGCAGGCCATACAGAACCATCAGAAAAGGGAGTGTGCATGTGAAAATCACCTTTTAAAATATAAAAACCAGGAATAAGCGGCAATCGTAAGTTTTTTCTGCTTTGAGCCACAGAAGTTAAACTGGAAAAAACCAGGTAAAATACTGAAAGTAAAATCAATTTATTATTCATATCTACATTTGCATTTTTTAAACAAATAAAAATTTTCTGGTCAGCAATTTTATCTTCATATAAAATTTGAAAGGAGTTTTTAAAAATTTTACAAATTTATTATTTTTTTAGAGCGATGCAATTGAAAACAAACAAATAGTATCCATTTGATAGATTAATTAATGATTGAAGATTTTTGTCACCTGCCCAAACATAAAATAATTGTTTTTTGTATATCAAATATTTATATTTAATTAATTTTGTCGAATTAACTTAGCATTCTTAATCAATAAATATTCTTAAGTATGATTTTCACAAAAACAGTCTCAGGTACCGGCTTGCTTGCCCGTAAAGAAGATATAAATAATTGGGTAAAAAACCTTGCTAATTATTTAAAGGCAGAAAATATTCATTGGTGTGATGGTAGTCAGGAAGAATATGATAACTTATGCAATAAATTAGTTGAAAAAGGTACATTTATCAGATTGAATCCAGAAAAACGGCCTGATAGTTTTGCATGCTTCAGCGATCCAAGCGATGTAGCCAGGGTTGAGGACCGGACATATATTTGCAGCCGTACAAAAGATGAAGCAGGACCTACAAATAACTGGATGGAACCTGACCAAATGAAAGATATACTCCGGGGCTTGTTGAAAGGAGCGATGAAGGGACGCACAATGTATGTAATTCCATTCTGTATGGGGCCTGTTGGATCAGTTTTTTCAAGATATGGTATTCAGATAACAGATTCTGAATATGTAGTCGTCAATATGCGGATAATGACACGCATGGGTAAGGATGCAATGAAAAAAATTGAAAATGGAGCTTACTTCGTAAAATGTGTTCATTCCCTTGGAGCACCTCTGAAATCCGGACAAAAAGATGCTCTGTGGCCATGCAATAAAACCAAATATATTTCTCATTTTCCTGAAGACAAGCTTATTGTATCTTACGGGAGTGGATATGGAGGAAATGCTTTGCTGGGAAAAAAATGTTATGCACTAAGGATAGCTTCTGTACTTGCTCATGATGAAGACTGGCTTGCCGAACATATGTTGATCATGGGTATCAAATCACCCAAAGAGAAGAAAACTTATGTGGCAGCATCATTTCCAAGTGCGTGCGGAAAAACCAATTTCAGTATGTTAGTACCTCCTCAAAGCCTTTCAGACTGGAAAATAACAACTATAGGTGATGATATTGCCTGGATACATAAAGGAAAAAACGGGCGATTATACGCTATAAATCCTGAAAACGGTTACTTTGGAGTTGCCCCCGGTACAAATGAAAAGTCAAATCCGATAGCAATTGAAACAATAAAGCGCAATTGCATTTTTACAAATGTTGCGATAACACCGGATGGGGATGTCTGGTGGGAAGGTCTTACCAAGGAGGTTCCGGATGGCTTAATTGATTGGCATGGAAAACCTTATGATAAATCCAGCGGCCAACCTGCTGCTCATCCTAACAGCAGATTTACAGTTCCTGCTTCACAAAATCCCTCATTGGATCCTCATTGGGATGACCCGCATGGTGTTCCAATAGATGCATTTATTTTTGGGGGTCGCAGATCTTCAGTAGTGCCATTGGTTTATCAGACGTTTAACTGGAATTTTGGTGTTTATGGGGCTGCAACAATGGCAAGTGAAACAACTGCCGCAGCATTTGGAGAAAGAGGAGTTGTACGTCGCGACCCGTTTGCAATGCTGCCATTCATGGGGTATCATCTGGGAGAATATATCAATCATTGGCTGCAATTCGGAAGGAATTTGCCAAATCCCCCCCGTATTTTTATGGTCAACTGGTTCAGAAAAGATGAAGAAGGCAATTTTATTTGGCCCGGGTTTGGAGAAAACATGAGGGTTTTGATCTGGATCATCAGAAGAGTACATGGTCATTCTGCAGCTGTAGAAAGCCCAATAGGGTGGGTGCCAAAATATGAGGATATGAAATGGAAGGGTCTGGATTTTCCACGCGAAAAATTTGATCAGATTATGTCAATTAACAGGGAGTCACATAAGGAAGAACTGCTGAGCCATGAAGCATTGTTTTCAACATTTTATGACAAACTACCAAAGGAGTTCACATTTATGAGAGAACTTTTGCTGTCGGCACTTTGGCGATCACCGGAACATTGGTTCCAGCCATATCCCGATAAAGTGGATAATTTCTGATAAATTATATACCCAAAAAAGTTGATAAGGATAATTTCTAATGACTTCTCATAGAAAATAATTGTGCCTTTAGCCTTTGTTGGTGATGTCAACAACAAACCTCAGCTCTAACAAATTGCAGCCTTTTTTTGCCTTTGTTGGTGTTGTCACCAACAAAACTTATGTTCAAAAGTTAAAAAACTATCTACTTTTTCCACAATTATTATTGATAGTCAATAGTTTTTTTTGTATATTTGACTGTTGGTGACAACACCAACAGTGGCACAATAAAACACCTTACTTATTTAATGATTTTGAAAAAACGCTCAAAGCCCGTTCACGAGCCAATTTGTGATCAATAATTGGGTCAGGGTAATCAGATGTTCCATATTCAGGAACCCATCTTTTAACATATTCAAAGTTTTTATCGAACTTTTCCTGCTGAGTAACAGGATTAAATATCCTGAAATAAGGTGCTGCATCACATCCGGTACCGGCAGCCCACTGCCAGTTCCCATTATTTGCCGCCTGATCATAGTCGAGTAATTTTGCCGCAAAATAACGTTCCCCCCATTTCCAGTCGATTAACAGATGCTTACATAGAAATCCGGCTGCGACCATTCTGACCCTGTTATGCATGTATCCGGTTTGATTAAGTTCCCTCATGCCGGCATCTACCATTGGAAATCCCGTCTTTCCGGATTTCCATTTTTCAAAATCTTCCTGATCATTAAGCCATGCCATGTTACGGAAAGCCGGATTAAAGCTCTCATTTTCAACATAAGGGAAATGATAAAGAATCTGCATAAAAAACTCCCGCCAAATAAGTTCACTTAGCAGTACAGGATTGATATTCATAGCTGACATTACGGCTTCTCTGACTGATAAAGTTCCGAACCTGAGATGCACTGAAGCATTGGAAGTTGATTCCAAAGCTGGAAAATCCCTTACATCCTGGTACTTTTCAAGCCCTGTAAAACAATGAGGTTTTACCCTTATGTCTGATTCAATAAAACCTAATTCACCGATAGTAGGTAAAGGTTTGTTATTTCTGACAATATTTTCAAGTTTATCTTCACTTTTATAAAATTCAGAAGGCATAAATCTTTGGAGCCATTTATTTTTATATGGTGTAAACACCTGGAATGGCCTTCCGTCAGACTTCATAATCTCTGATTTTTCAAATATCACCTGGTCTTTCCATTTTAAAAACTTAACTCCTGACTTTTCAGCCAACTTTTCCACTTCCCTGTCTCTGATAATAGCATATGGTTCGTAATCTTCATTTGCGTAAACTGCTTCAGGCTTATTCTCATTGAAAATAAGGGTGAAAACAGATATGGGATCGCCAATGAAAACACTTAATCCTGAACCGTATTTCCTTAATTGCTGATCAATATCTTTTAGTGAATTATAGATAAAAGTTACCCTTGCATCATTTTTTTCAAGTTCATTCAGTATTTTGGTATCAAAAATAAAAACTGGTAATGTCGGACCATTTTCCAAGGATCTTAAAAGTGCATGATTGTCTTGAAGACGAAGATCTCTTCTAAACCAGAAAATATTCATGAAATGACTTTTATTTTGATTAATTTTTCTTTCAATCCAAAAGGAGAATCACAATGAACTGAAGTAAGGCCTAATTGTTGTGCAACTTCAACGTTGAAAATATTATCGTCTATAAATACTGTTTCAACTGGATCCAGCTTGTATCTTTCCAAGATTAATTCGAATATTCTTCGATCGGGTTTAACCAGCTTTTCTTCTCCTGAAACAACAATACCCTTAAATACTGCCAGAAATGGATATTTCCTGTGAGCTACAGAAATAGTTTCTGCGGACCAGTTTGTCAAACCGAATAATTCATATCTTTCTCTGAGGGAATACAGAAGCTCAACATTTTCATGAATTTCACTTTTTAACATTTCTTCCCATCTGTCATAAAAAACACTAATGAGATCATGATATTCCGGATATTGCCTTTGTAAAATCGCAGTGCCTTCTGCCATCGATCTTCCTCTATCCTGTTCAAGATTCCATTCATTTGTGCATATATTTCCCAGAAAATTCTCCATTTCAGGTTCAGTATTAAAATATTCTCTGTAAACATATCTTGGATTCCAGTCAACAAGAACACCACCAAAGTCAAAAATAATATTTTTGTAGGACATTATTACTTTACAATTAAAAATTACAAGTTAGGAATTAAACAATGTAAGCTGTGGATTAACAATCTCATCTTTTCACTAATACGGGCAAGCTTAAAAGTTTTTAACTTTTCACTTATAGTTTTTCACTTTTAGTTTTAACTTTTAGTTTTTAACTTTTCACTTCCCTGTGTATCCTTGTAGCACTTGCCTGAGCTGTGGGCATGATAACGATATTATCGAGGTTTACAGAGGCAGGTCTGTTAATTGCAAAAACGATTGTTTCAGCAATATCTTCAGCATATAATGGAATAAAATCTTTGTAAACTGCATCTGCTGCATCTTTATTTCCTTTAAATCTTACTAGCGAAAATTCTGTATCAGCTGCTCCCGGGGCAATATCAGTTACTCTTACACCTGTTCCTGCAAGATCAATCCTCATTGACTTGCTCATCATTTTTACAAATGCTTTTGTGCTGCAATAAACTGATCCTCCTTCATAAGACTCAAGACCGGCAATGGAGCTGATATTAACTATATGGCCTTTGTTTTTCTTTATAAAAGGAATAGCAAGTTGTGCCACTCTTGTAAATGCCCTTACATTTACATCTATCATTTTGTTAAAATCATCCCAGTCGTATTCTTCAATTGAAGATCTTCCAAGTGCAAATCCTGCATTATTGATAAGAATTTCTATGTCAAAATCATTCAGCTTTCGGAATAAATTATCAATATTCTCAATTTTCTCAAGGTCTGTATCAAATATAATTACATCGATATTAAAGCTTTCTTTTAATTCGGATTGTATTTTCTCAAGTCGTTCTTTCCTGCGTGCCACAAGTAATAGGTTCCTGCCTTCTTTTGCCAGTGCAAATGCAGTAGCCCTTCCAATACCTGAACTGGCTCCGGTGATAAGAGTATATTTCATGATTTTATATTAAAAATAAAAATAATATATAAAAGCGTTAATAAAGCCTATCTGGAGATTTTAGCATCATCAACAATATAAGTTGAATTGCCTCTCCAGGGCAATGTTCCATTCTTCTGTCTGTAATGTAATGTTACATTTTTGCCTTGCAAAGTATCAAGCATCATGGCTATTTTTTCATCAGCCACGGAAAATTCAAACTTCTCCGAAGCTATAGCTACATTTCTATTGCTTTGGACACTGCTTAGGATCATTTCACCTTCATAGGTTTTAAAAATAGTGCCTTTATATGAAAATTTTTGCAGCAATCCTGATCTGTAGCCTTCACTGTAAGTGAAATAATAGTTCCAGTAAACTGAACCTGCTATTATCAGAATTATAACAATAATTGAAGTAAATAAGATCTTTTTGAAACCTGACCCGGAAAAAAAATTTTTTAATGACATGATTATTGTTTTTAAATTTCCGCAAAGTTAATATTTTTCAATTGCATAAAAAATTAAATTAAATTTAATGGTTTAAAGCTTTTAATAATGTGTCAGGCATAGGTTTGGAAAAGCAGTAATAAGTTAATTTAAAAAATTCGGCTGATAATATTTATCTATAATAAGTACCAATTGTTCTGCAAAAAGATTTTTGTTTCTATATTTGCCTTGTATTCAATTATTTCAGTAATGTATTTATTTAAATATAAAATTATTATATGTATACATCACTTATAAAAACAATATTTATAATTTTTTTTATAAATATTTTAAATCCTGTATTCACTCAGCAGGGTTTTGAGCCTGACTGTTATTCGATAATGGCTGGAAAAAATGCAACGACAGATAAATCTGTTATATTAGCACATAATGAAGATGATTATGGAGAATTTGTGTTCAGTTTTTATAAAGTGCCGGCTGCAGAACATCAGGTGGAAAAGCTGTTAATTACAGATACAGATGTAAGGCTTCCACAGGTTAGCAGGACCTATTCTTATCTTTGGATTGACATGCCTCAACTTCAGTTTTCAGACAGTTATATGAACGAATGGGGTGTGACAATTGCTTCTGATCAGTGTCTCTCCAGAGAAGATAAAGGAGAAATCGAAGATGGGGGTATAGGTTATTATTTGAGGAGGCTGATGGCTGAGAGATCAAAAACTGCAAGGCAAGCAGTAAAAATAGGGGGATACCTGGTAGAAAAATATGGATATAATGCGTCAGGCAGGACGTATTGCATTGCGGATCCTGATGAAATATGGATGATGGCTGTTGTAAAAGGTAAACACTGGGTAGCAAAGAGAGTACCATCTGACCATGTGGCTGTAATATCGAATTGCTATACCATTGGTGAAATCGACCTGAGAGATACAATAAATTTTCTGGGTAGTAACGATATTGTAGAATATGCTGTGAAGAGAGGTTGGTATGATCCAGACTCGGGAAAAAAGTTCAATTTCAAATATGCATATGCACTCGAAGGCTCCATTGATTCCGATGGTAACAAGCCCAGACAGCTTGCAGCAATAAATTTTTTGTCGCAAAAACAATTCAAGTTGACCGACGATTTGCCTTTTTCATTTGAACCTGCCAATAAAGTTTCGAAAGAAAATCTTATGAAGATACTTTCCAATCATTTTGAAAATACAGGTATGAGAGATATGGAAAATATACTTGATGAGCCGCATCATTATAAATATAATACAATTTGTTCAAGTGGCAATCAATATGGATTTGTAGCCCAGCTTCGAAAGGAAATGCCTTCAGAAATAGGAAATGTAATGTGGATTGCAATGAAAAGGCCATGTATACAGCCATATATGCCAGTTTATCTGGGTGTCTCAAAATTTCCTGGCCGATTTACATATGGTGATCATGTAAGTGCTTTGAAAGATCATTTTGCGGAAATGAACAGAAAGGAGTTGATGAAGGAAAGTGCTTTCTGGCAGTATCTGGAGCTTTCCGGTTCTTGCGACAGGAACTACCGTCAGTTACATGGTTTCATCCAATTTTGTAAAGAAAGGACTGAAAAAGATCTTCTGAAAAATCAGGCTTTGTTTGAAGAGACTTATTTATCCCTCTATGGAGTAAACAAGGCTTCAGCAAGTGAATACCTTGATAGTTATGTTTCAGAGGTGATGATGAAAAATCTGCATGATACTGAAAAACTCCTGAGTTTTGTAAAATAGAAAAACTGTCCCGCATTTAAACGGGACAGTTCAAAAATCGAATTACAAAATGTTTAGTTTATAGAATCAGTTTTAAGGATTAGTCTATTAGGATCATCTTCCTTGTGATGATATCATTTTTCACCCTCACAGTGTAATAAAGAACTCCTTTCGAATTCAGGTCATTCCTTTGTAATTGCACATGGTTCATACCTTTTGAAAAGTTGCTGTTCTTTATAAATAATTGTTTCCCTCGGGCATCCAGAACCTTAATCTCAGCATTTCCTTCTTCAGGCAGGTTGAAACTAATTGTAGTCTCATCTGTGAATGGGTTAGGATTGTTCTGATATACCTTAAATTCATTTACAGTGTTGTTCTCAAACCTGAATGAAACAGGAATTTCTTCTTCATCAATTACTGAAAGTGCAGTTGTTATATCGCTATTTATCTCCAGGTTTCCAAAAGTGATTGTGTTGTTCAAAGCCTTGAATTTCAAATAGAAGGCTGGTGTTTTGCTGTCAAAACTCTTGCCGGAGAATGTGTTCCAGCTGAAAGTGATATAACCATTTTTCATTTGATGATAACCGAAATTACTTTCTGTAGGATCTATCTGGGAATTTTCATAACCAGTGAAAACCATATTTTCCATGTTGTATTTTATAGTGAACTGAATACCTTCTATTCCTTTTTCATGATTTATGTAAACGGGTATCAGATATTCTGTGCCTTTTGTCATTTCAACATTGTCAACTGACAGATCCACATTTGCATCACTTCTAGGTTTTAACCCATTCAGACTTATATATGAATCGTTGACATCTCCCATTTTAACAATTGTAAAGTCACCTTCAATTGAACTCGATGCAATATTAAAATACTCTACTTTCTCTTTGAAATTGAAAGGATTACCCATGTCCGGAGCTTGTTTATTATCGACATACACCCAACATCTGTTGTTTGGCAATGTCTGATTAATTCCGAGAATCAGTTTTCTGATCTCGAGCATATCAGAAGCACTGATTGAGAGGCTGTTATTTGCATCGGCAGCGATGAAGTTGTATGGAGTGTCAAATTTTTTGATACCCAGTATATGCCTTTGAATCTTTACAAGGTCTGCAGTACTCACACCAGCCATACAGGTTGCTGAATTATCAAGAGGCTTAATTGAGTAAGAAGAACCCGGCTGAAGATTGTCAAAACTATAACGTCCATTGGCCTGTGTGGTTGATGTTCTGCTGTACTCTGCATTTATCTGCTGTAATCTGACATTGATACCCGCAATTGGTTTATTATCTGACCATTTTGCTGTCATCCCTGATACAGACATGCCAAGACCATCCGGACAAACACCATTATTGTCCTGAACCTCGAGTTGAACTGTGCAATAATCCTGGTTGCCAGCTTCGTCAGTGACCCACATCTGGAGTGTGAATATTTTTGAAACTCCACCTGGTATATCCGAACACTTAACTGTAAATATTGTATCATTGACATTTGATGAGAATGAAAATTTAAGATCAGTAAGACATCCACAAGTTCCGTAATTGGATTTTGTGCAATTATCATAACTTCCCCGGTTAAAACTTTTAGCTTTTACAGAGACCATTCCGGCCTGGTTCATGACTACAGTTGTAAGATCTGAAATACATAATGGGGTTGGCTTTTTACATTCTTTAACTGTAAAATCATAGGTGCAGAAACTTTGATTGCCACATTTGTCTTCTACTACCCAGGAAATAGTATAGGTGCCTTGTTGCATTGTTTTGGAGAAATTGTTGCCTTGTCCGAATTGATCAAATACTCCATCCTTGTTCAGATCAAGTTTCCATGCCCACATCAGTTTTTCTTGTGGGGTGCAATCATCAGTTGCTGAAGCTGAGAGTTCAACAAGTCCTTCGCATGGACCGTAAACGCATATTTCCTTTTTATTGCAGTCACTTGTGAACACTGGTGCTTTTGTATTGAATAGCATAATGTACTGTTCCCATGTCCATTCCAGATGATTTGGCTGGCACCAGTCTCTAACAGTCCATTTTCTGACTATTTTTTCACAGGCTCCATTTTGAACATTGAACACCTGGTCATCATATCTTATGGCAACCATACTGCACATGTTATCCCTTACTTTCGGAGCTCCTGTCTTTGAAGTATCAGCCTGGATATTGGAACATCCATAGAATGTCGTATCTTTTGGCCAGATTATATCGTCACCATAATAGTTGAACGGCTCGGGATTTAAAATGGTTATGACCTGTTCGCATGAATTTGTCCTTCCACCATCGTCTTTGGCAGTAAATTTACGGTAGAGTTTTCCTATATTGCAGTTGTTAAGGCTATCTTTAACCGATGATGATATGCTTACATTGCAATTGTCATAGGTGTAACCATCTTTTCCTACTATTCCATTATTGTATTGATCATAGATTATAATATTTTTTCTTTCGTTTTCATCTTTTACAACTTTACCAAAATACCTGTTCATATCATCAGGATCATAATAAAAATCGCAGCTGACTGTCAAATCAGGAGGACATATTACCTGTGGAGGTAATTTGTCTTCAACTTCTACTTCAACCATACAGGTATTTGAATTTCCTGATAAGTCAGTTACTTTCATTACTACCATCAGAGTTTTATTTGCTTCAAGGCAACAGAAATCTACATAAGGACCAAACTTAAGATATTCCGGAGTATTGCAACCATCGGTCATTTTTCTTATCTGCATATCTTTAATTCCGCAGTTGTCAAAAGACCCGTCATCAACGCTTTCTGCATTAAGTCTTGCAACTCCATTTGATCCAATGCTCACTTTCGTGTGCTGGTCGCAAACAACATAAGGGTTTTTATCATCAATCGCCTTGATGTAATATGTGCATTTGCTTTTATTATTGCATTTATCGACAGCAGTAATTACTACTTTGTATAGTTTTAGTGGTAATTTTTGAATAAAGAATTTCGTGCCACTCTTTTGTACAGAAACCTCCGCATTGGTAGCAGCATTGTAGACATTTACAAAAGTCACTACAGATGAGCAATTATCACTTATTTCGGGAATTGGTAGTTCAAATTTCTGAGAGCTGCATTCATAGGCATCAGCTCCTATCTGAATAGTATCCTGAAGGCATTCTATTTCCGGAGGTGTTTTATCCATTACCTTTATAATCTGAACAAATGTTTTGATTTTATTCGGACATGTATCGGGTGCACACCAGTCGATAATAGTCCATTCACGTGAAATATCAAATGTATTTCCACAAGCCTGGAATTTGGTGTCTTTAAATGTGTAATTGAACTGACTGCAACCCCAGACCTGAGGTTCACCGGTATATTCCGGTGATGGATGTCCATTGTCCAGTGCAGTTTCAAGCCACTCTCCATCACAAGCCAGGGCGGCAGAGTCAACATTATTCCAGCATGGAGGAAGGATAATTGAGTCCATAGTAATTCGTTTTACTCTAATTACATCTTTACACTTTGAAGAATTATTGCTTCCATCAGTTGCTTTCCAGCTGCGCACAATCACCTGATCAAACACACTGTTTTCACCACAATCGTAATTTGTAACACTATCAGTATATGTCAAAGTCACGTCACTGCAGTAGTCCCACCCCCTGACAAGGTATTTTTTAGGCCCGGTTTTATACATTGTATCAATATCAAAAACATTGAAGTCGATGGGGAAGCCAAAATGTTCAGGTGTAGTTTCTTCCTTACATGTGATAGTATCAGTTTTACATTTCAAAACAGGATGAAAATTATCCTTGACAAGTATTGTGCCACTGCAAGCATTCCAGGTGCAGGTGTGAGTTATTGTATAATTCAATAATTTACCTACATGGTCGCGTGTAAGGATGTCATTGGGTATTACATCTCCATTTTGATCATAGATCTCAAGATCATAGAGATTAAATGGTTCATTTTCATTCTCTCCTTCCAAAACCATAGGAGGTGTCACTTTAAACTGGCAGTAAAGATTGAGCGGAATTATCACATTATCATTACATGCAAATAATTCATCGCCCTGTAGAAAAACCTTTACCTGATCAGAATAAGTAGGACCGGCAGGTTCTCCATTTCTTGCAGTTAATGTGATTGTAAAAAATCCGTTTGCAATATCATTGCTCCCGGGTGTGTAATTCAATGCTGCCGGGTATGTATAACTCGGACTAAAGGTGCCATCTCCTGTAGTTGACCACCACCTGCTGGTTGCAGGGCCGGTAATTACTGGGTTCAGATCTGAAAGTTTCAGTTTGCTGCCTTCACAGATTGCTCTGTCTTCACCTAGTGTTACAGTTGTCTGAGACTTTACTTGTAGTGAAACAAAAAAAATCAGGAAAAAAATGAAAAATATTTTTCCTATTGGTTTTGTTTCAGTGAAAAAATCAGGTTTTCCCCTCAATTTTCTGTTGTCGAAAAAACTAACACATTTCATAATTGCTTGATTTTTAATTGTATAAATCTTTTTCATTTAAATTTATATATTACGAAATATTATAATACAATAATTGTGCCAATTTTTTTAATTTTTTAATAACAGATATATAATTGAATAAATATTATGATTAATTATAATATAAAATTATAATGTTATTTAATTATGTGTAATTATTATTATTGATTTACATGGAAAAAGTTGAAGTCTATTAATTTAGGATATATTTCAGCATTAAGTGTAACTCATTTTTGCACTTTTTTAAACAAATGCAAATTAAAACTCTTTGAGATTCCCTTGAGGGGTCAGGTTAAAACCTAAAAGATTTTAATAAACATGCAAATCTGGGCTACATTCAAAGCAAGAGGTCTGGTACTTAATGATCGCAGAGTTAGTGAGACCATATAATAAACGCAGTAAGATGTCAGTACACCTTTGTTGCAATGATAATTGGTTTGCCGCAGGAAATATGTTATATGCTGATTCCGAATTTAGTAATCACCAATGAGGCTATTCTTCTACAGAACTTTGATTTATTGGGAACTTGCAGCAGAGATAAGATATAAAAAAAAGCCTTGAGAGACTCAAAGCTTTTTTTTGGATTATAAATTGTTAATTCTTAGTTGTAAAATTATCCTGCGGATTTCAATGGAATATCAGTCGGGGCTTCCAGGCCAACACTTCCAACGTAAATGGCCGTAACAATACTCAAAACAAAAAGTATGGCTGCAAGTATCCAGGTTAGTCTCTCTACAAAATCGACCGATTTTGCGGCACCAAGCATCTGATTTGCCCCAAGTCCTCCGAATGTACTATCAATTCCGCCACCTTTTGGTTTCTGGATCAGTATGACAAGGATCAGCATAAGGCTATCCAGAGCAATTAAAATTGATAAAAATGTTGTCATTTAATTATTACTTTTTATGTGATTTTCTAAAATTGCGCAAATGTATTATTTTTTTTCTTATTATGCAAACTTATTTTCTTATAGATTTCAATTGCTTCTTTTTTTAAGCCTTGCTGAAGATAAATTTTTGCCAGTCTTTCACTTGCCACAGCTTCATTTAATTTGTTTTCTTCATCTGTTTCATTATCAGGTTCTGTTTCTTTGGAACTGATAATTGTATTTTCTTTCTGATCAGATAAAGTATTTCCGATCACTGAAGCCAAGGAGAGACCTGAATTATTTGTTTTGCCTGCAAGTTCTGTTAACTTGCCCAGGGAAATATCATTATCTCCTACAAATAGTTTTCTATTTATCAGCAGGTCTGGAATATATGAGAAAGGATATTTTTTTTTCATATCCTCCAGTTCTTCAACACTTGGATTATAATTAGTACTTAGCAATGCCATTGTTTTTTTTCTTGAAAATCCTGGTTCAACTTTTTACCCATTTATTAACCTTTGGCTTTGAAGCGTTTTATTGCCTCTGTCAATTTTGGAACAACTTCAAACAGATCTCCCAGTATTCCATAATCTGCAGCCTTAAAAAATGGAGCTTCGGGGTCTTTGTTGATAACAACTATCGTATTGGAATTATTAACACCGGCAAGATGCTGAATTGCGCCCGATATACCAAGAGCAATATAAAGATTAGGCCTTACTACTATTCCTGTCTGACCAACGTGTTCGCTATGTGGCCTCCAGTTTACATCCGAAACGGGTCTTGAACATGCTGTTGATGCACCGAGTGCCTCTGCCAGCTCCAATAGTACTCCCCAGTTTTCAGGGCCTTTCAATCCTCTGCCTCCTGACACTATAATATCAGATTCTGTCAATGGTATTTTCCCTTCAGCTTTCTCTACGGCTACTACCTTTATTTTTGGAGCAGGTAATTCGAATGAGACAGAGTTCACTTCGACAGGACTTCCGACTTCAGCAGGGGAGAATGAATTAGTCATCAATGAAACTACCACTTTATCAGATAGGGTTTTTATATATGAATATGCTTTGCTGGAATATGTTCCTTTTTTGAATATAAAATTGTTGCCTTCGAGTTCCGGTACGCTTAATATTCCGGAAACAGATGCTGCATTGATCCTTACAGCTGCGGATCCTAAGATTGGTTTTCCCGAACTTGTATGTGGCAGGACTATCATTTTAACATCTGCTTCGTTTGCAACTTTATCAATAATTGTAGTGAATACTGATGTATCATAGATCCCATCGTAATTGACACCCACTACCTCGTTGGCACCATATTTTCCTAAAATACCTGCTTCAGAATGATTACCTATTACAACTGCTTTTACTTTACCAGAGAATTTCTGTGCTACAAGATAAGCATAATAAACCAATTCAAAATCAGATTTTTTGAAAAGATTTTTTCTGTTGTCTATAATTGGAACTATTTTCATTTTTTAAGGATTTTTAGATTTTAAATAACTTTAGCTTCTTCATGGAGCAATCTTACCAATTCTTCAACATTTTCCGGGTCAACCATTTTAATTCCTGATTTTTCGGCAGGAATTTCATATTTGATTGTTTCTACCATGTCTTTTGTCTCAAATGCTTCAATGACATCAAGTGGCTTGCTTTTTGCCATCATGATACCTTTCATGCTTGGTATTCTTTGTTCTGCCATTCCTTTTGAAGCTGAGACCACAAATGGGATTTCAACCTCTATTTTTTCTACTCCACCTTCAATATCCCTGTTTAGTTTTCCCACATTGCCTTCAACTGTAAGATGACTGGCCAGATGGACAAATGGTAGGCCCAGGCTTTCGGCTACCATAGATTGCACCTCTCCACCATTAAAATCAATAGTCTCCTTACCAAAAAATATTATATCAAAACTCTTGTCTTTTGCATATTCAGCTATTTGAAAAGCGGTAAAATGAGCACTAAGCGGTTGAGCATTTATCCTAACAGCTTTATGGGCACCAATTGCAAGTGCTTTACGTATTATAATATCATTTGAGTTGTCTCCTACGTTCAGTACTGTAACAGTACCTCCGAATTGCTCCTGGAGTTCCAATGCCCTGACAAGAGAATAAAACTCATCAAATGGATTCATTATAAACTGAACTCCTGAATCATCAAAGGCTGTATTGTTGTTTTTAAAAGCTATCCTCGACGTTGTGTCTGGAGTTTTGCTAATACATACTAATAGATTCATATAAAATTTTTTACTGATTAATGAAATGGATCACCTGAATTATCTGCTGATATTTATTATTAATGAAACATTTAGATACAATCAATACCAACAGAGGCACAAATATAATCAATAATTTTTTAAACTCCAAGTTAAATTATGAAAAAAAGTTAGATTTTATTTTTTGAATTGCTTGGTTGAGTTGTTCAAAAAAAGATAATTTTCCGGGATAACTTCATGCCCATTTAGAATAATGGATCATTGCCTGGTTTATTTATTCCTGGATTTTAACTTTTTACAGATAATTGAGACCTTTGAAGGCAAAAATAAATACATCCAAATAATTCCTATTAGTTCGAAAACATGTCCTTTTGTGTAATGCTGGGGCCTTAAATTGCGCTATAAACCAATCAGATACAAATTTAAACTGTCACTTCTTCATTAAAATCAGGAATATAAATGTTTTTAAAACCATTTAGTTCCAGAAGTTTTTTGAAATCCTCCTGCACATCTATTTCCCCATGCACAATGAAGGTTTTCTTTGCAGAATCTTTCTGATGCCCGATAAAATCGAGCATCTCATTTTTATCACCATGTCCGGAGAATGAGTCCATGGTAAGTATTTCAGCTTTAACCTGTTTGATCTCTCCAAATAGCTTTATTTCTTTTGCCCCTGATTTGAGAATTGCTCCAGGTGTTTGGGCTCCACAATAACTGATGAGCAGAAATGTTGCATTCTTATCTTCAATATTATTAAATAAATGGTGTTTGACTCTTCCTGCATTCATCATGCCAGATGCACTGATAATAACCATCGGTTGTTTCATGTCATTCAATTGCTTAGAACCTTCAACAGTTTTAATATAATGTAAATTATTAAAACCAAAAGGGTTATCATCAAGCAGAAGGTACTCATGAATCTCAGAATCAAAACATTCTGGATGTGAGCCAAAAACCATAGTTGCATTAATGGCGAGGGGGCTATCAACATAAATTGGAATCCGCTGTGGTAATTTACCGGAATTTGCCATTTTATCCAGCATATAAAGTATTTCCTGTGTTCTCTCAACACTGAAGGCAGGAATAATCAATTTTCCTCTTTTGTCGATGCAGGTATGTTTTATTGCTCTGAGCAGGTTTTCTGATTGTTCAGGATCGGGTTCATGTACTTTGTTTCCATAAGTCGATTCCGTAATAAGATAATCGACATTTATCATCGGTTCAGGATCTTTGATTATAGGCCTATTAGGTCTTCCGATATCACCTGTAAATCCCAACAGAGTTTCTTTGCCTTCCTCTTTAATCTTCAGAGTTACCGAAGCTGAACCCAGTATATGCCCCGCATCTCGGAACAAAACTTCCAGATTCTCATTAATTGTAACCCAGCTATCATATGGACAACCAACAAATTGTCCCATAACCGGAGGTATATCTTCGGTCGTATAAAGTGGTTCTCTTACGGTTAGGTCCTTGTGTTTGTTTTTGTCTTTCTTCTTTTTCTCAAGTGTATTTTTGTTGTAAAACTCAACATCACGTTCCTGTATCTTTGCACTGTCGAGGAGCATTATATTACAAAGGCTCCTTGTGGCATGGGTACAGAAGATCTGTCCTGAAAATCCATCTTTTACCAATTTTGGAAGCCTTCCACTATGGTCTATGTGTGCGTGTGAAAGTATCACCACATCGACATCAGAAGGATTGAAGTCAAATTTATTATTTAGCTCCCAGTCTCTTTTTCCATTTCCCTGAAACAATCCACAGTCGAGCAAAATCTTGTAACCGGAATCTAAAGTCACAAGATGACATGAACCTGTTACCATTCTTGCTGCTCCATTGAATTTTATTTTCATATTTATTATATTGAGTTTATTGATTCAAAATTGTTAATGGTTAAAAGGTATAAGGGTAGAAAGGTTAAAGGGTATTATGGTTTTTTGGTATTATGGTTTTTTATGGTTTACCATCCATCAACCCATCATTCCAATTTTACATTTTTCACTCTTCACTTTTCTCCCGATAAATCGGGATCACTTTTCATTCTTCACTTAAACATCTTAAATCGTAAATCTTAAATCGTACATCGTAAATTATACAACCATCATTCCTTTCAACCCTTCAACCCTTAACCCTTCTTAAGTATTCAAAGCTCCACAAACGCTCAATACCTGTCCAGAAATATAAGTTGAAAGGTCAGAACCAAGGTAAAGTGCAGCATTTGCAACATCTTCAGGGCTTCCCATTCTCTTTAAAGGGATAGCATCGAGAAATCCTTTTCTTACTTCTTCAGGTAATACATGTGTCATCTCAGTTTCAATAAAACCAGGTGCTAAAGCATTGCTTCTGATATTTCTGGAACCGAGTTCTTTTGCAATAGATTTTGTAAAACCAATGATTCCTGCTTTTGATGCTGAATAATTGGACTGGCCTGCATTGCCAAAAACTCCTACTACAGAACTGATGTTGATAATGCTTCCCGATCTTTGTTTCATCATTGGACGGATTACCTGTTTTGTAAGATTAAAAACAGATTTGAGGTTAACATTCATTACCATATCCCATTCCTGTTCTGACATTCTCATCAGCAGATTGTCCCTGGTAATACCCGCATTGTTGACAAGGATATCAATTTTGCCAAATTCTTCAAGAATTTGATTTACAGTAGCTTCACTCGCCTCGAAAGATGCTGCATTGGATTCATAAGCTTTAACTTTGGTTCCGAATGCCTGAAGTTCCTTTTCAGTGTTCTCCATGAATTCATCTTTTCTGATATCCGTGAAAGCCACATCTGCACCTTCCTGAACAAATTTAAGGGCAATTGCTTTGCCGATTCCTCTTGATGCTCCTGTTATCAGAGCTACTTTTCCTTTTAATAATGTCATTTTTTTTAATTGATAATTGTTAAATGATAATTGATAATGTTTACTATATTAAATTACGAATTACGAATTATGAATTACGAATTACGAATTCAGTTTAATGTTTACTGATACTGCTAATTTCTCAATTTATACTTTCACTCTACACTTTCTACTTTACACTTTTTTCACGCAAAGCCGCAAAGACGCAAAATTTTTCATTCTTCACTTTTCACTTAAATTTTCACGCAAAGCCGCAAAGACGCAAAGCAAAATTTTCGACCTCAAACTGTTAACTGCTGACTGCAGACTGAAGACTGTTTGTTTTTCACTTTTCACTTCCTACTTGCCCTTCTGCTTAGCCCAGGCGTCTTTTAAAGTAACAGTTCTGTTGAAAATAAGTTTGTCATCTGCTGAATCTTTATCCAGAGTAAAGTAACCCATTCTCAGGAACTGGAATTTATCTTGCTTTCTTGCTTCTTTTATACCTTTTTCTGCAAAACCATTAAAGATTTGTAATGAATCAGGATTCAGAAACTCCATGAAATCGCGGTCTTTATAGCTGTCAGGTGCTTCGTCATTGAAAAGTCTGTCATACAATCTAAGTTCAACAGGTACTGAATCAGCGATATTGACCCAATGGATCGTTGTTTTTACAGGTACTCCTGAAGTATCCTCACCGCCACTCCTGCTTGCAGTATGATAGGTACAATATATCTCTTCCACATTACCGTTTTCGTCAAGTTTGTAATCATCGCAGGTGACTTTATATGCACTTTTCAACCTGACACTTAAGCCAGGAGATAATCTGAAATAGCCTTTTGGAGGATCAATCATAAAATCATCCCTTTCAATATATATCTCCCTGCTGAAACTGATTTTTCTGTTGCCAGAATCAGAATCTTCGGGGTTATTTTCTGCATCGAATAATTCAGTCTCATTATCAGGATAATTGGTAATTGTTAATTTTACAGGATCAAGAACCACCATACGACGCAATGCAATAGCATTCAGATGCTCCCTGATTGAAAATTCGAGCAATGAAACATCGATGATATTCTCTCTTTTTGCAACACCTATTCTTTCACAGAAATTCCTGATTGATTCCGGGGTATAACCTCTGCGTCTCAGACCTGAAATTGTAGGCATTCGCGGATCGTCCCACCCGTTCACAATCCCATCCTGAACCAGTTTCAGCAATTTCCTTTTACTCATAATTGTATAAGTCAGATTGAGTCTTGCAAATTCTATCTGTCTTGAAGGAAAAATTTCCAGGTTTTCGATATACCAGTTATATAAAGGTCTGTGGATCTCAAATTCAAGAGTACAGATCGAGTGAGTGATCTTCTCAAGAGAATCCGACTGCCCATGGGCAAAATCATACATAGGATAGATGACCCATTTATTGCCGGTGCGGTGATGTTCAGCACGTTTTATCCTGTACATTATTGAATCCCTCATATGCATATTGGGTGAGGACATATCCATTTTGGCTCTCAGCACCTTGCTGCCATCTTCAAATTCACCATTTTTCATCCTTATAAAAAGGTCGAGATTTTCATCAATACTCCTGTTTCTGTATCTGCTTTCTGTACCCGGTTCTGTGGGTATTCCACGACCTTCCTTTATTTCATCGACAGTAGAATCATCGACATAAGCCAGACCTTTTTTAATAAGAACCAAAGCATATTCATAAAGTTGATCAAAATAATCGGAAGCATAGTATTCCCTGTCGTCCCAGTCATAGCCGAGCCACCTTACATCTTCCTTTATAGAATCCACATACTCTACTTCTTCAACTGCAGGATTGGTGTCGTCAAACCTTAAATTAGTTGTGCCACCGAATTTCTGTGCCAGCCCAAAATTCAATACTATTGATTTTGCATGACCAATATGCAGATAACCATTTGGTTCGGGAGGAAATCGTGTGACTATGGATTTATATTTTCCTGAATTTATGTCCTCATCGATAATTTGTTCAATGAAATTCAGAGATTTTGGTTCTTCACTCATATTATAAAATTTATAAAATTTCCGGTAAAATGCAAAAGTAAGATTTTATATTGAAATAAAATATTGTCAATTTTAAAAATATGAGATTTGATGTAAATAATACATTTTTGAGAAATTCTTAATATTTAGAATGTAAATACTAAGTATAGGAATGATCATTATCAAATTTGATTAAAATGTAGAATATATGATAGATATTCTAAAAAGAATATACCTATCAAAGAATCTTTAATTCAATGATTATTAAAAAAAAGTACTTAAAAAAAGTGTGAATGAAAAATAAAATTTATTTTTGTTTTTTTAATTAACCCTCATTTGTTATAATAAATCGTTTAAATTAACTTATAAATAAGTTGAAATGATTGAATCGATTGTATTAAGAAATCAAAATTTATATAACATACCTCAACATGTATTTTCCAATAGTGAGATAAAATACTTAGATTTATCAAATAATAATATAACAATCTTACCTCCTGAAATTTCAAAGTTAAATAATTTAGAATTTCTTTATTTAAATAACAATCAATTAAAAAATTTACCACTAGAATTGTTTGGATTAAAGAGTTTAAAAGTACTAGAAATTAGAAATAATAATATAAAAGAATTACCTGATTTATTTAGTTCATTTGAAAATATTGAAACTTTTAATTGTCAAAGCAATCCCATACAAGCAGTCCCTAATTCATTATTTCAAATGTTTAAATTGAAGAATCTTATAATTTCAAATTTAAATTTGTATTCAATTTCTCCAAAAATAGGATTGTTAAATAATTTAATCTATTTAGATTTAAAAGGAAATAAATTACAAAAGGTACCTAGCAGTATAGGAAATTTAAATAAACTTAAATATTTAGAATTAAATGACAATAAACTAATTGAATTGCCAAGTTCTATTGGTAATCTAAAAAATTTATCAAAATTAAATTTAATAAATAACTTATTCACTGAAATTCCGACTAGTATAGGATTTCTTGAAAATATTGAAAACATTTTTATCGATTTTAGCGAAAGAATGATTTGCCCACCTTTAAATATTATTGAACAGGGATATAATAATATATTATCTCACTTAAGGGCGTTTGACAAGAATAAAACAGTGGAGTATTTATATGAGGCTAAACTAATATTTGTTGGTGATGGAGAAGTAGGAAAAACCTCGGTCATTAAAAGAATTCTGTATAATGATTTTAATGAAACACATAAGACTCAAGGAATCGAAATAAATAAATGGATTTTTAAACTTGAAAATAATAAAGATTTTGAAGTTAATATTTGGGACTTTGGAGGACAAGAAATATTCCATGCAACGCACAAGTTTTTTTTGACGGAAAGATCACTTTACGTTTTGGTCTTAGATGCTAGAAAAGATGATGAATTAATAGCTTTTGACTATTGGCTAAATATAATAAATTTATTAGGAAATAATTCACCTATTATAATTGTTTTAAATAAAATTGATGAAAATTACAAAACTATAAATGAGACTTATATAAAAAATAAATTTGATAATGTTAAAGTTTTTATAAAAACAAGTGCTAAAACAGGTGAAGGAATACAAGAATTAATTAATATAATAAAAGAACAAATTATAAAATTGAATCATATAGGTGACCCATTACCTATGAGTTATTATAATATTAAAAAATATTTAGAAATATCAAATGACTATTATATTACATATGATAAGTTTTTAACTATTTGCAAAGAAAATAATTTAAATGAGGAAGATGCTAATAAATTATCTAAATATTTACATGATTTGGGGATAATTGAACATTTTCGAAATAATTCAATTTTAAAAAATACTATTTTTATTAAACCTGATTGGTTAACTAAAGCTGTCTATAAACTGACAGATTCTATTGATTTACAAAAAAAATTCGGAGAATTCACTTTTGATCAATTGTCAATATATTGGAAAGATTATCCAAATCGATATTATTTTTTATTACTAGAACTCATGAATAAGTTCGATTTGTGTTTTCAAACAAATGAGAAAGATAAATATATAATTGCTGAATTATTATCTTCTGAAGGACCTAAAATAAAGTGGGAAGATAAAGATAATTTGAAATTAATATTTTCATACGATTTTATGCCTCCTGGAGTTTTACCTCGATTAATCGTAAGAAACAGCGATCTCATTTATGAAAATAAGTTTTGGAAAAATGGTGTGATACTTTATTTGAATGAAACCTATGCCTATTTAATTTCAAATTCAATTGAAAGAAAGATCGAAATTAATTTATGGGGAAATAACATAAGAGACTTTTTAAGTATTTTGGAAAGAGAAATTAGTAAAATTAATTCATCTTGGAACAAACTAATAGTAAAACAATTGATACCATGTCCCTGTTCCTTGTGCCAAAAACCAAATTCTGAAAGTCATTTTTTTGATTTTAAGAAAATTAGGTCTATTAGAAGAGAAAGAGATAATGTGCAATGTCAAAATAGTTTTCAAGATATTCCAATATCAGAAATTATAAAAGATTTCAAACCACCGGTAAAAGAAAATAATTCTAATCATACAAAAATTAATATTATGAACATTAAAAAAATTGAAGCAAAAACAATAGAACATATGAATGTAATCGACCAAGTTGAAAATTTAAATCAACCAATTAATAGGTTAAAAATAACATTAAACAACATTTCTGAAGTTTTTCAGAAATTGGAAGATCAAGAAATTGATGACTTAAAACAAATATATAAAAATATTGATGAATCTGAAACCAAAGATTTTACTAAATTAACTAAATTTATTGAGAATCATATTGTTCCAATTGGATATTCTGCATCTGGATCTGCTCTTTTTGAGATATTAAGATATGCATTTTCATAGTAAAATAGTTTTTATTATAAGTCATGATGGATGGATTTAATCTAAGACACGATAATTATAATGAATGCCGAAATTTATCACGATCCTATTTTGAAGGTGATGAATTAGCTACTAGTGTATTTATCAACAAATATGCATTAAAAGATTTTAATGGAAATATTTATGAATCTTCACCTTATGATTTACACCAAAGGCTTACAAAAGAAATAGCAAGAATAGAAAATAAATATCCTAATCCATTAGAAGTTGATGAAATTTTTAATTTGATTGACAAATTCAAATATTTAGTGCCACAAGGAGGCCCAATGGCAGGAATTGGTAATGATTTTCATATATCTTCTCTGTCAAATTGTTTTGTGATAGGAAATGAAGGAGACTCGATAAGTGGCCTAATTAGAACTGAAGAAGATCAGTTGAATATAATGAAAAGACGAGGTGTTGTTGGTTTTGATCTTTCTCATATAAGGCCAAAAGGATCACCAGTTTTAAATAGTGGTCTTATATCAATTGGTTTAATTCCATTCATTGAAAAGTATTCTAATAGCGCTCAGCAAATTTTTCAGGGAAAACGAAATGGTGCTCTAATGTTAACACTTTCGATCAATCATCCTGAAGTAGAGGATTTTATTGACGCCAAATTGGAATTAAACAAAATATCTGCAGCCAATATTTCCGTAAGGATCGATGATGAATTCATGAAAGCAGTCGGTGATAAGAAACCTTATGTTCAGAAATTCCCTATTTTTAGCAGTGAACCTAAAATGACAAAAACAATAGATGCCTTAGATTTATGGACCAAAATAGTAACAAATGCATGGAAATCTGCAGAACCGGGAATTTTATTCTGGGATAAAATTATTAATGAATCGGTTTCTGATTGTTATTCTGATTTAGGGTTTAAAACTGTATCAACAAATCCGTATGGGGAAATGCCTTTAAATGCATTTGATTCATGTCGTTTGCTTGCAATCAACTTATATAGTCATGTTAAAAAACCATTTACAACTGATGCAGAATTTGATTTTGAACTTTTTGAGAAACATGCAAGATTAGCATTAAGAATTTCTGATGATATTGTCGATCTTGAACTGGAACAAATAGATAAAATGTTAGAAAAATTAGCTAAAGACCCAGAAGAAATAAGTATTAAACAAACAGAAATCGATCTTTGGACTAAGATAAAAGATAAAGTTATTAGAGGACGTAGAACTGGTGTAGGAATCACTGCAGAAGGCGATATGCTTGCAGCATTAAACTTAAAGTATGGAACCAATGAAGCTATTGAGTTTTCTGAAAAAGTACACTCATTACTAGCAGTCAATGCATATTTGTCTTCAGTAATATTGGCAGAAGAACGAGGTCCATTTCCAATTTATGATACAGAAAGAGAAAAAAATAATCCATTCATTTTAAGATTAAAGGAAAAAAGCCCTAAATTGTATGACAGAATGTCAAAATCAGGAAGAAGAAATATAGCTCTACTGACGATATCTCCTACAGGAAGTACGAGTATAATGACACAGACAACTTCAGGATTAGAGCCCGTTTTTATGGTTTCATACAAGAGAAGAAAGAAAATAAATCCTAATGATCAAAATTCAAAAACATCATTTGTTGATCAAAATGGTGATCATTGGGAAGAATACAATGTATTTCATCATAAATTTCTGACATGGCTCGAAGCTAATAAATATGATGTTGAAGAAGTTGTAAAATTGCAGGACTCAGAATTGAATAAAATAATCGAAAAAAGTCCATATTATAAAGCAACTGCAAACGACGTAGACTGGTTACAAAAAGTAAGAATGCAGGGGAAAATTCAAAAATGGGTTGATCATTCTATAAGTGTAACTGTAAATTTACCAAATTCTGCAACTGTGGACCTTGTAAATAAACTATATATTGAAGCATGGGAAAGTGGATGTAAGGGGATGACTATATATAGAGATGGCAGCAGGACAGGTGTTTTAACCTCTAATGATAAAAAGGAAGAGCATGAAGATACAACCTTTAAAATCAACCATTCACCAAAGCGACCTAGAAAACTGGAAGCAGAGATCGTAAGATTCATGAATGAAAAGGAAAAGTGGATAGCAATAGTCGGCCTCCTGGACAATAAGCCATATGAAATCTTTATTGGTTCTTCCGAAGATACATTTATGATTCCTAAAGTATTGTCCAAAGCTTGGGTTTTAAAAGTTCAAGATTCCGATGGTAATAATAGATATGATCTTCAATATACAGATAAGTATGGTTATAAAGTTACTCATGAAGGCTTATCTAGATCTTTTGATAGAGAATACTGGAATTATTCAAAATTAATATCAGGAATTATGAGGCATGGAATGCCGCTTCGTACAGTCATTGATCTTATCAATGGTCTGGATGTCAAGAGTGAATCCATTAATATCTGGAAACAAGGTATTGTAAGAGCTTTAAGACTATTCATTCCTGACGGAACTAAGGTTGAAAAAGAAATATGTGTCCATTGCGGTGAGATCGGGAATCTCATATATGTAGAAGGTTGTCTTTTATGTAATTCTTGTGGACATGCGAATTGCTCCTAAATATTCAAGAATTTACAAACTTCAAATTCTACAATTTTTAGCATTTAAAAATCAGAATATTGATTAAGTCAATACTATGAATGAAGCTGAAATAAAAATTAGAGAAATTTATAGTCCTTTTCTTGGGAAATTTTTCTTGCAAAATGAAATTCTTGAAGAATATAGTATGTTTGAAGGTTCAATTTTAGAAATAAATTCAGATGAATACAAAAAACTTATTGAATTAAACGAATTATTACATGAATATTTACTTATTCAAAGAAAGGTAAAAGAAGTTGAGCTAAATTTTAATGACTATTTTGAAACTGTCATGAGTTATGAGCGAAAACTATCCACTTGTGAACTAAAAGATTCAGAAAGCTTAAGGTTATTAGCATTTATTGATATTAATCGATGTTTGACAAATTTTTTAACAAGTTTTAATTCTCTAATATATGATTTTTTAAATAAATATATGATTCCACATTTATTTGGAAAAAACTCAATGAAGTCAATCGAATTTAATAAAAAAACAAATGATTGGTTTGACAATAATTTCTATTATAAATTTTTAATTTGCTTGCGAGACTATGCAATTCATAGAAATCTACCAATTCACATTGTGAATTTTGATATTCAATTTGACGAAATGAAAAATCCCCAAATTGAAATAAAAATTAGTATTTGTTTTAGAAAATCAACATTATTAAAAAACTCTGCCTTTAAGAAAAAGATTAAAAGGGAATTAGATATGTATGCTGAGGAATTCCCAGTTTATCCGTTTTTAGAAAATATAAAAATCTTTCTTGATAAATTTGAACGTGATTTTATTTTGTTTTGTGATAATCTATTTATAGATATGGCAAGTAGTTTTATGGATTTTTATAATACTTTTTCTAATCCAGATTTAGTCTCATTCGGAAAAATTACTGAAAATGGAGAAATTAGTCTAATCCATTTTCATATTGAAACAATTAAACAAATTTTAGAATTTGAAAAGTAGCACCTGAAGTAAATATGCCTAAATTATGACTCACGCTGATCAATTTGAAAAGAAATTGAAACAACATGCCTACCCACAAAAATATAAAAAATAAATATTATTTAATATTATAAAAAAAATGTACTTGTTGATTGTAGTTATATTTGTCCTAAGTTAAGGATTTGTTATTCATATGACAAATACATTAGTTATAGGTCATTTTTATTTATAATTACAAAAAACACCCCTCTCATTGATTTTTAGAATTGATTTGCTTATTCACTAATCCAAAAAATTTCTCTCTGATCAAATCAAAAGGAATATAATTCAGCAGGATGATAAATGCTGGTAAAGGCAATATCCAAACCA
The DNA here is from genome assembly GCA_050258615.1 of Deltaproteobacteria bacterium. Lineage (GTDB taxonomy): Bacteria > Bacteroidota > Bacteroidia > Chitinophagales > Saprospiraceae > JADJGA01. The sequence goes on along the minus strand of JBLMZC010000008.1, from coordinate 47,550 downwards.
CACGACCTTGAAATCTGGATGCTATACATGAAATCGTAGAAACGGCAGCATTGAAATACAATGTAAGCAGAAAAAAACTAATTAACATCTTCCATTTCACATCTATATCTGATATATAAAAGGCAAAGAATAAAATCAGCAGAAATCCAAAAAGGACTTTTTGAGATCGATTAATCTCATCATACTTGAGTTTATTATTATTTTGAAAAGCACCCAAATATTCTTTGGTGGTTTCATGGTAGAATTGATCAATTGCTCCAAATACAGATGACCCCATAGTCTGAGGTGGTGTATCTCCGGTATCGAAAGTGAAAAATTGTTTGAACGAAGATTCAATTGTTCTGATAATGAATAAATTCAAGTATTTTGGGGTTGTTAAAATATCTTTAATTAATTGTTGGTATTCTTCTTTATTTGCTTCCCATCCTCCTGTCAGGTATATCGGACTTTGAGGATCCCACAACATGTCCCAGGGAATTTTGTCTTTGTATTGGCAAATCTTGTAATCATTTTTTGCACAATTATTGTCAAGGTAATCTTTCAACAAGCCCAAATCATTGATTCTCGCTAACAAAAATACGTGTCCACCTCTTGAATATGTTGCTTTCCCGCTATAAAAGTAATTGACACCCATTGTAAGTAAATCAGATCCTAATACTAAACTGCTTATGAAAATCAAATTCCTCAATTTATTAAAAAAGAAAATTGATTGCTTACTGATTTTTTCGTAAACATAAAATATGAACATTACCACCAGAGTTGCTGCTACAATCAATAAATGACTGCTATGAACTGAAATTGAATAAATGAGGATAATAGAAATAAATATTTTATCTCTTCGCTTCATTTTTTGGACAAATAGCAATAAACCGATGCTTAATATGGTGACCGGTGTGAAAATATCTGGAATCAACTGACTGACATTCACCGAAGCACCAAAGAAAAATGTTATAAATACAATATAAGTTAAAAAAGATAAAAGCTTGATTTTAACTGACTGATTTGAAAGATAATAAAAGTAATAAAACAATATTAGTGAGCTTATCAAACCCTGTATGAAAATTACTAACCATAGTGTTTCGGACATACTCATATGCCTGATAAATAATCCATATGTTATTGGTCTGTCTTCTGGCACAAAACCTTCAAAGCCAGATCGAATATAAGTTCCGGTATCAGGATAAACTAAAGGATATCCATTATATAATCCCATAAAACATAATGTTAGTGCAGAAATTATCAAACCTGTGATGAACAGAAATCTATCTTTAGTTTTGAAAAGCTTTTTCATATCATAGTATTAAACACAAATAACCCTAAGCTCTAAAACTGCTAAAACATGTCATATAAAATTTGGTCAGAAATTAATAAAATCTCTTACTAATCTATTAACGAAATTTTTAACCGATTGTGAATATTATCAAATAAATTTGAAGTAAATGGTTTTCATTATTAAAAGCCACATTATATATGGAGAAAATATTATCAAATGATCTTATAATTATTTGAATATCTGGATCTTTTCATTATAATACAATTTCCCTTTATCTTCAAATTTCAGAAAATACAGCCCTGAGGGCAAATTGTAGAATTGCAATTCTGTCAAATTCCTGATTTCTTTGGTCAAAGTATAAACTGCTTTACCATAAGTGTCATACAATGTAACAGAATAATTGCCAGGAAGATCTGTGCCAATATAAAAACTTCCGGCAGAAGGATTTGGAAATATCTGCCATGATCCAGTATCTGTTTCTTTTGTAGCGACTATTTCTTTTACTATTGTAGTTGCAATATTGGTCTTTACAGGTAAATTGTAATCAAAATATATATTGGCTGTATTTTTCAGGATTGTACCTGACTCCAGGGTCGGCCTGGTCTTGATTTTAAATGAAATGAAGCCATCGTTTTCATCATCAGGAAAGTCCAGGAAGATATGTTCAAAAAGAAATTCTACTGTATCCTTATAAATATTTGTAAAACAACTGTGACTGGATGAAGTGATCTCCAGTGTGGAAATATCGAACAGGCTTGTATCAATCACATCGACCACTTTGATATTTACAGCTTCAGCAGTGCCCTTGTTTTCAAATCTGATCAGGTAATTCACATAATCCCCAACATTCTGAATATCAAACTCATTACCATCAAGGCAAGTTTTATCATTAGGATCAAGTGAATTAACCACGATTTGATTCAACCTGAATGAATTGTCTACTTGTAGATTATATTCTTCCACAGGATATATTTTTGCAGCATAGGTCAGCAATTCTCCACCATTTAAAGGAGGGTTATCCGTCGGTTTGTTGAGTTTGAATTTAACAACTATCTTTCTCTGATCAAAGGGCATAAGATCATTGTATTGCCACCTAATAGTATTTTTATATATACTATCCGCAGGTGGATCTGCCTTTATAAAAGTTACCAAATTATCATAATAATAAAATTCGATCTTATCAGATGTGATGCTAGTTCCTTTGTTTTTGTAAATGATCTCATAAGCTGCCTCAAATCCAGGTCTTGCTTGTGTAAGGGGAATTATTGTGATTTCAAGATCATTGAACTTCTTAACCGGAGTAACACAAAAATCATGCACAAGATTAAGAGAATCAGAAGGATAATTGATGATCACCGTATCGGGTTCAATCTTAAAAAGTTTATTGTCATATTCTGGAAATAAAATTGTTAGGCCAGGTTCCCGTAAAAAATAGCGATAAGATCCATACTTATCACTTATCACATAATCATTGTTCGAATTCTGAAATACCCTGATTTTTATATTCGGAATGCTAACATCCGTACTATCACATCCTCCTGAGTCACTATAAAAATTAACTTTTCCTTCCACATAATCATAATCATAACATCTTGAATTTTTTATTTCTTCAGCGCTAGAGCATTCTGTAGAATTATTCAAAACATTCAGAATTCCGCTATTCAATCCATATTTGTAAATTAAAAATTGGATACCACAGCAATTTGTAAGAGCAGGGTTGCTCCAGATTTCTAATTTATTTATTACATACTTTATTCCAGATAATCCATTTAAATTTGATAATTCTTTATTTTCGCAAATATATAATGTTCCTATAGAATTCATACCAGATAAACCATCAACATTGATAAGTGAGTTATTATTAGAAATATACAAATTACCCACATGCGAGGTGATTCCTGATAATCCATTTATATTGATCAATTTGTCATTACCATAAAGATTCAAACTTCCAGTTACAGAAGTAATTCCAGACAAATCATCTAAATTGGTCAGCGTCCAAATAGACGATATTGTCAAAGAACCTGAAACTGAATTAATTCCTTTTAAGCCATTTAAATTAGATAGTCCCATTCCATAAATCTTCAAAACACCGGAAATAGATTTTATTCTAAATAAACCATCAATATTAGTAATAGAATGGTTAGCTTCAATAGTCAAAACTCCTGAAACAGATGTCAAATTCGATAAACCATTTAAATTAGTCAAAGCTGTATTACCATAAATATCCAATTTCCCTTCGATAGTTTTAAGTCCAGATAAACCATCAATATTGGTCAATGCATCATTATTTATAATTTCCAAAGTGCCAGTAATTGTTTTAATTCCGTTAAAACCATCAATATTAGTCAATGCATGATTATATGATATTTTTAATCTTCCTGCTATCGATGTGAGTCCTGATAAATCATCCACATTGTGTAAATTTTTAATCCAACTAATTAAAATTTTCCCTTCTAAAGATGTCAGACTCTTTAAACCGTTTAAATTGCTTATAGGGATATTTTCAAGCTCAATAGTTCCGGTAACAGATGTTATCCCCGACAATCCATCTATATTTGCTAATTCTCTTTCATCTCCTATGTACAATTCTCCTGCAACAGATGTAATTCCTTTTAAATCGTCTAAATTAATTAGGGAATTACTATGAATTAAAATATATCCTTCTATAGATGTTAACCCTGATAATCCACCTAAATTTTTCAAAGCATTTACATAAATTTTCAATTCTCCAGTTACAGTTTTTAATCCCTTTAAACCATCTATGTTTGTTAGTGCATAATTATTATGAATCTCCAATTCTCCAGTTACAGTTTTTAATCCCCCTAAACCATCAATGTTTATAAGTGCAGGATTATGATCAATTTCCAAAATTCCTTCCAATGATGTTAGACCTGATAATCCAGTTATATCTGTTAATTTATTATTAGATCCAATATGTAAACGATTCGTAAAATAGGTAATTCCCGATAAACCATTAATATTGGCAAGTGTTTGATTGTTCACAACATACAATTGTTTTCCCACAGATTTGATCTGAGATAATCCGTCAATATTTATTAAAGATGGATTATTGGAAATTCCTAAATCTGTTGAAACTGATTTAAGTTGAGAGAATCCATTCAAATTTTCCAGTTTGGCATTACCCCTTAAGAGAATTTCACCTTTAACACTAGTAACATTATATAATTGGTCAATATTTTTTAGCAAAGTATTATTTATAATTTTTAAATTGCCTTTTATAGTTGTTACATTAGATAAATGAGATAAATTGGTAATGGGATCTGTGCTATCAATTCCATCAATTTCTAAATTTCCATTAATTACATTTATGTCAGTATCAAATGCATCCACATCAGCCTGAGTCCTTAATACTACATTTTGCGAAAATGTATTTGTGGTAATAGAAAATAAAATTGATAAGATGATAATTATCCGGTTCATAGAAATTCAGATTTTCTGATGAAAATAATATCAAAAGTAAATATAAATAACTGAAAATAACAAGAATTTAAAATTTATTTTTCATTGCAATGAGTTAATAAGTCGGCAGTTGGCAGTCAATAGTAAAAGTTTTCAGAAAAACCGACAACAGAAGTACAATTCTCAATTTTCCATTCTCCATTTTCAATTATGAGTTACATTCTCTCCATCACCTCAATTCCCAGTAGATCCAAACCAGATTTAATTACATCTGCTACTTTGCTGCTAAGAGCCAATCTGAAATTCCTCGCCAGCTCTGTTTCAGCAGTTATGACCTTCACTTCGGCATAGAATTTATGATACCTTTTGGCAAGTTCGTATAAATAATTGGCAAGCAATGCCGGAGAATACTCTGCTGCTGCCTGCTGAATAACACCAGGATATTCTTCCAGTGATGCAATCAGGGATTTCTCAAATTCATTGATTTCCGCATATTGGGAAAAATCACCAAAATCATGAGATTTGCCTGCCTTTCTGAATATCGACTGTATCCTGACATATGCATTTTGAATATATGGTCCGGTCTGTCCCTGCATATCGACACTTTCTTCGGGATTGAAAACCATTCTTTTTTGAGGTCCTACTTTCAGAATGAAATATTTAAGTGCTGCTATTCCTATCTTTGTATAAATCTCATTTTTTTCTTCCTCAGTCAATCCCACAATCTCTCCCCTTTCTTCTGCTGATTTTCTTGCTTCAGCTATCACCTCAGCTATCAGATCGTCAGCATCGACAACTGTACCTTCTCTTGATTTCATTTTTCCTGAAGGCAGTTCTACCATTCCATATGACAGATGATAAAGACCTCCTGCATATGGTCTGCCAAGTCTTTTCATTACTTCAAACAAAACCTTAAAATGATAATCCTGCTCATTGCCAACAACATATATCATTTTCTCTGTACCAAAATCTTCGTACCTGAGATCTGCAGTTCCCATATCCTGCGTGATATATACCGATGTGCCATCACTACGCAAAATTATCTTTCTGTCCATTCCGGCATCTTCAAGATTGATCCACACTGAGCCATCATCTTCTTTATAAAAAACAGATTTGTCAAGACCCTCATCAACAATGTTTTTTCCAAGCAAGTAAGTATCTGATTCATAATATGTCCTATCGAAGGAAACTTTCAGTTTTTTATATGTTTCATCAAAACCCGATAAAACCCATGAATTCATATTTTTCCAAAGATCTATTGTATGTGCGTCCTTTTTCTCCCAATTGAGGAGCAATTCCCTTGCTTCTGAACCTAATTTGCTGAATTGATTGAAATAATCATTTTTAAACTTTTTAAAGAATACTTCTCTATCAGCTATTTCATTTTGTGCTGAAAAAATCAGTTCTCCTTCTTTTGTTTTCTGCCAGTTAATATATTCTTCACTAAGTTTTTGATCAAACATCACATAGTAGTTCCCAACAAAGAGGTCTCCCTTAATATTCTGACTTTCAGGTGTTTCACTCTTCCCATATTTACTCCATGCGAGCATACTTTTGCAAATCGCTATGCCCCTGTCATTTACAATCTGCGTTTTGATTACTTCATAACCTGCGTAATCAAGAATTTTATTTACTGACCATCCAAGTAAAATATTCCTGATATGTCCAAGGTGCAAAGGTTTATTTGTATTTGGAGATGAGAATTCCACCATCACTTTTTCTCCGTTTTTTTCAGCTTTACCGAAATCATTTTTCTCATTTATTTTCGATAAAACATTTGTCCAAAAATCTGGTGTGCAGTCAAAATTCAAAAATCCTTTTATAATATTGAATTCCTGGACAAATTCACTTTTTTCAATTAAATTTTCGCCTATCAATTTACCGGTTTCTTCAGGGCTTTTGCCAAAATATCTGGTCAAAGGAAAAACCAAAAGAGTGTAATCACCTTTAAATTCCTTTTTAGTTGGACTAAGAACCAAACTTTTATGATCTATCTTTTGCCCTGTTGCTTCATATATAATGTCAGAAATTTGAAGCTGTATTTTCTCAATTATATTCATTTAGATTTTTTTTGAACAGGCAAATTTACAATATTATTATTTACTTCATTAAAGCAATTCAACCGAAATGATTTTCAAAAGGAAATCTTATTTCAGGATACCGGTGTTGTAATGTAATGATCTTTGCTTTCAGATTTTCGATAAATAATTTATGCTCAATTGATTCAGGAAAAAGTGGTCTGTGATTTAGTGCCAAATTAATTTTCATTATTTCATCTGATATAGATTTAGTATTTTCAGTAAAAAACGAATTTTTTAATTTTTCAAATATATAATCTATTGCCTGTGCAGATGGGTGTATCATATCGCTATTATAAAACCTGTAATCACGTAAATCATCCATCATAATCTCGTATGAAGGAAAATAAAAAACTTTCTTATCATCACAAAGTTCTGATATTGCAGCTATTAATACAGATTTTGATCTTTGACTTTCAACAATTCCATCCCGAACATGCCTCACCGGACTCACGGTAAAAATGACCTTAATGTCAGGGTTAAATGCAAATAGTTTTGAGAGCATTTCTTTTGACATTTCTAAAACTTGCACATAACTTAGTTTTTTCTGAATAAAACAATCGGCAGCATATTTGTGATTATTAGCCACAATTTCATGTGTCTCCTTTGATTCATATACAATAGTAGTACCTAACGTAATAAATATAAAATTAGAATACTTTAAAAATAAATGAGATTTTTCAGTAATTTCTTTGATATTTGCTAGTAATTGAGATTTATCAGGATTTTTAGTAGAGCCATGAAAATCAAAATGATGCCAAAATTCACCTTTTTGCTTGTATTCATTTTCGGAGGGGATTTTCAGATCAATGATCCTTTCCATTTGTTTATAAACAGAATATGGGTTATATACCACACCAAATGGATTTGACAGAACATTGAATCCTAAATCATTTAATTTTTCTCCAATATTATCAGAAAAGCATGAGCCAATGAGGAATATTTTGTCTTCATATGACAATTTAAAAGGAAAATTTAAATCATTGATTTCTGTTCTTAATTTCAATTTTCAAAGATTTTTATGCTGCTAAGTTAAATGCTTTACATGTCTGGAATTATTGTAACTGTGATAATTTTAGTTTTTTCTACAATAATATTATAGCTGTGAATCAAGGATTGAGAATTTTAACCAATTCATATATAGCCACTAACACTCTAAGGTCCAAAGTTTCAATTAAAACAAAATCTTTACTTAACCTCAAATTAAGCATTTCCAATTGTTAATGCTAAATTGAAAAAAATGCATTTTTTATTGCATTTTTTGTCAGGGTTAAAATAACTTATTGATTCTTTATGTCTTAGTGCCTTAGTGGTAAAAACATTTTAACCCTTGATTCACATTATATATTGATTTAATACATGGTTTAAAATATTTCCACGAACAAATTTACTAAAAAATAATAAAATTTTATGAAATATGGAACTATTTTTATTTTGATTAGTTAATACATTGAACATTTAATAAATTGAATAAACTTACAATCTGATCTATGTTCAATTTTTTAAAAAAAGAAGAAAAGAAAAAAGTGAATAGTATTTTAATCTATACAGAGCAAACTCCCAATCCGGATACTCTGAAGTTCGTGACAAGTAAAATGCTTTTTGATGGAATAGCTGATTTTTCGAAAAGGCAATTAGCAGAAGAATGGAGTCCGATGGCTGTTGAGCTTTATAAATTTCCATATATACAGAGTTTGATATTTAACAAAAATTTTATCTCCATTGATAAAGTCAAAGAATACAGCTGGAGAGAAATAATGTATGAGATTAAAGATTTCATAAAAGAATATCTCATAGAAGAAAAGGAAATAGTAAAATCAGGTTACAGCGAAATGCTCGAAAAAGAATGGCAACGAAAAAGGGAAAGCGGTGAGATAGATGATGTAAAGCAGAAGATTGTTGAGATAATTGACCAGCACATCAAACCCTGGATCGAACAGGATGGGGGAGGAATTGAATTTATTTCCTATGATGAGGGTGTAGTGGTAGTAAGATTATATGGTGCATGCACAAGTTGTTCATCGGCAACAGTGACCTTAAAAGCCGGAGTTGAACAAGTTTTGAAGAGTATGATACCTGAAATAAGGGAGGTTTTGCAGGATTTTGGCTATTAAATAAAAAATTTTTATTTTTTTTTTAATATTTTATTTCCATATTTAAAATTTAACATATATTTGCAAATTATTTTTATCAATTAAAACGAATGTTATGAAAATCAACTCTATTTTGAAATCAGTTTTAGTAGTATTTGCTTTCGTATTAGTTAGCGCAACTGTAATGGTAAGCTGCAAAGGAAAAGAAGCTGAAGCTACTACTGAGGAAGCAACTGAAGTTGTTGATACTACTGCTGCTCCTGTTGTTGACACAACAGCAACTGCCGTAGATACAACTACAGCTCCAGCTGAATAATTAAAAATAAACTTAGATTTATTTAGTATTTTCAGTGATTTCTCTCAGAAAAAGAATAAAGGGGACTGCAATTTTGCAGTCCTTTTTATTTGGTTTTAATTGATCTATGATTTGCAGGAAGTAGAATAAAAGCTTATAATTAACACTTTTTTTTTCGTATTTACGTCTATACAATTATATTTGCTAATTTTACATTGTAAATTAGTTTTTTTTAGGGATTACAATTATGCAAATTATAAACATATGAGTTTAAAAAATTTTTATTATTTGATTATTTTGATTGCTTGTGTTTCAGGTTTAAAAGCACAGGACGGATTTCGTTATACTTTTTTTGACAGGACTCCTTTGACCCTGAATCCCGGACTTGCGGGAAGTTTTGAAGGTACTGTCAGACTTGGTGCTATTTTAAGAGAGCAGGATTTTGGTCTTCAGCCAGGGCAGTACCAGACTCCTTTGGTCTTTGCTGATGCTCCGTTGATTAAAGGATTCAGAAAATATGACTGGATTGGTTTCGGACTGTCTTTTCAGTATGATAAACAAGCTATAGCCTCGAGCAACCTTACCCAAACAACAGTTTTAGGTGGATTTTCATATCATTTTTCTTTTGATAAAAACAGGAAAAACATTCTTAGCCTGGGTTTTCAATCTGGTACTTCGCAGGCATATTTTAGCGGAACAAGATTCAGGACAGGCAGAAGCATAGATGATTTTATTAGTTCAGGTGGTGATTTAAAGGAAGAGTTGCAGGATTATCTGCCTCTTTCAATTGATAAGAAATCCAATAATTCCGGTTATACTATCGGGTTGGTGTATACAGGTAACATAAATGAAAAAAGTTCTTTCTATGCTGGTTTTTCTGTTGGAAACATAGGAAGGAATATTAATTATACCATTATGAAAAGTGGAGCTAATTATTCACGTAAAGATCCAAAATTTATAGGTTTTGCAAAATACAGAACTGAGCTTGAAAGCGGTTTGATATTGGAACCAAGATTTGTTTTTACATATATGAACCCTTCTTACGAGGGAAGTTTTCAGACTTTAGCCGGAATCAAGCTGAAAAAACCTGCAAACGTTACAGTTTACGGAGGATTGGGATATAATATTGTAAATGGTTTGCAAATCTTACTGGCAGCAGACATAAAGGAATTTAAAACTTTTTATAGTTTTGATCTAAATTTGTCTGATAAAACTGCTGTGAGCGGGCCTGCCGGCGCATTTGAAATCGGATTGGCATATATTTTTAAGATATACAGAAAACCAACCCCTGATCCTGTACTGATATGTCCACAACTTTAATCAGTTTAAACTATTTTAAAATGAGAACAATTTATTTAATTATTTCAATATTTTTTTATTCATCTTTAATATACTCCCAACCACTTAATTCTTTGAAATATGAGACAATGATCTCAACAGGAGATGAATGTTTCGAGAAAAAGGATTATGATAATGCTTTGGATTATTATAATAAAGCTCTCGAAGAGAAAAAAGAAACTCTTACAATACTCAAAATTGCGGAGACATACTACATGATGAGAGATTATAAACTTGCCTCAAGGAACCTTAAAGGTGTTTTGCAAAGAGATAAAACAGGAGTTTTTAATGACTACAGGCTTTTGTATGCAAAGTGCCTGAAAAGATTGGGTCAATATCAGGATGCCTATAATGAATTTAAAGAATATTATCAGAAAACAGATGATCCTGAAGGAAGAAAAGAAGCAACGCTTGAAATTAAGGGTCTGGAACTTTTTAATTCAATGGATGAAAATGTAGAAATGGAGTTTAAACCTCTCGGAGCAGATATCAATAAAGGTTTTAGCTTATACGGACTTCAAAAACGTGCAGGTAACGATTCCATTTATTTTGGTTCATTCAATACATCCAAGAAAATTACCCTTGATGGAAAATCAAATGAAGTAAAAAAGGATGATAAAAATAAAAAAGATTCAAAAAAAAGTAAAGAAGGAGAACCCTCAAGAGGACAATTGATGATGAGTAAAAGAGATGCGAAAGGAGAATATCCTGCACCCTCTGCAATGGATAAACGATTTAACAGGGCAGAATTTCACTCCATTTATCCTGCCTTTTCAACTGATGGAAACAGATTGTATTTTACCCGTAAGGGAATGGAAGGAACAGTGGTACTTGAATCTAGGATATTGTTCTCAGAGTTTAAAGGTGGAGAATGGACTGCACCTCTTGAACTACCTTCTGTCAATGGAGAATTCCAAAGTAAAATGCCTGCATTTGGTGAGATACTCGGAAAAGAGGCGCTATTTTTCATTTCTGATATGCCTGGTGGCCAGGGAGGATTTGATATTTACTATTCACTATTAGGCGATGATGGAATACCACAGGTACCTGTTAATCTTGGTAAAATAATTAACACTGGAGATGATGAGATCACCCCATATTTTATTGACGGGAAGCTATATTTCAGTTCAAATGGATATCCCAGCCTTGGTGGTTTTGATATATATATGACTAAATGGAATGGACTTGAATGGTCAGCTCCTGAAAATCTTGGGAAAGGGTTCAACAGTAGTGTAGATGATCTTGGCCTCACAATTACTGCAGATGGTAGAAGCGGTTTTCTTCTGTCAAACAGGATGTATGAAGGTAAAAAGAAACTTGCCAGTGAAACATGCTGTGATCATGCTTTCAGAGTTTCAGCAAGAGATTTGGTAATTCAACTGATAGTAGAAGTTTTTGATGAAAAAGGTGCACTTAACAATGCTGTAGTTCAGTTAGTTGATGTCTCAAAGGTGAAACCTCTGGCTCCTGAAACAAAGTCGAATTTTAGTGGGAATAACTTTAATTTTCTATTGGATCCGGATCGTTCCTATCAGGCGATTGTGACCCGTGAAGGTTATGATCCGGCAAAAGTGCCATTTACAACCGCTGGAATATTTGATGACTTCACTATAACAAAGAAAGTTATACTGAATAAAGCTGCTCCGGAATATGAAATTATAAAGATAAATCAACCGATCAGATTAAATAATATTTATTATGATTATGACGATTATCAGATTCTCCCCGATGCTGAAGATGATCTTGAAAAACTCCTTGACCTTATGAACCAGTATCCAGAAATGATTATTGAATTATCATCGCATACCGATAGCCGTGCAACTGAAAAATATAATATTAAATTGTCGCAAAACAGGGCTGAATCAGCAAAAAAATGGCTCACAAAAAATGGTATAGAAGGTAAAAGGATAGTAGCCGTTGGATACGGTGAAACCAGAATACTGAATAAGTGCAAAGATAATGTTGACTGCACTGAAGATGAGCACAGACTGAACCGAAGAACTGAATTCAAAATAATTAAAGGACCACAGGAAATTACAATTGAGAAACAAGTTTTTAAAACTGACAAAAAGATTATTGACAATCAGAAAAAGTAAATAATGCAATGATCCTTAATATAAGGACTGCATTAAATGTAGATATTGAAAAAACTATTAAATAAATATTTTGAAAAGAAAAGTATCCCGGGTCAGTCAGATCCGGGATATTTATATCTTAACGACAAATATGGAATTGCTTCCCTCAAATATTCTGACTTCTTTTGAATTCACAAAAGTATTATCACTTGCTGCAGGAAATTGTACAGGCGAACTGGCTAAAAAATACTTTGATGAACCTGATTTTTATCATAATGCAAAGGAATTGGATATCAGACTTACTCAGGTTGAAGAGTTTAAAAAATCACTGCTAAGTACTTCACCTTTGATTATTTCTGAATATTTCGATGTAACAGGGCAAATTGAAAGCATTGAAGTGATCGATTTCGTTCTGACTGTTGAATCATTGATGGAAATCAATTCTGTTATATTTTCTTCAGGGATCATCATGAAATATTTTACAGATTCTAAGGTTCAGCTTTATCCTGAGCTTGGTAAACTTGCCAGCCTTATGTTTGACCTTGAAGAAATTGAAAAGGCAATTTCACGGATCATTGATGAACATGGGGATATTAGAAATACTGCTTCACCAAGGTTAAATACGATTTACAAAGCTATCAATTCCAAACAGCTGGAAATAAACAGGGTTTTCAGTCAGATAGCCGGGGAGTTAAAAAACAGGGCGTTGCTTACAGACTCAGTTGAGACTTACAGAAATGGAAGAAGAGTATTGAGTTTGCCTGTCGAAAATAAAAGGAAGATCAGAGGTATAATTCATGATGAATCAGCAACAGGAAAAACCGTTTATATCGAACCTGAGCAGATCATAGAACTTAACAATGATCTTTTTGACCTTGAAACTGAATATAAAAAGGAGATTTACCTTATATTGAAGAAGATAAGCAATGATTTGAGACCATATTCATCTGAAATTGTATCGAATATGGAATATATAACTTTATTTGATATAATATCAGCTAAAGCGAAAGTAGCTATCAGAATGAAAGGGGTAAAGCCTGTTTTGTCTGAGAGCCCTATCTTTAATTTTAAAAATGCCTATCATCCTCTTTTACTATTGAAAAACAATGCTTCAGGCTTAGCCACAATTCCTTTTGACCTAAAAACTGAAGCACCGGACAGGATAGTTGTCATAAGTGGTCCCAATGCCGGTGGTAAATCTGTTACTCTGAAAGCAATTGGATTAATACAGATTATGACTCAAAGTGGTTTTCTAATTCCTGCGGATGAAAACTCAGTCATAGGCATTTTTAGAAAAATATTTGCAGATATCGGTGATCAGCAATCAGTTGATGATGACCTTAGCACCTATTCTTCAAGACTGAAAAATATGAGAGATTTTCTAATGAATGCAGATGAAAATACCCTTGTTTTAATTGATGAATTTGGAACCGGTACTGACCCTAAAATTGGAGGGGCAATTGCAGAAGCAATACTTAATGAATTGAAAAACATGAAAGTCTTCGGTGTCATCACAACGCATTATTCTAACCTGAAGCTATATGCTTTTAAAAATAAGGGAGTAATAAATGCATCAATGCATTTCGACAGGGAGAGGATAAAGCCAACTTACAAGTTTGATCAGGGAAAACCCGGAAGTTCCTTCGCTTTTGAGATGGCTCAAAACAGTGGCCTTAATAAAAAAATATTGAATTATGCCAGATTTAAAGCAGGCAAAAATATCAAGAGAATTGAAGATATTCTGGTTGAATTGCAGGATAACAAAGCTGAACTTGAATTAAAAATAAGCGAACTCAGGGAAAAAGAGAAAACACTCGATAAACTAGTCAGTAAGAACGAAAACCTTTTCAATGAACTTGAGTTTGGCAGAAAGAAACTTAAGATTGAAAGAAAGGAAATGCTAACTTCTGAAATAGGCAAAAAAACTAATGAACTAAATAAACTTATCAGTGAAATAAGCAGGGAAAGAAAGCTTGAAGAAGCTAAAGTATTGGTAAAAAAGCTAGATGAAGAGAAAAAGCAAATCATCACTGAAATCTCTGAAACAAAGCAACAAATCGAAAGATCGCCCAGAAACAGTTGGAAAGATCTCAAAGTTGGAGATTATGTAAGGATCAGGGATGGAAATATCATAGGTCAGATTTTAAAAATAATAAAAAATAAAGCAACAGTTCAAACTGAAAAATTCAATTATGAGGTTACATTAAATGAACTTCAAAAATCAATTAAACCAGTTGAGATCAATACTTATAGGAGTATAAATACAAATATAAATGAAAATTCAAGGTTTAATTCAATAATTGATATAAGAGGCTATACTAAAACAGAAGCAATTGAAGCATTACATACTTTTTTTGACAGTGCAATACTTGCAAATGCCGGTATTTTAAAAATTCTCCATGGTAAAGGTGGTGGCACACTTAAAAATTTAGTCAAACAAATAGCAGGAGAATTCAGAGTCATTGAAGATATCTGGCATCCTGATCCAGAGCAGGGCGGAGATGGAATAACTTTTTTAAGGCTTAAATAATACCGGAAGCATATCTGTAATAATACCGACATGAAATTGATAATAGTACTGACCGAAGTGCCTGTGCTGACCGAAGTGCCTGTGCTGACCGAAGTGTCAGTGTCAGTACCAGTGTCAGTAACCGTTATGCAACTGGACTAAAGAATAATTGTAAATGGTATAACAATAGTAATTAAGAGGTACTCTAAATTAAGACTCAAAATTAGCTTTAATTTTTAAATTTGCTTATAACCAATACTAATCCAAAACCGGGAAAATCATTTCTTAGGAAATCATTCTTCTTCAGAATCTGCTTCATTTAAAAATCCTCTTGTATTAAGATATTCATACCATTTAATTATTTTCTTAATGTCACTGATATGAACTCTTTCCGGATCATGTTCCGGGAGAATTTTTGTAAAATAATTCCTTATCTCATCTGAATTACTTTTAATATCTACAATTGGATTCTCATTTAACTGCTCCTGAATCGACTTAAAAACTTTGGCAAGTTCTACAGTATCATCGAATGTGTAAATACCTACAGTAGCCAGTGGAGTAAACTGGTGTTGCCTTACACTCACAAATCTTGTTTTTCCTGTATCCGGATCCGATATCAGAATTCCATTGCTTCTGGTATTAATTAGTTTGAACAGACCCGGGAATCCACTTACTGCAACAAATTTATCTATATTCATACTATTTTTTTAATTAAAGATGCAAAATTAATCAAGTTCCTTAATGTAAGGTTTTTTACACTAATTATTTATCGGGGAATCTGTATCTTTTCCTTATTAATAAAACGAAAACAATAACTATAATTAAAAAAGGCAGCCAGCTTGTAATTGTGAAACCGATACGATATCCAATGTCTGTTGTGTCAACCAGCATTGAGTCTTTTACTTCAATAAATAAACTGATCATAAAAAAATTTACCCAAATATAATAAAAAAATCATCTCAGAACCACTATCATGAAAAAAAATGTCAAAATAATGTTAAACACGGTATTTGGAAATTGTGAAATTATAAATTTGATTTAATACAGATATTATCCAAATATTTTATAAAATTTACTGATTGATAGAAAATTATTTTTATTTTTGCCCGCTTTAATACAAATGTGAATTTATCACGTTATATTAAATTGAGTTAACTTTTTTTTCACTAAATTTAAATTTCAATGAAACGTATTTTTACAAAGTTTTTGTATACTTCATTTCTTTGTTTTGTGGTTGTGAGTTCATTTCATGCTCAGGAGTTGTCCAGAACAAATAGCCATGATTATTTCAAAAAGTTTGAGGTCAGACATACTTCTGATTCAGGTCAATCATCTGATATAAGTCCAAGAGGTACTGTGTATTTCGAAGAAGGGTTTGAGTCTAATTCCTTTACTACAAATGGTTGGGTAATAACAGATGCTGATGGTGACGGTCAGAAATGGTTTATCTCTAATACACTGACGTCACATTCAGGAACTTACACTGCTGGTTCTGCATCATGGAACAACAACAAGGCCTTGACCCCTAATAACTGGATGGCATCAAAAGCTATCGATCTTACAAGTGCTTCCGGTACTATTTTGCTTGAGTATTGGGTAAGGGCACAGGATCAAGTTTGGCCAAGTGAATTCTATGGTGTTTTTGCTTCAAAAACAGGAAATAAACCTGCTGATTTTACAGGTGCTGATGGAAAAGAATTATTTAAGGAAAAAGTTGAAAAAGGTACTGATACCGGAAATAAACTTTATGTCAAGAGAACTTTAGACTTGTCATCATATATCGGTGGTAAAGTATATATTGCATTCAGGCATTATAATTGTACTGACCAGTTTGTTCTTGATATAGATGATATTTCAGTCTTTGAGAGTACTACAGTTGATGTAGGTATTGTTGGAGTTGTAGCTCCAAACAATAAATCAAATTGTGCACTTCAAAATCAGGAAAATGTAACTGTAACACTCTTTAATTATGGTGGAGTAAAACAAACAGGTTTTCTGGTTTACTATAAACACAATGGTGTAACTGTTGTTGACACATTTAAAGAAGACCTTTTACCGGCTAGTTCTAAGAATTTTACATTCAAGCAAAAGGCAGCATTTACTGAGCTCGGATATTATACTTTGGATTTTGAAGTAAAAGTGTCAGGTGATACTAAACCTGATAATAACAAGTTTTCTTATAAAGTAGCAAATACTGATGCAAATATCAAAATAGAGGTTAGCACTGATGGATCCGGAGGGCAAGCCTGGGAAATAGTTTCTTCTGATGGTACAGTCATTGCATCTCATGGGGCTTATCAATGGAATATAAAAGATACAACTACCATATGTGTCAAATCTCAGGAATGTTATACTTTTAACTGGTATGGAGGAAATAAAAATACGGTCAAAGTTTATTATAATGATCAATTGAAAACTAATAAAGAAGCTACAGGCAATTTTACAGTTTATTCAATAGGTGGCAATTGTAAACCGGTAAATGTTTTATATCAATACCAGTCATTACCTGAATATGGGATTATAGGAAATAATAATTTGGGTGGAAGGTTTTTGAATATTGGTGTTAATAACATAATTTCCCTTGATGCGCAATATACTGTCAATGGTACTCCAAGTACTGTTTACAATATTAATAACCTTAATATAGCTCCGGGTGAAACATATGATTTTGTACATAATGCACCTTATAATTTTGATAAAGTTGGAAAGTATCAGGTTACGGTGAAAATTACAAACTTTAATGGTACATTTACACCTGATAATAATGTACAGGCGCAAACTTATTATGTATTAAGCTTTAAACCTTTTACCAGGGTCCTTGGAGAAGAAGCTACAGGCACCTGGTGTGGATGGTGTGTCAGAGGTCATTATTTTATGGATAAAATGGATGAAACTTATCCAAATACATGGGTAGGAGTTGCTGTGCATAATGGTGATCCGATGGTAGTGACAGCTTACGATACTGGAATGGGAGATTTCATTGCTGGTTATCCAAGTGGGTTAGTAAACAGATTTAAAATTGGTGATGCTTATGATATCGATCCGAAGGATTTTGAATTAGCCCACAATGTATTTAAGGACTTTGTTGTTCCTGCCAATATTGCTATAGGTGGTGCTTCTTACGATGCAGCTACCAAAAAATTACAATTTTCGATTGAAGCTAATTTCGCAGGTAATATAGATAAATCTTATAATGTTTTGGGTATCATTACTGAAGATGAAGTGAAAGGTACCGATGCAGGCTACGATCAGGTAAATTATTATGCAGGAGGCGCGAATGGTCCTATGGGAGGTTATGAAAGTCTTCCTAACCCTGTTCCTGCAAGTCAGATGGTTTATGAAAATGTAGCAAGAGCGCTTCTTGGAGGTTTTAATGGTGTTTCAAATGTGATACCTAATCCGACAGCAGATAATGGTAAATATACTTATTCATTTTCTTATACTGTTCCTCAGAAGGAAAATATAGACCATATGAACCTCATAGGTGTGATTTTAGATAAAACCTCTGGTGAAGTGGTTAATGTAGTGAAAAAATCATATAAAAAAGCTGTTAGCGTGGAAACAACGTTGCCAGATTTAGTTGATTTCACCATATATCCAAATCCTGGATTCGATGTTTTGAACATAGATTTCAACCTTGATCAGAAAGAAAAAGTTACTGTTTTTATAACTGATATCACAGGTAGAATTGTTAAAAAAGTCGTTGATGATGTTTTGGTACAGAATTATTCAAAAACTATCAATATCAGTGATTTGAATAAAGGAATTTACCTGGTCAATGTGCAGTCGAAAAATGGAGTGAGTGTTCAGAAATTAATAAAAGAATGATCAGAAATTGTTTTTGAGTCTAACTGAGAAAATAAAAGGGGGTTATGTATTTTTTACATTGCCCCTTTTTTTAATAATTTATCCTGGTATTTTTTTTTTAAAACTCAAAAGTGTTATTTTTATATTTTTATAAATGTTATGGAGGCTTTTAAATGGTTCGAAAGGATAAATTGCAGAATTTCTGTTTTTATCTCATTAATATTTTTCCTTTTCGAAATAAGTTCAGCCCAGACAATTTATAGTTTTGATTTTGAAAATGGCATGCCATTTGGTTGGCAGATTGATGATGCATGGGAAATCGACAGTGCCACTAATTTAAAAAGTCAATATTTTACATTCGAAGGGAATAATGGAAAAATGGCCGGGGTAAATGATGACAGAAATGGTCAATTTGGTGAAACAAATGGAAGTCTGGTGACTGATTTTATGGACTTTAACTTGTATCCTAACGTACTTTTATCGTTTGATTTGTATTTTTTTAAGGGAAATTATGATGGAAAGGGTGAGGAAAAACTCATAATTCTGTATACAATAGATGGCCTGAACTGGAAAGAATTGGATAAAATAAACAGGGAATATAAATGGGAAAAATATTTATTTGCAGTTTCTGAATTTATTGGTGGTAAAAGAGTTAAACTGGCATTTCAATATAGCGATGGGGACAATTGGAACTATGGAGTGGGAATTGACAATATTGTATTTGAAGTTCAGCCGGAATATAAGATAAGTGTTTTTCCTCCGGAAATTAATTATTATCAACTTTTAAAAAAAGATGAAAAAGCTTCTTTTAAATATGGAATGATTTCATACGGAAAAACTCCGGTAAATTCACTTAAACTTCATTATACTATAGATAACAATGAAGCTGAAGCGCTTTTATTTGAAATAAGACTTCCGGTTAATGTTCTGTTTGAATTTGATATTTCAAATGTTGGTTTAGGAGACCATTTAATAAAATCATATATTACCATTAACGATAGTTTTTCTTCAGAGAATGATAGTTTTGAATTGAGTGTCTTTCCATACATACCTCCTTTTAAAAGTTTTGATTTAGACAGTAATTTTTATGATTTGCATTCTGATTTAAAAAAAGGAAAAGCGATTTGCCTTGAATTCTTTGCTTCCTATAGCCCAGATTGCAAATTAGCTGCCAGTCAGATAAACGAGGCATGGAAGACCCTGGGAAATGGTAAAGAAAAATTCCAGGTCTATTCCATTTCTCCTTTTTTCTATGATAATGCAAAAACTTTAAAAGCCCTTAACTGGGAAATTGATTATCCAATATTTGAATATTCTGGATTTAACAGGATACTCTGGGATATTTATAATACCGAGAATCCTGATAACATTATACCCATGAGTTTTCTTATTTGCCCTGATACATTAGATCCCGGATTCTCCCATATTTTATGGAGCAAAATTGGATTTTCTTCATCTCTTTATGATGATCTTATAAAAGCATACAATAATTGTCATGGATATTCGGGACTAAACAGGCCATTGCAGGTTAACAGTCTCAGCTTATATCCAAATCCGGTTAAGGATATATTAAATATTAGTTTTGGAGTGAATGAAAAGCTAAATGTAAAGATCTACATAGCGGATATCAATGGAAAAACAGTAAAGATTCTCTCAGAAATATCTTTAAAAAATTCCTTAAAGCTTTCATATGATATTTCTGAATTGAAATCAGGTACTTATTTTCTGAATATAGCTGATCAAACAAGAATTAACTCTAGTAAATTTATCAAATTATAGTTTTTTGATTTGTTATTAAAAAAAGCCTGGTAATATGCTTTGCCAGGCTTTTTTAATACCACATTTTAAAAAATACTTAGCTTTAAGTATTTAGTTTCATCAGGAAACTGGAATTTCAAAAAGAATAGCCCGGGTCTTAGGTTTGCCAGATCTAAGATATGAATCCCGGTTCCCTGTTTAATGGGCTCACTTATAATCTCCCTGCCTGATTTATCTAAAAGAATAATTTTTTCCGGTATTGAAGTACTATTTCCGAAGTCGATATTTATGTGTCCGGAAGCAGGATTAGGATATATTTCAACCTTATTATTAACACTAATATTAAATGATGAAGTCAAATTAGAAATACAAATTATTGTATCTAAAAAACACCCTGAAATTGTATCAGTGAGTTTAAGGTCATAGCATCCCGGCTGAAGATTAAAGATGTCAGGCTTTTCAGATGTAAAACCCTCAGGTCCTGTCCAGGAATATTTGATATTATTGCCGGATACTGAATCAATCAAAATAAAACCTGGAGAATTCTGGGAATAATGACGTATGCTGTCAACAATTATTCTTATCGGATCAGGTTGATAAACTTCAAAACTATCCATTGCAAAGCAGTTTTTAATATCCGTGACAGTCAGGGTATAAACACCCGCACATAAATTTGTTAGACTGTCAGAATTCTGACCCGTGCTCCAGTTTAAGGTATAGGGGGAAAAAACATTTGCAATATTTGTCAGCGAAACTGAACCGTCGCAGGTATTATTGCAGGAATTATTTTTTATTCCGGAATTTATTGTAATTGTGGGACAAATAAATTTATTGATTGTAACTGAATCGATTGTATTGCAGTTATTGCCATCTGTGAGCGTTATTTTGTATTTGCCCGGTGTAAGATTTATAATTGATTTGGTGGTTTTTCCATTGCTCCAATGATAAGAGTAAGGAGTCTTGCCACCTTTCGGATTAACGAGTCCCATTCCGTCATTAAAATTGTTGCCTGATTCATGTATCCCGGAAATATTGGTTGAAGCAGGGATATTAACAAATACTGTGGTCACTGCTGTATCAGAACAGCCTCTTTCATTGATCACTGTCACTGTATAGGTTAATGTAGAATCAGGACTTGCAACAGGATTATGTATATCTGGATTATTCAAACCGTTAGTTGGAAACCATTGGTATGACACACCTCCTGAGGCATTTAATGTAACCTTGCTTCCCCTGCAAACCAGCTTATCAGTATTCACAACGGCAGTTGTTTTTTCTGTAAAAAATGAATGCTCTGTACAAACTGCAATTTCCTGAGAAAACCGGTAAGGGATTATTCTTACGTATATCTTTTTATCACAAGGTAAATTGTTCACAGGGTCATAACTTGTATTATTTCCAACATCAACATTATCCAGGATGTCTGTCCCGCCTGGAGTCGTACCTATTGCGAGCTTATAGCCTGTAGCATTTGGAGAAGCAGGCCAGTTCAATACAGCATCAACAGGAATATTTTGAGCAAGATCAGAAGGGTAGGATAGTGCTGTACATTGTAATCCTAAGCAGCCTAATATACTTTGATAACAACCCTGACCATTGCCTTCTATTAAATATGAGGTACTATTGAATCCCAGTGCAATACAAATTGAATTGACATTACAGTTGGTCAATAGCGGATTATTGGAAATAACTATGTCTTCGGCTACAAAATTATCATCAGCAATGTAGTTAATTGTTTGAGGATTAATATTGGCAATACCATCAATATTAGCTAATTTATTGTTTTGGTTGATATAAATGCATCCGTTTATAGTAGTAAGATTTGAAAGGCCGTTCAGGTTTTCCAATGAAAAATTGTCATTGATAAATAAATATCCATTGACCGAGACCAGATTTGATAATTGATTGATATTTATTAAAGAATAGTTTTCATCCAGTTTTAGATTTCCATTTATGGTAGTAAGATTTGAAAGTCCGCTCAAATCAGAAAGATTATCACTTCCAATGCTCAAATCACCCTGTATACTGGTTATATTTGAAAATCCGTTTAAATTGGTAAAACCATCACAATAAATAGATACACTACCATTAATAGTGGATAAATTTAACAATGCATCGCAATTTGAAAGGATATAATTATCATATCCCAATAATAATCCTCCAATAGAGTTAATGCCTGATAAGCCATTGAAGCTTTCCAGTGAACCATTTGTTGTAAGAGTTAAATATCCATTGATATACTGGAGATTCTCAAGACCTTCAAGGTCTGACAGGTTGGTTTTATGGATGTGAAGCGTGCCATTTATACCGGTCAGTTGTTGAAGTCCATCAAGATTTGTTATATCAGTTTCGGTACAACCACTTCTGAAATCACCTATTTTTAGATCTCCCTGAATATTTGTCAATCCTGGATAAGTTGCTGCAAATGCATCAATTGCTGCCTGAGTGGAAAGTGTTATAGAAACAGGGTAATTATTTTTTGCACCATAAATCAATGAGGAAAAAAATAAGAAAAACAAAAATGCTAAAAACAAACCTTTTTTAATCATCATCCCAAAAATTTTATTCGTCAAATTATATACAATGTTAATTGCTGATAAACAGGCGATTAACAAAAAAAATAAATACAATAGTTTAGTTTTTCGCAATAATACTTTGATAGCGGGGGTAAAAATAAATAAATATTTTAAATTTAAACAAAATTATTATAATTTATTATTAAATATGTTTTTGATTAAATCTGATTATGCTAGTGAAATAAAATTATGTTTTTTATAAAAAAAAGGCTGTTCGATGGAAACAGCCTTTTTTCTATAACTGAATAAAACTTTTTATTCCAATGTTCCGATGCCCTTTTCAACTTCATGAAGAAGTTCACATGACTTCACCAATTTCTTCATTTCATTATGATCGGGATAAAGAGGTCTGTCAATGTCAAGATAATCAACATATTTTCTTATGACTTGTCTTGCTATCCTTGTACCATTTCCGAATTCATATTTTTCTTCATCGTATTTCTCCCGTAAATCCAGTGCCTGTGCAGCAGCCATAAACTCAATTCCAAGAATGCCAAAACCATTTTCAAGTATTTGCCAGTTTTTGATAGCTGTATTCATTCCCATGCTTACAAAATCTTCCTGATCAGCAGCTGCCGGGATGCTTTGAATACTTGCTGGGGCAGATAATATTCTCTGTTCAACGATTTGCATATCTGCTGTGTACTGACTAAGCATCAGACCTGAAAATACACCAGGATTATGTGTCAGGAATGGGGGTAAACCAACACTCAATGCAGGATTATTAAGTCTGTTCATTCTTCTTTCAGAAAGCACACAAACCATTGTCACTGCAGCCCCGATCATATCCATAGGCAAAGATACTGGTGTGCCCTGGAAGTTAGCTCCAGATAACTGAAGGTTTTCATCAGGGAAAAATATCGGATTATCTCCAACACCGTTTAGTTCAGTCTCCACCTGCGACCTAGCCCACTTCACGGCATCATGTGCAGCTCCGATCACCTGAGGTGTTGATCTCATACTGTATGCGTCCTGAACCTTAACCTTAATCCTCTTTTCAAAGAGATCCCCTCCTGCAGCAACTTTTCTTATTGAAGCAGCACTCCTGACAGCTCCTGCAAATCCTCTGACCTCGTGAATCTTATGATTATATGGACCAAAATTGGCTTTGAGTGCTTCAAGTGTCATCGCACAGGCAATCTCAGCTTGTTTGAAAAAATTATTGACATCATAAAGGTATATGGCACTCATGGCTGTCATAACATTGGAACCATTGATTGTGGCTAGCCCGTCTCTTGCTTCAAGTCCGGGAATTTCAATTCCTGCTTTTTCAAAAGCTTCCCTTCCTGTCAAAAATTCACCTCTGAAATAAGCATGACCTTCACCCATCATCAACAATGCAATCTGCGACATTGGAGCTAAATCTCCACAAGCTCCAACTGATCCTTTATCGCAAACATAAGGAGTAACCCCTTTATTTAGCATTTCTAGCAAAGTAAGAGTTATTTCGGGCCTGCAACCACTTTTGCCGTTGGCATGAACATTTATTCTTCCGAGCATTGCTCCCCTTACATATTCTTCTTTCATTGCTTCTCCTATCCCTGCAGCATGATTGTAAATAAGGTATTTCTGAAAATCCCTTATCTGATCATCCGGGAGGACAACTTCTGAAAACTCCCCGATACCGGTATTGATACCATACATTATTTCTCGGGCCTGTATCTTTTTATCTACCATGGCACGACATTTTTTAATCCTATCCAGGGCATCAGGATGAAGTTCTACTTTTTCATGGTTTCTGGCTACAGCCACCACTTCTTCAATAGTCAGGCCTTTACCATTAATTACAATTGGCATATATATAAAAATTAATTATTAAAAATTGAGAATTTCTATTCTCAGTTAACCTTAAATGTTGTGTCACCATTCTTAAAAAATCCTGCTATCTGTCTTGCTGCAGCAAGACCTGCATTTATATTAGCTTCCGAGGTTTGAGCTCCCATTTTTTTTGGCGAGAAAAACACTCTTGAAGCAAATTTTTCATTGAATTCAGCAGTTTTATCAGGTGAAATATCTGAAACATATCTGATATCCTCTCTTTCACCCATTACCTGCAACAAACCATCTTCGTCAATTACTTCTTTTCGTGCAGTATTAACAATTGTAGCTCCTTTTGGCAGATTTTTGAGCAGATCGTAATTTATCGATTTTTTTGTCTGGGCATTTGCCGGAATATGAAGTGAAATATACTCACATATTGAATATAATTCTTCAATAGTGTCTACTGGTATTACTCCTTCCTTAACAAATTCCTCTACTGAAATAAATGGATCATATGCATAAACTTCCATACCAAAACCTTTGGCAATTCTTGCCACATTCCGGCCAACATTTCCAAAAGCATGCAAGCCAATTTTTTTGTCTTTCAATTCGGTACCAGAGCTGCCATCAAATTTTTTCCTTGCTGCATAAATCATCATCCCGAAAGCAAGTTCAGCTACTGCATTGGAGTTTTGTCCCGGAGTATTCATTACCACCACATTTTTTTCTGTAGCTGCCTGCAGATCGACATTATCATATCCTGCTCCTGCCCTTACCACAATTTTCAATTCTTTTGCTGCTTCTATGACTTCCCTATCAATAATATCACTTCTTATGATTATGGCATTAGCATTTTTAACTGCATCAAGTAATTGCTGTTTATCAGTGTATTTTTCGAGTTTTAAAAACTCAAGACCATTTTCCTCAATAATCGACTTAATCTGATCGACTGCAACAGGAGTAAATGGTTTGTCGGTAGCTAAAAGAACATTCATATTATAAATTAATGGATGATTAAAATCTTTTTTCAAAATCCTGCATTGCCTGGATTAAAACCTTTACACTTTCCAGTGGCAGTGCATTGTAGGTACTTGCCCTGAATCCACCAACTGATCTGTGCCCCTTAATACCCAGTATATCCCGTTCAGCTGCAAGATCAAGAAATGCCTTTTCATGTTCCTCAAATCCCTCATTCATTACAAAAGTAATATTCATCAATGACCTGTCAACTGGATCAGCAACTGTGGGTTTGAACATTTTATTTCTTTCTATTTCATCATAAAGAATACCTGCTTTTTCAATGTTCATTTTCTGAATAACTTCAACTCCACCTAGACCTTTTATCCATTTCATGGTTTCAAGCATTGCAAATATAGGAAGAACCGGAGGGGTGTTGTGCATTGAACCTTTTTTGATATGAGTACGATAATCAACCATGGCAGGTAATGTCCTGCTAACTTTGCCCAGAATATCCTCTTTAACTATTACTACTGTAACACCAGCAGGGCCTACGTTTTTTTGTGCACCTGCATATATCAATGCATATTTGGAAACATCAAGAGGTCGGGAACAAAAATCAGAAGACATATCAGCTACCAGCGGAACACCAAAATCATAATCTTCTTTCATCTCTGTTCCAAATATTGTATTATTAGTAGTGATATGAAAATAATCAACATCCCCTGGTACATCAAAACCCTTAGGTATATAATTGTAGTTTTTATCTGCTGAAGAAGCAACTTCAATGATTTCTCCGAAATTCCTGGCTTCTTTTAATGCAGTATTGGCCCATGTGCCTGTATTTAGGTAGGCTGCTTTCTTTTCGAGCAAATTGAATGGCACTGTAAAAAATTGTGTACTGGCACCACCACCTACAAATATTACCTGATATCCTTCAGGTATATTGAGCAGTTCCTTAAATATTTCCTGTGATTCATTGATAACAGCTTCAAATTGTTTGCTTCTGTGACTGATACTCATAAGAGAAACTCCTGTTCCTGCAAAATCATCTATGGCTTCTTTTGTCTTTTCATAGACGATTTCAGGAAGGATTGAGGGTCCGGCATAGAAATTGTGTTTTTTCATTGTATTATTTTTAAGAATTAAAATTAAACTAATTATCAAGCAAAATTAAATGTTTTTTGTTATTAAAACTTTATTAAAGAAAATATAATTCGGTTATTATAACAATTATAAATAACATAGGAAATAATATTGGGTAGTAAAATATTAAATTCATTCTTCATGTTATTCTTATGAAATAGCGTTGGTAAATGCAAATTTTTATTTAACCCAGTGTTAACCCTGATAAAACAATTCTTTGAAATTGTTTATGTCAGCCCAAAGGGCAAATTACGCTAATGGGTAATTTGGGTTTAAACTGGCATGGCTCTAATTTAATGGTTTTGAATCCATACTTTTTTATGTAAGTTCACCAAGATATTATAAAATTTGGCATATTTTGCTGGATAATAATTGTAAATATGGCTATTTGTTTATAATTAATACCTAAAGCATAACTGTAATAGTCCAACAATATTAGCCTCAACAGCTATTGCATCGGCATTATATTTTAAATGCTGACCGAAGTGCCTGTACTGACCAAAGTGTCAGTGTCAGTTCCAGGATGCTGACCGAAGTGCCAGTACTGCTATTCAACTGGACTAAAGAATAATTGTAAATGGTCTAACTTTTACCCTGTAAAGTACATACATTGAAATCGGCAACAAAAAACTTTAATATAGGAATTAATATTTCTGCTCGAGCCTCACAGGTTCACCAAAAGCTATAGAGTTGTCCCTGCCATCAGATAATTCCTAACATAGTCTATTACTCCTGCTTCCAGCGAATAAAAAGCTGCAAGATAACCTTGAAGTCGAAGTTTATCCATTTCAGCTTTGGTGTAATACTGGTATTTATCTCTGATATCCAGGGGAGTGTCAACGAAGCTTATAGTGGGTTTTCTATCCATCGCATAAAATACACTCATGGCAAGATCGAGAAATGTTCGGGCTTTACCGGAGCCAAGATTGTAAATGCCTGAACTAAAATTTAATTTATTCGAAAAAATAAAATCAATCACCTTGAAAATATCCTTAACATAAATAAAATCGCGAAGCTGGCCACCATCTTTATATTCAGGTTTATGAGAGCGGAATAATTTCAAGTTACCTGTTTCAATAATCTGATTGTAAGCATGAAAAACGACTGAAGCCATTCTCCCTTTGTGATATTCATTTGGTCCGAAAACATTGAAAAATTTCAATCCTGCCCAAAAAGGTGGTTTGGCTTCCTGGGTCAAAACCCACTTATCAAAATCATTTTTTGATTCACCGTATGGATTGAGAGGTTTAAGAAGTGGTATGAGATTTTCATCATCATCAAATCCAAGTGCTCCATCTCCATAAGTAGCTGCACTTGATGCATATATAAGTGGAATTTGATACTCCACACATTTATTCCAGATATTTTTTGAATATCCAAGATTGAGTTTTTCAAAAATGTATGAATTCACTTCTGTGGTATCAGTCCGTGCTCCTAAGTGAATGACAAAATCAATGCTGCTAAAATCAATATTTACCTCTGTGAATAGTTCGTCCCTGTCAATAAACGAGTAAATCAGTTTTCTCTCTAGATTTTTCTTTTTTCTCTCATTGTTGAATTTATCAACTGCAATGATTTTTAAATAAGGATATTTTTCATTGAGATATCCTATGAAACCTGATGAAATAAATCCTGCTGCTCCTGTGATAACTAATGTCATTATTTTAATTTACAAGTATTTTTGATATTTCTTTAATAAAATCCTTCATTTCGGAAAGCATTTCAGTTACTTCCTCTTTTCAAAGGTGACATAAGCATCATAATCTCCTTTTGTCCTGTTTTGATAGGCAAGACGAATAATCCTGCCAAATCTTTTATCAATAAGTGCTGATGCAATAAATTGTTTATTAAACCATCCGATGAGTTGAATATGTTTGGAAGTATTAAACTCATGTTTTAATGCCAATGCAGTCAAAGAATAATACATTCCGTAATAAATTCTGTTAATAGCTAAATCAAATTCCTTTGAAGCAATAAGAAATTCCACAAGTTCAATGGTTTCTATTTCTTGTTCCAATCTATATTTTATTAGATCATTTCTGGTATTAATATCCATTATGCGTAAATACCATTTTTTAATGCATTTTCAAATATTGGTTGTTTTCCTCTGGGTTGTTCAACTTCATCTTTTGATAATATGTGTACATCTAAAAAAATCCCATATTTTAATTCAATATCAAAACATATATCTGATACCTGTTTTTCCAATTTCCAGTTGACATTTCGGTTGACAATAATAAGAATATCAAAATCTGAATTAGGTGGAGCAGCTTCATTGATCTGTGAACCAAATAATATTACATCCTTTACATTTTCATTGAATTTATTGTAAAGGCTTTGTTTTAGGTCAATAAGGATTTCAGAATAATTCATTTAAATTGTTTTTACAAATATATGAAACACAATAGAAATTATAAATAAAAACAAAAATAATTGCTAATTTTTATAACTAATATTATAAAAACAAAAAACAACATTAAAAAACTTTTATCCTTACAACATAAATGATAAATTAATTAATCCATATAACTCTCTATTGGAGGGCACACACAAAACAGATTTCTGTCACCGTATGCATTATCAATTCTCGCTACTGAAGGCCAGAACTTAAACCTGGTTTTCAGATATGGAAGCGGATAAGCTGCCTGATTTCTGGAATAAGGAAATATCCATTCATCAGCTGTGACCATTTCAGCAGTATGTGGAGCATTTTTCAACAGATTGTTTTCCTGATCGTATTTGCCATCAATAATCTCTTCAATTTCAAGCCTTATCGAATGCATGGCATCGCAGAATCTGTCCAATTCTTCCTTGCTTTCACTTTCGGTCGGTTCTATCATCAGGGTGTCATGCACTGGGAAAGATACTGTCGGGGCATGGAATCCATAATCCATCAATCTTTTGGCTACATCCTCAGACGTGATGTTATAAGGTTTAAATTGTCTGAGATCAAGAATCATCTCGTGTGCGACAAAACCACGTGAATTTGTATATACAATGTTATAATCTTCTGATAATCTTGCCCTGAGATAATTTGCATTCAATATTGCCACTTCGGTGGCTTTTTTCAGTCCCTGAGCTCCCATCATTCTTATATATGCATGAGAAATAACCAGTATGCTCGCGCTTCCAAATGGAGCCGATGATACGGCTTTTATAGAATTTTCCTTTAAATTGGTATCAAATATATGATGTGGCAAAAATTTTGAAAGTTTCTTGTTTGCCAGAACAGGTCCGACTCCGGGTCCTCCGCCTCCATGAGGAATTGCAAAGGTCTTATGGAGGTTTAAATGGCAAATGTCTGCTCCAATGATACTCGGCTTTGTGATACCGATCTGGGCATTCATATTGGCACCATCCATATAGACAAGTCCTCCATTATTATGAATAATTTCACATATTTCAACTATACTTTTTTCAAATACTCCATGTGTACTTGGATAAGTAACCATCAGGCAAGATAAATTATCTTTGTGTTGTTCAGCTTTTATTTTTAAATCCTCCACATCGATATTCCCCCGTTCGTCACTATTGACAATTACGACTTCCATTCCGGCCATTATTGCACTTGCAGGATTAGTGCCATGTGCTGAAGCAGGTACAAGGGCGATTGTTCTCTGTGGATTGTCTGAATTTTTATGATAAGCCCTAATCACCATTAATCCCGTAAATTCACCTTGTGCACCTGAATTTGGCTGAAATGTACAATCATCAAATCCTGTGATTTCGCAAAGATAGTTCTTTAATTCTGAGATCATCATTTTGTAACCTTTTGCCTGATTTTCAGGAACGAATGGGTGAATATTGCCAAATTCAGACCATACCACAGGTGTCATTTCGGTAGCTGAATTCAGTTTCATCGTACAGCTACCTAGTGAGATCATACTATGCACAAGTGAAAGATCCTTGTTTTCCAGCCTTTTCATATAACGCATCAGCTCAGATTCACTTCTGTATTGATTGAAGATATCATGGGCCATAAAATCAGATTTTCTCTGTAGTGAATCAGGGATCAGCTCTTCAAATGACCTGCCATTTTTCATTTCCCTGTGATCAATTCCGTTCACATTGGCGAATGCTTCGCAGACCTCATTCAGAATAAAATCTGAGGTAGTTTCATCAATGCTGATTGATACCTGATTCTCACTGTAGAAAATATTTATTTCCTTTGCTAAAAGGTAATCCCTTATGTCAACAATCTGTTTGTCATTTAATCTGAAAGTTAGCGTGTCAAAAAAACAATTGTTTTCTGATTGAAAACCATATGATTTTAGTGTTTCATTTAAAGATGATGTTTTATTAAAAACAGCTTTTGCAACGCTGACCAGTCCGCTTTTGCCATGATATTGGCCATAAAAACCGGCCATGATTGCCAGCAATGCCTGAGCTGTACATATATTGGATGTTGCTTTCTCCCTTTTTATATGTTGCTCCCTGGTCTGCAGTGCCATTCTGTAAGATTTTTTACCGTTTCTGTCAACGGAAACTCCAATTATCCTTCCTGGTATTTTTCTTTTATAGTCTTCGCTTGTTGCAAAATATGCAGCATGAGGACCCCCGAAACCAACTGGAATACCAAACCTTTGAGTGCTTCCAACTGCAATGTCTGCTCCAAGTTCTCCAGGAGGTGTTAATAATGTAAGACTAAGTATATCAGCAATCATTGTTGTTATTATTCCTTTGCTCCTGGCATTGCTTATCAATTCACGATAGTCTTCTACTGATCCTTCTGAATTTGGATATTGTATGATTATCCCAAAATAATCATCAGTGAGTTTTAATCCTTTGTAATCTCCATATTCAATGTTAATACTTCTTGCTTCAGCACGCGTCTCTATCACTTCCTTAGTTTGAGGAAATATTCGATTATCAATGAAGACTTTAGCATCGGGGTTTGATTTCAATCTTTTGGACTGTGCATCATACATCATCCAAAGGGCTTCAGCAGCTGCAGTACCTTCATCCAGCAGGGAAGAATTCACAATGGGTAATCCTGTAATGTCAGCTACCATGGTCTGGTAATTCAATAAAGCTTCGAGTCTGCCCTGTGAGATTTCAGCCTGGTAAGGAGTATATTGAGTGTACCAGCCCGGATTTTCAAAAATGTTTTTTCTTATCACAGATGGAATTATGGTTCCATAATATCCCTGGCCTATGAGACTTGTATAAACTTTATTCATTACAGCAATATTCCTGATATGCTTCAGATAATCATATTCTGAGAGAGGATTAGGTAATTTCAGGGTTTCATTGTCCCTGATGTTGTCAGGTACTGTATTGTATATTAAGTCATCATTATCTTTAACTCTGATAGTTTTGTGCATTGAAGCAGCACTTTTTTCGTCAATACCTATATGTCTGTTTAGAAATTTATCCATTTTAACTGAAATTTTAAAATTTGCCAAATTTATAACATATTCAGACATATTTGAAAATTTCTTATGCATTTCTTGTAAAGATTTGGATTTGATATAAATTTCTTGAGAAAATACAATAAATAAAATCTGGAATTAAGACGTTTAATTGTAAGCTACTAATGGTCATTCAGTGTTGTCAAAGTCAGGTAATGTTCATCTCTCAATGTTGAGTGGATTGGAGACTAATATTGAAGAGTTTGAATTATTTATTTTGTAAATTAAAGAATCAAGAATGTAAACTTATAGGGTCATTTTACTGTAACTCCATTAAAAAAAATAAATTCAGGCGAAATGTCATAATTCCAATTCTCATTATCGATCTCTATTACCTTTTCCCAAGTCAATTCTCCAAATTCACCAATTTTAACCTTTTGAAACTCGTTCCAGTTTTTCAGAGATAATATTCCTTTTAAATGTGAATGATCATTAATGCACTTTAACACATCTATTCTTTTTATTATGCCATTGTTCATTTCGCATAAAATATGGAAATTCTCGATTTTTAATATCTTAGCTACTCTTATCATCTACCTTAGAGGTTCAATTTTATGAAATTCTTTAGTTTCCCAAATCCTTAATAGTTCATCTTTATGTATTTCAGTCCATGCCTGAATAAGTTTCAACTTGCTAATTGGAATATCACCATTTAATAAATTACCACTTTCAATCAAGATATTAGCCTCAAATTCATTATATTTGATCTTGAAATGAGGTGGGTAATGATCATTAAAAAACATATATACTATAATCCCATAAAATCTTGATATTTCAGGCATAATCATTTTTTTTACAAATTTACATTTTTTACTTAAGTGAACCAAGAACCTATTACCAAAATTTATTAAAAATAATTGATTTATATTTTGATTGAAATAAATGAACAAAATCCGGAAATAATAATCATTATTTCGTTAAAACAAATTGAATTATTTTTATTTGAACTTTGATCTTTTAATTGATTTTTTGATAAAAAAATCTTAATTTTGTAATCCTAAAACTATTGATATGAGTACTGAAAACAAACAAGAATTTGATTGCTGTCCTCCTTTCAATCCTGAGCCCTGGGATGGTAAGATGATCAGATGGAATGAAAAAACTTTCATCAAAGAAAAAGTTTGTACATTCTTTTTTATGCCATTGAATTTTGGCAGTGCAATGCGAAAACTGAGCAAAAAAATGGAAAATTCAGGTGCGGAATCCCCTGAATGGCTTTGTCTGTCTGATCATACCAGTAAATGGAATATGGATGTATATCTGGCTACAGACAAAGAAGTCAATGGCTGTGAAACTTACAGAATGTCAGGTGATTATTATTGCAAAGTCTATGAAGGGCCTTTTAAGGATACCGGTAAATGGGCAAATGATTATAATTTAAAACTTACAGAAAAAGGTTTAAAAACTGAAAAACTCTTTATGTGGTACACAACCTGTCCGAAATGTGCGAAAAAATATGGGAAAAACTATACGGTATTTATTGGCAAATTGGGTTAAAAGCTAATTGCT
Source organism: Deltaproteobacteria bacterium (assembly GCA_050258615.1). Classification (GTDB taxonomy): domain Bacteria; phylum Bacteroidota; class Bacteroidia; order Chitinophagales; family Saprospiraceae; genus JADJGA01. The sequence goes on along the minus strand of JBLMZC010000008.1, from coordinate 13,541 downwards.
TATCAAAAACATAAGAAATTCTGTGTATTATTAGCTGAAAAATGTGTTTTAATAAAGTTATTGTGCTTAAGTCAAATATGACTCAAAAGTACTTTAATGCCAATCCCAATCAGTATCAGCCCCCCAAGTATTTCCATTTTGGTGCCAAATTTTCCACTGATTTTTTTCCCGGCAAGCATACCAATCATCGAAAAAATGAAGGTAACAAAGCCGATTATTATTGCTGCCAGCAATATATTGGTTCTGATAAAAGCAAAACTCAATCCTACAACAAAAGCATCGATGCTTGTAGCCAGGGCCATGAGAATCAATACCTTAGGTATCAGTGGATTGAGTTTTTTGTTTTCTTCATTTTTTAAGCTCTCAATAATCATCTTTATACCAAGAACCGAAAGAAGTCCAAAAGCGATCCAGTGATCGAACCGGCTCAAATATTTCTCGATCTGAATTCCGCCTAACCAACCTATTAAAGGCATTATTGCCTGAAAAACAGCAAGTACAATTGCTACCCTTACTGCCTGAAGGAACTTAATGTCTTTTATACATAGGCCAGAAGAAACGGAAACTGCAAAAGTGTCGAATGATAATCCGACAGCAATTAAAATAACCTCTGGTAAATACATGAAAATCAATCAAATAATTCATCCAGCCAGTGACGTTTACGTTTCTTGTAGTAATCGTCATAATCTTGATGTTTCTTGCCTTTATATTGCTGGTGTGAAATGGGAGAACCCATTCCTGTCTCTGATATAATTGATTTTTCAATTATTTTATCTAGTTCTCCCCTGTCAAGCCAGATTCCCCGGCAACTCGGACAGTAATCGATTTCTATTCCCTGTCTTTCAGACATAATAAGGTCAACATTGATACAATTTGGACATTTCATATAGTTGATTTTTCATTTTAATTTTATAAATCCGCATTTAATTAACTGACACCTCAGCTTTTTTGTTAACGCAAATATATTTTAAAAATTATATATAATATTGCCTGACAATTCAAAAGTTGTTTTTTTTACATTTTCGAAATATTTATAATGATTCTTCCTATAGTTCAGCATCATTTCAATACTCAGGGATAATTGTTTGATTATATTGAACTCAATTGCCGGTATAAACATAAAGACAAATGCACTACCGCGGTCACCCTGATAAGAGAAAAGATTTTCATCAGTAACCACAGTTCCGGGTGGAATTCCTTTCCATGTAAATAAATGAAAAAAATGGAAATCCATTTTTAGGAATACCTTATTGCAATAATCTAAAGCAGAATGTAATTTTCCTGAATATCCTGCTCCAAGATTGTAATTGCGTTTATTAATGTTATAGTGATCTGTCAATGTTGCCCCGGTTAACACTACCGACAAATGTGCTGAACTGCTTAGTTTAACAAGTTTTGTATTTTTACTAAATAAAACTCCTATGCCATAGGATGCAGGAGCCGCAAGTTTATATGGTATTGTAGTAATACTATGGCTAATTGTGTCGGAATCATAAAAATCATAATGCTGAAAAATACCAATAAATACCCTACCTTCATTTTTTAACTCAAGTTTTTTCCCGAGGATGACAGCTTCAATATTTAATTTGTTTAAAAAGGGCTGATTTCCGGTTGCATTAATTCTTGATCTTAGCTTAAAATGATCAAATGGTCTGACAGGTTTTTCTTTAAACGGATCATTATAGTTGGCATTGAAAAAAATTGATGATTTCCAACTGTCTGCAAGGGTATTCTTATAACCTGAAAAGCACTCAAGGCCTAAACCAATCTGGAATCTGACCGGAATATTTTTTATTTTAGTTTTTTCTTCGTTTTTCCAAATTTGACCTTCAAATAAGCGTTGCAAGGTAATAGTAGGAGTGATCATAAAACTTAGTATTTCTGAACCGGTCCTTTTTATACCTTTACGATACGGTGCATTTATGGTCTGAGCAATTCTTCCGGTTACCTCACCTACAGCCAGTCCGCCTATTGAGGATGAAATGAGGTCATTGGCTGAAGGTGGTTCATTTTCACAAAAAAATTCCCAGATAAGACTGCTAAGCACACTATACGGAACAGATTCCAAGTAAGTTAGTCCATTGTACCGGCAACTGTTATAATTGAAACTTCCATGAGCCGGGTGATCAAACATGTTGGTTTGAAAACCGTCATTATCCCATCTGAATCCTGAGCGAAAATTTCTTTTTATAATATTGAAATCGATCCGTGAAAAGGTTTTATTATATATGTATCTGTCAATCAATAATATAGTACCATCTATGGCAATTGTGGAAATGAAGGCATTGAGATGTGACTTTTTACGGATAGTATCCTCCAGGCTAACAAAATCTGTGTTTTCGGATTGCCCTGAAAGTAAAGATATATTATTAAAAAAAATAATAATCGAAAGTACATTTAATCTCAGCATTTTGACTAATCAATTTTTTACAAAGCTAGTCTTTTTTTGCCTGAAAATTGATTTATGATTAGTATTTTGCGGTGATTTAAACTAATGTCAAACAATGACTTTGATCTAAATAAGCCACCTTTAAATAAATTGATAAATATTGAAGAATTATTTTATTCAGTATACATATAAATGCCTTTCATTCAAATGATTACACATTAAATTCATTTTTAATTTGTTTAATCCAGTTTGTTATCCGGTCTTTGTTTTTTGCTGACTGGTTCTCAAAATCGAGAGCCAGTCCCAGAAATTTACCATTTCGTAGTGCTCTTGATTTTTCGAATGTGTAACCTTCAGTTGATGTGTGCCCGATGATATTTGCACCACGACTTTCAAGTATATGGGCCATCAATCCGATTCCATCAACAAAATTTTCAGAATATTCCTTTTGGTTGCCGTTACCAAAAATCGCAAATTTCTTAGTTTTCAGATCCATATCCTCTATTTCAGGTACAAATTCATCCCAGTAATTTGGCAATTCTCCATCGAACCAGGTAGGTACTCCAAGAATAAAATGATTATAAGAAAGGAATTTTTCTGCAGTCAGATCTTCAGCATTGATGAGTTCTATTTCATTTTCATCGAATTGTTCTGTAATCATTTTCACAGCTTTAGCTGTTTTTATCGTATTAAAACTATAGATTATTGCTTTTTTATTCATTGAAATTTTTTTTTAATTTAAGCTTTATGTTTGAGTTTGTATAATAAGTAATATAATATTGAAAATCAGTTACCCTGCTCACTAAAATTTACGTCATTAAAAAAACCTTCAGGGTGTTGATATTCAATGGTTTTCCTTCGTTCTGTCAACTTACCAAAGTGTCAGTTCTCAGAGAAAAAATCATTGAAATTCATAAAATTTGCCTTTTTTTAAATGGTCTTTATTTATTATTATTATTGATTATCAGGATGAATATTGCACTAATATTCCAGCAATTCTTTTATCGCTTTAGTGATTTTTTCAGTATTTGGCAAAATGGCATTTTCCAGTATCCGGTTGAAACCAATTGGAGTAAATGTTGCTCCGACTCTTTTGACCGGCCCATCAAGATATTGAAAAACATCATCTGAAATAGTTGCGGCCACTTCAGCACCGAATCCTGAAAAAACCTTGTCCTCATGTACTATCACTACTTTCCCTGTTTTTTTAACGGAATTTAGTATTGTGTCTTTGTCAAGAGGAAGCAGCGATCTCAGATCAATTACTTCAATGGAAACTCCGGAATCTTTTTCGAGTGATTCCGCTGCTTCAATGCACATATGTGTAGTGTTACCATAAGTTATCACAGTCAGATCATTTCCTGATTTTCTAATTCTGGCTTTACCAAAAGGTACCTCAAAATCATCAGGTACAGGAGTTGCAGCTACAGGTGCATTGTACAGGGCTTTAGGTTCCATAAAAACTGTTACCCCTTTTGATCGCATGGATGTCCTTAAAAGACCTGCTGCATCATCAGCAAATGATGGGTAAACAACCCTGACTCCCGGAAATGTAGTCAAAGCACCCTCAATAGTCTGAGAATGATATAAACCGCCACCAATATATCCTCCGGATGCCAGCCTGACAGTAATATTTGGTGAAAACTGACCTTTTGATCTCCAATAGTCATGGCTGGTATCGACGAATTGCTCCATAGCAGGCCAGAAATAATCTGCAAACTCTGCTCCTTCTACCACAACCCTTATTTTCTGATCGAATCTGGACATTCCATTTGCTGTGCCCATGATGAAATCTTCTGCAATAGGTGCATTAAAAACTCTTTTGGCACCGAATTCTTTCTGCATACCTTTTGAAACATTGAAAATGCCTCCTTTTTCTTTATTTGCAATGTCCTGCCCCCAGATAAAAGTATCCGGGTTGTGTCTGAATTCAGCTTTAAGAGTTTCATTTATTGCTTCGATAAGCTTTATTTTAGGTCCTTCATGGTTATGCAAACCCTCCGGATATTTCTTTGAAATGTATGCATCTGCAATAACAAAATCATGAATGGAAGCTGGATCAGGATCAGCTGATATGATGGCTTTTTTATGAGCAGCTTTTACCTCTTCCTTAATTTCAGCCTCAATTGCCTCAAGCTCTGCTTCAGTAAATCTATTATATCTCAGCAGCATTCTTCTGAATTTAGCTACCGGATCATAGCCAGCTACATAATTCAGTTCCTGATCATCCCTGTACAATTCATGCCTGTCGGAATTTGAATGTGAGTGTATCCTCACACAGTTAGCCTGAACAATGACCGGCATACCCTCTTTCTCAACCCATGTTTTAGCTTCTGTCATAGCATTCATTGAGTCAAAAACATCTTTTCCATTACAATGTATTATTCTGAGATTTTTGAACCCCAGGAAATTGTTTGCAACCTTCCGGTTGGCCGTCTGATCCTTTTTTGGAACAGATATTCCATAACCATTGTCCTGGAATACAAATATTACAGGAAGTTTTTCAGTACTTGCTCCGTTAATTGCTTCATAGACATATCCTTCAGAGACTGAGGACTCACCCTGCGAACTTATTACAAGACCTTCATGGCCATAATATTTCATAGCTCTCGCTGTACCTGTAGCATGAAGTGTATGATTGCCGGTACACGACGAGACATTATGAATATTCCACTCAGGTTTTGCGAAGTGATTACTCATGTGTCTTCCTCCTCCTGCTATATCTCCATCCTTGGATATGCCGTTCAGTACTATTTCTTCGGATGTTAGTCCGGCTGATAAAGCAGTAACCATATCTCTATAGTAAGGATAAAGGTGATCTCGTCCTTTTTCAAAAATCTGGCCGATCGCAAGCTGAATTCCTTCGTGTCCTGCTACAGGAGCATGATAGGACCAGCCAATTGCCTGCTTGAGATAATTAGGTGCCCTGTCATCCCATGACCTTCCTCTGAGCAGTATCCTGAACCATTTTGCAAGAATTTCTTTATCGGTTGATTTTATTCCAAATCTCTTTTTTACATCTGAAAAACTCATTTTATTCCTAAGTTAAAAGTGAAAAGTTAAAAGTTATAAGTAATCCCAAAGTTATTGGGAGTAAAGATTAAAAGTTGTAAAAATTCATTTTGAATCCATTGTTTGAATCATTTTTAACTAACATAATATTTTTTAAAGTCGGTTATAATGATCTGTTTATATCAAAACTTTCAAGTATTTCTTTCAATCTGTACATGAATGCCCCGGCAAGTGCCCCATCTACAACTCTATGATCATAAGACATTGAAAGCATCATTTTATGCCTGATTGCGATTACATCGCCTGTAGGAGTTTCGAGCACTGCAGGCTTTTTCTCTATATTACCGGTTGCAAGTATGGCAACCTGCGGCTGATTAATGATAGGGGTTCCCGACAGATTTTTGAAAGTGCCGAAATTTGATATTGTAAAAGTGCCATTCTGAATATCATCAGGCATCAACTTATTTTTTCGGGCAGCATCTGCAAGGTCATTAACAGTATGTGCCAGACCTATGAGGCTTTTCTGATCAGCATTTTTAACTACCGGCACAATGAGGTTACCTGTAGGTAGTGCAACTGCCATACCAATATTAATATCTTTTCTTAATATTATATTGTAGCCATCAACCGAAGCATTGATGCCCGGAAATTCCTTAAGCGCTTTGGCCGTAAGTTCTACGAATACCGGCATAAAGGTCAGTTTTGTCTTTTCCTGATTGAAGAAAACATCCTTGACTTTATCCCTCCATAAAACCAGGTTTGTGACATCAGCTTCAATGAAATTGCAGACATGAGGTGATACCTGCTTGGACATTACCATATGATCAGCTATCAATCTGCGCATTCTGTCCATTTCCACAATCTGATCTCCGGCAGCAACACTTACTTCAGGAGCTTTAATTGGAGGTGTTGATTTTGATATTGCAGGTTTTTCCTCCACTGGTGTAATCTGAGTTCTGGTATCAATATATTTCAATACATCCTGCTTGCGAACTCTGCCTCCTGTTCCTGATCCTTTAAGTGTTTCAAGCTCAGAAATACTTATATTTTCAACTTTTGCAATGCTTTTTACCAAAGGAGAATAAAACCTGGTACTCACTGTGTCAGCCAGCTCAACTTTACTTTCCTTTATTACATTTTTGCTTTCTTCAACTTTCCCTGTTGAATCAGAACCAGCTGTTTCCTGCACCATTAATGCTTCATCACCATCCAGATTTATTATAGCAATAACTTCACCTACCGGAACAACTGCATTTGTTTCAAAGAAAACCTTTTCTATAATTCCATCGACTGGTGATGGAATTTCACTGTCAACCTTATCAGTAGCTATTTCGAGAATGGCTTCATCTTCTTCTACCTTATCACCAGGTTTTTTGAACCAGTTAATAATGGTTGCCTCCTGGACACTTTCCCCAAGTTTTGGCATCAATAATTCAAATTTTGCCATGTTTTATTACGCTTTAATTGGATTTATATTCAGAATTATATAGTACAGATTATATTACAACTTAAGATTGATTTTGTTTAAATAAATTCTAAATAATTATAATTACTATATGTTGCAGAAATTCTGCATTGGCTGTGTTGATGAAATTTTTTTGGTCGGCAATAATATCTGATAATTATCGCTTTTTTGCTCCATGTCAATCTGTTGAACTTTTGAATTATCCGGGGAGCCACAAGTTTCATTAAATATTTGAATGCTTTAAAGGTTAATGGAGGCTTACATCAGAAAAATAATGCTATTCTTAGTAAGCTTTTAATCCTTTTTGTGAAAATTCTGAGCAATAAACTTGTTACATTATATTTACTGAACTGTTATTACAAAACTTCCGGGCAATTGCTAAGATACTTTTTATTTTTATAATAAAATTAACACTAAACCATTGATTTTTTTGAATTTCTGTGATATATTTGTATGTTGAAAGTTAAAGGAATAATAATGATTTTCCAAAAAAAAATCAATTTCATGTAAGTTTACTAAATGCAATTGAATGTTCGTTTAATCAAATTGTAACCGAAAATGATAGTATTAAATTGTTGAGGCAGTGTAAAGCTTGAAAATTTACTCTAAAAGCCCTATTGTTTTGTTAATTCATTTTCTTTAAATTCCAGCCTTAGCCTGCTTCCGGTATTGTGTTAATTTTATTAAAAGTCTATGTAAATAAAATCTTTAAATCTATTCGTATGAAAAATTTTATTGCATTAATTTTTATCCTGATTGGTTTGGGTGACAGTCCCGGATATACTCAGATCTCCATCATTGGGACAGCAACACCTTCCGGCAACTGGACAAATGATCATAATTTGACTGAGACTTTTTCTGGCTCCGGTATCTGGACAGGAACATTTACTTTGAGTGCCAATGAGTTAAAATTCAGGGAAAATGGTAGCTGGACCAACAACTGGGGCTCCAATTCCTTCCCGTCCGGTACCGGAACCCTGAATGGCCCTAACATTCCGGTCAGTCCTGCCGGTACATATTTTATTACATTCAGCAGGACTACTTTGGAATATTCTTTTATTAATCCGGGAAGGGTTGGAATTGGCACCGCATCTCCTTCTCAAAAGCTTGATGTCAACGGCAAGATCAGGATCAATGATGATACTTTAACACCAGGTCCTGGTACTGTGCGCTGGAACAACAATGCCAGGGACTTTGAAGGTTATGATGGTACGGCTTGGAGATCATTAACCAATGCAAACATATCTCCATGGGGTACAAATGACATTTCTGTTCATGAAAACCTTGTGAAAACAGCTTCTGATGGAGCTGCATATGATCATTTTGGACGTGCTGTTTCAATTTCTGGTGATTATGCTATTATCAGTGCCATAGACGATGATATTGAAGATAATATTGATCAGGGATCTGCATATATTTTCGTACGAAACGGTTCATCATGGACTCAGCAGGCAAAACTGACTGCTGCAGACGGTGCAGGTGGTTTTTTTGGTCAATCTGTTTCAATAGATGGTGATTATGCAATTGTCGGGGCTTATGCTGATGAGTCTTTGAGAGGCTCTGCTTATATTTTTGTACGAAATGGAACTAATTGGTCTCAACAAGCAAAACTGTTGGCTTCAGATGGTACATCAGGTGATTTTTTTGGGTATTCTGTTTCAATAAGTGGAAATTATGCAATTGTAGGAGCATATGGTGATAATTCGTATTCAGGCTCAGCATATATATATAAACGTGTCAGTGTCTTTTGGTCTGAGCAGGCAAAGCTCACAGCTTCTGATGGAGCTGCATATGATGATTTTGGCATTTCTGTTGCAATTGATGGAGATTATGCTATCATAGGTGCTTTTTCAGATGATATCGGCAGCCAGGCCAGCCAGGGATCAGCTTATATTTTTTATCGTTCTGGAAATACATGGTCTGAGCAGGCAAAGCTCACAGCTTCTGATGGAGCTGCTAATGATGAATTTGGCAATTCTGTAGCTATAAACGGAGATTACGCTATAGTTGGGGTATATATGGATGATATTGGAAGTCAGGTCAACCAGGGATCAGCTTATATTTTTTATCGTTCTGGAAATACATGGTCAGAACAGGTTAAACTCCTGTCTTCTGAAGGTGCATCCGGTGATTTATTTGGATTTTGTGTTGCTATTAACGAAAATCATTGTGCAATCGGAGCTTATGGTGATAATTCATATAAAGGATCTGTATATGTTTTTGTGCGCAGCAGTGCGGAATGGACTCAGCAGGTAAAACTCACACCTTATAGTGCAAATAGTAATTGGTTTGGTTATTCTGTCTCAATCTGTACTGATCACGTTATAGCCGGACTGCATGGAGAGACCATTGGAGGTAACACTGAGCAGGGGGCAGTATGTTTCTTTAGAAAAAATTGAGAGTATTATATTTCATCTTGTATTTAATCAATTATCCGGTTATGAGTTACTTTATAAAAACCTTTATATTAAAATTATATATTAGGTATAAGTGAATGATTTATAGATCATTGTCATGAAATTCAAATAAAGATCTTGGGATTTATCCATTTTTTCTCTATTTAAATGTCAAATATGGCATTTACAAAAGTCGGCAATCTGATTTTCCTCAATTATTACTCTCGAGCCATGCTGAAAGGTGTTTTACTGAATTGGGCCTCAGCAATATTTTCCTGCTATTATCAAGCAAAAACATTGTAGGGGTTCCGATAACGAAATAATCCTTTGCTGCTTTGGAATCCCATTTTTTGTAGTCACAAATACTTGTAAATGGTAAACTGCCTGAAAACTTTGTAAATGCTTCTTTATCGGTATCCAGCGACACAAACAGGACTTCAATGCCACTACTTTTAAAAAGTTCATATTTTGACGATAGCTGCGAAAGTTCATCCTTGCAGTTCGGGCACCAGCTTGCCCCAAAAACCACGAGTGTTTTTTTTGCTTTGATTTCAGAAAGTTTTGCTGCAGACTGTTCAATACCTTTTCTGATCACATCATCTGCGAAAAATATATCAGGAGCGGTATTGCCTTTTTTCATTGCCCTGTAGGTTTCAAGCTGACGTGCAAGATTATCAGTTATTGTGCAGCTGTTTTGTGTGAGAACTTTGACAGAGAGGTACTCGGCAGCTTCAAAGAGGCTATGTTTTTCAAGCAGACCGAACAGATAATTGGTCACAATGTTGAGTTTTTCCTCATTGTTCGACAGGTTGGCAATCAGATGATCAGTAGCAATATTCATCTCCCTGTAAACGCTGTCAAGCGGCTTGCCCATATTTTCAATCAGCCAGTAAAGACCTTCAAGTGCTTCCCTGTAGGTGCCGCTTTTCCAAAGCCGCTTGTCAGTATAGTCCAGCTTTCTCAATCCCGCTATTGTAGCCGGTATGTCCTCAGTCTTGTATTGTGCAACATATGGGATACTTCCTACCAGCTTCCGTACCGGCAAATACCATGCCATATATGAGTTTTTGTCCAGAGCTCTCAAAAAATCATGGTCTTCATTATTGAGACGCCCGATTTCAGTTTCAATTGCTTTTTTTGTTTCAGAGTGAGAAATAAAAAGTGAATCTGTTTCATATTTTTTTTTCAGAAACTCCCAGGCACTGAGAATCTGCTGCCTGCGCGGGTGTTCTGCAGCATACTTTGCAAATATCAGGTTTTCTTCTCCTGCAGTTATGCTTACACTTTCGGGCATACTGATTAATTCGCCTTTCAGCCGGATATCCTCCCCTGAGAGTACTATGATATAGGGTCTGTTCTCGTCATCACTGAGAATGCCCATGCCAATGTCTGATTCTGAATATTTCAGCATAAATACTCCCTTGTCATTGACCCTGGAACTGTCAATGAGGTATGTATCAAAACCATTGAATCCCTTCAGAATCACCTTACTTCCTTTCAGGACAGGAAATTCACCGGTTATGGTATGCTGTGCATAGCTGAAGGTTCCAGCAAATGCTAAGATTAAAAATGATAACTGCAGCTTAATCATATGCTATTTGATTATTTTAAAAAGACAAAGATAATACTAATCCTGAATTAAGGGTGAAGTAAAGATGATCTGAAATCTAAATACATTATAAGCTTTATTGAAATTTTTAATATCAAAACAATCAGCTATTTCATAGAAGCTGGATCTAAAGCTGTTTCGAGGCGCTCCAGTCTTGAATTAAGCTGATCATTGTTCTGTATGAGATGCTCATTTTGTGTTTTCAGGTTATTGATTTCCCTCTGCTGTTCCTGTATCGCTTTAACAAGTACCGGAACAAAACTATCGTAGGATATGCTATAATTATCAACATCACTGCTCGGTATATGTAATCCACTGAACTCAAATCCTATTTCTTTACAAGCTTTTTCCAATTCCTGTGCAAGAAAACCAGTACGGATAACCGCAGTGCTTTCTTCAAACAAAGGTTCTGCTTTTTGATTCTGATCAGGTGTTTCTTGCCTGTACTTATTGATATGCGCATCAAACATACGAGTATCAAACTGATACGTCACAGGCCGTAATCTGTTGATTAGTTCCAGTCCGGGAACATTATCATCGTGGATATTGAATTTGAAACGTGCATCAGATGGATATGACCAACCCACCTGGCCTTCAATTACATTTACTAATGTATTACCAATTCTCACTTTATTGCTGTTATTGACTATAGCGTTAAATCCCAGTGAAGTAGAGTTAGTCTGTGTACCAGATGCAACATCAGCCGTTGCACCCACTGAAGTATTTTCTGAGCCCCCGGTATTGGTTTGGAGAGCATAAATACCATCAGCAGTATTCCAGTTACCGTTATTGTTGTTGTACATGGAGTAGTATCCTGTTGCTGTATTCCATCCACCGGTCGAGTTGGTATACATACTGTTTGCACCTACTGCTGTGTTATCAGAATTGTTGAGGTTATTATACATTGCTTTAAATCCGACTGCAGTATTTACAGCACCGTTGTTCAAGTAAAGTGCTCCTTCCCCGATAGCGGTATTACTGCCTCCGGTAGTATTGCTGAACAGGGATTCAACACCATAAGCCACATTGTTGGAGCCGGAAGTATTGGTGAACATTGCTTTTACTCCCGATGCTGTGTTATTAAGGCCACTTGAATTGCCAAATAATGCCCTGTCTCCAACGGCAGTGTTTTGAGTTCCGGTGTTTAAAGGCAGGTTATTACTTCCTTTCAGTGCTTCACATCCTACCGCTGTATTAAAAGTCTGGGAGAATGGGGGCAGATTATTGCCAAAGTACATGGCTTCATGTCCAATTGCTGTATTCCTGTTATTACCGGCGTTGGTATACAGTGAATGAAAACCAACAGCAGTATTTTGTGATCCGGCCTGATTGCTGAACATTGATTTGTATCCCAGGGCTGTATTTTCATTTCCAAAATTATTGTTATGAAATGACTGGAACCCAAAAGCTGAATTTGAAGACCCTGAAATATTGAAAAACATTGATTGTGACCCTGTTGCCGTATTATTGCTGCCTTGTGTGGTCAACCCGGCACTTTCGCCTATTAAGGTATTTCCCATACTATTGCGCAACTCAAGCAAAGGGATTCCACCGGGGTTTCTCCTCAATATCATGTGTTCTATACCTCCGAGGTCGAAACGAATAATGTCTTCATCCTGATTCTTTTCAGCCTGTACTTTGGTGTCGCTGTCAGCATCAGCGATTTTCGTAATCAATGTAGTGGAAAGCATGACCCATGTACTTCCTGTATAAAAATAGAAACCGGGATCATTGTCAGTCTGGTAAATCAATAACCCGGTGGCAGGATTAGTTATTCCATTGCGGGCTGAAAGTGTCAGCCGGGGTATAATAAGTCCTTTGTTAGTACTGTGAACATCGAGTACAGCAGTGATTTCACCACTTGTATATGAGTTGACATCTGTAATTATCGTTGTCTGGGAATAAATACTGTTGAAGGCAAAAAGTAAGCATATTATTATGACAGTGGTTTTAATAAAATTTTTCATGTTTTTAGATTTAAATATTATAAATTGGTTTTTTTATTATTTTTCTATATTACTTTTATTATTAATCTTGAAATTAGGTACAGCACAACCCGGAAGCTTATATAAAATCGGGCTAATCCTTAATGCAACGAACCGAGCGCCCGTGTGCCCGGTAGCTGCCTCCCATGCTTGCATCATTGCTGCTGAACAACAGGACGCGAGAATTGGAACTACTAACAGTATTTGACCAATAGTATCCCCGGGAACCCACATCACCAGAAGAACCATTGATTGCGTTGCGAAAACCTGCAACAGGCAATTTAAGTGGCGATGAGAAAGCCCCTGCTGCATTGTTGCTGCTCCAGCTAAGGCGCTCTGCATCCAACTCGGCTTCGGTAGGTACACGGTAATTATCAGGGCAAGGGTTGTTGATACCATTAACCCCCTGCCACAAATTATTGTTTTGTGGACTGCGCCAATCGTTAGGGCTGTTCGGTGCTATAATAAAATTACCGTGCAATGGCTTATCGGAATTGCTGAGAGTGCTTGTGGTCGGTGAATTAACACAATGATGCCCGTCTGATCTTCTTCCCCACTGGTAATGGTCGCCAAAAGCATCTGTATCTGTACTAATTGTCGCTGCCCTTTTAGCCCCGAGGTTACGGTCCATCCATATTTTGCCTGTAGCAGGGTTTAACACCGGTACTATTTTAGTAGGCCCGTT